>NZ_JAUSQK010000001.1:654202-1308404 GCF_030811115.1 Olsenella profusa DSM 13989 | reverse complement strand
CTCGCCCTCGGGCTGGACGGTGATGTGGCCTATCTCGCCGCCGGCACCGAACGCACCACTCACGAGCCTGCCGCCGATGACCACGCCGCCACCCACGCCCGTGCCGAGCGTGATCATCACAAAGCTGCTGATGCCCTTGGCCGTGCCCTTCCAGAGCTCGCCGAGGGCGGCGGCGTTGGCGTCGTTCACAAAGGCGAGCTGCGAGCCGGGAAAGGCCTCCTGCAGGGCGTTGCGCATGCCCTCGGAATCAAGCGCGACGTTGGGGAAGAAGCCCACCTTGCCCGTATCGTCCACGGGGCCAGGCACGTCAAGCCCTATGGCGACCACATCGGACCCCGTGTGGCCCGCCGACACGACGAGCTGGTCCAGTCCCTCCGTGACCTCCCCAAATGCCGCCGTGCTCGTCAGCTCGCCCGTGGGGATCCTGGTCCTGCCAATGACCTCGCCATCAAGGGAGAGCAGCCCCGCCTTGATGGATGTGCCGCCCACATCGATGCCTAGCACGCACCTGGTTTCCTCCGCCATGATTGGCCTCCGTTCTCCCCGCCCGATACCATCGGGCACTCATGCTCACAGACCCTTTCAGTATCGCGCTCGGGAACGCAAATGGGCCTCACAGGTCGATAGCCGCTCCATTTGGTTGGCGTGCGGACTAGACTAGGGGCGTATGTCCACAACACCGTCAAACGCAAGAGAAACGGGGAACCCCATGGCAGACGAGAGCGTCACCGCACCCAACACCCATCAGGCCGCGCATGCGGCGCCCTCGGACGGCATGCCGCCCAAAACGAGCCCGGCCGCCATCGGCAACCCCAAGGCGGACATAGACGCCCTCGACAACCTCGAGCGCCACCGCTACGCGCATCGCTATGCGAGCACGGGCATCTCGTGCTATGGCCCCTCGCTCGATCCCGCGGACGCCACGGCGGACCGCGGCGAGGCGCTGTCCATCCTCGAGGAGGAGGACCAGGCCCTGCTCTGCTCCAAGGAGACTGGCGAGCTCCTGGAGCGCCTCTCCAAGATGGGGCACATCCTCACCGAGACGCAGGAGGCACAGGCACGCATCATCCAGCGCGACCGGGCGCGCCTCGTGGGCGTCCCCGCCGACGTACAGGGTGGCTTCGCACGCCTCACCAACGAGGCGGACGCCGTGTGGCGCAAGGCCAAGGCGGATGACGACTGGGCGTCCTTCGAACCCTACCTCGACCGCCTGGTGGCGCAGGCCACCACCATCGCCAGGCTTCGCAGACCCGATTCCGTCCCGTACGACGTATGGCTGGACGACTTCGAGCATGGCACCGACCGTGGCTTCTACGACGCCTTCTTTGCCGAGGTCAAGCAGGCAGTGGTGCCCCTGCTCTCCGCCATCCGGCAGAAGGGCTGGCAGCCGCCGCGCACCGTCGTCGAAGGCAAGTTCGACGAGCGCCGCCAGATGGAACTCGCCTACGACCTCATGAGGCTCGAGGGGCTCGACGGCAACAAGATGCTCCTGGCCACCACCGAACACCCCTACAGCGATGCCCTCACCACCAACTACGGCTTCATCGCCTGTCACGTGCGCGAGGATGACGTGTGCTCCAACGTGTTCACCATGCTGCACGAGGGGGGCCATGCCCTCTACGAGACGGGCGTGGAGTCCGCCTACAACTACACGTCCCTCAAGGGTGGCACGTCATCGGGCATGCACGAGGGACAGTCCCGCTTCTTCGAGAACTACGTGGGCCGCTCGCGCGCCTTTGCCGGGCCGCTGCTCGCCGTGATGGCCAGCCACTTCAAGGGGCAGTTGGGCCGTGTGACGCCCAACCAGTTCTACCTGGCCGTCAACCGAGCCGAGGGCACGCCCGTCCGCACCGAGGCGGACGAGCTCACCTATCCCCTGCACATCCTCGTCCGCTATGAGATCGAGCAGATGCTCTTTGCGGGCGAGTGTGCGGCCAGGGACGTCCCCGCGCTGTGGAGCGCCAAGTACCGGGAGTACCTGGGCGTCAAGGTGCCGAGCGACGCCCAGGGCGCCCTGCAGGACACGCACTGGGCCGATGGCCTCTTTGGCTACTTCCCCACGTATGCCCTGGGTGGTGCCATCGGCGCACAGCTGCGCCATCGGATGATCGCGGAGGGCATGGACTGGGATGGCGTGCTCGCGAGCGGCGATCTCTCCCCCATCCACGCCTGGCTCAGGCAGCACATATGGCGCTTCGGGCGCTCCAGGGACGCGGGCGAGCTCATCGAGGCGGCCTGTGGCGAGCCCTTCTCGGCGCGCTACTACACCGCCTACCTCACCGAGAAGTTCTCGGCCCTCTACGGGCTGTAGGGTCATCGTGCGAGCGGTTCTCCAGCGCGTGCGGCGCGCATCCGTCTCTGTGGATGGCACGGAGGTGGGCCGCTGCGGCAGCGGCTACCTCATCCTGCTGGGCGTGGCGCCCCATGACAGCGACAGGACGGCGCAGCTCCTCTGGGATAAGGTCTCCCACCTGCGGGTGTTTGCCGACGAGACGGGACGGATGAACCGCTCGCTCCTCGACGTGTCGGGCGAGGTGCTGGTGGTGAGCCAGTTCACGCTCTATGCGGACTGCCGACGCGGTCGGCGGCCCAGCTTTGCCGGTGCCGCCGAACCCGCGGTGGCCAGCAGGCTCTACGAGCGCTTCTGCAGCCTTGCCGAGGCGGATGTGGCGCAGGTGGGTCGCGGCACCTTTGGGGCGCACATGGAAGTCTCGCTCGTCAACGACGGGCCCGTGACCATCTGCCTGGACACTGACGAGCTCACGACCCCACGCCACCGCTAGCAAGACTTTTGTTACCATGCCCTCTAGTTGCGGCTCAGGATCATGCCAAACGATTGCACCACGACCAGGGGGGAACAGATGAAGAGGTTCATGAGCGAGTTCAAAGAGTTCATCATGCGGGGCAACGTCATGGACATGGCCGTCGGTATCATCATCGGCGGCGCGTTCACGGCCATCGTCACCTCACTCACCAGCGACATCATCCAACCGCTCATCGCCATCCTCTCCGGTGGTGGCACCGATGCCACGGGCATGGACATCACCGTGGGCAACAACACCATCGGCTTCTCCAACTTCATCTCCGCGATCATCAACTTCCTGATCGTGGCTCTCATCGTGTTCATGATGGTCAAGGCCATCAACAGGCTGCAGAAGGCCACCGCCAGGCTCACGCACAAGCGGCAGGAGGAAGAGGAGGCCGCAGCTCCCCTCTGCCCCCACTGCCTGGAGGAGGTCAAGGTCGGCGCCACCCGCTGCCCGCACTGCGCAGGCGAGATCCCCGGTGGTGCCACGGCACGCTAACGGCCCCGCGCGCTACATGCGCTTGTGCCTGCCCCAGAAGTTCCAGTTGGCCCGTCGGCCCTTGGGGCCGTGTATGGCCGCCGCACGAGGCCGGAACGACTTGCAGACGTTCTCGGTGCGCAGGAACTCCTTCCCAAAGGGGTCGACCATGGGAACGAGCTTGCGGGGATCCTCGTCAAAGAAGCGCTCGGGGTCGGTGTGTACATGGGGGTTGGCAAGGGTGTAGCCCTTACCGCACGCGCACTGGTATGCGCCCGATTCCTCGTTTTTTGACAGTGTGGCAAACACACAGTCGCAGCAATGCAGACCGCCAGCCATGGGTACGACTCCCCTCATACGCCTTCCCGGTGGTATCCCATTGTACGGGAGTCCCGTCATCGGTTTGTCGGAGGGAGGCTGGAGCGTGAACGTCTTTGGCATGAGAACGGCAGTGGAGGGCTACCTCGCGACGCTCCGACGATCGCTGAGGCCGCAGCGCACCATCCTGCGCCTGCCTAGGACCCTCTTTGGCAGGGTTCGTGTGGTGGACACCACCCAGGCGGGTCGGCCCGTGCGCATCCTGGAGGTCGATGGCAGCTGGCAGAGCGCGACGTACCTGGACGAGGGGTGGGCAGACCTCGCCTTCCCCTACCACCAGCTCTATGACGTGGCGCTTGGGCACCTGTGCCCCCGGCGCGTCCTCATGCTGGGGGGTGGCGGCTATGCCTATCCCAAGCACCTGCTCATGCTGCTGCCCGATGTGCAGGTGGATGTCGTAGAGGCAGATCCCGCCATCGTGGAGGTGGCCCACCGGTACTTCCTGCTCGACCGGCTCGACGAGGCGTGCGGTGGTCGCGATGCGCAAGGACGGCTGCGCACGCTGGTGGCTGATGCGCATGACGTGCTCGAGCTGGGCGCGCCCGACAATCCAGCCGCACGCTGGGACCTCATCCTCAACGACGTGTTCGCGGCAGAGGAGCCACTGCGTACGCTCGCGACGCCGGATGCCGCGGCGCTCATACACAGGCTCCTCGACCCATCTGGCGCCTATCTTGCCAATGTCATCGGGGCCCTTGAGGGTGCACACGCGCGCACGCTGCACGAGGTCATGCACAACCTGGAGACCGCCTTTGCCCACGTATGGGTGATTCCCTGCAGTCCCGATAGCCCCACCTGTGAGGACAACAACGTCATCGTGGCAACGGACGCCGCCTGGGTGCCGGAGGGCGCCTGCCGCCGGTGATGCTCCTCCACCTGCCCCGCGCCTCGTGACACGGCAGCGTGCGCGCATTTGAGGGAGGCGCCCCATCCTCGCGAGCGCAATGGGCCGCCTCCCGGGCGCCTGTCCCTGTCTGCCTACTCGACCCGATTGCTACGCGAGCATCTGGGCGAGGTCCTCCTCCGGCGTGGCAATGGGAGCCAGGCCGAACTTCTCCACCAGGGTGCCAAGCACGCCCGGACTCACGAACGCAGGCAGCGTGGGACCCAGCTTGATGTCCGTGATGCCCAGGTACAGCAGGGCCAGCAGGTCGGCCACGGCCTTCTGCTCGTACCATGAGAGCACGATCGAGAGCGGCAGCTCGTTGACGCTGCAGTCAAAGGCCTTGGCCAGGGCGAGGGCGATCTCCACGGCGCTATAGGCATCGTTGCATTGACCCACGTCGAGCAGGCGGGGGATGCCATCGATATCGCCCAGGTCGAGGTCGTTGAAGCGGTACTTGCCACAGGCGAGCGTGAGCACGACGCAGTCATCGGGAATCCGCTTCACGAGCTCGGTGTAGTAGGTACGACCGGGCTTGGCGCCGTCACAGCCCCCCACGAGGAAGAAGTGCCTGATCTTGCCTGCCCTCACGGCATCGATGACCTTGTCGGCGATGGAAAGCACCGTGCCATGCGCAAAGCCGGTGGTGACGGTGGTGCCACCATTGATGCCCGTCAGCTGTACGTCGTGGTCGTAGCCACCCAGCTCCCTGGCCTTCTCGATGACCGGCGTGAAGTCCTTGGTGCCGTCGGCTGCCTGGGGGACGTGCACCAGCTCGGGGTACGAGACGACCTCGGTGGTGAAGACGCGGTCCGCATAGGAGGGACGGGGCGGCATGAGGCAGTTGGTGGTGAAGAGGAACGCCGCCGGAACGTTGGCAAACTCCCTCTGCTGGTTCTGCCAGGCGGTGCCGAAGTTGCCCTTGAGCTGAGGGTACCTCTTGAGCCCGGGGTAGGCGTTGGCAGGGAGCATCTCGCCATGGGTGTAGACGCTCACGCCCGTGCCCTCGGTCTGCTCGAGCAGGAGCTTGAGGTCGCGCAGGTCGTGGCCGGAGATGACGACGAAGGGGCCCCTCTCGACCTTGAGCGAGACCTCCGTGGGCTCGGGGTTGCCATAGGCCCCGGTGTTGGCGGCATCGAGCAGGCCCATCACGTCGTGGGAGAGCTTGCCCACCTCGAGGGCGAGGTCGAGCAGGGCGGCACCGTCGCTCTCGGTGGCGAGCGCCGCAAGGGCCCGCACGAAGGTCTGCTGCGCCTCGTCGCTCACGCTGCCCAGCATGCGGGCGTGGTAGGCGTAGGCCGCCGCGCCCCGCAGGCCAAAGAGGACGAGCGACTTGAGTGAGCGCGTGTTCTCGTCATCGGCCCACACCTGGCCAAGGAGCAGGTCCTCGACGGGGTCGATGCCCGCCCGGGCGGCGAGGCGTTCCTTCTCGGCACGGAGCTCGTCGGTGAGGGCGCGCACGGCCTCGCGCGAGAAGTTGACGTTGGTGATGCAGGTGAAGAGCCCGCGTATCACGAGCTCGTCCGCGTGGGAACTCCGCGTGCCTGCGGCAAGGCAGGTGCGCGCCAGGCCAACGAGGGCGCCCGTCAGCTCGTCCTGGTCGAGTGCCACGTCAAAGGGCTTGCCGCAGACGCCGGCGTTCCCCGTGCAGGCAACGCCCCGCGCGGTCTGCTCACACTGGTAGCAGAACATCTTCTGGTCCATGATCATGCTCCTCTCCTGGCGCGACATCCCCTTGCGCCGTATGGTCTGCCCATCATGCCAGCGCGTGGGCCTCCCATACGTCGCATTTGCAACATAATGGGAAGCCCATATGTGGGGTCGCCGCACAAAGTGCACACGCAATGTGCCACGCGTCACGTTTGCCCTGTTGGCATGTATGCACGATGGTGTAACAATGCGTTGTGTGTGCACTTTGGGAGGGGCTCTAGACTATGAGCCGCACCGGCACACGGGAGGACGAGAAATGAGTGACGAGGACGAGCAAGCCAGCAACACAAGCGAGCAGCCGCTAGGCCCAACGTTCCATAGCGGCTCCGTGGTCATGCGCGGAAAGATGATTCCAGAGGGCGCCGGGCACCAGAACATCCTGCGCTCTGGGGACGACATGGGGTGGCTCCATGAGGATCCATGGCGCGTGCTGCGCATACAGTCGGAGTTTGTGGACGGATTCGATGCGCTGGCCCAGCTGGGACCTGCCGTCTCCATCTATGGGTCGGCGCGGACCCAGGCGGATGACCCAACCTATCGGGCCGCGCGCCGCTGCGCCAATCTCATTGCAGACAACGACATCGCCGTCATCACAGGCGGCGGTCCCGGCATCATGGAGGCGGCCAACCGAGGTGCCGCCGAACGCGGCGGCACCTCGGTGGGACTCGCCATCGAGCTGCCCTGCGAGGAGGCCGTCAACCGCTGGGTCAACCTGGGCATGAACTTTCGCTACTTCTTCGTGCGCAAGACCATGTTCGTCAAGTACTCGCAGGGCGCCGTGGTGTTCCCCGGTGGCTTTGGCACCATGGACGAGACGTTCGAGCTGCTTACACTCGTGCAGACGCACAGGACGGCACCCATGCCCATCGTGCTGTTCGGCAGGGACTACTGGCGGGGTCTCCTGGGGTGGATGCACGGCACCATGGCCGCGCGCGGGACCATCTCACAGGCGGACATCGAGCTCGTTCACGTGACGGACGACCCGGATGAGGCGGCACGCGTCGCCATGAGCCAGATCTCCCGCGTCAGCACAGAGGAGGCATGATGACCTACCAGGCAGCCATCTTCGATCTGGACGGTACCCTACTCGATACCCTCGAGGACCTCTGGGGCTCCGTCAACCACACGCTGCGTGCGCACGATATGCCCGAACGCAGCAGGGACGACGTGCGGGCGTTCTTGGGCAACGGCATGCGCACCCTCATGCACCTGAGCGTGCCTGCGGGAACCTCATCTGAGGTGGAGGCACGGCTGCTCGCCGAGTTCAAGGAGCACTATGCCGTCCACAGCGCCGACCACACGGCCCCCTACCCCCAGGTCGTGAAGCTCATCGAGATCCTCGCGGGCGAGGGCGTGCGCCGCGGCGTGGTCTCCAACAAGGGTGACTTTGCCGTACAGGATCTGGTGGAGCGGTACTTTCCCCGCATGTTCGACGTGGTGGTGGGCGAGCGCGCGGGCATCCGACGCAAGCCGGCACCGGATACGGTACTGGCCGTGACGAGGAAGCTCTCCGTAGGCGTGAATGACGTGATCTATGTGGGCGACTCCGAGGTCGACCTCGAGACGGCCGCCAACGTGGGATGTGCGTGTGCCGCCGTCTCGTGGGGCTTCCGCGACCGCGACTTCCTGGTTGCTCACGGGGCCACCCTCATTGCCGACACCACGGAGGAGCTTGCCGAGGCCATCCTCATGTAGCGGCACGGCAGGGGGCTGGCATACAAGCAGGCGGTGGGGCAGGGCCCCTGTGGTTCGCACGTTGCCCTTACCCCATGCTCCACCGCTGTCAACCGCAAGACGTCCGCCCGAAGCTCCGGTACGCTTGCCAGACCATTGCTCCCCTGCCCTGGGACGCGCAGGATGGAGGAGTAGAATCCTCTCAAGGCGAGGGTTCGCTCCACAAAGGCTCCTCCCCTCACATCTATCCAGGTAGTCCCTTGGGAGAAAGGACACGCTATGGGAAAGAAAGCCGCTGAGGCACTCGACATCGATTACGATGATCTGGCCGACTACCTGCACGCCCATCACTCCGTGTACATGCAGGTGGACAGCGATGTCTACTACCTCACGGATGCCAACTACGAGGCATGGCGCGCACAGGACACCAGCCTGCGCAACTCCAAGAACCACTTCGTGGACTGCAGCGACCTCGTCAACACCGTAGACGAGTTCCTTGCGTTGCCCTTCGTGAATGGCCAGACCATCAAGGACGTGTTCTCCCACGCAAGGTTCTACGAATCAATCAAGGGCGCCAAGGAGTCATAGGGCCCAATCGCAACGTAGTGGAGCAGGCGGGACGCCCCCGGACGTCCCGCCGTTCGTATGTCACACGACGGGCGTCCCCTATGCCTTGGGCACCTGTGCCTCGCGGCTCTCGGACACCTCGGTGTCCTCGTCGTCCTTGGTAAAGCCCTGCTCCAGCATGGGAATGAGCATGCGATAGGAGTTCTCCGTCGAGTTCTGGCGTGGCGAGCGCTTGGCATAGCGGTGCACCGCGCCCGTTGACTTGGCAACCGACACGAGCGTGCCGGCACCAGCCACACAGCCGCCAGGACACGCCATGCCCTCCATCAGATAGCCTGGATACTTGCCCTTGACCGCAGCCCTCATCATCTTGCGACAGTCCTCGAGCCCCTCCGCGCCGACGATGTTGACCTCACGCTCGGGGTAGCGACGGTGAATGGCATTGACCACGGCGTTGGCGACGCCACCAGCGACGGCGAAGTCGCGGCCATCACGACTCGCGACGTCAAAGTCGCTCTTGTTGTCATCCTCGAGGGCGAGGTAGTCGATCTCCCGCGCATCCATCATGCCGGCCATCTCCTCGAAGGTGAGCACGAAGTCCACCTCGGAGCGCACGCTCTTGCGCATGGCCTCGAGCTTCTTGGCCGAGCAGGGTCCCACGAACACGATCTTGGCATGGGGGTGCTGCGTGCGAATCATACGCGCCGTGAGGGTCATGGGCGTGAGGGCCATGGAGACGGTGTCCGCGTACTCGGGGAACTCCCGCTTGGCCATGACGGACCAGGCCGGGCAGCAGCTCGTTCCCATGAAGGGAAGCTTGTCGGGCACCTCATCCAGGAAGTCCTCGGCCTCCTGCACGGTGCAGAGATCCGCGCCGAGGGCCACCTCCTCCACGCCGGAGAAGCCCAGCTGCTTGAAGGCCTCGCGCAACTTGCCCACGTTGCCCTTGCCGCCAAACTGCCCCACGAACGACGGCGCCACGGCGGCGATGACCTCCTCGCCATGCTGGATGGACCAGATGACCTGCGCAATCTGGCTCTTGTCGGCAATGGCGCCAAACGGGCAGTTCACGAGGCACATACCACAGCTCACGCACTTCTCGTAGTCGATGTCGGCACGGCCATGCTCGTCGGAGCCGATGGCGCCCATGCCACAGGCCGCGGCACAGGGCCGCACGTGATGGTGGATGGCCTCATACGGGCAGGTGCGCTCGCACATGCCACAGTGGACGCAGGCGTCCTGGTCTATGTGGGCCCGTTTGTCCACAAACGAGATGGCCTGCTTGGGACACACCTCGCGGCAGGGGTGCGCGAGACAGCCCTGGCACATGTTGGTGACCTCGTACACGTTGTCCTGGCAGGCATTGCAGGCGAACTTGATGATGTTGATGAGCGGTGGCTCGTAGTACGACATGTTGTCGATCTGCGCGTTGTTGAAGCCGTCCGAGATGCGCTGCGGCCGATCCACGCCCTGCAGCGGCAGGCCCATGGCCAGGCGAATGCGCTCGCCGATGATGGCACGCTCCAGGAAGACGCTCTCGCGGTAGGTGGCGACGTCGCCAGGAAGGATCTTGAAGGGCAGCTCGTCGAAGGCATCGTCGATGTCGGCATTGGTCATGGACGAGTCCTCGCCCGCCTGGTAGCAGACCTTCGATACCTCGCGGAACACATCGCGACGGATTTTCGTAAGGTTGGTGTAGACCCCCCGCATGGTGCCAGGCATGGCGCATGTCCTCTCACTTGCACGGGCCAACAGGCACCGCGTCATTTCCCCTCCCCTCATTATGGGCCAACTCCGCGGGCATGGCGAGGGAGGAAATGGGGGAGGCACCGGTCACGGGGGGCGAGACGGCCGCACCCGCCTCCCGTGCCCCGTCAGAACGCCGCGTAGACGAACTGCACCGGGCCGTTGAGCCCCGAGAACAGCAGGAACCATGCGATCATCAGCACGAGGGCCACAGTGAGTGCGCCAGCGGCCACAGCCAGCTGCAGGGGGTGGCGTTCCGACCACGCCAGCGCCAGCTCCCTGCCACCGGACAGGGGATGCCGCTTTCGGAGGAGCCGCAGCGGCGCGGCGATCCCGCTCACGAGGACGTCCCCTCGCCTGCGGGCTGCGTCGCGTCGGGCGAGGAGAGCCCCGCCGGCACGCCCCGGTCACCGCCGCCCAGGAAGGCGTCGTCCCGGCCCTTCATGAAGTCATAGAAGGCCTCCTCGATGCGTACCCAGCCCACCCAACCGGGATGCACGGTGTCACAGAGGAAGTACGGCTCATACTCGCAGCTGGAGAAGTCCGCGTACGAGACGCCCGCATCGTTGCAGACCTCGCGTATACGCTGGTAGTAGTACTGGCGCACATCCTTGCCCACACCCGCATGGTCATACCACGTTCCGTGCAGCGGCACGATGCACACGAGCGGATCGAGCCCGCTCTCATGGCACACCTGCAGGAAGCAGGCAAGATCGTCGTATTCGCCGCTCGCCTCGTCAAACGTCTGGTGCCATTCGGCATCATAGTTGGCGTTGCGACGCCAGAACGAGTCATTGATGCCATACGCATTGGTCGTGGACATCTGAGCACCCTCTGACCTTCCCTTGGCAAGGAGCGTCGGCCAGTCAGGCTCGCCGTTGTCCCTTCCCGCCAGTTGGTCCGCATTCTTGCCTGTGCCCAGGCCGATGACGTTCGCGAGCTTGCCGCGCAAGGAGAGCTGGTCGGCCTGATAGTAGAGGAGGCCATTGAGCGCATCGGCGGGCGTGTCCCTGTTGGCGGCAGCCACCTGTCCTGCATCCACACCCAGCTCGAGCACGCGCTGCCGCACGTAGTCCTTCGTTCCGTCAGAGATGGTGGGATTGTCACAGAACTCCTGGTAGAGCGAATAGCTGAACTTAGAGGGGAACTTGCCCTCCTGTCCCGACCCACGGAAGAACCACTGGGGAGAGACGATGATCATGACCTTCTTGTCCTGCACCTTGTTGGCATAGGCACCGGCGGCGATGGCCTGCCACAGGCTCTGGTCGAACGCCTCGCCCACATAGGTCATGCCCATGTCTGCACAACCCTCCCCGAACACCGCCTGCGGGCAGGTGGGCACGGTGTCCTTGGAGATGTAGAGCTCCGAGGAGCCGAAGACGAGGTGGCTGCCGGGGGCCATGTTGCTCGTGACGAACGAGCTGCTCTCGGACTTGCCACTGGCATAGACATAGTCATAGAAGCGCCAGCTCGGAGCGGGACCCATGGCGGGCAGCGCCGCGATCATCACGGCAAGCGCCACGGCGGCAACGACAAGTCCTCCGCACACGCCCACAAGCAGGTGCTTGCCAGGGCCCATGTCGCCCAGCTGCATGCGCAGACGCCCTCGCATGCTACAACCTGCTTGCTACCTGGGCGATGATCTTGTTGACTGTGTTCATCTCCTCGCGTGGGAGCTCCGTGGGAGCGATGGAGACGCCAAACTCGTCCTCGATGCCCACAAGCAGCTCCACGGCAGCCATGGAGTCGAGCATGCCACTCTCAAAGAGGTCGTCGTCACGATGGTCGCGCACGGCAGCGTCTTCGCAGACCTCCTCCATGAGGTCGAGCATACGAGCCTCAAGCTCACCTGCGGAAATCCTCTCAACCATTGAGTGCCCCTCCCACCAGAAACGAAACCTGTCCCGAGAACAGCGCAAAGCCCATGAACACCAGCTGCATGGTCACGAACCATGACAGCATGGTAAGCCAGACGGCGTCCCGATGCGCCTTGAAGAACGCACTCCTATGATAGGCCTCGGTGACGGCCATGAGCACGCCATGGTAGAGGCCGTAGCCGATGTAGTCGATCGTGACGCCATGCCAGAACCCCATGAGCAACATGTTGACGATGAGTCCCACCTGCGCCGTACGCAGGCGCCCCTTCGTGCCCTTGAACACACGATGCCTCATGAGCACGCGCGTGATACGCATGAACACGAAGTCGCGCAGCCAGGTGGAGAGCGTGATGTGCCAGCGGTTCCAGAAGTCCATGGGGTCGCTCGCGAGGAAGGGCGCACGGAAGTTGCGTGGCACGCGTATGCCCAGGCAGTAGCCCACACCCATGGCCATCATGGTGTAGCCTGCAAAGTCGAAGAAGAGGTAGAGGCCGTACTGGTAGCAGATGACGACCTGCTGCCAGAGCTCCTGCCATACAGGGCCCGTCCCCCAGGGCACGAGTGCATAGCCGCGGTGCACATAGGCGGCGATCACCATCTTGTAGGCGATGCCACCCAGGACGAGCAGGATGCCGCGAGCCAGCATGCCCGCATACTCGTCGCGTGGAATGCGTCGGTGGGCATCGGCCACGAAGCGACGGCTGCGGTCGATGGGGCCGGAATCAAGCTCGAAGAAGTTGAGCAGGAAGTAGAGCTGGTCGGCAAGGGAGAGGTCATCCGACGTGACAAGGCCGTCGTGCGTCTCCATGAGAATCTGGATCGACTTGAACGTGGCATAGCTGATGCCCACGAAGCCCATGAGCCCGGCGGGCGTAAGGGACACCGTGAGCTTGTAGGTCACGAGCGGGGCGCAGGCGAGTGCCACGGACGCATAGAAGCGCGGCTGCGACTGCGGACGCGCCATGAGCCAGCGCGTCATGCCAAGAGAGAGCATGAGAAAGACGGCCAACGCCACTGCCTGGTCGGGATGGCCCCACAGCAGCAGGACGAGCAGCACAAGGGAGGAAGCCATGCCCCAAGGGGCGAGCGGACGCCCCGTGAGGCCCAACACCGCCGCGACGAGCACGACGACGACCAGGATGGCGAAGAAGCTAGGTACACCAAAGAGAACCATGGCTACCCCTTGCGTGCCGCAAGGGCCGCGCGATCCACCTTGCCGTTGGCAGTGAGCGGCAGCTGGTCGAGCACACGAACGGTACGGGGAACCATGTAACCTGGCAGGTGCTGGCCCAGGTACCGCTTGACGGCGCGCGCGAAGTCGGTGATGGCTATGGGGGCAGCCTCCTTCCCCCTCGGGCACGGATGTCCCTGGTCCAGCACCACGTAGGCGCGCAGACCATACACGCGTCCCGAACGGCGCGTGGGAACGACCACGGCCTGGCTCACACCCTCCATCTGCTCGAGGCACCCCTCAATCTCCCCCAGCTCGATGCGGAAGCCATTGAGCTTCACGAGCGAGTCCATGCGCCCCTCGCAGAAGAGCGTGCCATCCTCATCCAGGTGTCCCACATCACCCGTGTGGTAGCCGCGTACGGGCGTACCGTCCCCGCGCCTGGCATCGAAGAACACCTCCGCCGTCTTTTCGGGGTTGCCATAGTAGCCCTTGGCCACGGTGTCGCCAATGATCACGATCTCGCCGGTCGCGCCGGGCGCAAGCGGCGCGCCGGTCGCCTGGTCGAGGATGCGCAGCTCCGTGCCTTCGCGCGCACGACCCACGGGAAGGGATTCCGCACCCATGAGCGCCACATCATCGATCTCCGCATAGGTGACGGCCACGGTGGATTCCGTGGGGCCGTAGGTGTTGGCAACAATGGCGTGCGGAAAGCGCTGGCGCAGCTTGGCCGCCGTCGCATGGCGGAGCTCCTCCCCACAGAAGAGGAAGAGCCTGAGCTTGGGCAGAAGGTGTTCGTCAAAGGTCCTGTCCACCAGACAGAAGTCCGCGAACGAGGGCGTGGACACCCACACCTCCACGTCCGAGGCGGCAAGGTCCGCAAAGAGGGCACGGTAGTCGCCGGACATGTGGTCGGAGACGGCATGCAGGCAGCCACCCGTGGAAAGGGCTCCGACCAGCTCGTACTCCGAGAGGTCAAAGGAGTAGTGCGCCTGGTCCAGAAAGATACGGTGGCCATCGCGCACCACCGGAAACGTGCGCAGCCAGTGCATGAAGTGCTGGACATTGGCAGCAGAGACCTCGATGCCCTTGGGGCGGCCCGTCGAGCCAGAGGTAAAGATGATGTAGTTGGTATCCTCGCCACGCACCCACCTGCCCTCGGACGGGACGGGAGCCTCCCGGGGGGCATGGGCCGCCGCACGGGCATCGATCAAGGTGCTCCCAGAGAGCTCGGCGGAGAGTTTGGAGGGAACATCGACGCATGCGAGGAGCGTGGGCCGCTCGATCTGCGAGGCGATGTCGTGCACGCGCATCGTGGGCAGCTCGCAGTCGACGGGCACGAAGGCATGGCCCGAGAGCAGGCAGCCCAGGAAGCTGGCCACCGCGAGGGCGGACTTGTCGCAGTACACGATCACGGGCGCACGGCCATCCGTACGCTCCCGGAGTGCACGGGCAACCTTGCAGGCGTCTGCCCACAGCTGGCCATACGTCACCTCTGGGCGACACGCGGCACGATAGGCCGTCGCATTCGGGGTGGCCTCTGCCGTGGCCCTGACTCGTGCGAGCAGCTCGTTCGCATGCGTTGCTGGGTCTGCCGACAAGGCCTCTTCTTCCGCTAACCCCGTATCTCGTAGCTGCGCCATGAATCCCCCCACTAGACCCGTGCGTGCGTAAGGATAGCCCACTGGGCAGGGACCCATTGGGGTAGGGCCGCCCGACCCTGTGCAAAACGACACAACGTGCTCACCCCACATCACCCCTAGACAGCAGCTCGGCGGACGTCGAAGGTGTCCCTCTGTCGGGAGCCCGGCACGAAGGAGCCCGCAGGCGTCCATGCCCCCTGCGAACTCGAACCAAGCCCCCAAGGAAGCCCTTGAGGATGATAACATGGCGCAGAAGGTAGATCCCAGTAGACGATGCGCTCATTCGTCCATGCCCGGCCTTTTTCGCAGACGCTTGACACTCGCACGCGCATGCTTCCCCTCCAGGCGGCGGCGTACCGACGCGCGTGTGGGCTTGGTCGTGCGGCGCACCGTGGGCGGCCGCGCGCGGCGCTTGAGCTCCGCGTGGATCTTGCGCAGGCACGACTGGCGGTTCTGCAGCTGGGAGCGCTGCTCGCGGCTCACCACCACGATGCCCGTAGGCACGTGCCGCATGCGCACGGCGGAGTCTGCCGTATTGACGCCCTGACCGCCGGGGCCGGAGGCGTGGAAGGTCTCCACGGAGCACTGGGCAGCCAGCGCGCGCCCGTCAAGCCGGGCAAGGCGGGCATAGTCGCGATAGGTCAGACGTTGGTGGGACTCCCCCATGGTGCGTTCCTCCTCCCAAGCCCCCATGGCCGGCGCTCCCGGTACTGGGGTACTGGTTTACAGTATCTCACCCACAGGCGACGAAAAAGGTGCTGTAATAGAGATGGCAATGGTGTCCTTGCACAGCGCAGGACCCAAGGAGTCAGTCCTCGACGAAAGGAGCCACAATGGCTGAGAATGACGGACGTATGCACCTGGTGATCGTGCGCCATGGCGAGAGCGAGTGGAACCTCAAGAACCTCTTCACCGGTTGGACCGACGTCGACCTCACCGACACGGGCCGCAAGGAAGCCACAGCTGGCGGCAAGGCGCTGCGCGAGGCTGGCTTTGACTTCGACGTGTGCTACACCTCCCTGCTCAAGCGCGCCATTCACACGCTGAACATCGTACTCGACGAGCTCGACCGCGCATGGCTCCCCGTCCACAAGACCTGGCGCCTCAACGAGCGTCACTATGGTGCCCTCCAGGGCCTCAACAAGGCCGATGCCGCCGCCGAGCATGGTGAGGACCAGGTGCTCATCTGGCGCCGCTCCTTCGACGTCCGCCCGCCCGCGCTCACGCCCGGCGACGAGCGCGATCCGCACGTCCAGGCCATGTTCCGCGATGTGCCGCAGGAGGACCTCCCCTACTGCGAGTGCCTCGACGACACCATCAAGCGCGCCTGGCCGTACTTCGAGCAGGAGATCAAGCCCCAGCTCGAGGCGGGCAAGCGGGTACTCATCGCCGCACACGGCAACAGCCTGCGCGCCCTCTACATGCAGTTCGAGCACCTCACGCCCGACGAGATCCTCAAGGTGAACATCCCCACCGGCGTACCCCTGTCCTATACCTTCGACAAGGGCTGGAACGTCGTCGACAAGCACTACATCGGCGATCCTGAGACCATCGCCAAGAAGATCGAGGCCGTCGCCAACCAGGGCAAGGCCAAAAAGTAGATAACCATACAGAGGCCGAGTCGGAGGGGCGTCGCTGGTGCGGCGCCCCTCTCTTTTGGCTCGGGTGATTGCCACGCACTGCCCCTCTTCTCCCCTGTGGACGCCCTTCCCACCCATATGGGTGTCTTTTGCCGCGTGTGGGTGCGATTCTCCCGGACGGGCCTCCGGCGACCTGCCGTTTTGTGGGCCGTCTACGGGAGAATCGCACCCACACGGATCGATTGACACCCACACGCAGCGAATCGCACCCACACGGACCAGGTCGCATCCGTTCGCAAAAAGACATAAGCATCTGTGTATCTTAGCGGTAGGATAAAAGAGAAGGCCCACCCACCGCATCACGTGATGGGAGCGGCACAGTGGCCCCGAGCCACACCGAGTCCAGGGCCTCCGTCGCCCGTCTAGCCGCCGTCGCCCGTCTAGCTCCGGAGCCGCAGAAAGGCGAAGGGATGGCCGGGACGTATGTAGTCGAGCAGGAAGCGCTCGCTCGGGGGCACCCATCCCACGAGGTTGCGCGTGCCGTCGTCGGGCATGTCGCGCAGAGCCACCTCAAGCTCCCCGCGGTAGTGCGCAAGGTTGTCGTTCACCACGAGCACATCCCCCCGGTGGAACAGGCCGTCCGACACCGCACGCGCAGGCAGGGGATGGTCGCGGTAGCGCTCCCGCTGGCGTGAGGAGCGAAGCAAGTAGGCCGATGCGTCCGTGCGGGTCTCGTGCCTATACCCCCAGATGACCTCCCTCTCGTCGGCAGTCGCGTCGGGCGCGACGTCCACCCGCAGGGTCACCTGGGTGCGGTCGACCCCTGCCATCGCAGCGAGCTCGCCTTCCGATGCGTAGCAGTTGCCTACGAGCACATCGTCCACCAAGCCAGTCGCCAGCAGATGCCGAAGCTGCAGGTCTATGGGACGCTCGCGGTCATCCTCCAGGGTCGGCAGCCCACAGGACACCTCCCAGGGGCCGAAGGCGTCAGGTTCCCCACTCGAGACGAATGCCGAGATACGCAGGCCCATGTTCCTCCAACGTCGCGAGAGCTCTCCGAAGCGTTCCTCCGAGAGGCCCGTGTAGCGCTCTGGGAAGAAGTTGTGGCACACGTCCATGTTGAGCGGATCCGCGCCACGTGCGATCAGGTTGTCCAGGGCGAGCATGGAGCTCGCGTTGAACTGGATGGAGATGCCGTAGGGGTTGCGCGTGGCCGCTATGTCCCCCTCGGGGCCCAGCGACCAGTCGAGCCGCAGCGTATCAATGCCCATCTCATGGAAGACGGACAGGTCATCGGGCGTCGCACCGAGCTGAGCGAGCACGCTGGGATTGGTGTCGACGGCCACCCGAAAGCCATGCCCATGGGCCTGGCGCATGAACGCCGTGAAGGTCTCAACCGTCTCCTGGGGGGACTCGGCGACCCCCAGGAGGTTCGTGAAGAGCCGGTCGAAGCCCTGCCGCTCCGCCACGGCAAGGTAGGACTCGTCCCGCTCCGGGATCGACTTGTCGGGATACACGGAGATGCCCAAGTGGTGCATGAGCCCTCTCCCTCCTCTGCATGAGGCGGGTGCGGGCGGGGCCTCTCATCCTCGCTCGTGCCCGCCAACGGGTTGCCTACAGGTCCTTGAGGTCGGCGGCATCGAGGTCGATCGAGTCGATATCGATGTCAGAGGCCTCGCGCGAGGCGTGTGCCTCCACCGGCGAGCCACCCACACCCTGCGCAGGCGGGGACGCCACCTTGGCGGCCTCGGCCTCCTCCTTCAGGTACATCCTGTCCAGCGCACCGATGAAGGGCAGGTAGATGAGCACCCCCACGGCCACCATCAGCGCCTGCCAGAGGGCCCCCTGCCACCCGCTGCAGAGGAAGCCCGAGACGATGGGCGGCACCGTCCAGGGCAGCAGCGTCCCGTTGCAGATGGGGACGAGGCCCGCGGCCATCACGGCGTAGGTCGCGAAGATGTTGACCATCGGCACCAGCAGGAACGGAATGGCCATGACGGGATTCATGACGATGGGCAGGCCGAAGATGACCGGCTCGTTGATCTCGAAGATGCCCGGCAGGAGCGACATCTTCGCGAGGGAGTGGATGCGCTTGGAGCGGCATATGATGAGGGCGGCGATCAGCAGAGACAGCGTCGAGCCAGCACCGCCATAGGTGGCGAAGAGCTGCTCGAACTGCTGGTTGATCACGTTGGGAAGCGCCATCCCGGCCTGGAGGGCCGACGCGTTCTCGAGCGAGAGCGGGATCAGCACGGGGTTGTAGACGGCATCGGTGATGTTGGTCCCATGGATGCCGAAGAACCACAGGAAGTGGGCGAACAGGTACACGAGCGCCTGCGACCAGACGGTGCCTCCCACGTGCTGCAGGGGCAGCTGCAGGATCGCATAGACGAAGGTGAACGCGTCCCCCCAGGGTGTGAGGACGAACACCACGCGCACGACCCACACGACGGCAAAGGTGACGGCCATGGGTATCAGCGCGGAGAACGAGCGTGCCACGACGGGTGGCACGCCCGCGGGCATCTTGATGGTCCAGTCCTTCCGGACGCACCAGGCATACAGCGCGACCGAGAGGAAGCCCGCGATGATGCCGATGAAGACGCCCTTGGCGCCCAGCCATTCGAGGTTGAGGCTCGCCACCTCGAAGGTCTCGCCCCCTTCCTCGGGAGTGAAGCTGGTGAGCTGCGGCATCAGGATGAGCCAGCTCGCCAGGGAGACGATACCTGCGGACGGGCGATCCTTGAGGCCGAGATAGCCCGCGAAGTTGAGGCCGATGTTGTAGGCGATGAAGATGGACATCAGGGAGACGGTCGCATTGGCGGGAATGGCGATGAGCGTCTTGAGCGTGTAGTCCCCGATGGTCGTGGCGGCCAGGAAGTCCGTCCAGGCCGTGATGGGAAAGCTCGCCACCAGGGTGAACATGGACCCGATGATCAGAAGCGGCATGATCATCGAGAACGAGTCCCTGAGGGTCAGCAGGTACCTGTTCTTGCCGACGGACTCCGCAAGGGGCATGAGCAGGCCTTCCATCCGCCCCAGGAATCCTCCCGTTGGATCAGCGGAAGCCGTGTGCGTCTGCGAACTCATGTGAATGCTCCCTCCTATGCCTTTCTTCCCTGTCCCTCATGCTTGAGTAGATAGATCGCCTGCCTAAGGACACGCTCCCCGTTGAGGCTCCCGTAGTCGTCCTGGTCGATCGCGGCGCAGGGGATGTCGGGGTGGCGCTCGTGGATGGAGTCGTACATGAAGCGCGCCTGGGGCCCTATCAGCATGACGTCGGGGTGATCGCTTGCACAGATGTCATCGACCTGCTTGACCGAGAACGCGTCGACCCTGATGGGGATCTCGTGTTCGTCGGCAACCGCCTGCATCCTCTGGGCCAGCATGCTCGTGGACATGCCCGCGCTACAGAACAGATAGACCTTCCTCATCGTCTCCCCTTTCCTTGCGTCTGTCCGCCGACCAGCTGGCGGCACAGCTCCACCATCTGGGTCGCCAGGTCATGGACCGTCATGGCATTCATGAGGTGGTCCTGCGCATGGGCCATCAGGAGTGTCATCTCTGTCGCTCCGGGCTCGCGCGCCTCGGCGGAGAGCTGGTCGGTCTGGATGTCGTGGGCCACGGCAAGCTCCCGTGCGCCATGGGCAAGCAAGGCGTCGGCCGCCTCGAAGTCCCCCGCCCGTGCCTTGGAGATCGCCTGGAGCGCATCGCTGCGCGCATTGCCCCCATGCACGATCAGCCCCATTGCCACCGACTCGTCATCCTGCATGGCCACTCTCCTCTCCTCGTGCGCGAGACCCCTCGTTCGGCCCTCGCCGTCGTCCTTACTCGATATGCTCTGCGAACAGCCGCACCAAGGTCCCGTAGTCCCGATGACGCAGCAGCTCGTTCATCGCCTGGCGGTCCGAGATGAGGCGGACGAGGGCCCTGCGGGCGCCATCGTCCCCCGGGCCCGGCGGCGTCGATGCCGGAGAGATCAGAAAGATGGCGCGCACCTCCTCCCCACTCCAGTCGATCGGCTCATCGGGCAGCCCGACGCAGACAACCGTGCGGCTGCCTATGGGCGTGATGGGATGGGGGAAGGCGACGCCGCTGCCAAAGGTGGTGCGCGCGACCTCCTCACGCCTCTCGACGAGGGAATCGAAACGCTCATCCAGTCCCTCGTGATGCCGCAGGTGGGCACAGAGCGCATCGAGTGCCCCACGTTTGTCGTGCACCCCCAGGTGAGGGAGGAAGAGCCCTCCGTCCAGTATCGATGGTGCATAGATGTCTGGCGCATCCCTGCCTCCACCTGCGGACTCCAGGTCGGCGCGCACCCGCGCGACGACGTCCTGCGTGAGCGACACCCCTACGTGGCATACGGGGACGGGAAGCCTGCGGCCAAGGGGCACCGTCGTGAAGACGTAGTCGACGTCCGACAGATCGATATCGCCGAGCTGCATCAGGTCACAGCTCGTGACCTCGCCCAGGTAAGGGGAGAAGGCCGAGCGGCATTGCTGCTCCAGGAGGCTCGCGCCCGTCGCACCGGAGGCCGAGACAAGCAGGATGTTCTTTTGGGGCCGACCAGCCTTTCGTCGCTCGAGGGCCAGGGCGAACGCGAGGGCGAGATAGCCCACCTCCTCATCCGTGAGGGCATGGGACACCTGCTCCCCCAGCACCGAGGAGGCATCCAAGGCCATCAGGTAGGCAAGCGGGAAGCGGTCCTTGATGTCGATGATCAGGGGATTCGTGGCAGACATGTGGTGCCGCAGGCGCACGATGAGCGGCGCCACATGGCGGGCAAGGTTCATCCTCAGCTCGATGTCCTGGCGCAGGTCGATCGCATAGTTGTGCCACACCACCTCGAGCATGCGGGCCACCATCCGCCAGACCTCGTCGGAGACGACGAGCGCGCCGGCTGGCTCATCCTGGGTGGCATGCTCGCGAACGGTCTCCTTGGATGCGAGGTGTATGGTCAGGTAGGCTACCTCGTCCTCACCGAGCCTCACGCCATAGCGCTCCCCTACCGCCGCAGCTATATGACCTGCACAGGCGTACTCCTTCATGGCAGAGCTTCGCTCAGGGAAGCTCAGCATGGGCGGGATGGCATGGCCCGCGCGCACTCTCAGGACCGCAATGCCCACGTGGACGGCCAGGGCGCGAAGGGAAAGGGCGCTTGCCATGATGCCATCGTTGGCCAGCTCTGTGGAGACGAGCTTGATCAGGGTGTCCGTGGCAAAGGATGTCGCATCGCCGCTGGGGCGGATAGGCGACAGGGAGCTCCCCATGGCGCAACAGACCCTACGCAGCGGGTCATCGTCCAGCATGCCCTCAGGGGTCCCCTTTTCCGCCAGGGCGGCCAGGCAGAGGCGCCGGTCGAACTCGCCACCCACGGCGCGGACGGTCCCATGCGAGCGGTCCAGGGCGAGACGGCAAGAGCGCAGGATGGACTCCACGACATGCAGGTCGGCCGATAGGGTCCTCACGGAGACGCACGTCGCCTGCGCAAGTTCCGCGATGGCGACCCAGTCGTCACCAGCCACGAGACGCAGGGCGATCAGACGCTGGCGATCACGCGGCGAGCTGGGGCATGCCCCCTCCTGCCGGGACTGATACTGGGAGATGAGGTCGAAAAAGGCAGCCTGGTCATACACCTGCACGCGGTACCCCTGATGGTGTGGGGAGGATATGCGCGCCACGGGAGAGAAGAGCTCGTTGGCACGCCGCACATACGATCGAACGGTGCGCGTGCTCACACCCAAGGCCTGCGCGAGGGCATGCGCCGTCGCCCCATCGTGGCCGAGAAGGTACGCCATCGTTTTCCACGCGCCATCTCCCATGGAATGTCCTCCCTCCTGCATTCTAGGAGGGAGGACCTTGGGGAGCCATCCAGCAAACTGCCAAAGGAAGCGGAAGGCGGCTTCCGAGGATCCGTCCGTCCGGCAAACCGCTCCTCAAACGAGCACCCAACCCCCGGTATGAGCCTGACCGTATAAGACCCGGCAAGGCCAGGCAGCAAAGGTGCCATCGGCCCAGGGGAGGCGGTTGCGCACAGGGCCTGCTGGCAGCACGTGGAGAGGATCCGCCTGCGGTAGCTGGGGATGGGCCTCGTGCGACTCGTCCCGCGCCCTCCTCTATCGTGTGGATGCATGTGGGTGCGATTCGCTGCGTGTGGGTGTCTTTTGCCGCGTGTGGGTGCTTTTCTCCCGGATGAGCCTCCGGCGACCTGCTGTTTTGTGGGTCGCATCCGGGAGAATCGCACCCACATGAATCGATTGACACCCACACGCAGCAGATGACACCCACACGGAGAGAGCTGCACCCGTTCGAGAAAAGACATAAGCACCTGCGTATCTCAGTAGTAGGATAGGGCAAAGGTCCACCCACCGCATCACGCAATGGGGGCGGCGCTGCTGGGAAGGTTGCCCTGCCGCCCTCCTCGTGTGTGCCTGCCAGAGAATGCATGAGGTGTCCCATGGGTACGACCACGTCCAACTCCGACACTGCCGAGTCATACGCAAGCGCGCTCGAGTCGCAGCTTGAGATCAGTGACCTCGCCGGGGTCGATGATGACAACACCCTGGCCGAGAGTGGTGTGTACGCCACCGCCTGGGACCTCATAGATGCCATGAGGTCGCTCGTCGAGGCGGCGAACGCGGATGCCGAGGCGATTCGCTCGGCTGCCGCCACCTTCGACTCGTGGGACGAGAGCCAGGCGGGCTCGTACTAGCCAATCGCATGGTTGGGGATACAGGGGAGGCCTGTATGATTCAGATACGACCAGCAGCCGTTCAGAAGCAGATCAACGACAAGACAAGCAGCATGAAGTCCCTCAGCGAAGAGTGCGAGCGCCTGCAGGAAGCCGCGCGCAACTTTGTCAAGGACGCATCGCTCCAGGGCTCGGGCTGGGGAGCGGCCAAGGAGCGCGTAGGCGCCTACGACAAGCTGTTCTCGGCAATCATCTATGCCTACGGGCTCATCAGCATGGGGGACAGCACGGTATTCAATGCGCTCAACTCTCGGTTCGGCAGCCTCGAGGCAGCCAACGAGGAGGAGTGGCTGCAGATGCAGAGTGAGGCCCAAGCGCTCTATGACGCCGCAGAGGAAGACTTCAACGACGCCTACGATCCGGAACACCCATCCACCGATCAGTCCGCCAAGCTCCAGGATGCCAGCGAGCGCATGGGCACGAACCTGGGGAAGCTTGACAAGGCCGGCGCCATGCTCTCGAAGATCTACTCGTACTGCGAGGAGACCAACCACGTCTACGAGGGGGACGAACTCTCTGGCTACCGGAATGCCATCACCCATGGAGTCTCCGCGCTGACGGGAAGCACCTTCGATCCCGCCACAAGCTCCTGGCACGACTGGGATGATGGGTGGACGGACGAGCTCAACCATGCCGCCGAGAACACCCGGCCAAGCGAGCCCATGAACGCGGATGGCACCGTCAACACCCAGTCGGTGCAGCGCGACATGTGCATCATGCGCTCCTTTCCCGAGGACTCCCAGCAGTACCGGGACGCAAAGAAGATGCTCGAGGCCGCGCTCGAGGAGATCATGGCGATGGACCCGGACGCGCAGAAGGCCGCCCTTGCCGCGCTCGCGCAGTCTGGACTCGTGACCGGCTCGAGGGACGAGGACGGCTACCTTACGCCCCAGTGCAGCGATGAGCTGGGAGAGATTCTGGATGGCACGGGGGTGAGCTGGAACGCTCTGTTGTCGGCTGCGGGATACGACGAGAACGACGAGGGAAGCGATGCGTCTAACGCGTTCACCGCAGCAGGCGCATATGTAGGAGGGGAGCAGGGGGTATTGGAATACCTTGCAGATAAGGCACCCGAGCTATGCTCAAAAGGACTTGGTAAGGGGTTTGAAAAAGCAGGGTACGCAATATCAGCCATCTTTGTCGCGGGTGACACCTTTCTCGCCGCTACAGACGAGTATGAGGATGACTTCTGGCTGGATGAGCGCTCGCGTAGGATAGAGGCCACAACAGAGGGCCTCGAGAGGGTTGGGGTCGATGGGACGAGTGTCGGTCTTGCAATTGGACTTGGAATTGCTGGAACTTGTCTCGCACCGGGGATAGGAACCCTTATCGGTGCCAGTGCTGGCCTCATTTATGGTACTGCAATGTCGCTCGGAGGGAGCAACGCTGTACATAAAGTAACAAGCAGTCCTGTGAGGGATTGGGTGACGGGCAAATATGATCAGCCAAAAGGGCGGCATGCATATGCATACCCTCATTAGATCCCAATTTGCTTTCGATAGCAGCTTCCAACAATTCTATACGAGATTTAGTATCTCAAAGAAGGTCATGATCGTTCTGGGGACATGCCTTTCATGCGGGGTTCTTTTGATCGTCTATGAACTCCTTCATCTGTCTGAAGAAGCGATATCGCTCTCATGCCTTTTTCCCCTTTCAATTTTATTCACGTTATATTTTGCTTTCGAGTTGCTAATGGTGCTTCTCCCCTGGCTGAGTCTAAGATCGCGCCAGCAAATATGGATGCGTTTGTCAGGAGACGAGCTCTATTTGGGTGACCCATTTGTGAAAGTGACCATAGAGGGCAATCATGCAACGGTTGTGGTAGATCATTTTCGAGATGCTACAAATTTGCAAACGTCTCGTGTGATAGATAAAAAGCGTATCAAGGCAATGAAATACTATTTTCAAGACTATCCCCCCTTGGCAAACACATACCCATTGGACGAGATGACGGAAGCCGTCTGGGGAAAGGACATGGCTCTCATTCTTATGGGTGGCTGGTCAAGATGTCCCATTACCTGGGGCCGTGGTGGCTATGCCCGAAGGATCCGCGTGACCCCCGCGCTACCCATTGGACTTGCGCAGATGCAGGAGGCGGACAGGAAACGCCTGCGGCTCACGCTTGAGAAGCGTGGCATCCCAATCCGCGAGGTCCACGACGAGGGATGGGCGCGCAGGGCGCTGCGGGCGCTCAGGTCGAGGCTGGGGAGGGGGACCTAGATGCGCGGCGAGCCCATCACGGCCGGCTTCGCCCTCGACGAGGGCTTCCGGCGGTTCTACGCCAGGTTCACCATCTCTAAGCGCCCCATGGAGGTGTCCGCGCTGCTCTCCGCGCCGTGGGTGGCCCTCAAGCTCGCGGAGCCCGTGCTGGTCGCAGAGGACCCGCTCGTCTCCTTCTGGGTGGTCCTGCTCATACCCGCAGAGATTATTCTGTTGTTTGAGCTGCTGGCAAGCTTTTGCACCTGGCTTGGTGCCGTACGCCTTCAGAGGCTTTGGCTCCACCTCCTCGACGGGGAGTGGCACGGGAGTAATCCCATACTTGATGTGTCGGTCAGCGATGACAACATCGACGTCTCTCTCGTCAAGTATGGGCCACCAATCGGCAAGAGGCCCCGGAAATCAATCATCTCCTGGGCCCTTGTCTCATACCGGAAATTCACGCCAGTCGACGGTCGTCACGAGCTTGTCGAGGTCACGGGTTCCATCTGGGGAGAAACACGCGCGCTACTACTCCTGGGTGGGCGATCAGGGTTGTTCGCAACAACTGACCGAACGTGGCTACGCGCCCGCATCACCCCCGCGGTGCCCATAGGGTTCGCACGGATGGAGGAGACGGACAGGAAGCGCCTACGGCGCATGCTCGAGAAGCGCGGCATCCCAATCCGCGAGGTCCACGACGAGGGATGGGCGCGCAGGGCGCTGCGGGCGCTCAGGTCGAGGCTGGGGAGGGGGACCTAGATGCGCGGCGAGCCCATCACGGCCGACTTCGCCCTCGACGAGGGCTTCCGGCGGTTCTACGCCCGGTTCACCATCTCGAAGGTCCCCATGGGGATGTCAGCCTTGCTCTCCGTGCCGTGGGTGGCCCTTAAGCTCGCGGAGCCCGTGCTGGTCGCAGAGGACCCGCTTGTCTCCTTCTGGGTGATCTTGCTCATACCCGCAGAGATCATTCTGCTGCTCGAACTGTTAGGAAGTCATAATACTTGGCTCGGGGCGGTACGTCTCCAGAGGTCCTGGATTCATCTCCTCGACGGCGAGTGGCACGGGGGCGACCCCACGCTACACCTGTCCGTCCACGGCGGCCACGCCGACGTCACGCTCATGGGGTACGGGCCCCCAGCCGATGGAGGGCCCAAGCAGTCTCCTCAATGGGGCGTCAGCGCCTCCCTCGCCTCGTACCGGAAGCTCACCCCGATCGACGGCCGCCACGAGCTGGGCGACGTGACGGCGGCCATCTGGGGGGAGACGTACGCCCTCCTGCTCCTGGGCGGGCGCTCAAGGCTATTCAGGACGGTGGCGAGCGTGCGCCTGCCCGTCGCCCGGGCCCGCGTGATCCCTGCGGTGCCTATAGGACTAGCGCAGATAGAGGAGGTGGACAGGAGGCGCCTGCGCCGGGCTCTCGAGAGGCGCGGCATCCCGATCCGCGAGGTCCACGACGAGGGGTGGGCCCGGAGGGCGCTGCGAGCACTCAAGGTGCGCAGAAGAGAAAGGTCGCGCTAATGGACAAGTCTGGCGGTTTGCAGGGCCCCTCTCTTTCCCGTCGGTTCATGAGCATCCCGTCAACCAAAATCGGCGTCGACGGTGAAAATCGAGAATGGAGCACGGGGGGGTTGGAGCCACAATGTCACAGAGAGACAGACACGCGCTATCGCAGCGGAAGTGGCACCTCTGGCTTGCGGGACTGGCCGGCATGCCCTATATCGCACAAAACATTTCAGCTCCCGCTATTCCTGGCCAGTGCAATGTCTTCGCCCTTTGCATCGTGGCTGCATGTGTTGTGCTATGGGACAGATGCGAGGCCCATTCAACAGCCAAAGGAACCGCACGACTAAAGAGGGCAAGACGTATCGTTGTTCTTTTGGGCTTCTACGTCATGTTCGTCCTCGCAGCAGCGGAGACGATTGCAATCGTTCGCGGAAGAGGGCCGTTGGAATCGACCTTTGCCATCAAGGCGAATTCTTCGCTCTCACTCGTTGAGTTCTCGTGCTTCATCCTCGCTACTGTTGGGTGGGCACTTTCCTCCCCTGCGAAGGACAGCGGAGCGCCAAGCTCGTCCAGACCACTGCTGTTCTGCATAGGCATGGGGTGGCCAGCGGCATCTGTCCTGCTTTCGAAAGTGATGGGTGTCTTCTCAGCTCTAGAGTCGCTTATCCTGTGCGGCACATTTGGCATGGTTGCGGCTCTTACCTCGCAGTGGGCAGCGTCAGACTGGCGGCCCTCCCCCCCTCAGGCCATGCTTCTCCTCTGTGGCCAACTGACGTTTCTTGCGCTCAAGTCATTTGTCCTAGGTGATGTCTACTACTGTTTTTGCAGCTATATACCCTCTGCTGAATGGCTTCTCCCGCTCTCCTTGCTCGTTCTGGCTGCTCTGCCCTATCTTGCATTCCGCGCCAGACGGAAAGGGGAGCTGGAGATGGGCAGCGCAACTACGGATGATTTCGACAAGGCCAGGGCAACCCTTCGCACCATCGATAACGATGGTGCCCTGACGAATCGGGAGTTCGAGGTTCTCGCACACACGCTGACAGACGAACCCGCGCGGATGATTGCCGGACGCCTGGGTATCGCTACATCAACCGTCGCGACATTCCGTAAGCGTGGCTATGAAAAGCTTGGCGTGGATGGGAAACGGGAATTCCAATCGCTCGCGGGCGCACAGGGGGAAAGACACCCGTCTCCAGCCGAGAAAACCGATGAGGCGTCGAGGGAGGACTTCCCTACCAGCACTCTTCGAAGGATCATATGGGTTCTCGCTCTCCTGTCGGTCATTCTTCTAAGGCCCCCCGTCGATCTTGAAATCTGGGGAACGACGGTCATCGACATGCCTCGTTATCTAGCATGGATGGCAGGACTCGTCTTGGTCGTGATATCCGTCGTGAGACTTGTCTCAGGATGCACTCTCGGCACCAGGCCCCAAAGAGATGCGAACCCGCCACATGATGCTAGTCTGCCGTTTGCCTCTGCGGTCCTCCCCCTCTGTGCACTTTCGCTTCCAATCACCGTCTATCTGTCATGGATTCAGTCGCCAGAGTATCTGTTCTGGACGATACCTTGCCCATGTCTGTGTCTCACTGCCCTTGGGATGGAGGTCGTGCGGCCGGCGAGGGATTCGCCCCTCACCACGCATGCTGCCAAAGTCTTGTGCGCGGGCATGGACGCGTTTCTTGTCAGAGGCGTCGATGGGGTACTGCTAGTTGGGCTCGGTTTCATTTTCTCCGTACAGATAGGCAACATGCCTCCATCGGACATCCCCCTATGCGGTTGCCTGGCTTCCATCGTCATCAGCCTGGTCTGCACCATTGAACTAGTCTTTGCCGCCCGTGTCCCCAGACATCCACCGCACGGACAAATCGAAAGAGCCCTGAAATACCTGGAGGGGCGCGGGCTCGGAGAACTCCAGGCAAACGTTGCTTTGGGCATCGCCCTAGGTCAGAGCACGCGAGAAATCTGCTCCACCTGTCAGACGACGACGGCAACGGTCAAATCCTATAGGTTGCGCACTTATCAGATGCTTGGCGTGCACAACGTCCGGGAACTGAGGGAGCTGCTCCAACATGATGCCGGCTTGACAGGCTAGACGCAGATTGCATCCCTTGGGATGACAGACTTCAAGACCTCACCTTGTTATTGTCCTCTACGAAAGCACTCCTCACATCGAAGAGGGCAAGCATATGGCAACTCGTAGGCTAAGCCACAACAAACCACTGCTGTTCGTCCTACTACTTATGTCCGTCCTCGCATTTGAGCTTCTCACTTCACAAAGGGTAGGCGCAATGGAATCGACAGCTGACTCTGCTATGGAAAACGAAAGCGCGATCGAAACCGCCATCCATTTGAGTTCTGCGGATAGTCCTCCTTCCTTCGTTACACAATCTTGGGACGGGACATCAATTTCTTTTGCAATTAGCTATAGGCTCAGCGCAAGGTACTTTGATGGTTACAACATCGGCATCAAGCTAACCGCAAGTTGTCCTATAAATGGAACATTTACAATTAGTCTCTACCGGAATAGTTCGTTTGTGGGCTCTTCTTCGGTGCGCAGAAATGGCTATAGCGAGACCGTCTGGACAAATGTTGGTCCGGGATACTATTCGTACTACTTTTCAAAATCACAAGATGGTGCCACAGTCCTCTGTTCGAATATTGCCATGTATAGCTGGTAATTCAAGAAGGGAGGGTACAATGGGCGTATGGCTCCGGCTTAGCATGATCAAACGTCTTCAGGGCTTCATGTAAGGAGCAAGACAAGGGCAGATGACACGATCAGCGAATGTTCTATGTTAAGGAGGAGCGATGAGGAAAATTATCGCCATTCTTGCGGGATTGGCTCTCTCTATCGTCATGGTATCAGCGCCCGCCCTTGCAGGAGGCCAAAACTATGCTAAATGCTGGGAAGACCTTGCTGGAGCCCGCTGGAACGGGTATGTTCAGATACAGGCCTCATATAATGACGGTGGACGACATGCAAAGCAAGGCTACCATCGTTTCACCAGGAAAGCTGGACCTTCTCTCGATACGGGAAGGATGCACACGTCTCAGGCATCCTCACGTTATGACTCGCAAGTTCGTAGCCGTACGGACAGCGTCTGGGATTCGCCCCTTTGGGGAGATCAATACACTACGAAGTATCACTATGGCTTCTATTATTGGTAAGAGGAAGCCATGCACCGCAACACGCTGATTCCCAGCCTCCTTGTGAGCGTCCTTGCTTCGTTCGTGGCCTGGTCCGTCATATGGACACTCCAGGACAGGAGCGCAAGGGCTCATGGAATTGGCGACAACCCTGTCATGATGGGTGTGAGGAGCTCTGAAGTGGACGAGGATTCGGCGTCCGACAACGTTGCAGGGCAGTTTGCGGACATACTCTCGCGCTATGGGGTGGCCGTCATCATCGATGGCAACGGTGACGGTCACCCCATCTTGGAGGTGCTGGACCCCAGCGGCATCGTCCCCTGGCTGTCACAATATCGAGGAATGCTGGTGCCGGAAGACAGGCCGAAGGCCATCCTGTTCGAGGGCAGCTACTCGGAGGACAGGTGGGAGGATGGCTCGTCGCTCACGCTCCTCCCAAACGGCTCCCGCATCGTCGGGACCGTTGACTCCTCGTGTGGCAATGGAATCCTCCAGGCCGTTTGCGTGCCGGCGGCAGCAGACCACCTCGACCCCGGCACGTATGCGTTCTCGTCCATGCCCGAGGGGCTCATCGAGGAGCTGCGCCCCTTCCTGCGCTCCTCTGGCCTGGAGATTGCCTCCTTACGTGCAAGTCCAGTATGGCTCGAGCTGATAAGCAGCCCGATGTTTGTGATTGCCTCTCTGCTTCTTGCCTTTGGCCTGTTGACCGTCGGTGTCTACTGGAGGACTTCTCTGGGCAATCGGAGCGATGACTTCAGGCTTGTCCATATGGTGGGCGGTTCCGTGCATGCCATGGTCAGAAGGGAGTTTGCGGGCTGCGTCGCACACGTCCTTGTCGGCATCTTGCTGGGGGCGGTGGCGTCGGGCATGCTCACGCAACTGGTGAGCCAGTCACCACCTCCCGAGGGGTCCGTTGGATGGCTTTGCCTCACGACAGGCCTCTCGGCCGCGGCCCTGTTGTTCCTCAACTGGCTGGCCTTGCGCTCGTCGATAGCAAACGCGCTCGGGGACCGCACATGATTGGCGAAGTCATAGGCGGGGTATCCCTGGCATTGCGCCGCTGGCGCGAGCTGGTAGGAACAACCCTGATATTCTCACTCGTCTGCCTCGCGATGTCCCTTGTCTTGGGGGATGTCATCACCCAGGTGGAAGTGCTCCGGGGCGGGGAGGCCATCAGGAGGGAGAGGGCCGTCGCCTTCGCCCCCTTCTACCCCATAGAATCGGTGAGCATGACGAGCCCACGCCTCCTCGGCATGCTGTCCGAGAAGATAGAGAAGGGCAAGGCGTACTCCTCGGTACTCTATAATCTGGGGCTGGACAGTCCCGAGGACTTCGTCGCACCGACCATCCTGGTTGCCGGGGGGAGAGTAGGCGGCCTCTTTCCGGACCTCGGCCTGGCTCCCACTGCCCCTGGTGCCTTTGTTGGGGCCGACGTCACGCCGACCTCATCGGTGAGGTTGGGGAGCAAGCAGATCCCCATCGTGGGCAAGCTGCGCCGCGGCGCGGTGTGGTTCGATCCGTCCGCAGCCGGCATCGAGCTCGATGACCATCAGGTTCTGCAGGTGACGCCCGAGGAGTTCTCGGAACTTGACGTATACGCCAAAGAGGAGCTCGTGCTGCGTGCAGTGTTTCTCGATGCGTCAGACGACTTCATCGCAGAGTACATCGCGGAGGCGGCAAAGGGCGGACTCTACCTCGTGCCACAGCGCATTGCCATCGAACAGCCTCAGAGGTTTGCCTCGTTGATGGTGCGCGCGAGCCTGTATGTCATCTCGATGGCGGCATTTCTCCTCCTCGAGCTTCTCTCGTTTGGGGCCACCACACGGGAGATCCTAGAGCGGGAGAGAAGGGGGTTCACCATCAGACGCATGTGCGGAGCCACGAGACTGGCACTCACCGTCCGCCTGGCGTCGTTTCTCGCGATGATCGTGCTGGCGCTCCCTGTGCCGATGTGCCTTGTCCTGATGCTTGTTGGTGGGCCGGCGAGCGCGGGAGCCCTCGCCGCACTGGTCAGCCTGCCGCCAACCTATGCGGTGCTCCTCCTCACCTTCTTGCGCAGGGTGTCCCCGGGAAAGGAGTGATCAGGATGAACTGCCTTCTAAGGCTCGAGGACGTCACCAAGACCTTCCGAAGCAACCCAGAGCCAGTGGAGGCGCTGCGCGGAATCACCTTAGAGGTCCATGAGTCAGAGATGGTGGCGCTCGTAGGCCCGTCAGGGTCAGGGAAGTCCACGGCCCTGTCCATTGCGGGACTCATGCTGCGCCCCACGACGGGTACCGTCCGCCTCGTGGGCAGGGCCGTCCCCGATGACGAGCGGGACCGCGCACGCTTGCGCAATTCCCTCTTGGGAACCATCCACCAGAAGTACGTTGTGGTTGACGACATCAGCGGAATCGCCAACGTGGAGATTCCCTTGGAGTATGCCCTGCCACGCCAACCACGGCAACGAAGGCACGACCTAGCCCGTCAGTCATTGGGGAAGGTGGGTCTTGACGAGGCCACCTCCTTCCGCCGCGCATCGAGACTGTCCGGCGGGCAGCAGCAGCGTGTCGCCATCGCTCGCGCCTTCGTCAACAACCCAAGGTTGATTCTCGCCGATGAGCCCACGGCCGCCCTCGATGGCCAGCTGATCGATGTCGTCATGGGACTGCTGAGAAGCTCCTGTCGCAACGGTGCGGGGGCCGTCATCGCAACCCATGACGAGCGTGTGGCATCCAAGTGTGACCGGGTGGTCACGCTTGTCGATGGTGTGATTGCATGAGTGCTGACAAGGCCATGCCATGGCAGGACCCTTGTCTTCGCTCCCCGTATCGATGAAGGTAACGTGCAGCGCCTCAGCCGAGAATCGAGCCGTTGTACCGCACGATCACACGCCACACGAGGGCGCCCTCGGCCAGCAAGGCAACGACGAACGCAACGGCGGCGACAAGCCTCGGAGCCCTGAGTCGAGAGGGCCGCTTCTCCAGGCGCTAGCCACCTCAGGAGCCTAAGCTGCGCCAAGATGGGCTAACGGCTCCCCCGAACGCGAGGTAGGACGTCTCGCGAGACTCGCTCTCTGGGCCCTCACAAAGGAGCGCCCCGGCACTGTGGCGGTGTTCTCCCCACATAGAAGAAATCCCTTCCCCGTAGTATCACGCTGCACGCAATGCCATGCGCCCCACGGTTCAAGCGGAGGTTTGTCGCCTTCTGGCAAGTGGGACATGCATGTGCTTGATACCTGGCAATACCTTGAAACATGTCATGTGTGCGGTGGCCAATGTCATGCGGGTCGGATTGTCACCGGCCGCGACGGCGGGCTCCGTGGCGGCCAGGGGCCCGCAGCCGCCGATATCGAGCAGGGCGGGGGCGCTCTCCCTGACCGGGGAGGCGACGCGCTCCTCAGGCTCGCGGATCCGGGCCGTCTGCTCTCTCCGCGTCTTGGCCGGCGCCCGCAGGCAGGCCATGGGCGAATCGCAGACGATGCCGCCGCAGTTCTTCCCCTTATGCGAGAGCGTCACCATCATCGACGGGGTCGGCATACGGGAGTGTTTCGACCTTATCGCCTCGGGATCCGTGCTGAACAGGGGCCTTACCGCGTTCGTGGCCTTCATCGAAGTGGCGGCTGAGGTCTCCCCGGCACGCATGAGCGGCCTCGGCCCAGCCATCCCTGGGCTCGGGTGTCGACGTTCCACATCCGGCGGCGGCACGTCGTGCCGCGAGCTCGGCGTCGGCGGCATCGCTCCTGCCTGTCCCCCTGCGACGCTTGTCTCGTGTGAGCTGGAGAGCCTCGGCAGCGTTGAAGCCAAGCCCCTGCAGGTGGGAGGCGAGCCCGGCGCCGTTACCCACGGCAGCTCCCTCCGGAGGTTCGGCGTCCCGGAGGCAAGCCGGACATAACGCTGCCGGGGCGGTGCAATCGGACTGCCTGGGTCCAGTAACGTCCATGCTCCCATGAGGCCATGGCCGACTTTCGGGGCGCCGCCGACAGCGCGAGACAGGCCATTTCCAGGTCAGCCTCCAAGATGACGGTTGGCGTGTGGGTCGATGCACTGCCGCAGGCCTGTCCTTTGCGATTGACAGTCGGCCATCAAAGCGACCACGACAATCGCATTGCTATTAATCAGTGTTGGCGCAAGTGCCCAAGCAGGCAAGTCCCGCTGGCAAGCGAAGCGGCCATCGCCTTAGAATCCGAGATCGCGATGAGTCAGTTTCTGGGAAAAGGCGCTGGTCGCAATGGGGGCATGGCAGAGGCGCCGCTGACGGCGCAGGTGGCGCCCGGGTTGAGTATTGCGCGCTTCCCATAACGCCTCTTTCGCGCTTTCCTCATCACCTCCGCGCCTGGCCGTTCCGCCGCATCCGTGTCGCCCCGTGGGCTGGACGCGCTATGTCGTCCAGTCGGGAGGGGCGGTCGACACGGCGAGGAGGATACGGGCGAAGCTGGCGATGCGGCCCCGCGAGCGGGGCATGTCGAGGAGACGGGTGGCCAAGACGCGCCACGTGTCGATGGGGTCGTCCCGCGAGGTGTGTCCGATAGCCGATGAGCGGCACATCGCATGGGCAGGCGGCGCAGACAGCTCCGACGAGGAGGCCTACCGCCTCCTCCACCCCGATCCGCCTCCGCGACGCCGAGCCCGGCGAGATGATCTACGACGGCCGCGGCATCGACGGCGTGCTGACCCGCGAGACGATGGCCCGCCAGCTCATGGACGGGGCCGCCAACGTCGTGATCGGGGGCTGCGCCAGCACGGGCAAGAGCTACCTTGCCTGCCGCATCGCCAAGCAGGCCTGCAGGGTGGGATACGAGCCACTGGCCGATGGAAGAGCAGGGAAAAGGCCTTGGCAATCGGGCATGCAGTGAGCTCTTGACTCGTATCGGGAGTTCACACGAATCGACGGCCGCCACGAGCTGGGCGACGTGACGGGAGCCGTCTGGGGCGGGGGCACGCCCCCTTGCTCCTGGGCGGGCGGCCGAGGCTGTTCGATACGACGACAAGCGTGCGCCTACGCACCCCGCGGGCCCGCATCACCCCCGCGGTGCCCATAGCGCTCCCCAGGCTTGGCGAAAGGGACAGGGAGCATCTCCGCTGCCCGCTCGAAAGGCATCGCACCCCTGCCTACGAGGTCCGCGGCGGGAGGCGGGCGCGCAGGGCGCCGCGGGCGCTCAGGCGCTGATCGGCACGTGCCGTCCGCGCAAGCCACGCGGTTGTGTGGGCGCCTTCCGCTGCGTGTGGGTGTCCTTTCCCACCTCTATGGGTGCCATATGCTGCGTGTGGGTGCTTTTCTCCCGGATGCGTCTTTGGCGACCTGCTGCTTTGTGGCCCGCGTTCGTGAGAATGGCACCCACATGAATCGATTGGCACCCACGGGACACATGAGAGCAGCATTCCACACAATACGCGCCACCGGCACAGGAAAGGGGGAATGCCGGTGGCGCCTGGGACCTGTCTGCAGTGCGAGGAGAGGGTTCGCCTGCATCAGGTAGGGTAAAACACGCACACAAGTAAGTAACCCTTGTCTTACTTGCAGAGCCTATAATAACCTATGCCTTACTTTTTGCAAGCCCCTTGGGCCGAGAGGCCCGATTTGTGTGTATCCTGTGAACGCGCCGTCACCCGAGCACGCGGGCACGGGCGCCCGCGACGTCCAGCACGCCCTCGGCAAAGCCCTTGCGCACCAGCTCGGGGGGCAGGAACTCGTCGTACTTGTCAAAGATGGGCAGCTCCTTGGGATAGAGCAGGCTCAGGGGGTCAATCTCTGCGGCAAGGGCCTCGCTCAGGGCATCCAGGAACTCCTCAGCCGAGACGGCCATGCGGAACTGGATGTAGTAGGGTCGGCTCACGTCCACGCCCTTGATGCCCAGGCTCGTCGGCATGCGCAGCTTGATGACGCGCTCGAGCGCCAGGAAGGCGTACGTGCCCAGCCAGGGGAAGAGCGCCCAGGTGTCCCCTCCCAGGTTGACCAGGGACATCTGCGACTGCCCGCCGCCGGACCTCCTGGCCCCCTCGGTGATGCCCGCAGCAGCCGCCTCGTGGCGCGCGGCGGCCAGTCGTGCCCGTGCGTTGTCACGCAGGTAGGGATAGTCTCGCTGCTCGGCCAGCACCTGACGCATGCGCTCCAGGATGCGCGTGTTGATGTCGCCGGGGCACTCGCCAAAGTAGGCGGGCACCCTCCCCTTGACCTCCGTCACGTAGACGAGGCGCTTGCGGTGGTCCACCTCCTCCACGATCCACACGCTCCCCGCGATGGCGAGCTTCTCCCCCGGTGGAGGCGGCTGCACCACGGTGCCCAGCTCCTGACTGTCCGCCCGCACGGTGTACTCCTCGCTCTCCACGAACACGCCGTAGAAGCGGAAGTCGTTGGTCACACGCTCCCCGGCCAGCCCCACGATGAGTCCACCCGTCTCCGTCCGCTCGATCTGCTCGGTATCGATGAGGTGGCGCAGGAGCGTGCGGTAGTCGTCCTGCGAGACGTTCGCGAACGGCGAGAGCGAGAGCACGCGCGCCGCCAGGGCGGCCGGCGTGAGCTCCCCCGACGAGGCGAGGGTGGCCATGGTCTGGTGGTAGAGCAGACTGTAGTGCCTTCTGCCTTCGCGCGGCGGTTCCACCCAGCGTTCCTCGAGGTAGAGCTGGACCAGCGCGATGCCCTGCAGGAGCTTCCAGGGGATGGTCTCGGGCAGGAGCGCACGGGGCTCGGGCGGGTCCTCGCGCATGACGAACCACATCTCGGGCGGCTGGCCGCGCCTGCCCGTGCGGCCCATGCGCTGCAGGAACGCCGAGACCGTGAAGGGGGCGTCCATCTGGAAGGCGCGCTCGAGCCGACCGATGTCTATGCCCAGCTCGAGCGTTGCCGTGGTGCACGTGGTGAGGGTGCTCTCGGGGTCGCGCATGAGCTCCTCCGCCGACTCGCGGAAGCTGGAGGAGAGGTTGCCGTGATGGATGAGGAAGCGGTTGGGCTCGCCCCTCCTCTCGCAGTACGTGCGCAGCGTGGACGTGACCTCCTCGCACTCCTCGCGCGAGTTGGAGAACACCAGGCACGTGCGGCCGCGGGTGTATTCGAACACGTAGGCCAGACCAGGGTCGGCCTCCTTGGGCGCCGTGTCCGAGACGTCCGCCTCGAGGGCGGCGACGTCCGGCGTGGCGGTGGCGAGTGGCGTCCGGCCCTCCCCTGCACGCTCCGACAGCCGCGCTGGGCCCTCGTCCACCCGTTCGACCATGGCATCCACAGGCAGCGAGCCCCCCGTGGTGCCACCCGCACGCGCAAGCTCCCCGCCTGTGGCCCGCTCGGCAGACTGGGGGCCATGGCCATAGAAGTGCTCCATGGAGATGCGCCAGGTCTGGCCCTTCTCCCGCACGCGTGGGATGACGGTGTCGCGCCCGGAACCGGCACCCAGGATGCGTGCCGTCGCCTCGGGGTCCCCGATGGTGGCCGAGAGGCCGATGCGCCGCGGGCGCACCTGCGCCAGGCGCGAGAGCCGCTCGATGAGGCAGAGCGTCTGCGCGCCGCGATCGCCCCGCAGGAGCGAGTGGACCTCGTCTATGACCACGAAGCGGAGGTCCCCGAACAGCTTGGGGATGGCGGCATGGCGGTGCAGCAGCATGGCTTCAAGCGACTCGGGCGTGATCTGCAGGATGCCCGAGGGGTGCTTCATGAGGCGCGCCTTGTGCGAGGCCGAGACGTCCCCATGCCAGTGCCATACGGGGATGTCGCCCTCCTCGCAGAGGTCCGTGAGGCGATAGAACTGGTCGTTGATGAGGGCCTTGAGCGGGCCCACGTAGATGCAGCCCACCGTTGCGGGCGGATCCTCCCACAGCTGCGTGAGGATGGGAAAGAAGGCCGCCTCCGTCTTGCCCGAGGCCGTGAACGAGGTGAGCAGCACGTTGTCCTCGGTGGTGAGGATGGCGTCTGCGGCGGCAACCTGGATGGCCCGCAGGGACTCCCAGTCGTGCTCATAGATGAAGTCCTGCACGAAGGGCGCCAGCCGATCGAACACGCCCGTGTCTGCCATGCTCGCCCCCTGTCACGTCCACGATAGGAACACCTGTTCCTAGTATAGCGACGACGATGCCCTCTAGGGAGCATCAGATGTCCCACACGGGTATGACACGATCCGTGTGGGTGCGATTCGCTGTCGTGTGGGTGTTTTTCGCATCCCACCGCTTCCGCTGACCTGCGCATTTGTAGACAGCCCCATGGCGATTGGCACCCACACCACTCTTCCGCAGTAGCATGACTTGACTTCTCGAGCAGACTCCCTCAACGACCAGCCCTCTGAGGGCTATCTTCTTGTCAAATTTCACGTATTTGTACAGTGTGATAGTGCGTGGTATGTTGTACAACATGGGGTAGTTCGAGGAAGGGCGGGCACCACATGTACCTCAAGCAGATACCCCAGAAGAACGGCCACGTGCGGCTCGCGGTCTACGAGAGCTACCGAGACGGGGTAGGCAACAAGGCATACTCCTTCGGAAGTCTCAAAGAAAAGACTGACTTCTTCGGCTACATCCCCGATTGGGTAAAGAAAGAACGATTGTCCCCAGCATGCATGCACTGTGAGATTGAAGGTTACTGTGGTGGGGGATGCGTCATTGAACGGTCGACCAAAGGTATTCCAGCTATATGCAAGTATGAGAAGGAAAATTTTCGTCTCTTTGTGGACAGGATACTCGTGCCTCGGGTACGTCAGCTGCTATCAGAGCATCATTCGCCATGCACATAATCACACCGAACAAGCACCTGTGGTTCTGCCTCCTCTTCATCGTGCTCGAGCAGCTCATGGTCGCCCTCTCCACATGGCAGGTGACGCTCATCAGCGAGGCGCTCATGGAGGGGCACGACATCGTGGGAGGCGTCCTGCTCTTCGTCGTGCTGCTCGCCGGTGCCTATTTTCCCAGCGTGGGAATTCATGTCCAGCTCGAGCAGGCCACCTATGACCTCTATGATGCCGCACTCCATCATGTCGGCATCGCAAACTACAATGCACCGGGAGCCTACTTCAGCCGTGCCGTCCGCGACAAGAGGGAACCCTACCTCGTCAATGAGCTGTGGTCCACCATCCAGGATGACCTTGGCTATGGCGTCGATGCCCTCGAGCTGCTGCTCGGCGTCCTCTTCAACGGCACCGTCATCGCCCAGGCACTCGATGCGCGGTTCGCCGCGGCATATGGCCTGGGCTTCCTCATCGCGCTGGTGGTCATGCTCCTCTCGAGGCCAACCGTCGCCGCGTGCACAGTCTCCTCCCAGGAGCGGCAAGCCGCCCTCTTCCAGCGGGTTCGCACCGCTGTGCCAAACATCTGGCTGGGGAATCGCCTGGCGTTCGACACCTGGCGCGGGCACTTCGAGGCGGCGCTGTCGGGTTCGCGCTCGAGCCAGGTGCACCTGGTGCTGTTCCGGGACCTGCTGACCTCCCTCACGATCGTGCTGTACTGCCTTCCCTTTGGGGTGGCGCTCGTCTGGTTCGTCAGGGACAACCTGACGAACGCAGCGATGCTGGCGACGCTGGTGGCGACGCTCTCGCGGCAGGTCAACATCCTCCAGGACGTGAGCGTGCTCGTGGCCTACATCATCCAGTTCCAAGAGAAGCGCTCGCGCACCAGGCTCGTGGCCGAGAGACTCCTGCTGACACCTCGCGAGCTTCGTTCGCGGGGAACCATACGGTGGAATCTCATCAGCCTCTCACCGGCCGGGGATCCCACCGACGCCCATGCGCTCCGCTCGCTCGAGGACGTGATGGAAATCACGCACGGCCTTGGAAGCGGACGCTGGACCGTGCGGGGGCCAAATGGCGCAGGCAAGAGCAGCCTGCTCGCCCTGCTCAAGCGGGAACGGGGAGACGAGGCGTTCCTGCTTCCGGCAGACAGTGTCCTTGACATCGGGGGGCTGGACGGGCGGGAGTCCTCGACCGGGCAGGCGAAGGACGCTTCGCTCCAGGCGGCCGAGCGCGAGGTCGCAGCGGGAAAGGTCAGGCTGCTGCTGCTCGACGAATGGAACGCGAACCTCGACACGACCCTCCAGCGCAAGCATGCCGACATCCTCAGACGCGTGTCCGAGCATGCCTGCGTCATCGAGGTGCTGCATGGCCATGAGCTTTCCGCGGGGTCGGCCGGAGACTAGCTCCGTCCCTCCTTCCATATGATGCTCCACCGCCACACGAACACTCGTCACCCAGTGCGAGGTCCATCCACTTCCGTGTGGGTGTCTTTGCTGCATGTGGGTGCTTTTCGCATCCCGCAGCTTCCGCTGACCTGGTGTTTTGTCAGCCGCATCCGGGAGAAAGGCACCCACATGAATCGATTGGCACCCGCAGGGATGGAGAAAAGCACCCACATGAAGCGTACCCACACGTGGCAGGCGGCAGCCAACAGTCCGCCAGACAGCCCGGTCGCACAGCTACTCCTGCACCTTGAGGGCCTCCGCAAGCGGGACGTGCCTGATGCGCACCATGTGGATGAGGGCGACCACCAGGTAGGTGGCAATGCCAATGGCCAGCACCCCCATCAGTGTGGCGGGCGGATAGACGATCTCGATGTTGCCCGAGTAGCCTGCCATCATGTAGGCAACCAGGCCGTTGACCATCCATATGACGAGCGGCAGCGAGATCACGTACGACCCAATGACCGTCCAGGTGACCGACCGCAGGTACAGATGCTGAATCTCCCCGTTGCGATAGCCAAACACCTTCATGTAGGAGATGTAGCACGCCGAACGGTCGATGACCGTCTTGGTGAGCAGGTAGATGAGCACGATCGAGATGGGGATGGCAATCCAGAGCATCATGCCCATGATCTGGCCCATCGAGGAGTCCATCTGATCCCCCACGACCTCCATGTCGTGGGGGGTGATCTCACTGGCCACGTAGCGACCATCCAGGTTGAGCGCCGCATCCGACGCATAGCCGTTGAAGTAGTCGGGATCACCCCCCGTGACGCTGCCAAAGAGCTCGTTGAAGGTCGTACGGCTCATGTAGACGTTGGTGTCGGTCGCATTGCCCGCAATGACGCTGGGGGCAAGCGTGTAGGTGGTGTCGGTGTACTTGTCGCGGAACGTGGCCTGGCGCCCGATGGCCAGGTCGCACTTGTCCGCAAGCCCCCGGCCCACCACGATCTTTCCGCCAGAGACGTCCACGTCATCCCAGTGGCGGCTGCCCACATCTATGCCATAGATCGTGACCGACTCCATCTCGTCGCTGTAGCGACGCCTGACCTCGAGGGTCGTGGTCTCGAACTTCTCGGCGCCACCTAGGGCACCCTCGTCGTTCTCCTGGTCGTTGTAGGGGTGCGCCGCATCCTGCACGGTGGAGGCACGCGCGAGCAGGTCCATGAGGCGCTCCTGCGAGAACGACGCCTGCGGGTCCTCCACGGACGACAGCTCCTTGAGCGCGGCAGCCCCGTCGCGCTGCTCGGCCGTCTCGTCGATCTCAAGCGGTGCCTTGAGGAAGTAGATGTGATTGGCACGGACCGTCTGGGCCATCTGGCTGGCGGCATTGCGCACGATGGGCAGCATGCAGAGCCCCATGAGCAACAGCACGGACGAGAGCATGATGCCCAGGAACAGGACGGCAAAGTGCGAGGCGTTGCGCAGGAACACGCGACACCTGAACCGGCGCACGAAGGGCCAGCGATCCGGCAGGACAGCGTTCGAGCGGCGCGACGTGTGGCTCACCTCGTGACGCAGGAACGCGAGGGGCGTGGCACCCAACTTGCGCCTGATGCCCAGCCAGGTGACGAGGATGAGGAGCGCGACGGGGACGACCGTGGTCTCGACGAAGGTGGGCACGTCAAAGTAGGCGTGGAACGTCGGGAAGCTGTAGCTGCGATAATAGAGACCCGCCATGTAGCTGACGCACACGCCATAGCCGACGGCGTTGCCCACGATGGCGGCGAGCACGCCAATGACCGTAGGCAGGATGAGGTAGTGTCGCACGAGCTCGCGCGTGCGATAGCCCGTGGCGAGGAGCGTCCCGATGATAGCCGACTCCTGCTCGATCGTGGCATCGGTGAGCACCACGAAGATGAAGCCGGAGATCATGATGAGCAGGAAGAGCATGACCTGATAGCCCACTTGGTCGTGTGCGAGGTCCTCGTCGGCAAACGTGATGGAGCTGGTGGACTCGCGATCCAGCAGTTCCGTGACGATCTGCCCGTCATCCGTCAGGAGCCTTGAGACGTCCTCCTCGCGCGTCGTGCGGCTCGCAAGACCAAGGGTACGGTCGGCGAAGCGCGCGCTGTAGTGATAGGTGGTGGCGTCTCCGGCAAGCAGGTCATAGCCGCCTGGTGTCACCTGTGCCACCGAGAAGTCGAGCACGTCAAACATCAGGTCGGAGTTCTTGCGGACGAGTGCCTCATAGTCCGGCAGCACGCACTGCCCCACAATCGTGAGGTCATGGCCGCTTACGGTGACCGTGTCCCCCAGCGAGAGACCGTTGTTCGTCATGAAGATGCGGTCGAGGGCTATCTCGTCGTCAGTGTCGGGCGCACGTCCGGCAACGTAGGAGGCCGTGTCGATGTCCGTGCGGTTCTTGTAGAGGCGCACGGTCACGTTCGTGCCATCGGCCTTGCCCGCAAACGTGAGGGGCACATCCGCGTAGAAGTCCTCGGCGACCTCGGTGCCTTCCTGGGAGTCGCGCACGTCACGCAGCGCCTCGTCCGATGCCCTGAACTGCGTCGTAAACGAGAAGTCCTGCGGGTTGGATGCGGCGCGCGCATCGGCGACGATGCGCTGGATGGAGCGGGCCGCCGCAAGGTAGCCCGAGATCATGGCTATCGTAAAGCCAATGAGAAAGAAGATGCCCAGGTACTTGCTGAGGTTGTGGGCAAGCTCGCGAGGAAGGCGCTTGGTGAGGGGAGACATGGCGACCCCCCTACCACTCGAGCGCCGAGGCAGGCAGGAGCCGCTCGTTCATCCTGTCCTCCACGAGGGCGCCATCGCGGAGACGCAGGATGTGGTGAGACATGTGGCGGATGGCATCGTTGTGCGTGACGATGACCATCGTGGAGCCATAGGTCCTGTTGACGCTCTCGAGCAGCTCGAGGATCTCCTTGGACGTCCTGTAGTCCAGGGCGCCCGTAGGCTCGTCGCACAGCAGCAGCGACGGGTTCTTGGCCAGGGCGCGTCCGATGGCGCAGCGCTGCTGCTGGCCTCCCGAGATCTGGTTGGGGAACTTCTTGCGGTGATCCCACAGTCCCAGCGAGTTAAGAAGGTCGTCCACCGGGAGCGGACGCTTGGAGAGATGGCCTGCCACCTCGATGTTCTCGCGCACCGTGAGGTCGGGCACCAGGTTGTAGAACTGGAAGATGAAGCCCAGCTCGCGACGGCGGTACTCCACGAGCTCCCGATCCCTGAGGTCGGTGATGGTGGTGTCCCCCACGCGAATGGAGCCGCCATCCGCTGGCTCCAGGCCACCCACGAGGTTGAGGAACGTGGACTTTCCCGAGCCGGAGGGGCCAAAGAGCACGCAGATCTCTCCCCTGTCAAGCTGCGTGGAGACGTCCGTGAGCACCGTCACGCGCGCATCGCCCGTCCCGTAGCCCTTGCTGAGGTCGTCTATGTGGAGAAAGGCATCCTGAAACACGTCGCGCCCCTTCCGGGTGGTGCAGGGAGTACCACCCACGCCCATCCGTTTCTTATGGTTAGTCTAAGTTTACATCTTGGGGAGGCTGACGTCTCGCTCTCTACTGTCACTCCCCGTGGGTGCGATTCTCCATCCGTGTGGGTGCGATTCTCTTCATGTGGGTGCCTTTCTCCCGTAACGGCCTCCGCTGACCTGCGCATTTATAGACAGCCCCATGGCGATTGGCACCCACATGCAGCAAAAGGCACCCACATGCCAGGCAATCGGCACCCACACGAAGAGGGGCAGCGGCAGCAATCATGTTGCGCCCATGGATGTGGAGATGTGCACACAGGTATCGGCCCGTACATCACGCGTCCGCATAGCTCGGACGGCTTCGGGGCACCATAGGTCATATTGCCTCGTCACCTACTGGAAGGGGACCCTATGCCCCAGGAGACGCTGAGTCCACTCACCGAGCGTGCAGGCTGGTTTGGCGGGCTGGTCCTCGAGCATCTGGCCCTATCCGCCATCGCCATCGTGATAGCCATCGTGGTCGGTGGCCTCTTTGGCCTGCTCATCAGCGAGAGGGCCCGTGCCGCCAAACCGACGCTCGCCGTCATCAACTTCCTCTACACCATCCCCTCCATCTCGATGCTGGGCTTTCTCATCCCCCTCTCGGGGGTGGGCAACACCACGGCGGTCATCGCACTGGTCATCTATGCCCTCCTGCCCATGGTGCGCAACACGTACACGGGCCTGACGAACGTGGACCCCGCCGTCATCGAGGCGGCGCAGGGCATGGGCTCCACCGACGGGCAGATCCTGCGCAGGATTAAGCTGCCGCTGGCCATGCCCGTCATCATGAGCGGCATCCGCTCCATGGCGACCATGACCGTCGCCCTTGCCGGCATCGCCTCGTTCATCGGGGCGGGTGGCCTGGGCGTGGCCATCTATCGTGGCATCACCACCAACAACGCCGCCATGACCATAGACGGCTCGCTGCTCTGCGCCATCCTGGCGCTCCTCGTGGACGGCGTCCTCGGCTTCGTGGAGCATCGCATGCAGAAGAGCAGCGCCAAGGACAAGCGCACCAACCGGCGGCTGGTCCTGGGCACGGTGGCGACGGCGGCCGTTGCCGCCGTCGTTCTCATCGCGCATGCGCTCATGCCGACGCCCGCGACCATCCACATCGCCACCAAGCCCATGACCGAGCAGTACATCATGGGCAACATGCTCAAGGACCTCATCGAGCAGGACACCGACCTCAAGGTGGACCTCACGACCGGCGTGGGCGGCGGCACGGCCAACATCGAGCCCGCCATGGAATCCGGTGCCTACGACCTCTATCCGGAGTACACGGGCACGGGCTGGAACGAGGTCCTCAACCGTACCGATGCCTATGACGAGGGCAGGTTCGACGAGCTCAACGATGCGTATGGGAGCCAGCTCGGCCTCACGTGGGTGGGCATGTACGGCTTCAACGACACGTATGGCATCGCGGTGCGCAAGGAGGTTGCCGACCAGTACGACCTCCATACCTACAGCGACCTCGCCCGCGTGGCCGACACGCTCACGTTTGGCGCGGAGTACGACTTCTATGAGCGAGCGGATGGCTACCAGGCATTCTGTGACACCTACGGTCTGCACTTCGGCAACACGATGGACTTGGACATCGGCCTCAAGTACCAGGCGCTTGCCGAGGGGCAGGTGGACGTCATGACCGTCTTCACCACCGACGGGCAGCTGAGCACGGCAGACGCGGTGGTCCTCACGGATGATGGGGGCTTCTTCCCCTCGTACCGCTGCGGCAACGTGGTGCGCCAGCAGGTACTTGACGAGCACCCGGAGCTGCGCGGCGTGCTCGAGAAGCTCAACGACACCATCACCGATGCGGACATGGCCCAGATGAACTACGAGGTGGAGAGCGAGGGGCGCTCGCCCGAGGACGTGGCGCACGAATACCTCCAGCAGAAGGGACTGCTGTCATGAGCGACAACGAGAACACACCCCGCACGGACGCCGACACCCCCGCCATCGAATTCCGCCACGTGAGCAAGGAGTACGATGACGCGGCAACCGGCGCCACAAAGCTCGTGCTCGACGACGTGTCCCTCTCCATTGCGCGCGGCGAGTTCGTGTGCGTGATCGGCTCTTCGGGCGGCGGCAAGACCACGCTGCTCAAGATGGTGAACGGCCTCATCAAGCCCACGTCGGGCGACGTGCTGGTGGAGGGCAGGAACGTGCGCGACGTCGATCTCGTGCAGCTGCGCCGCAACATCGGCTATGCCATCCAGGGCAGCGTCCTCTTTCCGCACATGACGGTGGAGCAGAACATCGCCTATGTGCCCAACCTCTGGAACGGCAGCGACCATGCCCGCACACACGCGGCCGTGCATAAGTGGATGGGCATCGTGGGTCTCGAGAACGACCTGCTGGGGCGCTATCCCGCGGAGCTGTCGGGTGGCCAGCAGCAGCGCGTGGGCATCGCGCGGGCGCTGGCGGCCTCGCCGGACATCCTGCTCATGGACGAGCCCTTCGGTGCCGTGGACGAGATCACCCGCGAGCAGCTCCAGCACGAGCTGCGTCGCATCTTTGACGAGACGGGCATCACCATCATGTTCGTGACGCATGACATCCGCGAGGCGCTGCACCTGGCAACGCGCGTGTCCGTCGTGGACGGCGGACGCATCCAGCAGTACGCAGCGCCCGACGAGCTGGTGGAGGCACCCGCCACGGACTTCGTCCGACGGCTCGTGGCGGGGAGGTAGCATGGGGGTTCCCGAGACGATGCGTGCCGTCGTGGTGAGCGAGGCCGGTGGCCCCGAGGTGCTGCGCCCCGCCGAGGTGGCCGTCCCAGCCGTGAGGCCGGGCTGGTCGCTCGTGCGCGTGCTGGCGTTTGGCCTCAACCACTCCGAGGTGTTCACGCGCCAGGGGCTCTCCCCCTCCGTGCGCTTCCCCCGCATCCTGGGCATCGAGTGCGTGGGCGAGATGGCCGTCACGACCGACCCGCACCGGCTGCCCGAGGGACAGCGGGTCGTCTCCATCATGGGGGAGATGGGTCGTGCCTTCGATGGCAGCTACGCCGAGTACGTGCTGCTGCCCAACGAGCAGATCCACCCCGTGAGGACCTCCCTCCCCTGGGACGTGCTGGCAGCCGTTCCCGAGACGTACCATACGGCGTTCGGCTCCCTGAAGAACCTGCGCCTTGAGGCTGGCCAGACGGTGCTCGTGCGCGGGGCGACCAGTGGCGTGGGGCTGGCGTTCGCGCGGCTCGCCCGGGTCGCCGAGCCGCACCTGCACCTGGTGGGCACCACCCGCACCGACGCCCGTGCCCAGCTGCTGCTCGACAACGGTTTCGATGCCTGCGTGCTGGACACGGACGGCAGGTTGCAGACGAACGAACGCTTCGACCGTGCGCTCGAGCTCGTGGGCCCGGCCACCCTCAAGGACACCTGTCGCCATATGAGGGCGGGTGGCATCGTGTGCAGCACGGGGCAATTGGGTGGCCAATGGTACATGGATGGCTTCGACCCCATCATGGACCTGCCGGAGGACGGCTACCTCACGAGCTTCTATTCGGGCCACGTGAGCGGGGCGGCGCTCGACGGGCTGCTCGCCTTCGTGGAGACGCACGACATCGACGCCACGCCGGAGCGCGTCTTCACGCTGGCCCAGCTGCCCGAGGCGCATCGCTGGCTCGAGGGGTCGCATGGCTTCGGCAAGGCCGTCGTCGTCAACGGATAGGTACGGCTGCTTTGAGTCATTCGCAAATTTTTGCCGGTCAGTGGAGCCTTGCGGCAGTTATTTCAGAGACAACAACCCGTATACCTGCTCGTATCCGAAAACGGAGTCGTATGCATTTGCATACGACTCCGACAGACGCAGACGAAGCCAGCGACGTCCGCCGAGGTCGCCTACGCAAACGTGTCGCGCCCGAAGGCGGCGCTCCATGCCGCGCTGAACTCGTCCACGGCGACCTTGGTGCCCGGGTGGTCGAGCATGGCATACAGCACGTCAGGTGGCACCGTGACGGCGCCCACGCCCGCACGGATCAGCTCGTGCACCTGGCTGCCGTTCTTGAACGATGCGGCGCAGACCTTGGCGGGCAGCTGATTGAGTTCGAGCATCTCCTGCAGCTCGCGCACCGCCTGGATGCCATCGCCGTAGTCGCACATGCGGTTCACGTAGGGCGCCAGGTAGTCCGCACCGTTCATGGCCGCAAAGAACGCCTGGTCAGCGGAATAGATGGCCGTTGCCAGCACGCCGAGTCCCTCACGCTTGAGCTGCTTGATGGCACGCAGGCCGTCATGCGTCACGGGAACCTTCGCGTACACGTTCGTGCGCAGCGCGCAGATCTGACGCCCCTCGGCAAGGATGCCCTCGTAGTCGGTGGAGACGGTCTGCACGAAGAGCTTCTGCTCGGGGGCGAGGACCTCGTCCATCTCAGCACACACCTGCTCGGGGGTCTTGCCCGACCGCGTGATGATGGTGGGGTTGGTGGTCACACCCGAAATCGTGAGCATCTCCGAGAGCTCATGCACGGCCTGCGCATCCGCGGTGTCAAGAATCAGTTCCATGGGAGGTCCCTTCCTCTGTGATCGTTCCGTCTATGCGCACTATACCGCTTTGCCATTACTTTGTACGAAAATATTTTTTATTTCATTCGTAAGTTCTGTACCCCAGAGAGCGAAGCGAGTCGTATCATGGCAACGGAAACGAGGAGGCGTCCATGGCACACGACGGCACCGACATCACGGCAACCGTGCTCGACATCCAGAAGTTCAGCGTCAACGACGGACCGGGCATTCGCACCACCGTGTTCCTCAAGGGCTGTCCCCTCCTGTGCCCCTGGTGCTCGAACCCCGAGAGCCAGGCGCGCGAGCCCCAGATGGAGTGGAACGCAACGGCCTGCACGGGCTGCGGGCACTGCCTGGGGCTCCTCGCGCCCCATGGTGCCCGGGCCTCGGTGCGGGACGGCAAGCGCCACGTGGACGTGGCAAGCGTGGACGCGACGAGTGCCCTCGCGGCCCAAGCCGTGCGCGAGTGTCCCGCCGGCGCCCTTTCCGTCTCGGGCGAGAGGCGCTCGCTCGAGGACGTCCTCGCAGTCTGTCTGCAGGACGTCCCCTTCTACGCGGAGTCGGGTGGCGGCGTCACCTTCTCCGGTGGAGAGGCGCTCCTGTGGCCCGGCTTCGTCTGCGCCCTGGCCGACCGCCTCCATGGGCGCGGCATCTCCACCTGCATCGAGACCACCTCGTATGCCAGCTGGGACACCTTCCGGCGCGTCACCAAGCGCATGGACCTCCTGCTGTGCGACCTCAAGCACTGGGACGACGCACGCCACCAGGAGGTGGTCGGCGCACCGCTCGCGCCCATCGTGCGCAACATCGCCCGGGCCATTGGGCGTGGTGCGGACGTCCTTGTGCGCATCCCCGTCATCCCCGGCTTCAACTTCGATCCTACAGACCCCACCACGAGCGCCGAAGGCTTCTCGGGGCGCCTGCACGAGGTGGGGGCCACGCGCGTGCAGCTGCTCCCCTACCACAACCTCGGTGTGGGCAAGTACGCCCTCCTGGAGCGCGACTACGCGCTATCCGATGCGCCAGCCCTGCATCCGGAGGACCTTGCGGGCCTCATCGCAGCCTTTGCGGACCACGGCATCGAGGCGTTCACATAGGCTCTCGCCTACGCACCCTCACCCGCACACAGCAGCCCGATGCCCCGTGCCGCCAGCTGCGCGCGCACGCTGTCATCGATGCCCATGTCCGTGATCACATGCACGGGACGGCCGGACAGGTCAAGCGAGACCACGCCCCGCTGCGAGAACTTCTCCGACTCCGTCACCACGTAGACGTTCGCGGCGCGCTCGGCCATGTCGTGCACGGCCTGGGCGCGCAGGGCATCGGCGTTGGTGAAGCCGGAGCTCGCACTGTAGCCGTCCGTCCCCACGAAGAGCTTGTCCACCGAGAGCGACGCGACGGAGGCGCGCACGAGGGGTCCCACCGTCACCTGGGCGTCCATCTGGTAGTTGCCCGCCAGCAGGATCACGCTGGCATGGGGGAGGTCGCGCACGTAGGCGGCGATGAAGGCGCTGTTGGTGATCACCGTCACGTCGCAGCGGCACTCGAGGAGCGCACGCGCCGTGAGGGCACAGCAGCTGCCGCTCTCGACCATGACCGTCTCGCCATCGCTCACCAGCTCGGCCGCACGGCGTGCGATGGAGACCTTCTGCGCGTAGTGGTAGGCAAGGCGTCCGGCCACATCGTTCGTGCTGCCCAGTTCCGCGAAGCCATGCTCGCGCCGCACGAGGCGGCGCCCGGCCAGGCCATCGAGGTCCTTGCGCATCGTCACCTGCGAGACGCCCAGCTCCTCGGCAAGCGTGGCGACGTCCATCCGCCCCCGCTCGCTCAGGGCGGAAAGAATCTGCGTATCCCTACGACCCATGCGATCTCCTCACACACAGACCCTCTGTCTGCACAGGGGAAATCATAGCGACTCTCGTTCGCAACCATGCAGATATCGTGACAATCGCTGTGGGGCGTCCCTTTCCCTTGACGTGCGGGCTTCCCACTTCTATAGTGCAGTTATTACGTTCGTAAGCTTTATAACTTACTTTTGAAAGGGATGTCCCATGGAGAACGTCGCGCACTTTGGGAGCCTCACCCCGCGCATGAGCGCGTTCCGCGAGGAGGTCCTGAACGAGAGGCCCTACATCGACGCCGAGCGTGCCCTGCTCTGCACCCAGGCCTACCAGGGGAACAGCGCACAGCCTCCCGTGCTCAAGCGGGCACGCATGCTCGAGCGGATCCTCGCCGACATGACCATCTACATCGAGGACCAGACGCTCATCGCCGGAAACCAGGCCACCAAGAACCGCAACGCGCCGATCTTCCCCGAGTACACCATGGGATTCGTCATCGACGAGCTCGACGCCTTCGAGCTGCGTGACGGCGACGTGTTCCACGTCACGGACGAGACAAAGGAGCAGTTGCGCTCCATAGCCCCGTTCTGGCGGGGCAACACCCTGCGCGAGAAGGGCGAGGCGCTCCTGCCCGACGAGGTGTCCGTCTTCATGGAGACGGGCGTGTTCGGCATGGAGGGCAAGCTCAACGCTGGTGACGCCCACCTGGCCATCAACCACGAGCGGCTCCTGCGCGAGGGTCTCAGGGGCTATGCCGAGCGTGCCCGCGCGGCCCAGGCCGCCCTCGACCTCACCGATCCCAACGCCATCGATAAGAACGTGTTCTACCGCGCCGTGCTCATCGTGTGCGATGCCGTCCGCGCGTTCGCCCGGCGCTACGCCACGCTCGCCCGCAAGCAGGCCGCAGCGTGCGACGATCCCGCCCGCGCGAGGGAGCTCGAACTCATGGCCCAGGTGTGCGAGCGCTCCCCCTGGGAGCCGGCCGCCTCCTTCCGCGAGGCCATCCAGACCGTGTGGTTCATGCAGGTGATCCTGCAGATCGAGTCCAACGGCCACTCGCTCTCCTTCGGCCGCTTCGACCAGTACCTCTACCCCTACTACCGGGCCGACCTCGACAGCGGCAAGCTCACGCGCGAGGAGGCGCTGGAGCTCCTCACCAACCTCTGGATCAAGACCCTCACCGTGAACAAGGTGCGCAGCCAGGTCCACACCAACGGCTCGGCCGGCATGCCCATGTACCAGAACGTGACCATCGGCGGCCAGACCACGGACGGCCGCGACGCCGTGAACGACCTCTCCTTCCTCGTGCTGCAGTCCGTGGCCCAGACCCGCCTCACCCAGCCCAACCTCACCGTGCGCTACCACAGGAACCTCGATAGGCACTTCTACGACAAGTGCATCGAGGTCATGCGTCTGGGCTTTGGCATGCCCGCCCTCAACGACGACGAGGTCATCATCCCCTCGTTCGTCGCATGGGGCGTGGCACCCGAGGACGCCTACGACTACTCCGCCATCGGCTGCGTGGAGTGCGCCGTGCCGGGCAAGTGGGGCTACCGCTGCACCGGCATGAGCTACCTCAACTTCCCGCGCATCCTGCTCGTGGCGATGAACGGTGGCGTGGACCTCACGACCGGTCGGCGCTTCGCCGGCGACTTCGGCCACTTCGTGGACATGAACAGCTACGACGAGCTGTTCTCTGCCTGGGACGGGACGATTCGTGAGATGGCCCGCTCCTCCGTGATCGTGGAGAACGCCATCGACAAGGCCTCCGAGCGCGAGGTGCCCGACGTGCTCTGCTCCGCCCTCGTGGACGACTGCATCGCCCGCGGCAAGACGATCAAGGAGGGAGGCGCGCACTACGACTTCATCAGCGGCCTGCAGGTGGGCATCGCCAACATGGCCGACAGCCTGGCCGCCATCAAGAGGCTCGTGTTCGACGAGGGGAGACTCACGCCTCGGCAGCTGTGGGACGCCATCCTGGACGACTTCTCCTCCCCCGAGGGCCAACGCGTGCAGCGGATGCTCGTGGACGACGCCCCCAAGTACGGCAACGACGACGACTTCGTGGACCAGCTGGTGGTCGATGCCTACGAGCCCTACCTCGACGAGATCGAGAGGTATCCCAACACGCGCCACGGCCGCGGGCCCATCGGCGGCATCCGCTACGGCGGTACGAGCTCCATCTCGGTCAACGTGGGCCAGGGCATGGGCACCATGGCCACGCCGGACGGTCGCCGCGCGCACGAGCCCTTGGCCGAGGGCTGTAGCCCCGCGCACGGCTGCGACCGCCAGGGACCCACGGCCGTCTTCAAGTCGGTCGCCAAGCTGCCCACCGAGAAGATCACTGGCGGCGTGCTGCTCAACCAGAAGATGACCCCGCAGATGCTCTCCACGAGCGAGAACCGGCAGAAGCTCGAGCTGCTCATCTCCACGTTCTTCAACCGCCTGCACGGCTACCACGTGCAGTACAACATCGTTGACAGAGCGACGCTCATCGATGCGCAGCGGCATCCCGAGGCGCACAAGGACCTCATCGTGCGCGTGGCCGGCTACTCCGCCTTCTTCAACACGCTCTCGCGGGCGACGCAGAACGACATCATCGGCCGCACGGAACAGACGCTGTAGCAGTTATCCCCGTCCCCCACCTCGCCTCGTTTGAGTCGTATGCAATTTGCCAGGACATCAGGTTGAGTCGTTCGCAAATTAATGGGGTACTGCAGGTATCGCGACAGAGTCAACGACTCATGTACCTGCATCTTCACAAATTCGGGGTCGTGTGCGTTTGCATACGACCCCGAATGTCCCCTACGAAAGATGCGTACGACTCCTCAGGGACGGCACCCACAAGGCCCTACTCTGCCCAGAGGATGCGACCGTCGTTGCGTGGCTTGGCAGGCGTCGGCCTGTCCACATATCCCAGGGCGAGATGCCCGATACCCTCGTATGCGCCGCTCACGTCCAGGTCGGCAAGTACCTGCCTGAACTCGGGCTGCTCGAACTCCTCCCGAGCGCGGTGAATCCAGCAGCTGCCCAGGCCCAGCGACTCCGCCGCCAGCATCATGGTCCCCAGCACGAGTGAGCCATCGTACACATGGGTGGGCACGTCCTTGGAGGCAAGCACCACGAGCACGACGGACGCGCCATAGAAGGGATCCGTGCCCTCCGTGCCGCCCATGATCCTGCGGTTGGCATCGGACAGGCGGTCACGCAGTGCCCGGTCGGTGACGGCGACGATGATGGGCGACTGCCGCCCCATGCCGCTGGCCGCCCACGTGCCGGCCTCCATGACCTGCTCGATGAGCTCCTTGGGCACGGCGTCGGGCTTGTAGCTGCGCGTGCTGCGACGCTCCTCGATCGCCTTGATGACCTCGTTCATGTGACGCCTCCCTCATCGCACATATCCCCGCAGGAGGGATATACCCGAGGAGCGATCCAGCAGACAGCATGACACGGGAGGGCTACAGATCGTGCACACGCAACCATCGCTGCGCGAGCGTCTCGCGACTGGACACCAGCTCATCGAGGGGGTCGAGGTACCGCTCCTCGTCTGTGTCCAGCTCCTGGTGGGCGAGCCTGAGCAGCAGGTCGGCCCACGCGCCCACAGGACGGCCGTACACGCGCGCACCATAACCACCCTCCTCATCCAGGATGAGCGCATCCTTGGCCGCCGTCATGTCCCACGCGCTCACGAAGCCGCCCTCGGAACCCGCCTGCGACAGCTCGCCCTCGAGCACCGACAGGGATGCCTCGCCGTAGAAGAGCCCCTTGACGAGCGCCGCATAGGCAAAGGCATACGGTGCGGGCACGGCGTCTGCCTGTCGGATCTCGAGGTACGTCTTCACACGCACGTCCGGCCACTCCATGGACAGGGCGTGCTCGACCTCGGCGCGCGTCATCTCGCGGTCGCGGTACACCGCGGCAAAGGTCTGCGCACCCACGTAACGCCAGCCCTCCGGGGACGACTCGTCCGGCACCAGGATGGCAGGCACGCCAAGCACCCAGTCGGCGTAGCGTTCGAACGAGAAGCCCTGGCCCAGCGAGCCGGGAACCACCCCACAGCGGGCGGGATCCACGTCCTGCCAGATGCGCGTGCGCACCAGGTTGTAGCGACGTGGCCTGCCCTCATGGATGGGCGCGTTGTCCAGCATGAGCGCCATGACGGGGCCGATGGCATTGGCAATGCGCAGCTTGCGCGCGGCATCGCGCTCGTCGGAGAAGTCGATGGAGATCTGCAGGGACGCGCTGCCGCGCATCATCTGCGGGCCATAGCCGCCGATGGTCCGCAGATAGCGATCCATGCAGGCGTAGCGGAACTTGGGGCTGAGCGGCAGCTCGGCAGTGGGGGCCGTGGGATTGTAGCCCAGCTCTGGAAGGGAGAGCCCCAGCTCGTCCACGATGGGATCGACCCATGAGCGCCAGCGTCGGTACTCACCTGCGAGCTCGGTGACGCTACCATGGGGGCCGGCACTTACCTCGGTCTGCAGGGAGGGCTCGGTGGTGACCGTCTCGCCGGGGCACGCAAGTCCCACGAGCCTGTCACCCTCAAGAAGGGGGGCGTCATAGTGCGGTCGCAACCGACGCAGCAGCTCGACCACCCCATGCGGCCCTTCGTACTCCGCCGGTGCGGAGCTGCCGTCGGGCAGCGCACGCAGGACCACGTGCTCCAGCTCGAAGCCGAGCATGCCATGTGCCCCGTCCTTGGGCCCTTTCGAGCCACTGCGCAGGTAGTCGGCAATCAGCTTGCGATTGCGCTGATAATAGTCATCGTCCACCAAAGACACGCAGAGCACCTCCCCCTCGCCGACTGCCCCTATCCTAGGGGACGCCCCACGGCCAGACCGCACGACGGCTATGCTTTTACCCAATACCCTGCAGCCTCCACACGCGAACGCCCAGGCATGGGGAGGTGAGTCGTATGCAACCTCCCGGCCGGTCCCTCGGGGTCGTTCGCATTTCCCTGTCCGCTCGCACCAGATGTCACAAACACAGCAATCGGTGTACCTGCCCCGATACGGTACGGCACCCGCATGCAATTGCATACGACTCCCACAGGGACGGGCGAGAAGTGCGAACGACTCGACGAGCAACCCGACGAACGGCTCGAGGAAGGCACCGGGTCACTCGATCGTGAACTCGGCAAAGGCGGCATCGTCACCGCCATCGGCCCCGGCATCGGCTGCCGCATGCCGGAAGTCATCGGACCCCAAAAGCCCCTCCACCGTCGCGTGCGGATCCTGCACCATGATGTCCAACATCTCGATGAAGTCGCGGATCACCTCGCGCGGGGTCACGTGGGTGTCCGCCCCGACGCGCGCGAGCTCTATCTCCAGGAAGCGTGCCAGGTCGTCCTCCGTGAGGCGCCGCCCGTAGCCAAAGAGCCCCGCATGGATGTCCGCGAGCTTCTCCACGAGCACGAGCAGCTCCTCTGGGGTGAGCGGCGTGAGGCGTATGACCGGCGCCAGCAGGTCCACGTGCCCCTCGCGCCCAAGACGCCCCTGCGTGAGGCGGCTGCGCAGCGCCTCGTAGGAGTACAGGCCGCGCCGGCGGTCCTCCACGCACTGGGGCGTGCCACTCATGATGATGCCCAGGTACGATGCCTTGCCCTGCAGGGTGTCGTTGTACATGGTCAGGATCTTCTCGTAGTTGTACTGACGGCTGATGGCGTTGGGGATCTTGTAGAGGTTCACGAGCTCGTCCACGAGCACCACGAGCCCCTCGTAGCCGGCCCCGCGCAGGAAGCGCGCGAACAGCTTGATGTAGTCATACCAGTCGTCATCCGAGATGATCACGTTCACGCCCAGCTCAAAGCGGGCCTCCGCCTTGGTGCGGTACTCGCCGCGGAACCACTTGACCACGCTGGCCTTGACGTCATCATCCCCCGCGAGGTGCGCGCGAAAGTACGCCGAGAGGATCCTGGCGAAGTCGAACCCATGCACCAGCTCCTGCAGGTCGCTGATGACGGCAAAGATGCGCCGCTCCACCTCGTCAGCGAAGGCGGAATCGTCCGGCGCCACACCCAAGGCCACCACCTGGCTCTGCACGCCTGAGATCCAGCGATCGAGGATGAGCGTGAGCGCCCCGCCCTCGGGCCGCGTCTTGGTGGAGAGGTTGCCGATGAGCTCGCGGTACGTCGCCAGCCCCTGTCCCTTCGAACCCGAAAGACGCCGCTCGGGCGAGAGGTCCGCATCCGCCACCACAAAGCCCTTGCCCATGGCATGGGTGCGAATGGTCTGCAACAGGAAGCTCTTGCCGCTGCCATAGCGGCCCACCACGAAGCGGAAGGAGGCACCGCCATCGGACACGATGTCGAGGTCGCGCAGGAGGGCGGCGATCTCCGCCTCACGCCCCACGGTGATGTAGGGCAGCCCGATGCGCGGCACCACGCCACCCTTGAGCGAGTTGATGATGACCGTCGCGATGCGCTTGGGCACGCGCGGACGCCGCACCTGCGCCGTCTCGTCCTGCATGGTCACGAAAGGGCCTCCCTCACGTCCTCGGCATAGTCCTCCACCAGGTACGGCTCGTCCCCATCGAACGCGATGACGGTATCGCCCACCAGGTCGAAGAGCAGCTCGTTTATGGTATCCACCGCAAGCGACAGCAGGGAGCCGCCCTCCGCTGCGGCGGCCCTCGCTGCGGCGACATCCCCTGCAAGCAGTGCCTGAAGGATGGCGCGTTGCGCGGAGGTGAGCGACGAGGCGCCCGACGGTGCGCCCACGGGATCAGGCGTGGGTCGTGTGGAGGATGCAACCGCTGCCGCTGGCATCCCCTTTGCAGCCTGCCGCACCGGCTCCCACTCGCATTCCTCGTCCACCAGCAGCGCCTCGCGCGTACGACCCGCCGCCACGCGGATGTGTCCCAGCTGGGAGCGGTCGATGTGCACCTCTGCGGCACGCGCCGCAGCCCTCTGCCCCAGCCAGGCGGAGACCTCCTCCCCCACGAGCGCCGTGAGGTACTTGGGTGCGTGGCGTTCCTTGAGCGGGGGCACGTCCCCCACCCGCTCGCGCAGGATGCGGTCGACCGTATGCAGGACGAGGCCGAGCTCGCTGCTGGCCGAGCGCACCTCGCACGGCTCGGTCAGCCACCACGCGCCCGCACGGCACGACACGACCTCCCCACTGGGCAGCGCGATGGTCACATCCTCGTGAGGCGGCTCCCCTGCGCACACGGCCGTGGAGTACATCATGTGATGATAGGTGCATGCCGCGCCAAAGAGCCCGTCCAGGAAGCTCGCCTTGCGGCGGCGCTCGCAGTGCTCCACCAGGCGCGCGAACACCTGCGGCAGGATGCCCCCGACATCGTCCGCATGCGTCCGCATCACCTTGGACGCGAGGATGTGGTAGGTGGACGCCCCGTTCAGCGCCCGCACGAGGACATCGCGTCCCGGCAGGCCCGGGACATCCGCATCCCAGCGCAGGTGCCGCCGTGTCCCGGATGTGCGCCCCCCATCCCCGGCAGCGTGCGCCAGCAGCGCATCCTGGGCCGTCCGCAGCTCCCTGACGGCCCGCACCACGGCATCCCCCCTACCCTGCACATAGGGCGCGAGTGCCGGTTGCGAGAGGTCGAGATCGTGGACGAGCGCATAGTCGCGTATCCACAGGGGCAGGTAGCGATCGAGGGCACGGCCTCGCCCATCGGCACCATAACCCTCATGGAGGCCGATCAGCTCGCGCAGCCCACCCTGTCCGGGTTCGACGCCCACGTCGGCAAGCACCTCATAGGCATGCACGAACACGAAGGCGGGCGGACAGCCGAGCACCTCGCCCCTGCGAAAGTGCGTACGCCAGGTGAAGTAGCCCCGCAGCACACGGTCGGGCATGTCCTCGTACGTGGGGTAGTAGCTGGAGAAGTTGCCCAAAAACGGCAGGTCGTCCGTGTAGTCTGCCATAAGGTGCGCCTGCTCCACAAAGAGCTTGCCACCAGCCGGGCCATGGCCTTCCGTCCGCCGCTGCCGTGCCAGGGCACGCATGGCCTCGATCGGGGCGGTGCGCTCCACCTCAGGCTCATGTGGAGACGGCGGCAGCGGCCGGGGGCGACCCTGCGTCGGGGAATGTGCGCGAGCCGAGGGCCGAGCTGGATGGGGCGATCGCACCCGCTGGGCGTCCTTCCCCCAGCGTCGGTCGTTCAGCAGGTCGCGCCCCGTGCGCAGGAGAGGCTCATCGGCATACAGCCCGCCCTGCCGTACGCGCTCGCGCTCGTGCGGCGCAAGATCCGCAAGGATCTGCTGGAGTATGTCATCGGCCCGTGTCACACGCCCCTCCGTACCACATGCGTACACCTGTTCGTAAGTATACGCCATGTCGCGCACCTTCGTCCGACGACGCTACCGCAGTTCCGTCCCCTCATCCTCACCATCAAGGCGCCTGAGCGAGAGGTCGTACAGCCTCAGGAACAGCGTGCAGGTCGCCAGACCAACAAGCAGCGCGAACAAGCCCGTATGAGGTTCGAGCAGCGCCACGCGGAAGACGGGGGCGAACACGGTGCAGCCCAGCGTGACGATGGCTGCCACCACCACCAGGAGAGTCGTACGCACGGGCGTGAGCGGCTGCGAGATGCGCCAGATGAGACACGTTCCCACGGCGGCCGTCAACACCAGACAGAGGGTGGACATCTCCGCGGACGAGAGCCCCCATGCGCCCCGCAGCACGAGCGCTGCGCCCAGCGCCACCAGGATGGACACGGACGCCGGAAGCGACCGCGCCAGCACATGCCGGAGGAACTCCCCCCGCACGAGGTCGTGGTTGGGCTCAAGCGCCAGGACGAACGACGGGACACCGATGATGGCAAGGGACAGCAGCGACATCTGGATGGGCAGGAAGGGGTACGGCGGCCAGAGGATGCACATGAGGGCCAGCACGGCCGTGTAGGCCGTCTTCACCAAGAAGAGCGAGGCGGAGCGCTGCAGATTGTTGATGGAGCGCCTTCCCTCCGCCACCACCTCGGGCAGATGGGAGAAGTCGTCATCCGCCAGGACGATCTCGGATACGTTGCGCGCCGCGGCCGAACCCGAGGCGACCGAGATGGAGCAGTCCGCCTCGCGGAGGGCAAGGATGTCGTTGACGCCGTCGCCCGTCATGGCAACCACATGGCCATCAGCCTGAAGCGCCTGCACGAGCAGGCGCTTCTGCTCCGGCGTGACGCGACCGAACACGTGGCAGCGCCGCGCCGCCTGCCGCAGCTGCCGCTCCGTGGAGAGCGTCTGGACATCGATGGTGTCCTCCGCATGGGGAATGCCGGCGCGCTGGGCGATGGCCGCCGCGGTTTGCGGGTCGTCGCCAGAGATGACCCGCAGGTCGACGCCCTGCACGCGAAAGTAGCGTATGGTTGCCGGCGCCGTGGGGCGCAGCTGGTCGCGCAGGGTCACCATGCCCAGAAGCTCCACCACGCCAGTGGGCATGCCGTCTGCCGTGAAGCCCGCGTGCCGACAGACCACCAGGACGCGCTCGCAGGGGTCAGGCGACACGACGGCAAGCAGCTCGTCCGCCTGGGCGCGCTGGCCGCCGGCGAGCAGGAACCCCGCCGCACCCAGGGACAGTGCCTCCCCCGTTGGCGTCACACAGCCGGAGAACTTGCGACGCGAGCTGAACGGCACCGCGCGCAGCGGTGCTGCGCCCTCGGGGACGTCCCGTTCGGCGGCATAGGCGAGAAGGGCCTTGCCCGTCGCATTGGCATCCTCGGCCGTCGCGCGCGCGACGGCCGCCAGCGCGCGCATCACCTCCCCCTCGTCGTGTCCGGGCGCCGCCACGACGCGCGCGACCTCCATGTCGCCCGTCGTGATGGTGCCGGTCTTGTCCAGGCACAGCGTGTCCACGCGCGCGAGTGTCTCCACGCAATAGGACTGCTGCACGAGCACGCTGCGAAGGGCCAGGCGGGTGGTGGCGATGGCCAGGACGCTGGAGACCAGCAGCACGAGGCCCTGTGGGATCATGCCGACGACGGCGGCGACGGTCGAGAGGATGGCGTCATCGAGCGCAAAGCGCCCCGAGAGCCACATGCGCAGAAAGAGGCCGATGCCCAAGGGAAAGAGCGCAAATGTCCCCAGGCGAATGATGTGGTGGATGGCGTCGAGCATCTGCGAGCGTACCCGCTTGTCACGCTTGGCCTCGGCGCTGATGCGGGCGGCATAGCCCTCCCGACCGATGCGCACGATGCGCGCGACGACGCTGCCCGACTCGAGAAAGCTGCCGCTGAGCAGCTCGTCCCCCGCAACCTTGGGCAGGGGCTTCGACTCGCCCGTCAGGAGCGACTCGTCCACGTGCGCCTCTCCCGAGAGCACGCGCGCGTCCGCCGGGACCTGGTCCCCATGGGCGAGCAGGATGACGTCGTCGAGCACCAGGTCGGACGGCGGAAGCTCGATGGTGCGGCCATCGCGCCGACAGCGCACGCGCTGCCGCGTGAGGATGGTCAGCCGATCCACCATGCGCTTGGCACGCACCTCCTGAAGGGTCCCGATGGCCAGGTTGCAGAGGACGACAAGCATGAAGAGCATGTTGCGCCACTGGCCGGTAGAGACAACGAGCAGGGCAAGGAACAGGTTGACGGCATTGAACAGCGTGCAGACATGCTCTTTGAGAATGCGGCCGACCGACTTGGTCTTGACGTCCGCGTTGCCGTTGACCTGGCCAGCTTGCTGGCGTGCGCGCACCTCGGGGGCGGTGAGGCCATGCGCGGGATGGTATGTGGCGTCGATGCTCATAGGGGACATTGTACCGAGAAACCCCAAGCGGTCCATGAGCGGCTACGGCGGCGTGGCCCTGGAGAGCCGGAGGGCCGGGCATCCGTGGATGCCCGGCAGCGCCAGCGGCATCCGGTCGTGTGGGTGCCGATTGCTTCGTGTGGGTGTCTTTCTCCCGAGAGGGGCTGACAGAGCCGCAGGTCGCGAGAAGCCAGAACAGGAGAAAAGCACCCACATGCAGGAATTGGCACCCACATGCGACAGACAGCACCCACAGGGGTAGGGATCGGCACCCACATGCGGCAGGCAGCACCCACCCCGCCTGACAGCCCGGCGTCACGACAGCGCGACGGTGCGCTCCCTGTCGATGGCGGCCACCTTGTCACGGCGACGCTGATACTTCTCGGCCGTGAGCGGCTCGGCGGACATCCAAGCCTCGACGGTGGCCATGGCCAGCACCGGCCCGATGAGCTTGCCTCCTAGGCACAGCACGTTGGCGTCGTTGTGCTGGCGCGCCAGTTCCGCACAGACCGGATCCTGGCAGACGCAGGCAAAGATGCCACGGAACTTGTTGGCGATCATCGCGGAGCCATAGCCCACGCCATCGACGAAGATCCCTCGGTCGCACACACCCATTGCCACCACCTGCGCTGCCGGCACGATGAAGTCGGAGAGGTCGCACGAGCCACTGTCGTGCGTGCCAAAGTCGCGCACCTCGTGGCCCTGGGACTCGAGCCATTCCCTTATCTGCACTTTGAGGTCGTACCCCGCGTGATCGTTGGCCATGGCGATGATCATGACAAACCACCCTTCCTTCCCTGTGGTGGGCATGGCTCGGACCACAGGGGGCCGGGCCGCCCGTCCCTGTCGTCTAGATCTCCATGCAGAGCTGATAGGCGTCCCAGATGGCATCCATGATGAGTCCCACCCCGTTGGAGTCACCAATGTTGTACACCAGCTTGTCGCTGTCTTGCAGCTCGTCATAGAGCGCGCTGTCGGCGCGGTAGCCCAACGACTCCATCACGGTATCCGCCTCGACGGTCGCAAGCGAGCCATCCTTCTTCCTCACGACCAGCCCCGCCTCTTCCACATGGTCGGCCGACGTGGACTCCAGCACCTCCACCTTGTTGAGGGCCAGCAGGTCCTTGAGCATGTCGTAGTTGGCGAAGCACATGCCCTCCCCGCCCCGCAGGATCTTGGGCAGCATCTCGACGACCGTCACCTTATGGCCGTGCTGTGCGAGCGAGAGTGCCGTCTCGCAGCCCACCAGGCCGCCGCCGATGACGGCGACACGCTCCCCAGGCTCCACCGTACCGGCGATGATCTCGTCCGCAAGGACGGTCTTGCCAGCCGGCCCACCAAGGTCGACGCTGATGGGCTTGGCTCCCGTGCCCACGACGACCACGTCGAAGTCACTCGCGTCCACCTCGGCCGCCGTGGCCTCGTGGTTCAGCTCCACCGTGATGGGGAGCCTCCTGAGCTGGCGCTCGTACCAGGCCAACAACTTGAGGTCATCCTGCTTGAAGTCCGGCGCGCCCGAGAGGCGCAGCTCACCACCGAGACGGTCGGTCCTCTCCCAGAGCGTCACGGCATGACCACGGAGGGCCGCCACGCGCGCAGCCTCCATGCCACCCACGCCACCGCCGACGACGAGGACCTTCTTCGGCTCGGTCGTGGGGACGAGGCGGAACGTGCGCTCGCGCCCACAGGCGGGGTTGACGGCACAGGAGATCTGCTGACCCTGTTCCAGGCGTGCCATGCAACCGGCATGGCAGCTCAGACACGGGCGAATCTCCTCGATCTGGCCGCGTTTGACCTTGTTGGGCCAGGCGGCGTCAGCCAACAACGGGCGCCCGAGGGCGATCATGTCACAGTCGGGACCGAGGGACCCCACGCTCATGTCGGGATCATCCATGCGCCCTGCCAGGATGATGGGGGTCTTGATGCCGTCCTCCTTCATCCGATGACCAAACGTGCGATAGATGCCCTTCTGGTTGAAGTACATGGGCGGGTGGTTCCAGTACCAGGAGTCATAGGTGCCAGCGTCCACGTTGAACAGGTCGTAGCCGGCATCCTTCAACAGATGCGCGGCGCGCAGGCCCTCGTCGTAGTCACGCGCGGCCTCCTCGAACTCCTCGCCTGGCAGCGCTCCCTGGCGGATGGCCTTCACGAAGCCCTTGAGCGAGAAGCGCAGGCTCACCGGAAAGTCATCCCCACAGATCTCCTTGATGCCCTGCACCACCTTGATGGCCGGCTTGAGGCCGTTCTCGAGGCAGCCTCCCCACTCGTCCGTGCGGTGGTTGTAGAGCGCCGTGGCAAACTGGTCGAGCAGGTAGCCCTCGTGCACGGCATGGATCTCCACGCCGTCGAACTGCGCGTGTCGGGCGCTTGCGGCAGCGGCTATCATGCCCTTGATCCAGCGGTCTATCTCTGCCGTGGTCATCGCGCGATGCTCGATGGAGGGATCCCAGCGGTTCTCGATCGTGGACGGCGCCCAGAACGTGGTGCCCATCGGCGGCATCATCGCACGGCCAAAGCCCCCGGAGACCTGCAGGAACATCGTGGAGTTGAAGGCATGGATGCGCTCGTTCATGCTCCAGGTGGTCTTGGCGAACCAGACGGGGTCGTAGGCTGCGCACGGTGTGGCAAACGCGCACATCTCGTCGTAGCTTCCCAGGGTGACGCCGCTCATGACCAGACCGGTGCCGCCCTTGGCACGCTCGACGTAGTAGTCCTGGGCACGCTGCGAGAAGCCGCCACGGCTGTCGCTCATCATCACCATGCCGAGCGGGGCGAAGGCGATACGGTTCTTGAACGTGGTCTTACGCACCGTGATGGGTTCGAACAGCTTCGCATGGAGACTCTTGGGCATGGGATGCTCCCCTCCGTGATGCGCCTCCCCCAAGGCGGCGTGCAGATGCTCACTGGCATGGTAGGGCGCACGCCCTGCCCCACGGGACAGAATTGGGCAAGACGCATGCAGGCGCCTGCAGACGTACGCGCGCGGGCATGGGGATGGTGACGGCAGCCAGAGAAGAGGGCGGCCGGCACGAAGCCGGCCGCCCAGGCACCTCAGTCTGTGGGCCCTTGACCTAGCCTAACGTGAGGGTGACGTATGGCAGCACGAAGAAGAACGCCAGGATGGAGATGACGGCGAACACGACGAAGACGACGTTGGAGACGCCCTTGGTGTGCCTCGTCAGGTTGTAGTTCCACAGGCAGCCGAAGATGATGCCACCCGCAAACAGGTTGAGGAACGAGATGGTCCCTGCGTTCGTGAGCTTGGGACCGTCTGTGAAGTAGGATGGATACCAGACCAGGGCATACACGATGAAGAGCACCATCAGGATGGCGTTGATGACGCTACCGGCCATTCCCATGTTGGTGAGCAGCTGATTGACGACTATGCCCACGACCGCGCCCAGGATGGACATGCCCACATTGGTCTTCCACGTTTCGTTCATGACTCCCCTTTCGATGCGAACACAACTTTGCTAATCATACCACGGATGGCGCGGGATTATCTCGGCAAGATGCTATTTCACTGCCATGGGCCCCATCCGTGTGGGTGCGGCCGCGCCGCATGTGTGTGCCGCCAATTGCGGCGTATGGGCGCCCTTCTCCCGCGGGCGGCCCATACGGCGGCAGATCGCCGGTGGCCCATCTGGGAGAGGGACGCCCACATGGATCGATTGACACCCATGGGAGTGGTGAAGGGCGCCCATACGAGGGAGGGCCACGGTCGTCCCATACGGGGTCGATAGCTTTCTCAATTGTGTACAATTAATTGCGCGCAATTTTCTTACTGCCTCGCGCACGGAGGCGGGGCATACTGGCATCGTTCGCATGACCTTACGGAAGGGACTCCCATGAGCTACTTTGACTACACCGTGACCGAGCGCGACGGCTCCACCACCAGCCTCACCAAATACCAGGGCAAGGTGCTGCTCATCGTCAACACCGCCACGGGCTGCGGCTTCACCCCACAGTACGAGGACCTCGAGAGGATCTACGCCGACTTCAGGGACCGCGGCTTCGAGATCCTCGACTTCCCCTGCAACCAGTTTGCCGGCCAGGCGCCCGAGTCCGACGACGAGATCCACCAGTTCTGCACCATGAAGTTCGGCACCGAGTTCCCACAGTTCAAGAAGATCGACGTCAATGGCGAGACCGCCGACCCCCTGTTTGCGGCACTTGCCACCGAGAGGCCCTTCGAGGGCTTCGGCAAGGGCCTCAAGGCCGCGGGCCTCAAGAAGTTTGCCGCTGCCAACAACAAGAGGTTCGGTGACAAGGCCTACATCATGTGGAACTTCACCAAGTTCCTCATCGGTCGCGACGGCCGGCTCATCGCGCGCTTCGAGCCCACGACGGACATGGCGGACGTGCGCAGCGCCATCGAGGCGGCCCTCTAGGCCACAGGCACCAGCTGGGGGGAGGTACCCACCCATGGCACACAAGGCCGCACGATCGACCACGGACGACGACCTACTCCTGCTGGACAGGCAGCTCTGCTTTCCGCTCTACGCATGCTCCAAGGAGGTCGTGCGCCGCTATGCTCCCCTGCTCGAGCCGCTCGGGCTCACCTACACGCAGTACATCGCACTCATGGTCGTCTGGGAGCAGGGGGCCATCACGATGCATGACCTCGGGAAGCGCCTCCTCTTGGATTCCGGAACCCTCACCCCCCTCCTGCGCAAGCTGGAGGGGCGAGGCATTATCTCGCGCGAGCGCTCCTGCCAGGACGCACGCAAGGTGTATGTGCGTGCCACCGACCGGGGCATGGAGCTGCGCGAGCAGGCACGCTCCGTGCCCCGTGCCATGGGACAGTGCTTTGGCCTCACGCACGAGGAGGCGGACGACCTGCGCAGGATCCTGAAAAAGGTCACGCACAACATGCTCGCGCATGGGACGGACGAGGACTGACGCAGGGCGTTCGCATAGCGGGGCAGGCTGGATGCGTCAGGGCCACGGCAGACAGAACATAGCCCGTGGGTGCGGTGCCCCTCGTATGTTGGTGCCAATCGCTGCATGTGGGTGCGCCTCTCCTGCGTTGATGGCTTGCGACCTGCCGTTTTGTGAGCCTCATCCGGAAGAGAGGCACCCACAGCCAGCAAAGGGCACCCACGGGGGTGGGACGGCTCGCACGAGGCGGCCATGGCGTGACAGGGCGGCCCGAGATAGCTCAGGGAACCGCTCAACCCGCCGTCTGCGTCGCGTTCGTCACTCCACTAGAATGTTGCCGCGCAGACAACTGAGGAGGGCGCATGGATCAACAACGGGCAGATGAGGCCTGGCGCATCGAGCATGACTCCCTGGGCGAGGTGAGGGTCCCCACCGATGCCCTCTGGGGTGCGCAGACCCAGCGCTCGCTCGAGAACTTCCACATCGGCACCGAGGCCATGCCCCGCGGCATCATCCATGCCCTCGCCCTCGTCAAGAAGGCCGCCGCCCAGGCAAACGTCGAGCTGGGCGCACTCGAGGAACCCTATGGCGCCCTCATCGAGCAGGCAGCGGACCTGGTGCTTGTCGGACAGTGCCCCGACGCCTTCCCCCTCAGGGTATGGCAGACGGGGTCGGGCACGCAGTCCAACATGAACATGAACGAGGTCCTCGCCCACCTGGCGAACAGCCTCGCCCGCAAGCGGGGCATCGAGCTGCCCCGCCCCGTGCATCCCAACGACCACGTCAACTGCAGCCAGAGCTCCAACGACACCTTCCCCACGGCCCTCAACATGGCAGCGGCTCTCTCCCTCGCCCACGAGCTCGTCCCACCCGCGCAACACCTCATGGACACTCTCAAGCGCCTCGAGGTGGAGAACGAGGGCGTCGTCAAGAGCGGGCGCACGCACCTGCAGGACGCCGTGCCCATCGCCTTCAGCCAGGAGATCCATGGCTGGCGCGGCCTGGTGGCCACGCCCCTCGATCAGATGGTCCACGTCCTGCCCTTCCTCTACCGCCTGGCGCTTGGCGGCACGGCCGTGGGCACGGGGCTCAACGCCCCCGCAGGCTTCGACAAGCTCGTGGCACGCAGGATCGCCGACCTCACGGATCTGCCCTTCCGCACCGACCCCAACAAGTTCCATGCCCTCACCAGCAAGGATGCCCTCGTCTTCGCCCATGGCGCGGTGAAGGCGCTTGCCGCCAACCTGATGAAGGTCGCCAATGACGTGCGCTGGCTGGCCTGTGGCCCGCGCAACGGCTTGGGCGAGATCACCATCCCCGCCAACGAGCCGGGCAGCTCCATCATGCCCGGCAAGGTGAACCCCACCCAGTGCGAGGCCCTCACCATGGTGGCCGTGCAGGTGATGGGCAACGATGCCGCCATCGGCTTCGCCGCCAGCCAAGGCAACTTCGAGCTCAACGTGTTCATGCCCGTCATCGCCTACGACTTCCTGCAGAGCTGCCGCCTCCTGGCGGACGCCATCCGCAGCTTCGACGTCAACTGCGTCCAGGGCATCCAGGCCAATCGCGAGCGCATGCACGACAACCTGCATCGCTCGCTCATGAACGTGACGGCCCTCAGCCCCCATATCGGCTACGAGCGCACGGCCGAGGTGGCACAGAAGGCCCACTGCGAGGGCACGAGCCTCCGCACGGCCTGCACCTCCCTAGGGTATCTTACGGGGGAGCAATTTGACGAGGCGTTCAAGCCCGAGGAGATGGTCTAGGTGGCAGACGCCCCCCTGCATGACAGCCACGGACATGGCCCAACGTCCCGCCTGCGGGACATGCCCGACGGCGACCGCCGCCTGGTGCGGGTCAGCTGCCAGATGCTCCAAGCATGTGTCCATGGCGCAGCCGGCATGATGGATCGTATCGTTACCGAACGCACGGGCAGGTAGCGTGGCGGCAAGGCGCAGCAGCTCCAAGATGGGCTCCCGTAGGACGGCAAGAGGCGGCGGCGCACGCGCCCGGCGCGCGGCTCACCCCACCGCGCGAACGGGCACGAAGCGCAGCGGCAGGCGCGGCGCCCGTCGCGTCCCAATGGCGCCCCCTCAGACAGGCCAGCGGCGCCAGGCGCGCGCCCGTGCGCACCGCAGGGGCCCGCGCCTGCGCAAGCGGCCGCTCATCATACTGGCCCTGACGCTCATAGCCGCGCTCGCGCTGCGCCTCACCGTGTTCAAGGCCACGACCGACCCCGTCACGACGTTCATCGAGGAGGAGCTCACGCCCGCCCCAGCGCCCATCTCCATGGCCGTCTCCCCCGACGACGTGCTCGCAAACCCCTATGACTGGAGCAGGCTCTCGCATCCCGGCTACTTCCACGAGTACCGCGTGAATGGCACCGTCGCCTCCCGCGTGGGCGTGGACGTCTCGGAGTTCCAGGGGGCCATAGACTGGCCGACCGTCCATGACATGGGGGTCGACTTTGCCTACGTGCGTGTGGGCTACCGCGGCTCGACCACGCCTGACATCGTGGCAGACTCACGCGCCGAGCAGAACATGGACGGCGTGCTCGACGCGGGCATGAGCCTGGGCGTGTACTTCTTCTCCCAGGCAACCACCGAGGACGAGGCCATCGAGGAGGCCGACTACGTCATCGACCACATCGGCGGCCGCCAGCTCACCTATCCCGTCGCCTTCGACCTGGAACCGGAGTCGACCAACGACTCGCGCGTGAGCGATCTCACGAACGATCAACGCACGGCCGTCACCGTGGCGTTCTGCGAGCGCATCCGCGAGAGGGGCTACAACGCCGTCGTCTATGGCAACCAGTACGATCTCGGACGCATGGACCTCGCGCGGCTTGCCCCCTATGGGTTCTGGTATGCGGAGTACGAGAGCGCGCCCACCTCGCAGATCGCCTTCGGCATATGGCAGTACTCACGCAGCGGCATGATAGACGGCATCGGCACCAAGGTGGATGTCGACCTGGACCTCACCGGAGCACTCAGGCAGACCGTGCCCGATCCCACCGCCCATACATCGGACGCTGCCTAGGGGCCTGGCGAACCCCTAGGCTAGGAGCTCCTTCACGGAGAGCTTGGGCACATGGTGCACGTCGGCACCGTCGCGCCAATAGGCGACGTCGCCGCCCTGGGCATCATCCAACTCCACCGTCTCGGCAGGGTAGCCCAACGCCAGCAGCAACGCACAGGCCAGTCCCTGGCAGTCAAGACCCAGGCGCTCGTCAATCGTCGCATCGAAGCTCCTGATCATGCAGCCACCCATGCCGCGCGCCGTCGCCGCCAGCATGAGGGTCTGGGCGGCGATGCCCACGTCCACGAGGCGTATGGGGGTGGTGACCATCTGCCTGGGCACGCACACGGCGATGTAGGCGCAGGGACGCTCGCCCTCCTTCGGGCCCGCCCACTCCCGGTAGCGTGCCGCCCACCCATGGTGCGCGCAGCAGTAGGCCACGGCATCGGCATCCGTCACCAGGCGAAAGCGCAGCTGCTGCATGTTGTTGCCCGATGGGGCGAGACGGGCGGCCGCCACAAGCGCCAGCAGGTCGTCCCATGGGATGGGGCGACCTGGGTCAAAGCGGCGATAGCTGCGCGAGGCACGTGCCAGCTCCAAGAACTCGTCATATGCCATGGCCATGGGTGCTCCCTCCGTCATCATCCACCCATCTCAGCCTACAGCAGGCCCAGCTTCACACAGGCGCTGTAGATGCCATCGTGGTCGACGTCGCTCGTTACGAAGTCAGCCTGCTCCTTGACCTCGGGGTTGCCGTTGCCCATGGCCACGGAGGTACCCACCACGCCAAACATCGCGAGGTCGTTGCCGCCGTCACCAAAGGCGGCCGCCTCGTCGGCGTCAAGCCCGTAGCGCCTCAGCATGCGACGCACCGCCGCATGCTTGCCCCCATGGCGTGGAAAGGCGTCCACAAAGTGCGGCGACCAGCGCGTGAGCTTGAGATGCTCCGTGGCATCGGTCACCACGCCCGTCTCACCCGGATGCAGGAAGACGTTGAGCTGGTAGATGTCATTATGCAGCGCCTGGTGGATGTCGCCCTCCTGGAAGTGCTGGCCGGTGGCCTCCTCGATGGCGCACACGTCATCGTTGTGGCCGCTCACATAGCAGCGCCCCTTCTCCATGAAGAGACATTCGTAGAGACCCTGGTCAACCTGGTCCACCACGACCGCGATGTCTCCCTTGTCCATGAACTCGTCAAAGAAGACCTCGTCGCGCGTAAGGCAGAGCTGGCCGTTGAACAGGATGAAGGCCTCGAAGTTGTCGATGGATATCTCCTCCAGCTGATAGGGGGGACGCCCCGTTGCCAGGAAGCACATCACGCCCTTGCGCTTGAGCTCTGCAAGGGCCATGAGCGTCGTCTCCGGAACGCGGTGGTCCTTGAAGGAGAGAAGGGTTCCGTCAACGTCAAAGAAGATCGCCCGGATGGGGCGCGGGGTGTTCCAGATGGACATGGTGCTCCTTTGTCTGTGAGGGAACGTCACGCCCGCACACGCATGGCGTCCCCGATATCGATAGACTCATCATAATGTAGCCATTCGACGACCGCTCGCCGGAAATTCTCGTTTCCTGTGCTCTTGCCACACGCCGTTTGCAAACAGCGACGTAGGGCAGGGGGAGGTGGCAATTGTCGAAGAGAAAACACATTATCTAGTGGAAGATTCTCGTGCAAAACACTAGAAATTGTGTCATAGTGGATACCACCGTCAAGTATGTCTTCAGGAAAGCATCACCCACGACAACAAAACCTACCACCATGGGGGCACCAATGAAGATCATCAAGCGCAATGGTTCAGAGGTCACGTTTGACACCGAGAAGATCGTCAACGCCATCAAGGCCGCCAACGCCGAGGTGCCCGAGGGTGATCGTCTCACCAATCGCGAGATCAGGTTCGCCTCGCTCAACGTGGAGGACGAGTGCGCCTCCGCCGGCCACACCGTCACCGTGGAGGAGGTCCAGGACCTCGTCGAGGATCAGCTCATGGCCCTCGACCGCTTCGTGGTGGCCCGCAAGTACATCATCTATCGCTACCTGCAGAACCAGAAGCGCCGGAAGAACACCACGGATGACAAGATCCTCTCGCTGATCGAGTCCAACAACGAGGAGGTCAAGCAGGAGAACTCCAACAAGAACCCCACCGTGGTCTCCGTGCAGCGCGACTACATGGCCGGTGAGGTCTCCAAGGACCTCGCCTGCCGCCAGCTGCTGCCGCAGGACGTGGTGGAGGCCCACGACGCCGGCATCATCCACTTCCACGATGCGGACTACTATGCCCAGCACATGCACAACTGCGACCTCGTGAACCTCGAGGACATGCTGCAGAACGGCACCGTCATCTCCGGCACCATGATCGAGAAGCCGCACAGCTTCTCCACCGCCTGTAACATCGCCACGCAGATCATCGCACAGGTGGCCTCCTGCCAGTACGGCGGCCAGTCCATCAGCCTGGCGCACCTCGCCCCCTTCGTGGACGTGAGCCGCAAGAAGATCCGCCGCCAGGTGTACGCCGAGCTCGAGGCCATTGGCGCCACACCCGCCGTCGAAAAGATCGACCGGATCGTCGAGAGGCGCCTGCGCGACGAGGTGGCCCGCGGCGTCCAGACCATCCAGTACCAGGTGGTCACCCTCATGACCACCAACGGCCAAGCTCCCTTCATCACCGTGTTCATGTACCTCAACGAGGCCAGGAGCGAGCAGGAGAAGGCCGACCTCGCCCTCTGCATCGAGGAGATGCTCCGCCAGCGCTACCAGGGCGTCAAGAACGAGGCGGGAGTCTGGATCACACCCGCGTTTCCCAAGCTCATCTACGTGCTCGAGGAGGACAACACCCACGAGGGCGACCGGTACTTCTACCTCACCAAGCTCGCGGCAAAGTGCACCGCAAAGCGCATGGTCCCCGACTACATCTCCGAGAAGAAGATGCGCGAGTACAAGCTCTCCCGTGGAGAGACCGAAGGCGAGGGCGACGTGTACACCTGCATGGGCTGCCGCTCCTTCCTCACGCCCGACCGCTCCGGCAACGGCTATGACAACGTGGCCAACGCCGGCAACTGGGAGCCGGGCAAGCCCAAGTACTACGGACGCTTCAACCAGGGTGTCGTCACCATCAACCTGCCTGACGTGGCCCTCTCCTCCGAGGGCGACAGGGACGAGTTCTGGCGTGTGTTCGACGAGCGCCTCGAGCTCTGCCACAGGGCCCTGCGCTGCCGTCATGACCGCCTGGTGGGCACCACATCCGACGCCGCGCCCATCCTGTGGCAGTACGGTGCGCTGGCTCGCCTGAAGAAGGGCGAGATCATCGACAGGCTCCTCTATGGTGGCTACTCCACCATCAGCCTGGGCTATGCCGGCCTGTACGAGTGCGTCAAGTACATGACGGGCCACAGCCACACCGATAAGGAGGCGACGCCCTTCGCCCTCTCCGTCATGCAGCACATGAACGACAGGTGCGCCGAGTGGAAGGCGGCCGAGAACATCGACTACTCCCTCTATGGCACGCCGCTGGAGTCCACCACCTACAAGTTCGCGCGCTGCCTGCAGAAGCGCTTCGGTGTGGTCAAGGGCATCACGGACCACGGCTACATCACCAACAGCTACCACGTGAACGTTCGCGAGGACATCGACGCCTTCACCAAGCTCAAGTTCGAGTCCGAGTTCCAGCGCCTCTCCCCCGGCGGGGCCATCTCCTACGTCGAGGTGCCCAACATGCAGGACAACCTCGAGGCCGTCATCCGCGTCATGCAGTACATCTACGACAACATCATGTATGCCGAGCTCAACACCAAGAGCGACTACTGCCAGGTGTGCGGCTACGACGGCGAGATCCAGATCGCCGAGGATGATGGCAAGCTCGTGTGGGAGTGCCCGCACTGCCACAACCGCGACCAGTCCAAGATGAACGTCGCCCGCAGGACCTGCGGCTACATCGGGACCCAGTACTGGAACCAGGGACGCACCGAGGAGATCAAGGATCGCGTGCTGCACCTGTAGGCCTGCCCGGACGGCCCCCTTCCGCACTCAGACAGCTCGCGTGGCGAGAACTCGTGCGGGCGGGGGCCGTCCCTTATACCTTCGGGAGACGTGGGCCAACCTCCTCCGTACCCCCTGGCATTCCCTGACGGGAACAACTATGGAACGCCCACATATGCGGGCGTTCCATGTATGGGAGACAGTCGTGAACTACGCCAGCATCAAGTACTGCGACATCGCGAACGGCGCGGGCGTGCGCACGTCGCTCTTCGTCTCGGGCTGTCGCCTGCACTGCAAGGGGTGCTTCAACAACGGCGCCTGGTCGTTCCTCGCGGGGGAGCCCTTCACGACCGAGGTGGAGGATCGCGTCGTCGAGTCGCTCGCTCCGGCCTACGTGGACGGCCTCACCGTGCTGGGCGGCGAGCCGACCGAGCCCGAGAACGCCCAGGCGCTGGCCCCCTTCCTCGAGCGCGTGCGCGCGGCCCATCCCCAGAAGGGCATCTGGCTCTACTCCGGCCGTACCTGGGAGGAGCTCACGGGTTCCGGAAGCCATGCCAGCGAGGACATGCGGCGCATCCTGCGGACGCTCGACGTGCTGGTGGATGGCCCCTTCGTGCAGGAGCTGCATGACATCGCGCTGCGCTTCAAGGGCTCCTCCAACCAGCGCATCATCGACGTGCCCGCCAGCCTCGCGGCAAGTGAGGTGGTGCTCTGGAGTGACGACCCGCTGTTCGAGACGCACGAGATGTGAGCCAAGCTAGGGCGGCAACCGTAGACAAGAGCGCCCTCGCCCTGGCCGCGCCGCTCTTCGCCATCATCTGGACCGGGACCTACCCCATGCGCCGCATACAGGCATCGCGGCAGGGCGAAGTGGATGACGATGCTCGTTAGCCGCCCCTACCTCCGCGCGTTGAGCAGATAGAGCTGGTGCAGCCCCCGGAGGGCGAGCGTTGCGTCCACGATCACGTCATGCGAGACGAGCTTGGCCACGCGCGTGGCCCCCTCCCCCGTCAGCACGATGGGCGCATCCTCCCCCAGCTCGGCAAACACGCGGTCGAGCAGGCCATCGATGCGCGCGACCTCTCCAAGCACCACGCCCGAGAGCATGGCCTCGCGCGTGGAGCGGCCGATGGCCGCCTCGGGCACCGCCAGCTCGATCATGGGCAGCCGCGCCGCGCGCTGGCTGAGCGACTGTGCCCCCGCCGCCAGCCCCGGCGCGATGAGGCCACCCAGGAAGGAGCCGTCCCGTCCCACCACCTCCAGGTTGAGCGTGGTCCCCAGGTCGACGGCGATCACGGGCGTCCCATGGCGCTCACGCGCCGCCACGGCGTCGGCAATGCGATCGGGGCCGATCTCCGAGGGATCGCGATAGCGCATCGGAAGCCCGGTCCTGAGACCTGGACCCACCACATACGGGCGACATCGCCCGAGAAGCCCCAGGGCACGCTCCCACACATCGGACAGTGCTGGCACCACGCAGGAGAGAATCGCGCCCATGACCTCTCCGGTGGGTGGTTCCCCCATGACCTGCCTCATGCGAAGCGCCACCTCGTCCACCGTCAGGCGCTGGGGAGTCGAGAGCTCCCAGGTGCACGTGGGCTCGTCGGAGGCATGTCCGCCGCCCTCGAACAGCCCCAGCGACGTCGTGGTGTTGCCCACGTCAACCGCCAGCACGACACCTGTGGTCACGTTCTGTGCCCCTGCCATGTTCGTCCCCCTCGCCTGGTGGATGGCGCTCGCATCCTCTACACTGTAGCCGTTCGCTGGACTCGTCCCGTCCTGCGGACGTCCGGTAACCCGACTCCTCGCCACGCACGGGCGCTGGCATCAGGGGGAGCGGATATACGAAGGAGCAGCTATGGACGAACCGCGTGGCGCGCGTCTGCGCGACGAGCTCAGCATGCCTGGGTTCGTCATCGGCATCGTGGGGTGTGTCATCCTCACGGCTGCATCGGCCTACACGGCCCTCAAGCTGGGGTCTCTCCCCTGGCCCACCATCTTCACCTCCATCACGGCGCTGCTGGTGCTGCGCGCCTGCGGGCGCCACAGCGTGACCGAGGCCAATGTCACCCAAATCGTGATGTCTGCCGGCTCCATGGTGGCGGGCGGCCTCGCCTTCACCATACCGGGGGCATGGATGCTGGGGCTCTCGGATGGCATAGGCTGGATGCAGATGCTCATGGTGGCAGTCGCAGGCACCCTGTTGGGCCTGGTATGCACCATGCTGATCCGCAGGCGCTTCGTGGACAACTCGGACCTTGAGTATCCCATAGGCACCGCCGCTGCCGAGACTCTCAAGGCAGCCCGCGAGGGTGGCTCCACGGGGCGGAGGCTCTTCGCGTCCATGGGGATCGCCGGTGCCTGGGCGGTGCTCCGTGACGGGATGCACCTCCTGCCGGCACGCCTCTTCGCCCTCGATATCCCGGGGGTGGCGTTTGGCCTCAACAACTCGCCCATGTGGCTCTCCATGGGCTTTCTCGTGGGCTTTGTGCCCGTATCGTTCTGGCTTGCCTCGGCACTGTTCGCAAATTTTGGGCTTGTCGTGGGTGCGAGCAGCCTGGGCCTGTGGAGCGTGGAGGCCGCCGGCGGCATCGTACGCAGCCTGGGCATGGGTCTCATGATGGGAGCAGGCCTGGGAGTCGTCGTGAAGGATGTGCTGTACCGCCTGGTCATCACACGACTACTCGGATCGCGCAGGATGGGCGGCTCGGACCCCGAAGGTAGGAACGATTGGACGGGCGACATCAAGGGACACCGAGACATCGGGATGCTTGCGCTTCTTGTGGCCGCAGCCACCCTCATCGTGGGGGTGGGACTGGGACTCGGCCCCGTGCCGACCGTACTCATCGTGCTGCTCTCGTTCGTGACCACCACCATGAGCGCACAGTCCGTGGGACAGACGGGCGTGGACCCCATGGAGGTCTTCGGCCTCATCGTGCTGCTCTGCGTGGCGACGGTCTCCAGCCTGTCCCAGGTCGGCCTCTTCCTTGTGGCAGGCATCATCACGGTGACCTGCGGACTTGCCGGTGACGTGATGGCCGACTTCAAGACCGGGGCGCTGCTGGGCAACAACCCACGCGTGCTATGGAAGGCGCAGGCCCTCGGCGCCACCGTTGGTGTGTTCGTCTCTGTGGCCACCATGGTCGCCATACGGACCGCCTATGGAGCCGATGCGTTTGGCCTGGGCAAGGAGTTTGTCTCGACCCAAGCAAGCGTGGTGGCGACAATGGTGACGGGCGTGCCCAGCGTGCCAGCGTTTGCCATGGGACTGGCGAGCGGCGTCGTGCTCTACTGCATGGGGCTTCCCGCCATCATGATGGGCCTCGGTGTCTATCTGCCCTTCTACATGAGCGTGCCCGCGTTCCTGGGAGGCCTGGTCAAGCTCGTCCTTGATGGGCATGCACGGCACAGGTCGCAGGCAGGTGACGAGCGGGCCGACGATGTGCCGCAGGGGGATGGCATCGTTGTGGCATCCGGCGTGCTCGGCGGCGAGTCCATCGTGGGTGTCGTCATCGCGCTCGCCACGATCCTCGGCGGCATGGGGTAGCATCGCATCTGTCTGACGAGTCGTTCGCAATCCTCAGGGGAGTCGTTCACATTTTTCGGGCCGATGTCGCTGCTCCACAAGTACCCGCACCTCCTCTACCTGTAGCGTTATAAGAGAGGAGCCGTCCGCTTTTGCGAACGACCCCCGAAGCGTTGAATCAAGATTGCATACGACTCCCGCGATGGACGGACGAGGCTACCGCTCCAACTCGGTGTTGATGGCATCAGCGACAAACGTGGCGTCATCCCCCTCGCACAACAGCTTCTTGAACCCATCGTCCATCAGCAGCACCGCCGTCTTCGAGAGCAGGCGCAGGTGCTTCGTGCCTGCCTCTTGGCCAGGGACCAGGAGCGCCATGGCGATGTCGACGGACTCGTCGTCGAGGGAGGGCCACGCGAGCTTCCGGTCGTTCTTGAAGACGATGACCGTCGCCCGCTTCACGGCATCGGTCTTGCGGTGGGGAATGGCAAACCCCTCGACCATGTCCGTCTGGTCGACCTCCTCTCGCGCGAGGAAGCCGGCGTACACCTCGTAGGCGTCGTCGGCGGCAGCCAAGGCGATGGGGTAGTCCGAGATGATGCGCAGGGTCTCCTCCCCGGTTGCCGTCTGCTGGTGCAGCAGCACGTTTCGTTCCGTGACGGATCGTTCCATGACGTCTTTCCCCCCTGTGCTACGCCTCGCATGGGTATCCACCCACCGGCACCGACGGGACCTACAGCACGTCCTTGATGCGCGTGGTCACACCCGTGAGGTTGAGGCCCACGACATGCTGCCTGAGGGGGCGCTTGATGTGCTCGATCACGAAGCGCTGGCCATCGATGCCCTGCGCCGCGAGGTTCCGATAGAGCGTGGCAAGCTCCTCCTTGACCTCCGGGTCATCGAAGGCATAGTGGCCGGAGATGTCCAGGATCTGGAGGGACAGCTCCTCGTCCTTGAGAATGTCGTCCACCTGCAGGTTGACGTCGCCGCCGCACATCCACTTGCGCCAGCGCTCCGTCTTGATCGCCTTGACCAGCAGCACATGGCGCAGGTCGGAGGGATCGCCGCAGAGGTTGTTGTCAACAAGCAGCTGTTCCACGTCACAGAGCTTGAGGTAGGCGCGCGTCTCCTCGGTGCCGTACTGGGGAGCCACGTTGGAGGCGGTCACGTGGGCGGGGATGTGCTCGAGCAGGGTCACGTCATCCAGATAGTCGGCGTTGTGCTCCTTGAGGCCCACGCCATAGCGCTTGGCCATGTCGGCCAGCTCGCGGGCGTTCCGGTAGTTGTAGTGGCCCACCTGCTCGGTCAGGCGCGTGAGGGTGCCCGTCTGTCCCACGATGAAGGTGGGCATGGGGCAGCCACACCTCTCGAGCTCGGGCTTGAGCTGGGAGATGAACTCCTCGTACGTGTCCGTCGTGGTCAGGCCACCGTTGGTCTCCTCAGTGCCCACCTCATAGGCAACCTCGGGCAGGTTGTGCTCGTAACGGTACCTCTCGAGGTAGTCGATGAGGTCGACGGTGCGCCGCAGCACGACCTTTAGGGGGATGACCTTGCCGGTCTGGTAGGGATCCTTGGTGGGGTCCACCATCAGGAGGTCGAAGCCCGCCTCCATGTCGGCAACGAAGGACCTGCGGGCGATCTCCATGGCCGCGTCCTCGGACAGGTGCGCGTTGCGCTCCTCGTCACGCTGCCACGGACCGCCGTGGTCACGACACAGGTAGTACGGGCCATCGTAGCCCACCTCGTCAGCGGCCTTCCTGATGTCTGCCGCAAAGCGCCTCTGGTCCCAGTGGTTGACGTAGCCCGCACCCAGCTCGTCCATGTCCACCTGGTTGCGCGAGGCAATGAACATCAGGGGGAAGTCCTCGTCGCGGGCGAGCTCGAACGCCGCCTGCAGCAGGTTGGGCGACATGGGGCCGATGCCGATCATCGTGGCATGGTCACCCGAATCCTGAAGCTTGAGCATTCCCCGCACCGCTTGCTTGATTGAAAGCCTGCCAGGCATGGCAGCCCCCTTCCCCATCGCCTTGGGCGACGGATTGCTGTTGGACGAACACGGGATGAACGGAACCGTCAGGCTGGAATCACTCGCCCTCACCGTTCCTGCAGCCTTGGCTTCATGGCAACCAGAACTGCCGCACCGATCAGCGCGCCAATCACGATGTCCAGGCAGAACAGAGGGATGTTGCTGGTGGCGAGGGCGACGATGAAGCCACCGTGGGGCACGTAGCATTCGATGCCCTGCAGCGCCGCCAGCCCTGCACCGACGGCGGAGCCAATCATGATGCCGGGAAGCGTGCGCCCGAGATCCTTGACGGCAAAGGGAATGGCGCCCTCGGTGATGCCGATGCAGCCCATGAAGATGGCGGAGACGCCCATCTGACGATCCGCGTCATCAAACTTGGTGCGCGCGACGAGCGAGGCGATGCCACAGGCGATGGGAGGCACCGCGACGGCGACACGGAACATGCCGTTAGGAGCGTACACGCCCGTCGTCATGAGTGCCATCGTGAAGGTGGAGGCGGTCTTGTTGACGGGACCGCCCATGTCGAACGCGGTCATGAGGCCAATGACCAGGCCGAGCGCCACCGCCGAACCGCCCTGCAGGCTGCCGAGCACGTCCGTGAGCCACACCATGACGACGCTCAGAGGACCCGCAAGCACGTAGATGTACAGCAGGCCAAGGACCAGCGAGGTGAGGATGGGGATGATCAGGATGGGCATGATGGTGCGGACGGTGTCGTTCGTCCTCCACGTCTTCATCCAGCGGACGAAGTAGCCCGTCACGACGGCCATGATCATGGCGCCCAGAAAGCCCGTGGAGACGTTGGTCTCACCCACGGGCACGGGGTTGTTGACCAGGTAGCCCAGGACGAAGCCCGGGGCGAGGGCAGGCTTGCCGGCAATCGAGTAGGCGATGTAGGCGGCCAGCACGGGGATCATCATGCTGATGCCCGCCATGCCGATGAGGTTGAGGTTCTGCATGAAGGGGTTGGTGACCTCCATGCCAGAGCTGCCCGCCTGGCCCGATGCCAGCGAGAACGCCAGGAACACGCCACCGATGACGACGACCGGGATGAAGTACGACACACCGGTGTTGAACGCGTTCAGGAGGTCGCGCCCCATGTTGGCGAAGATGCCCTGCCGTACCCCATCGGACGTCTCGACCTCGGCGGCCGCCTCGGCCAAGGCAACCGCCTGGTCGACGGCGACCGAGGCGTCAGAGATGACCTCCGCGGTGCCCACCTTGAGGAAGCGGCCCCTCCCCCGCATGCCCTCGAAGCGGTCGTCTCCCTCTATGCCAACGTCAATGGCATGCAGGACGACGTCCGCCCCATCGACCTCGTCCTGCGTGAGCTCGTTCTCGATGCCCAGGCCGCCCTGGGCCTCCACCTTGCAGTCTATCCCGCGCCGTGCGCACTCCTTCTCGATGGCCTTCTTTGCCAGATAGGTATGTGCGATGCCAACGGTGCACGCGCATACGGCAACAAGTCTCATGTTCCCCTCCCCTACGAGCAGTGCGATCACACACTGACGCGCGTCCGGATCGAGTGGCAGCCATTGCCAAACGCTTGGTCGTTCGATGCCTATCTTGAATTGGATGGAGACGTCTATCAATATTTATTCTGTATATGTCTTTGTTATCCAGAATTTTGTATTTTAGTTAAACGATTGACATATTCTGCACGCTCGTGAATCACAAAGTGATATGAATGTCAACAGAAAGATGGGAGCATCGGTGACTGGGCATAACCACAGGGGAGCCCTACGTTCCTGCCGCTATCATTGCTCCCATGCCAGCACATTGGAGGGATTGCCATGGATGGCCAGCGCGTGACCATACGAGACGTGGCGCGCGCGGCGCATACCTCCACCGCAACCGTCTCCCATTATCTCAATGGGAAGTTCGACCGCATGAGCCAAGGCACGCGCAGGACCGTCGAGCAGGCCATCCAAGAGCTCGGCTATGTGCCGAATGCACAGGCGCGCATGCTCGGGAACGTCAAGTCGGGGGTCATCGCCGTGCTCCTCGAGGACAACACCAATGCATGGGCCGGACGATTCGTCTCGGGCTTTGAGACCGAGGCATATGGACGCGGCTTTCAGACCGTCGTCTGTGACACGCACTTTGATCCTCAGGTGGAGCATGACTATGTCGAGAAGATGCTCTCGCTCGGGGTTGACGGGTTTGCCATACAGCCGACGAAGCGCTACCGCGCCATCAACGAGCGCATCAAGCGGGCGCGAAAGCCCGTGGTCTTCTATGACTTCAACCTCATCGACCTGACGAGCACCTGGGTGAAGACGGACCTCTACGGTGGCGTCTATGACGTCACCAGCTCATGCATCGCCAAGGGATACGAGGAGTTCGTGGTGCTGGCAGCGAATGTCGAGGAGATGCGCACCCGTTCCGAGCGCCTGCGGGGGCTGTCTGACGCGCTGGAGGAACACGGACGCCCCTTCCGGCATATCGCCATCTCCCATCAGGCGCCATCCCTCACCGAGCTGCGGCATCAGTTCGAATACACCCTCAACCCGTCCAGAAGAACCCTCGTCTTCTGCATGCACCAATGGGCCCTCGCCCGTACCTATGAGGCACTCCTCTCCATGCGCCAGCTCATTCCGGAGCGGGTCGGCCTCCTGGGGCTCAACAATGCCGAGTGGACCCGCCTCGCATCCCCCTCCATATCCACATTGGTCGAGCCCGTCGAGGAGGAAGGGAAACTGGCCTGCACGATGCTCGCGCAGCTGATCGCCGGAGAGCAGGCTCCGCAACAGCGCATCCTGCCCTGTGCGGTCAACTGGCTCGAGTCAACGAGATAGGAGCGCCGCCTGAGGTAGGCAACCCTCCCGGGAGTCGTTCGCAATCCTCTCGGGAGTCGTTCGCGATTTTGGGCTGACTTTTCCGCTCCAAAAAGTAGCTGCAGCTCCTTTACCTGCAACTTTACGAAGAGGGGTCATCCGAGTTTGCGAACGACTCCCCAAACGCTGGCTCAAGATTGCATACGACTCCCCCCTGCCACGGGAACCACCGGGGCGCTATGGGAGCACGTCCCTCCCCTGGGACGCAATGACCCTCTGATACCAGTAGAAGCTGTCCTTGAGCGTCCTCGCAAGGCTGCCCTCTCCCCCATTGTCCCGATCGACGTAGACGAAGCCATAGCGCTTGCGAAAGCCCTGGTGCGAGCTCAGCAGGTCAGTGAACGACCAGGGCGAGTAGCCCATGAGTTCCACACCGTCGCCCAGGGCCAGCGCGCAGGCCTCGATATGCCGCCGCAGGTAGTCGATGTGATAGGGATCGTGCACGGAGCCATCGGGCGCGACCTCGTCCGCCATGCCCAGGCCGTCCTCGGTGACGATCATGGGCACGTGGTAGCGAGCATGGTAGTCGTTGGGCACGATGCGTAGGCCCATCGGGTCGATCTGTGCCCCATACTCGCTTGCCGCGAGGCTCTCGTTCCTCTCGTCACGACACCAGCCATACTGGTCGAAGTCTATCTCGTTGCCGCGGAAGGCCCTGGAGCCGGCCGGATGGTCACCATCAGCAGGAAGGTGGCTCGCGCACAGCGTGCGGTAGTAGTTGACGGCCAGATAGTCCATGCCACCCTCGGCAAGCGTCTGGCCGTCCCCCTGAAGGTGCGCGGCACAATGCCACGTTCCCTCAAATAGCGCAGGTAGAGGCCATCGTAGTGGCCAGACTGGTACATGTTGGGCGCATAGACGCTCTTGAGATGATCGTTCATGCGCGCCGCCCATACGTCCTCGGGGCGGTTGGTCAGGGGATACGTGCATGTGGACGAGATGGCAGGGCCCACCTGGCCCCCCGGAACCAGCTCATGGCAGGCACGGTACACCAGGGTGTGCGCCAGGAACATGTGATAGTCCATCTGGGCACGCAGGCGAGCCGCCTCAAGGGGATCGGGGCTGTCGATGTTCATCCGCGCGTCGACGCGCACCATGAGATTCTGCTCGTTGATGGTCTGCCAATACCTCACCCGGTCGCCAAAGTGCTCGAAGCAGATGCGCGCATACCGCTCGAAGGCAAGGGCGCAGCGGCGGTCGGCCCAGCCGTCGTACTTCTCGACCAGGGCGTAGGGCAAATCGAAGTGGTACAGCGTCATGAACGGCTGTATCCCATGCCCAAGGAGGCAGTCTATGACCTGGTCATAGACGGCAAGGCCCGCGGGGTTCACCGCTCCGTCACCCGTGGGCACGATGCGCGCCCACGCGATGGAGAAGCGGTACGCCTTGAGCCCCAGCTGCGTCATGAGCTCGATGTCCTCGCGCCAACGATGATAGGGGTCGCTGGCGATCCTGGTGTCGGCCTGCCGGTCGGAGCGCTTGAAGGAGTCGACGTCGGCGACGGTCATGCCCTTGCCATCCTCGTCCCATACCCCCTCCACCTGAAAGGCAGAGGACGATGCGCCCCACAGGGAGCCTTGGGGAAAGCTCGCGCCCATACCGTCCATGCCTAGACCTCCATCCCCTCGTCGGTGAGCTCCTCAAAGCCCACGACGGCCGTGAGGGCTGCGGCGCCAAAGAACGCAACGGCGCATCCGACCAGGTAGAACACGAACTGTGCGATACCAAAGGAGGCGTACGTGAAGATGGTCAGCACACCGTTGGTGGCGAAGGCGTCGCCAAAGACGTTGCCGAAGCCCATGATGGCCCCACCCACGGCACCAGCTATGATGGCGCAGGCCATGGGCCACTTGAAGCGCAGGTTGCAGCCGTAGATGGCAGGCTCGGTGATGCCCACGAGCACGGCGGAGATCATGACGGACAGGGAGACGCCCCTCATCTCCTCGCTCTTGGTCTTGAGCCACACACCGGGGGCTGCACCGCCCTGCGCGAAGTTGGCGGCGCCCGCAAAGGCGAGCAGGATGGGAATGACGGATTCGGTGTAGCTGAAGACCTTGGTGGACTCGCCGATCGTCCACGTCGCCTTGACGCCGGGGATGCCATAGATCGTCGTCGCCGTTCCCACATCCTGGATGGGCTTGTCGACCTGCGGATAGCGGAGGAAGGCCCCGAGGACCATGGCGATGATCTCGTTGCACCTGAGCGCCTTGGCCGCCGTATAGCCCAGGAAGATGGGCAGGAAGTAGAAGATGACCTGGCCGGCGGCATACAGCAGCACATAGGTGTCGTTGGTGGTGATGTCGATGCCCCGCTGCTTGAAGATCAGCGAGACGGCCGTGAGGACGCCCTTGACGAGGCCAGCCGCCGCGATGGCGGGCATGAGGGGCGTGAACATCCTGGCGACGGTCGAGAGGATCCTGTCGCCCCAGCCGCGGTAGTCCCGTACCGTGGGGGCACCGGAGCCGTCCTTCTCCGTGCCGTGCGTCAGGAGGGGTCGAGCAGGGGCATCAGCGCCTCGAACACCCTGGACACCTTGGCACCCATGACCACCTGAAAACAGGCATTCCCGTGAGTGCCGGTGCCCGTGGCACACGTCTCGGAATCCTCCTGCCTGCCTGTGCCCTACTCGGCGAAACGGTTCCTGTGGTCCCAGCTGTGGATGTAGAGCTTGTCGGAGATGAGGTAGTCATAGATGTCGTCCACGACCTCGATGCCACCCACTGCATCGCACTTGGCCTTGCGGATGAGCGCCCGCTCGCCAGGATAGTAGACCTTGTCGAAGCCCGGGCCCGGCCTCACGGCAGCCAGCTCATCCAGAGTCTGGGACATATGGCGCTTGAACTCGTCCAGGCCGCAGAAGCGGGACGGGTCGATCACGATGTGGAGATGGCCCAGGTTCCTGCCCTCAGACAGGTCGTGGTACATCGAGGAGACGTTCTTGCCGGAGGGCATGCCCAGAAGGATGCCGGAGAGGATGTCGACGACCATCATCAGGCCGTAGCCCTTGGGACCCGCAATGGCACGCAGGGCATTGACCTTGTGGGGGTCGGTCGTCGGCTTGCCATCCGCATCGACGGCCCAGTCATCGGGGATGGGGCGACCGGCGCTCTTGGCATCGAGGATCTTCCCCCATGCCTGCACCGTCGTCGCCATGTCGAAGTTCACGAAGCGCTCGTCTGCCGTCGGAGCGCCGAAGGCGATCGGATTCGTGCCATAGAAGGGTTCCGCGCCACCATACGGAATGACCATCGGGTCGGACTGACACATCGTGAGACAGCAGAGGTCGCTCTTCGCTGCCATCTCGGTGTAGTATCCCAAGGCTCCCGAGTGGGAGATGTTCTTCACGCCCACGACGCCGAGGCCATGCTCCCGTGCGAGCTCCATGGCCTTCTTGAGGCCTAGGATCGCAAAGGGATAGCCGCAGCCATTGTCCGCATCGAGGATGCCCGAGCAGGGACCCGTCTGCTCCCAGTCCCATCTTGGGTCTATCGTGATACCACCCTTGGAGATGCGCTCGGCGTAGTACTCGACACGCACCTCTCCGTGGCTGTGAAGACCCCGTTCGCTCGACCAGGTGAGCACCTCTGCCATCTCGTCAGCATGCCCCTCATGGAGGCCTGCCACCATGAACTTCCCCTTCATGAGCCGCTTGAGCTCCTCACGTGCAACGAGCATGTCAGGTCCTTTCTCTCAAGATGGTGACTATCGTACGATACGGGTGCCGGCGCCCTGACTCAGGTCACGCAGGCGACCGAGCGAGGTGATCGTGGCCGCGCGACCCGCACCGGACTCGACGAAGCGGATGCAGGCCTCGACCTTGGGAAGCATGCTCCCCTGTGGGAACTGGCCCTCATCGATGTAGCGCTCAAGCTCCGGAACGGAGACCTCGCCCAAGGCACGCTGGGTCGGCCTGTTGAAGTCGATGCAGACATTGTCCACGCCCGTGCAGATCACGAGATTGTCTGCATCCACGATCTCAGCGAGCTTCTCTGCCGTGAGATCCTTGTCGATGACACCCTCGACGCCGCGGAAGCCGTCTTCGGTCTCGACGACCGGGATGCCGCCGCCTCCGACGCAGACCACGATGTCGCCACGCTTGACAAGCGCCGGGACGCAGGCGGAGCCGGGCACGTCGAGCGGTTGGGGCGAGGGCACGACCTTACGCCAGCCACGGCCTGCGTCCTCTATGTAGGTGCAGCCATCAATCGCCGCCTGTGCCTTTGCGTCCTCCTCGGTGAGGAAGGGACCTATCGGCTTGGTCGGGTGCCTGAAGGCCGGATCGTCCGCCGCAACCGACGTCGTTGTCATGAGCACGTCGACCCTGTGGTCGAGGCCCGCCCGCTTGAGCTCGGTCTTGAGTGCCAGCACGGTCCAGTAGCCGATCGATCCCTGCGTCATTGCGACACAGGTGTCGAGCGGCATGGCGGGGCTCCTGGCAGAGGAGCCCGTCTCCTGCTGCAGGAGCAGGTTTCCCACCTGGGGGCCATTGCCGTGTGTGATGACTATCTCCTTGCCCTCCCGAACCAGGGGGACGATGTGGGCGCAGGTCCTCTGAAGCGCCCTGATCTGCGCCTCTGCCGAGGGGTCATCCGTCAGGATGGCATTGCCGCCGAGGGCGATCACGATGCGCTCGGGGTGCGTCGTAGGCATGGGCTCCTCCGTTCTTGCCGATGACGGTGTGACGCCAGAGGCTGTTGCCCCATCCCCACAAGGAGGGGGAGGGGGCCCGACGTGCGAATGCGGCATAGAGACCAAGAAGCATATCGTCCCCCGAGGTATGGCCGTAGGACCTGGCCCCCGCAAGGGCACCCTCGAGCGGCCTCCCTTCCTGTGCCGCCTCAAGAAGCTCGAGAAATCCCTCGTTGCAGGTACCTTCGAGCATCGCCGCCAGGTAGGCCTCGCTTACGGGCGTGGTGTGCCGGATGAGGAGCATGCGCTGGAGCGCACCTGCAAAGGCGGCAAGGTCCCCTTCGTCCCCCCGGGCACGAAGGCCCAGGCCAAAACCGGAGAGGATGTCATCTCCCGAGGGGGTGAGGCCCAGCCCCCGGCCAAGAAGCCAGAAGATGGCATCCTCCCTGGCGGCCTCCCCCACTGCCAGACCCCGCAGGGCAGCAAGCAGGCTTGTGTCGATGGCGAGCCCTGGGGAAAGTGGGGGATCAGCGTGCGCGACGGCCGAAGCCACGCGCCTGCGCCCCTCCGGGGAGAGTTGGGACGTGAGGGAGAGGCGGACCGTCTCCAGCTCCGTCCAGACAAGGCGCAGGAGCGGACGGCTGCCACGTGTCAGGAAGAGTCCCCGCGAGGTTATGCGCACCTCATCACCGATACGGGCCCGGTCAAGAAGCAGGCCGGTCTGTCCTTGGGGGAGCTGGAGGCCAATGCAGGAGAGGGGCCTGTCATGCCCGCCGACGTAGAAGAGCCGACCCTGATCGGGCTGGACGTCCATTCCATGGGCAAAGGCCTGCACGACCACGCCGGCAAGCGAATCCCCCCCTAGGGGGACAAGGGAGGAGGAGATTCGCGCCTGTGTCCCCATGGCTGTCCCCTGCCTACTCGATGCCATGCTTTGCCGCATAGGCCTCGAGCGCCTTGGTGAAGCAGCCCATGGGGGCAAGGACCGTACCGGCACCGATCTGGCCAAGGCCGGCCCTCTTGTTCGCAATGCCGGTATTGATGGTCGGCGTGATGCCGGTCGCCACGACCTTGCGGATGTCGATGCCGAGGTTCGTGCCCTTGAAGTCCCAGGTAGGAATCGTCCAATTGGGATTGTGGGCGATGCAGATCCTCTCGCCCTCCTTGGAATAGCGGATGGCGTCCTCGAAGCCACCGGCACCGACGAAGCGGGTGACGCCCGGGGCGGCGATCATCGCCATCGCACCCACACCGACGGTCTCAGTGATGGCGGAGTCGCCGATGTCGGGATTCGCATCTTCGGCAGAGTAGCCGGTGAAGTAGAGGCCCTGGGGCGTGTTGACGGGCGCACAGAACCACTCGTCCCCCATGCCGGCAATCCTGATGCCAAAGCTCTCGCCGTTTCTCGCCATCGTCGTGACGACGCAGCCATGCTCGTACTTGCGGGCGTAGTCCACCATCGACTTGCCCGCCGCCATCATGATGTTCAGGAAGAACTGGTCGGTGTCGGCAAGGAACTGGATGACGTCCTGCTTCTCTCCCTGGTCCCAATCAAGCACGGTGATGAGCGGTGCGACAGTCTTGAGGAAGACAAGGGACGCGGCGATGTTGCGCTGGTGAAACTCGTCTCCCATCGTGATGGCCTTGGCGATCATAGGATTGATGTTGAGGCCGCCTGGAACCGAGCAGATCGCCGCCGAGAGCACGGGGGCAAGGACGTCCGCCATCCAGTGCAGACGGTCGATGACCTCCTGGTCGTAGGCACCAAAGCGCAGGACCTTGCCGATTCCCTCGTTCATGGTGCAGAAGCCCACGGTGCCGTCGACCTTGTTCACGACCTTGAGCACCGCCATGCCACCCGTCGTGATGCCACCCATGGGACCGACGGCGTGCGCGGAGTGGCAGGGCTTGAAGGCAACCTCCCCGGATTCGAGGAGCCTTCGGGCATCTTCCTCGCTGTCTGCCCAGCCCTCGAAGAGGACGGCGCCAACGCAGGAACCCTGCATGGGGTCGGACATGTGGGTGTACTCGATCGGGGGACCCGCATGAAGGATGACCCTGCCCGCAAGCTCGGGAATCTCGCCCTTGGCAGGCACCACATCCACGAGGAAGGGCTGCGAGTCACGCAAGCGGCCAATCACGACGTCGTTTGCCTCGTCGATCTCCTCCTCGTGTTCGCTGAGCCCCTGAAGGAGATGGATCAGGTGCCTGTCGCCGCCAGCCATAGGCTTCCAGCTGTACTGGACGGACCTCGCACCGCAGGCACGCAGGGAGTCATTGAAGGACTCGACACCCACATTGATGATGCGAGGCTTGGCATCGAGAAGCTCGCGTACGGACTCGGAGGGCTCGGGAACTGGATCCTTGCAGCTCGGCTCATAGGGGACGGAAGTGCGGTCCGCCTCGATGAGGTGGACGCCCTTGAGCTCCAGGGCATAGCGGACGGCACGGGCGTTGGAGGTCTCCATATGGACACCCACGGCACGGAGTTCCGCAAAGGATTTCTGGTAGTCCTGCGGATCTGCCTCGGTACCGGTGACCGAGCCCACGAAGTGAAGTTCGCGGCCTTCCTTGCGGGCGACGGAGAGCTCTTCGCGAATCACGGGAGCCAGGGCCCCCGCCATGTCAGGATGGCAGCCATAGCCAAGCATCACGTCGAAGAGGATGACGCCGGCACGCGGACTGCGGGCGTACTTCCGGATGTGGTCGATGCGGACATCGGGGTCGATCATGGGGTGCGGACGACCCTGGGTATAGACGTCGTCGCCGAGGTCGATCACGTCGTAGCCACTCGCATGGAGGATGTAGCCGTCCTCCTTCACGACGCCACCGAGGTCCAGCGCCTCGGAGACGAGCATGCCTGCCTCATTCGCCAGGGTGCCGCCCGAATAGAGGCCGACCACGGTCCTGCCCTCGGGGAGTGGGTCCTTGCACGTAAAGCCGAGCGGCTCGAGGTAGTTCCTCTTGACCGGCCTTCCCTCTGCGAGGTCGACCGCGATCCTGGCTGTCTCCTCGAGGGTGTGGGCCAGATAGACCCTGCCGAGATGGTGCTCCGGCCTCTCACCCAGAAATATGGCCACGACTGGCTTGGTGCAGCGCTCAAGGAGGTCAACCACCCTGTCACGGACCTCCCGCGCGGGTGGCTTGGAGATGACGCAGATGACCTTGACCTCCCTATCATGCTCGAGGGCAGAGATGCCATCCATGACGGTGATGGCGCCCACGGCGCCGGAAAGGTCGCGCCCGCCCGTGCCGATGGCATGGGTCACGCCTTCGCCCAGGCGGTCGATGATGCAGGTGACCTCCTGGATGCCCGTGCCGGAGGCGCCCACGATGCCGATGCGGCCGGGCCTGACCACGTTCGTGAAGGCGATGGGAGTCGAGCTGATGATGCCGGTGCCGCAATCGGGACCCATGAGCATGAGGCCCTTCTCATGTGCCTTCCGCTTCAGGCTCGCCTCGTCGGCGAGGCTGATGTTGTCCGTGAACGAGAAGACGTTGAGACCGAGGTCGAGGGCATGCCCGATCTCGGGCGCGGTGTACTCGCCCGGCGTGGAGAAGAGGGCGAGGTTTGCGTCGGGCATGGCCCCAAGGGCCTCGTCCCAGCTCTCCACCTCGGCGAGCTGGGAGGCATCCCCCCTCACGGAAAGGTCAGAGAGGAAGCGCTCGGTCTCGGCCAGGACCTCACCCACCGTCTCCTCGCGCTCGGAGTCGACGACGATGACCATGTCGGAGGGTGAGGCTGCCGCCGCCTCGTCGGTCAGGAGGCCCGCACCCTCGAGGATGTCCTTGTTGGCATCGGTGCCCATCATGATCTGACTCTTCGTGACACCGGGCAGCGCATTGAGCGCATTGGTGAGCAGCATCAGGTTGATGGAGTCCTGGTAGCTGTTCCTCTTGATGACGGTACTCAGCATGGGCAATCCCCACTCAATCGGAGCGACCTCAGAGCTCAGGGTCGCGGTTGCAGTCCTTGGAGTAGATGTAGGCGAACTCCTCTCCACGGCCCATGGCGTAGCAGGCCTGGGGCACATAGGAATCCATGTAGAGGTAGTCGCCCTTCTTGATGGGCACCCACTTGTCGCCTAGGACGTACATGCCCTCGCCGGAGTAGACGTAGGCGCCGTGCTCCTGGTAGTGAGTCTCGATGTAGCCATGGCAGGCACCCGGCTTGAAGGAGAGGATGTGCATGTTCATGTCGAAGCCGAGGTCATTTGCGGAGGGCAGGAAGTCCTTGCAGCGGACGTCCGTCATGCCCTCGTAATCGGCCCAGTCCACATCGTTGATGTTCGCGAGGACCGTGTGGGCCTCATGGCCCTCAAGCGGCTCGTAGACGCGCTTGTAGAGAAAGCAGAAGGCGTCCTCGTCGCCAACGTTCTTGAAGGTGAGCCTGGTGCCGGCGGGGCAGAAGATGTAACCGCCATCGGTGACGGTCTCTCGCCTCTCTTCGTTGCCAATCTCCATATGTCCGTTGAAGACATAGAGGAACACCTCGACGCCCTCGGTGCCAAAGCCGGCCTCACAGCCACCGCCGGCGTGGACGGTCACGACGTAGTCGACGAACGACGCCCCGAGACGGGGGGACCCGAGGATGGTGGTGTCACAGTCCACAAAGCCCGGGATCACGTTCTTGACGATGCCGTCAGGCTCGATGAGGGCCCAGGCGCCCTTGTGCACCTCGGAACGGGTCTCGAGAATATCCTTGCGGTAGCCAGTAACGTTATTGATGTAGCTCATGAGATTCTCCTCGGCTCGGATGCCTGGATACCCTATCCAGGCGTTTCGCAGAATGAATGTCCCCTATCCTTCGTGGCAAGTCCATAGTACGTGTCTACCTAGCTGGGTGACTTATCTCCTATGGATAAGATTATGGATTCTTTTCCGCCCCAAGCTATCCTTGTCTGACAGGCACGCCGGAGCTGCCGCAGGCACTCTGTCGCTGCAGAGGGGATTCGCGAGACCCCTACTCCTGTCGTGCCCTCGGCTGGGGACACATCATCGGCGGATCGTAGAGACCGCTCCCGTACCGTGACGGCCGATCGCCAGGAAGGAAGCCGTGAAGACGACCACGATAACGATAGCGAGGTAGTAGCCATAGACGCTCGAGCCGAAGGAGTCGGTCAGAGATCCGGTCACTGCCGGCGCAAAGACCGAAGCGCTCATGCCGGAGAAATTGAAGACGCCAAAGGTCGTCGTGACGCTACCCTTCGGGGCGAAGTCCCCGAGCCAGCTGATGATGATAGGCTCGACCGTGAGCTTACCCAGAAGCCCATAGAGCACGATGGAGGCGACTATCAGGGGCCTCGGGAAGGGCTGCACCATCAGGAAGAGGGTGATGGCGGCAGCGGCCTGGAGAAGGACGATGAGCGCGACCTTACTCTGTGGTATCCTATCGGCAAGCCGGCTGAGGACGAGTGCTCCCGGTATGCTCGCAAAGAAGACGAGCGAGCTCACGATGCCCGTGAAGGAGTTGGCAAAGCCTCGCTCGGTCTCGAGGAAGTTCGGGAGCCAGGTGCTGATCAGATAGTACGCATAGAGCGCCGAGAAGTAGACGATGTAGGCGGCGACCATCTGGGGACGGAAGAGTCTCCTCAGGCCCCCGACGCGTCCTGTCTCCTCCCCTTCGGCGAGTTCCTCCTCTTCCGCATCGATCTCGCAGATGCGCCCCGGCAGAGCCCGTGCAAAGACGAGGGCCATGATGAGGGCAAGGAACCCCGTGAAGGCGACTAGCGCCTGCCAGGAGACGATGTGCGTCCCCACAAGGAGGCTCGCCGAGACAAGTCCTACGCCTGAGCCGATAGCGGTGCCACTGTTCACGATTGCGGTGGCAAGGCTCTTCTTGTCCTTCGGGACGAAGACGTTCGTGATCGTATAGGCAATGCCGTAGAAGGTGCCACAACCTGCACCCGAGATGATGGACCCTACATAGAGCACAGGGAGCGTGGTCGCTGTCGCCATGACGGCAACGCCCGCCATGAAGACGATGAAGCCGGGCACGATGACCTGTCTCATGCCAAAATGGTCGACCAGGATGCCCGAGGGTATCTGCATCACCACGTAGCCCAAGAAATAGAGGCTCGAAATGGCACCGAGCTGCGTGTTGCTGACACCGCCGAAGAAGTCGCTCAGAACCGGGTAGATTGGCGTGAACATCATCCGGGATATCCAGATGACGACCCAACCCAGCGCCAGGACGATAACAAGGCGCTTCCAGCTAGAGGCAGCAGGCTTTGCGGATGATGACATATCGAAACTCTCCTTGGCCTTGCAAGGCCGGGGCCCCAAGAGCCCCGGCCTTGGTGGAACAGGTTCTCAGACCGTCTGTCAGACTACACGAGGATGAATGTTCCGTCGTGGGAGGAGGTCACGCCCCCCTCGAGGCTATAGGTGGTCGTGCCGCGTAGAATGGTGCGAACTACCTGGCAGCCGATCGTACGACCGATCCAAGGGCTGATCTTGTTGCGATACTCCAGGTCCTCGGCCTTCAGGGTATGGGGAGAGTTCGGCTTGATGAGGCAAAGGTCGGCATCCTTGCCCACCGTGATGCGCCCCTTTTGCGTGAGCCCGAAGCGGTCGGCCGCGTCCGCCGCCATGACTTGAGCAAAGCGTTCGAGGCTCATGCCACGCTTCTGGACGCCCTCGTCGAACATGACGTCCATGCAGGTCTGGATGCTCGAGACACCACCCCAGGCATCGAAGGGGTTCGCCTTGTCCTTAAGGTCAGGCGTGCAAGGCGAGTGGTCGGAGACGACCATCGAGAGTCCACCATCGAACAAGTGCCTCCAAAGCCCCTCCTGCTCGGCCTTGTCACGAATCGGTGGCGTACATTTGGTCGTGGCACCGATCGCATCGAGCTCGTCAGTCGTGAAGTAGAGATAGTGCGGGCAGGTTTCGCAGGTCACATCGACCCCCTCTTCGCGGGCACGAATAACCTCCTCGACCGCCTCGAAGCAGGTGCAGTGGCAGATGTTGATGCGGCATCCCGTCACCTTGGCAAAGAAGATGGCACGGCGCACCGCCTCCACCTCAGTGAGGACTGGACGGGATTCCACGAACTCCTTGAGCGTGTGGGCGCCTGCTGCGACTGCCCTCTCCCCCAGGGTATCGGTGACCGCAGCATTCTCGCAGTGTATGCTCAGCACCTTGCCAGTCTTCGCAATCTGCCGCATGCCCTCGTAGAGGGAGTAGTCGTCGACATTCTGGAAGTCACCCTCGATGCTACGGTCGCCACAGGTGGCAAGGAAGCACTTGTATCCGCAGACGCCGCCCTCATCAAGCTCTTGGATGCCACCGCCGAGGTTGAAGGGAACCAAGCCTCCGAGCGAAGCGTCGTCCACGCGGAGTTGATTCTTGCCGGAGTCATACTTGGCCTGAAGCGATGACCCGTCGGTCGTGGAGGGGATCTGGTTTAGCGGCATCTCGACGATTGTGGTGATGCCTCCCTTGGCACAGGCCGCCGTGCCCGTCTCATAGCCCTCCCACTCATCGCGGTAGCCACCACCCATGCTCGTGATATGGGCGTGCCCGTCGACCATGCCCGGCGAGACGACCAGCCCACTGGCGTCGATGGTCTCGGCACCCGCAAGGTCTTGGCCAATCTGGGAGATCTTCCCATCCTTCACGGCGACGTCGCAGATGACCTCACCGCCCTCGAGGATGACCGTACCATGCCTGATAACACAATCATTAGTCATGAGGAGTCCTTTCAATCAGAGGGGTTATTCGGCACGTACACGAACGCTTGCAGACGGAGCCATGGCGCCGCAAGTCGGTTCAGCCTGGATGCGTCCGGATCGCACCCAAGACAGGTAGAAGCGAGACAGGACTCAAACCTTTCTTTCCAGCCGCTCAAGCAGGACATAGAGGATGGCTGCCGAGAGGAAGCCGACGAACCAGGAAATGTTCGAGAGAGACGAGAGCGCCGGTATGAAATGACCGAGAAGGCAGAGGATGAGAGCCATGAGCGTCGCGGCATAGGCCGATTTCTTGAGGCCGAAGTATGGGTTGCCTGTGTTGTCGGCAGCTGGATTCATATAGAGTTGGTTGAGATCGAGCCGCTGCCTTCTCACAAGATAGAAGTTTGCCATCATACAGCCCGCCACAGGGCCGAGCACGGCACCAATCGTATTGAGGAAGGTCGCAATGCCGCCGCCCTCCATGAGCTTCCAAGGCAGAATCGCGACGCTCACGAGACTGGCGATGAGGATGCCCCTGCGGTAGTCAATCCTGTCAGGAAGGAGGGCCGAGAGCTGCAAGGCAGCCGGAATGACGTTGCCCGTTGCGTTGGTCGAGATGGTGGAGAGCAGAAAGCACAGCATTGCAAAGATGACAGCCGGGCTCGAGCTCCAGTTGCCGATGAGCTCAAGAATGTCGAGATACTGGACGCCATCATGGATGGAACCGCCAACCATGATGATGACAGAGCAGATGGCAAAGACCACATAGCCTACGACAAGGCCAAACGCCTGTCCCTTCGCCTGCGCCCTGGTCGATGTCGCATCACGAGTGAAGTCCGAGACACTCGCTCCAGGTGCTGCCCAGACAGCCAATACCGAGCTGAATATAACGAAGTAGGCAAAGACGGGGTTCACGGCACCTGTGGTCACGACCTGATAGGAAAGGATGCCTTCCATACCACCGGCGGCTCCGACAGCCCAGACGGTCATGCCAATCACGAGTACATAGATGAGGGGACTCAAGATGGCGGTGAACTTATTGAGAACGCTACCCCCACCGATGCCAATTGCGACGTTCGCAAGCCAGAACACCATGAACGCAACGAGCCCTGGTACACTGATGCCCAGAATATCGACACCGGGTGCAATATCGGCAAAGGCGGGGAAGAGCCTCACGAGGATGATGTAGAGCGCCTTGGAGCCCAGATAGGTCTGTACGGCAAACCAGCCGATGGCGGCAACGCAGCCGCGCAGGAACCCGGGCAGCTTGGCACCCAGGTTGCCATAGGTCGAACGCAGACAAATCGCGAAGGGGATGCCATACTTCGACCCTGCCACGCCATTGGACACCATGAATGCCGTGACTATGGCGCCGGCCAAGGCGACTGCGAGCATCACGCCCATCGGAGGCAGGCCGAGCACGAGGCCACCCGCCACGGGGAAGAGGAAGCCGGCCACCGCATTGTAGTTTGGAACGTTATGCACCGACCCCATCCACAGCGTGAAGAAGTTCCTGGCACCCATCGTGCGCTCCGATGTCTGCTTGGGCAGGATATCGTCGTTGTAGCCCCGCCCCTCGAGCTTCTGCACCACAGCTGCCGTGATGATCTGATCCTCGAATGTCATAGCAGCCTCGCCTCCTTGCCGCCAGCCAAAGGCCATCAGTACGCAAGCGCGTAGAGAGTGGCCTCGAGGGCATCGATGCCCTCCTTGATGTCCTCCATCTTCGTGGCTTCTGCCGGATTGTGGCTGACACCCCTGATGGAGGGAACGAAGATCATTCCGGACGGAATGTACCTCGCGATAATCTGAGAATCATGACCGGCGCCGGAATGCATGTCGAGGGCATTGAGACCCCGCTCCTGACAGACTCTCTGGATGACAGAGATCATCCCATCATCCATAGGCACCGGGTCTTCGTCCATCCAGTTGTCGACCTCGATCTCGATTCCCATGTCGGCACAGATGGCGCGCATGTCGGAGACGATACCATCCGAGAAGCTCACCAGGAAGTCCTTGTCCGTATGGCGACAGTCCATCGTGAAGGTCATCTCGCCCGGCACGACATTCACGACATTGGGCCTGACCTCGACCTTGCCGAAGGTGAGGACGAGTGGATCCCCTGCGGCCCTTGCCTTCTCGATAGACTGGGAGACGACCTTCGCATAGGCCTGCACCACATCATGGCGATAGCGCATCATCGTCGTGCCGGCATGGTTCGCCTCGCCTTTGAGATGGATGTCATAGCGGCGTTGGCCCACGATGCCGTGGACGATGCCTACCTGCCTTCCTTCCATCTCGAGGGTGTTGCCCTGTTCGATATGGAGCTCGAGCCAGTTCGTAACTCCGTCCATCAAGGGGTCATGTCCACGGTTGAAGTCGAATCCACACTCATGCATCGCATCGACGAACCTCACACCATCCTTATCCATAATGTCTGTCATCTGGGCATTGTCCTCGAGGTCGAAGAGGTTCTTACTACCCCAGAAGACATAGGGAAAGCGGCTCCCCTCCTCTTCCGCCATGCTGATGACGGCAAGCCCCTTCTTCGGCTGGCCATGGGTCGCGACGAGGTCCATCGTCGCAAGGAGGGCGGCCTCGATACCGAGGGCACCATCGAGCTTGCCCCCGTTCACGACCGTATCCACATGGGAGCCCGAAGCAACGATGCCGGCGTCCGAATCGGACCCGGCGAAGGTGCCCTTGAGATTGCCCACCGCATCGAACCTTACGGCCATGCCCGCCTGCTCGAACCTCTCCTTGAGCGCACTCTGCGCGGCACGCCACTCGGGCGTGTAAAGCAGACGCACCATACCCTGATCCTCGCCCTGGTAGCCATACTGTGCGAGCCAATCGATAGTCTTGGAGACATCCTGTACGGAAACGCTCATCAGTGCACTCCCTTGGACAGCGATACGAGACTGGACAGCGATACGAGACGTATCTGGATTTGGAACATCTCAATAGGGAGCGGAGGCGTGCCTTACCGATTCCCCTTGACGCGGCAAGTATCATTCGGAGGTCACACCACCAGCTTATCCTCGGGGGACAAAAAAGGGCTCTTCGCTTTCCTGTGCTGTAGATGTGCAGGTAGACTTAGTAAGATCACGGTCCTGCACACAGCCTCGCAGGGAGCCAACCCGCTGAGCGGCAGCTTCCCGCCGGCGAGCGTCGAAGGGCCGACCGTCCGCGGGAACATGCTCAACCCGCAGGGCCCGAACGGCATCAGGAGCGCGGCGCCTGCAGTGACAGACCCTTCAGCTTTTACCAGAATCTATCCTGCCAGACAGTGCGCCGCCCAACAGATTGCGCTATACAGAACACAACATCGAGCCACCCCCCAACGGAAAGGATCCACCATGAGCCTCATGGACACCTTCCTGGCACGCAGAAGCGTCCGCCAGTTCACCGGCGAGCCTGTGAGTGACGATGAGATCAGACAGATTGTGGAGGCCGGCATGTTGGCTCCCACCGGCAAGGGCATCCGCCCCTGGCACTTCATCACAATCCAAGACCCTGACCATATCCATGGCCTGATCGGCTGTCGCAGGGGTGGACCTGCGATGCTAGAGACCGCGACCGCCGCAATCGCCGTCCTCGGCGACACCACGAAGTCAGATACCTGCATCGAGGACAGTTCGGTCGCCCTCGAGAACATGCATCTCATGGCCTTTAGCTTGGGCCTTGGCAGCTGCTGGCTGCAGGTGCGCCTGCGCCCTTCCGAGAAGGAGGGTGTCTCGACCATGGCATTCCTCAGGGAACGCCTCGGCTTCCCCAACCAGATGGAGCTCGAGGCGCTGCTGGTCCTCGGCCATTCCGCCAAGGAGCCCGCGTCCCACGCCCTAGATGAGCTTCCCCGTGGCCGCATCCACAGGGAAGTCTGGTAGCCGTAGCACGCCGCTCCCGCTTCTTGCAGCAAGGCGCGCCTCCTCGTGCCTGCAGTCCTTCAGCCTCTAGAGTTCGCAGACATTCTCCGGCTTTCCATCGAGCCAGGCGATCACGTTGTCGAACTCGATCCGAGCGCGGCGCTCCATCGCCTCCTCGGTGAGGAAGGCCACATGCGGGGTCAGCACCGCATGCTTGGCATGGAGGAGCGCATAGTCCTCCGGCAGGGGCGGCTCCATATCGAAGACGTCCACGCCTGCACCAGCCAGATGCCCCCTGTTCAGGGCAGCGGCCAGGGCGTCGTTGTCCACGATGGCGCCACGGGCACAGTTTATGAAGACCGAGCCTTCCGGCATCAGGGCGAACTTCCCTGTCGTAAACATCCTGTGCGTCGAGGCATTGCTCGGCAGATGCAGGCTCACGATGTCACTTGCCGCGAGCAGCTCGTCAAGATCGCTCACATACTCGATGCCCGCCCTCGTCGCTTCCGGATTCTCGTGGCGCGCATAGCCTAGGACATGGGCACCGAAGGCGGCAAAGAGTCGGCCCGCCTGGGTGCCGATATGGCCGGTGCCGACGATGCCGACGACCTTGCCGGCAATCTCGCGACCCGTGAGTCCCGACGAGGTCTTCCCAGAGCGTACGGCCGCGTCTCCCTCAGCCACGAGACGCAGGACGTCGATCGTGAGACCCAAGGTCAACTCGGCCACGCTCACATCGGAGTAGCCCGCGCAGTTGCAAACCACCACACCCCGCTGCCTGCAGGCGTCGAGACCGACGTGGTCGATGCCCGTGAAGGCCACGGCAATCATCTTGAGGGCGTCGGCACCCCCTACGACGGAAGCGGGGTAGGGGTTGTTCGCAATCATCACGACATCGGCGCCTGCGCTCCTCTTCGCGAGTTCCCCCACATCGGTCGTCCTCTGGTCGAAATACACAAACTCATGGCCCCGCCCACGGATGGGGGCACTGAGCTTTGAGACCGTCTCCTCAGATACGCCAAGCGGCTCCAGCAGTGCGACACGCATGCCAACCCTCCCAAGGTCCGAGACTACGAACCCATTATAGGCTGCCAATCTAGCGTGGCTCCCCCCCTGGCGATGATCTATACCGCTGGATAGATAGCACCTCTTACCAGACTTATCTATCAGAGATAAACATCTCCGGCTCTGCATGCGATATCTTTGTCTTCCAAGGAGATAACGATGACAAGGCCCCGCATACAGATCAAGGAAGAGACGCTCACCGCTCGCTCTGTGCTCGACCTGGCGAGCTTCGAAGGTGCTGAGGTCATTGCCGGTGAAGGGGGGCTTGGCCGCACCATCAGCAATGCGATGGTAATGGAGGCGGCCGACATCGAGCGCTGGGGCCGCAGGGGCATCTTTCTCGTGACCAGCTTCTTCGCCCTGGAGCCACTCTCCCTCGAGGAGCGCACGCGCTTTCTCCAGAGGCTTGTGGCCGTGGAGCCCGCAGGCATCGCCTTCAAGCCAGGACGCCTCTACGCCGAGGCACCTGGGGACGTGGTGGCCTGCTGCGACCGGGCAGACATCCCCCTCATCCAGCTTGCCACGGAGACGAAATACGAGAGCATCCTTGCCGATGTGATGGGCTCTGCCCTCGACACCAACCTGATGCTCCTGAACCGCTTCTTCAGCATCCACCAGCGGACCATGAAGCTGGCGCTTGAGCAGCCGAGCATCCATGTGATCCTGGACCAGGCCAAGAAGTCGATCGGCATGGACTGCTCCTACTACGGACGTTCCTCAGGCACCTGCATCTCGACCTCGCCCCGGGCGGTCAGCCTCGAGAACCTGAGCCTCAAGGAACTCCACCGCGGCCACTACCAGACCTTTCATTACTACCATGCCTCCTTTGACACGGCAACGGAACAGGGACGGGAGGCTCTGGCCGTCATGATTCCGACGACCGAGGGCATGCCTGCCTATTTCCTGATCCATACGGGTGGCAGGACCCTCTCGCAGCTCGACGTGATGACCATCGAGAGCTTCACGAGCCTCCTGCAGATGGAGCTCCTCAAGGAGTCCGCCATCGAGGAGCGGCTCTTCCGCCGCAACAACACGCTCGTGCATGACCTGCTCCTGGGTCGCTGCACGACGAAGGCCGCCACCGACGAGTCCCTGAAGGAACTCTCGATCGAGAGCAAGCCCTACTACCAGGTGCTGCTTGTGCGCTTCCAGATTCTCGATGCGAAGGAGGGCGCCCGGATGACGGAGCTCCCCCATGCCCTCCGGCAGCGCCTCAAGCATCAGCACTACAGCGTCGTCTACTACGAGAGCAACAACCGCATCATCTTCCTGCGCAATCTCACCTCCGAGGCGCAGGGACTCAAGATGTCGACCGTCAGGGGCATCCTCAAGGACATGTGCGCGAACCCCGACCTGCCCGACTTCACCTACCTGGCAACGCTTTCCGGCATCGTCGGCCGCTACGACATCCAGCGTGCCAACGACCAGGTCATGGGCGTCTATCGCCTCTTCGATCCCGACCGCGGGCACAACCATCTCCTGTGCTACGAGGATCTGGGCATCTACCGCATCTTACTGAACATCGAGGACCATGACAAGCTCGTGCAGTTCATGGACCCCCATCTGCGGAGGCTCCGCAGCGAGAACCCACTCGTCTTCGGCACCCTCATGGCCCTGACGGACAACAACCTCAACTTCCAGCAGACGGCAGACCAGCTCTATGTGCACCACAAGACCGTGAGCTATCGTGTGAACCGCGCCCGCGAATCCTATGGGATCGACATCCATGACTCGGATACCCTGGCACAGCTCGTGATTGCCCGACGACTCCTGACCCTTATGGGAGAGGACATCCCGCAATGAGTGCAAGCGCGAGGACGACCCACGTCACCCTTCCGAAAGGCGCCACACTCCCCGTCGGCATCACGATCGAGCGGCCGCAGCCGGGCTGCGACCGACATGCTGCCCTCTTCTACCTCCACGGAGGGGGACTTCTCTATGGCGGCCGAGACGACCTGCCCCGCCGCTATGTCGATATCATCCTGGGGCGGGGCCTCACCCTGGTGACGGCAGACTATCCCCTGGCTCCCCAGGCTCAGATCGGCGCGATACTCAATGCCGTCGAGGAGGTCTTTCGCAGCTCAAGCGACCTCCTCCCGGCAGGGCGAACCTTTCTCTGCGGCCGCTCTGCCGGCGCCTACCTTGCCCTCATGCTCGCTCACCAGTTGGGCCAGTCGGGCGAGGCCCCCGCAGGCGTGATCGACTTCTACGGCTACTGCAACCTGGCAAAGATGCGCGCCGCCCTCTTCCAGCCCTCCCTCCACTACCGCCGCACCTATGCCCTCGTAGCACCACGAACCGCCCGAAGGCTCGCGGGCACGGAACCGCTCAGCTCCGCTCCGCTCGAACGTCGCCTTGGCCTCTACGTCTACGCGCGTCAGACCGGCAACTGGGGATCGCTCCTTGCGGTCACCCCATCCAACCTCGATGCCTTCTCCCTCGATGCCGAGGCCCAGCAGGATCTCCCTCCCCTCTTCATCGCCGCAAGCAGGGACGACGAGGATGTGCCCTTCCAGAATGCCACGGCGCTGGCGGCGCAGGCCCCCACGGCCGAGACCTTCTTCGTCGACGAGGGAGGGCACGACTTCGATCGCGACCCGGCGCGTCCCGAAGGAATGGCGGCCTGGAACTCCTGCCTCGACTGGGCAGGGCGGAAGATCCTGTAGCCCCATCCCCATCGTGCATCTTGCGCTCGTCCCCTAGGAAAGCATCATGCAATACCTCTCCACGGCTCTGTCCCACAGATTCCACGAGGCAATTATGCCCATCAAAAAGTTGACTTAAGTGAACTATTTAGTAATATTACGGTGTTCCGCTTCATGGGGAGGCGCAGTCACGCACATGGCCCGCGACTTTGACAAGACACACAAGCGCATCGTGGAGTCCGCGCTCGACCAGTTTGGGAGGATGGGCTTCCGAGGCACCTCCATCCGCGGGATCTGCAGGGAGGCCGGCGTGACCAACGGAGCGTTCCACGCGCACTTCAGGAGCAAGGAGGAGCTGTTCGACCAACTTGTCAAGCCATGCGTGAGCGGCTTTGACGAGCTCTATGGCAGCATGGCCGAGCGGTACATGGACATCGCGTCCCGCGGGGGCATCATGCGTTCCCTACAGCAATCGCTCGACTCGGTCGGGGAGCTCATCCACTTCGTCTTCGAGCATGCCGCGGCATTCCGCCTGATCCTGCAGGATAGCGGCGGAACCCGGTACGAGCACTTCGCCGACGATGTGGCACAGGCTGAGACGAAGGGCATGATGGCCTTCATGGAACGGTGCAAGCCGTTCCTAGGAAGGCAAAGGGTGCTGGGAATCTGACGCACGCCCAACCGCGGGCCATCACGGCATATCGTCAAGTGTCCTTGGGACGCAAGAGACGGGAGGTCAACCATGGGAAAGCGGATACTACACATCGGAGTGGCAGTCGTTGCCTACATCATGGTCTTTGTGATCGGAGCCACGAGCAGCTTGCTTCATCCCGCATGCTATGCGTACTTTGGCACTATAGCGCCGATTCTGTTCGCTTTTCCCTACCTTGTCGTGGCATCGGAGATCCGCACGTTTGGTGCGGCCACGATCCTGAATGGTCTCACGCTTGTCTGCGCCCTTGTCATGGACGAGGGCAACGCGGCATTCATCATCATCCTGATTGTGCTGACCATCCTGTCAGAGATCATACGAGGTGTCAGGGGCTACGGCTCGCTTCGGGGCGTCAGGCTGAGCTTCATCCCGCTGGCGCTGTCCTACTACGGCTATGCGGCGCATTGGTGGACGGCGACGGCGGCCACGCTGCAGGACGCGACCGAGGAGATGTCCGCTGACTACGCGGTCTTGGTGGAACAGGTCATCCGGAACGTTCCGATGCTGTGCGTCATGGTGCTCCTGGCCATTCCGGTAGCCATCCTGGGAATGCGCCTCGCCGAGAGGGTCATGGGAAGGCGTGCCGCCACCTTTGAGTGAGGGCGCCCCACTCCCGCGGCATCGCAATGCCGAACCACGTTAGCCGGGCGCTCGGTGGCACCTCCTGCGCGAAGGGTGCAATGGATTCAAACATACGCCCTACGTCTCGTCCATCATGCGCATGGCCTTCATCTCGAGGCACACGCAGGCGCGAATGGCCCGACCGGCCGTCGTCTGGGGAGGGACAGGCCATATCCCTCAGGGATGACACCGCCCTCCGCATGGGATAGACTGGGCCGCAGCATGTCCGCCCGATAGCCAGCCCGCTGTCGGACGGGGCAGGAGATGAAAACAGAGCTCCCGTCGGGTACTCGTGGAGCGATCCGCCGCCATGCGGACCCAGTAGCCTTCCTCCTAGGTCGTCCCTTCTCCTTTTGGCCCGCACATGGAAAAAGGAGGAGCGTATGGCACAGGTCGGTGCGTCCATGACCCTGACCGTCTTCCACGATGGCCAGTTCTGGGTGGGAATGTTCGAGCGCGTGGAGGGCGGGAGGCTATCCGCATGCCGCGTGGTGTTCGGGGCGGAGCCGTCCAACGAGGAGGTGCTCCGGCTCGTCACGGACGGCTGGGGCCGCCTCGCCTTCACCGACGGCATCGAAGCCGAGGCGCCCAGGAAGCCTGGCAGTCCCAAGCGCCGCCAGCGCGAGGCATCCCGTGCCCTTAAGGGCAGGGGGCCATCCACGAAGGCCCAGCAGGCGCTCTCGGAGCAGATGGAGACCTCGAAGGCCGCGCGCAGGGCGTCCGCCAGGGAAAGGCGCGAGGCCGAGAGGCAGGAGCGCTTCGAGAAGCGCGCCGAGAAGCGCAAGCGAAGGCATCGCGGACACTGAGGGGTCTGGGCTTCCGGTCGCCCTCCGCCCGACCGCCGGCGCTCCTTCCGCTGCTCCCTCTCCGTGCGTGACCTCTCGGTGAGCGCCGCTCCCATGGCCCCGTTGAACTGGGGAGAGATTGGCCTCATGGATGTCGCACATCAGCTCGTCCTCCAGGACCTCCCACAGCGTACCATTCTTGACGCCACCACCAGCCATGAGCACGTCGTCACCCAACCTATACTTCCGGGCCATCTTGGCGATGCGGCTCGATGTCACGAAGAAGGAGTTGACGGAGCGGCTGGGCATCCACAGGCCATCACTCTCGCGCAAGCTGGGCAGGATGTGAGCCGATGAGCTCGTCACCTATGACAGGAAGGGCATCGGGATTCGTAACCTGGAGGCCATCAGGGGGGCTCTGCCAGGGGTGACGTTCCTATATGCCTCGAGGGGGGCTCTGTCCCATCGTGCTGCCATGTGCGGCGTTGGCATCCTTGTGCTCGGAGGGTGCCCTTCAAAGTGCGCACGCAACGCATTTTCAAAACCGTCAACTGAGCAAACGCGGCACGAAAGGCATTGCGTGTGCACTTTGGGCGGCACCCCCCGAGTATCGGCCCAAAAAGGTGCTCGGCAACTGACTTACATGACCCACACGCCCCTACCGTAACCTCCCGCCCGGCAAGAACAGGAAGAAAATGGTGGCCGGGCGCACATACCCAGGCCCCCATACGTTGTAGTAGGTAGGAGGTGCGAATCTTGGCCAAGGACCATACCCTCGACGAGGCGGGCATCCGCCGCATCGTCGACGAGTGCTACGACGGCGTGCTCGCATACTGCCGCCGCCACACGGACTCGCCGCAGGATGCGCAGGACGTTGCCCAGGAGACGTTCCTCCGGCTCGTGCGCAGCCGCTCGAGGTACGCGGACGAGGGAAAGCCGATAGCCTTCCTCCTGACCGTCGCGCGGAACCTCTGCGCCGACCGAGCGAGGTCCGGGAGGTTCCAGCCCGGCGAGCTGGATGGCGCCATCATCGAGGATGGGGGCGCCGAGGGGCGTTTCGCCGCGGCGGATGTGCACCTCGATGTGCGCACCGCACTCGGGAAGCTGCCCGAGGACCTCCGCGAAGCCGTCGAGCTGCGCTACGGGCAGGACCTGATGGTGAAGGACGTCGCACGGGTCCTCGGGATCTCGCGATTCGCCGCGCGCAGGAGGATCAACGCGGCGCTCGCCCAACTCGGGGAGGCCCTGGGACCTGGCTACGGGGACGACGCGGCAGCCACCGTTCCCACGAACGAGGAGACGATGCGGACATGAGGCACACGAGGGACCTGGAGAGCCTGGTCAGACGGGCGTACCACTCCGAGCGTCTGCCAGCAGGCAACGAGGGGCGCGAGGCGGTCGTGGGCGCGATGATGCGCGAGGCTCGCAGCTGCAGGAGGGCCGACCGCCTCGACGCGCTCGCCTCCTTCGTGGGGGCGCAGGTACGGTTCGTAGGGTGGCGGGCCTGGGCGGCCCAAACCGTGGTGGTGGTCCTCATGGCCGCCGTCTGCACCTCCGGGGCGGGAGGCAGAACCGTGGCCGCGGCCACGAGCCTGCTCGCTGCCACGAGTGCCGCCATCGGCCTGCCCTGGCTCCTCGCCAGCAGGGCGCAGGGCATGGCGGAGCTCGAACGCTCCTGCCCCTTCGGCGCGGGGAGCGTCGCGCTGGCCCGCCTGCTCGTCCTCGGCATGGCAAGCGCCCTCTCCCTGACGGGCATCCTGGTGGTCGCGCCCGCCCTGGCGGGGACCGACCCGGTCATCACTGCCGTGCGGGCGGCGGCACCCTACCTCCTCTCGTGCGCGGGCGCCCTCGCCCTCGGCATGAGATCCAGTCGGACCGACGCGGCGCTGGCGGGCGTCGCCTGGGTCACCCTCGTGGCTGCGGCATCGTGCGCCGTGTACGCCGCCGTTCCGGCGGCCTACGACGCGGCGTCCATGTGGGTCTGGGGCGTCGCGTCCGGGATCGGCGCGGCGTGGTCCCTCGCGGAGGCCATCTCCTGGGTGCGGGCATGCGCGTACGGCATGGCACCCCTGCCCAACCGGACCGGCACCCCCGCCCTCTGACGGACGATCCCCCAGACTCGATGACAAGGAGCAGACGATGGAGCTGACGATTGACAGGCTCACCAAGTCCTTCGGGGACAAGGTGGCAGTGGACGGCGTGTGCGCGCGCCTGATGCCGGGGGTGTATGGGCTGCTCGGGGTGAACGGGGCGGGCAAGACGACGCTCATGCGGATGGTGTGCGACATCCTGCGCCCCACCTCGGGAAGGCTGCTGCTCGACGGGAAGGACGTCCGGGAGCTCGGGACAACGTACCGCTCGATGCTGGGATACCTGCCCCAGGACTTCGGGTACTACCCCGAGTTCACCGCGATGGACTTCATGCGCTACCTCGCGGCGCTCAAGGGCGTCGACAAGAGGGCGGCACGGGACAGGAGCGCGTCCCTCCTCGACCTGGTCGGGCTCGGTACGGTGCGCGACGCGAGGATCCGCACGTTCTCTGGGGGAATGAGGCAGCGGCTCGGTATCGCGCAGGCGGTCCTCAACGACCCGTCCATCCTCGTCCTCGACGAACCGACGGCGGGCCTCGACCCCAAGGAGCGCGTCCGGTTCCGAAACCTGATAGCTGGCTTCGCCCAAGGGAAGATCGTCCTGCTCTCGACCCATATCGTCTCCGACGTGGAGCACATAGCCGACGATGTGCTCGTCATGAGGGACGGCTCCTTCGTCCTGCAGGGCGCCACGCGGGAGGTGGTCTCGCACGTCGACGGCAAGGTCTGGGAATGTGCGACCTCCGCCGCCGAGGCGGATGCCCTCACGGAGCGGCTCTGCGTCTGCAACGTGAGGTACGACGACAGCGGGCGAGCCATCGTGCGCATCGTGAGCGACTCCTGCCCCCTCCCGGGCGCACGGACGGTCCCCGGGACGCTCGAGGACCTCTACATGCATGTCTTCAGCGATGTGAACACAGACGGCCCCACCGCCGCCAGGAAGGGGGACGAGGATGCCTAGCCTCATCGCGTTCGAGCTCAAGAAGACGCTCTCCCGCCGGGTCTCGCTGCTCACCTGCATCGGTGTGGCCCTCCTCATGTGCGGCATCATGGCCCTCAACGTGGCGGAGACACGGGTGCAGGCCGGTGCCGGAAGGGTGCTTGCGGGAACCGAGGCGATCGCCTACGAGCGGTCCGAGGCGGCCGAGCACGCGGGGATCCTCACCCCACAGAGGGTCCGGGAAGACCTTGAGGGATATCGCTCCATGGCCTTCGGAACCGTCTCGCCCGACGACGTCCTCGACGTGAGCGACGAGGCGGCGTACTCGCTGATGCTCGAGAGCCACGATGCCGCCACGTTCGAGACGATGTCAAACAAATACTACGCCTACCTCCTCTCCCCCTGGCATGTCCGTGGGCAGGAGCCCTGCCAGACGGTTGCGGGCCTCTCGTCCGACGAGGAGGGCGACTTCTACGGTGCCGTGGACGCAAGGTACCAAGAGCTCATCCACGGAGGGAACGGCTGGGACTACACCGACGCGGGGGTGGCGTACTGGACCTCCCGCCAAGCCGCGATCAGCAGGCCCCTCTCGTACGGGTACGCGGGCGGCTAGGTGGACGTCCTCGACTGCCTCGGCTTCTTGGCGTTCCCCATGATAGCCATCTGCGTCGTGCTCGCCCCCGTGTTCTCCTCCGAGTACCAGGATGGCACCGACGCCGTCATCCTGGCCACGCGGCACGGCCGAGGCCGGCTCGTCGCGGCGAAGGTCGCGGCATCGCTCCTCTTCTCGACGGCGTACTTCGCCCTCTGCGCGGCCATCCTCTGCGGCATCGCGCTCGGGGCGTTCGGCGCGGAGGGAGGAGACCTCCCCGTGCAGCTGGTATCGGTCACTGCACCATATGCCCTCACGATGGGTCAGGCGGTGGCGGTCGGCGTCGCGCTCGCCTACCTCATGGCGATGGGTTTCGCGGCGCTCACGCTGGCCCTCTCGTCACGGACCAGGTCGACGCTCTCCGTGTTCATGGTGGATGTCGTCCTCGTGCTGATGACCGCGCTGATCCCGACCGGGGACGTGGACCTGCTGGAACGCCTGTCCTACCTGTTCCCCACGAATGCGCTGGCCCCCAGCCCGCTGTTCACCCAAGGTGTCTCGTATGCCCTGGGACCGGTGGTGCTCGACCTGGAGGCCGTCGTGACGGCGCTCTACGGCTTGGCGCTGGTCGTCTGCGTGCCCCTGTCCGCAGTGTCATTCAGAAGGCACCAGGTGGCATAGCGACGCGGCCGCGGGATGCCATGGATTTTGGCTCGCCAAGGCGCTACAGTCTGATGCGATTGCAGGATCGCGGCCCCTGGGGGATGACCAGACATGTGGCTGTTGGCTGCCGCTGGCTCGGCGCTCTTCGCGGGCGTGACGGCGGTTCTCGCCAAGCTCGGCATCAGGAGGACCGACCCGGACGTGGCGACGGCGATCCGTACCGTCGTAGTGCTCGCCTTCGCCTGGCTCATGGCGGCACTGACGGGGCAGGCGGGGGCACTCGGCTCCATCGGCGCCACGTCGTGGGCCTTCCTCGCGCTCTCGGGCGTAGCCACCGGTGCGAGCTGGATCTGCTACTTCAAGGCGCTCTCGATGGGTGACGTCAACAAGGTCGTCCCCATCGACAAGACGAGCTCCGTCCTCACGATCCTCCTGGCCATGGCGCTCTTTGGCGAGACGGATGCGCTGCCGCTCAAGCTCGCTTGCTCCGCGGCCATACTGCTGGGCACCCTCATGATGGTCGAACGCAGGCAGGCGGCGGATGCCGAGACGGCCGCGGCACACGGCAGCGCCTATCTCGTCTATGCGGTCGGCTCGGCCGTCTTCGCGGCACTCACCTCGATCCTCGCCAAGGTCGGCATCGTGGGCGTGCCCTCCAACCTCGCTACGGCCGTGCGCACCTGCTTCGTGCTCGTGATGGCCTGGCTCGTCGTGGCCCTGCGCCACAAGCTGCCGCAGGCGCGGCCCTCCGCGCTCGACCGGCGCGAACTCGCCTTCCTCGCCCTTTCGGGCGTGACCACGGGCGCCAGCTGGCTCTGCTACTACCTCGCCATCCAGCAGGGCATCGTGAGCGTCGTCGTGCCCATCGACAGGCTCTCGACGCTCGTATCCATGGGCTTCGCGGCCACCGTGCTCCGCGAGCGCTACACCAGGCGGGCGCTCGCGGGCCTCGCGCTGGTCACGGTGGCGACGCTCGCGATGGCCATCTGGGCGTAGGTCCCGATACCCCGTACATGTGGAAGCCAGCACCTATCTCTTTCCGCCGATGACGACGTAACCGCCCTGTCATTGGATGGTTATGCTATGCGGAACTGGCATCGCACAATTTGCTGTCCTGACTACTCTGGCATCAATGGCGGGAGAGCCCAGAGGAGGGAGTTTTTTCGTCGCTACTGTGCTTGCGGGAGTTGCGCCTGCGCTTGAGGTTCTCTGCATAATTTTCGGTCACATATTTATTCGTTCGCACTACGACTACGACGTCAAGCCGTCCAAAGCGGGCTTGCCCTTCACACAGACAGGCTTTCAGTCCCTGCTTTCTGCAGGAAATCACTGCAGACGAGTGCAAGAGTGGCGCCGACTCGGGCCTCTCAATGGCCACGGGCTTCGCCTACGGCGACGAGCGCTTCCGTCACCGCTTCGCCGATTTTATCAAGTCGCGCGGATTCACCGACATGTACTCGGCCGGCTTCCTCCCCTTCCCCACATTTAAGGAGCAATGGGCATGCTGGAGTCGCCACATCTGGTACAGCCGCTACGTAGACGCGCCAAAGGGTACCTACGAGAAACTCCTGCGCCTGCTTGACGGTGAGGATCTCTTCATCCTGACCACTAACGTGAACCATCGGTTCCAGCTGGCAGGATTCCCCAAGGAGCGCTTGTTCTACACACAGGGTGACTACGGCCTGTGGCAGCGCAGCGTACCGTGCCACGACGCCACCTATGATAGCTACGGGGCGGTGAAGCGCATGGTAGAGGAGGAGCATGGCATGCGGGTACCGGAAAGGTTGGTGCCCCATTGCCCCAAATGCGGGGCGCCTATGAGCATGAACCTGCGAGCAGACGACACCTTTGTGGAAGATAACGGCTGGCACGAGGCAGCGGGGCGCTACCGTGACTTCATGGACGCACACGGGTGGGGAAGGGTGTCCCATCTCGAGCTGGGGGTGGGCATGAGCACACCCGTCATCATCAAATATCCCTTCTGGCAGCACACGAGCACCAATCCGCAGGCCAAGTACGCATGCGCCAACTATGGGGAGGCGTATACGCCGGCTGAGATCCGCAGCCGTTTGATTCTACTCGATGCCGATATCGACACGGCACTCTCCGAGGCGTTGGCGTTGATCGGCCACGAGGAGGCGCAGCATGGAGTCCGGTCGTAAGAAGGGATTGCCTGAGCATCTAGCGGCAGAGCTGTGTGCCGAGCGCGGGCTCCACGCCCCTCCGGCGAACGACGCAAATGAGCTAGGGGAACGCGTCCCGCACCTTAGTGAACACCAGGTCACCGACACCTGCGGATGAAAACTGGCTCAAAACGCAGGACGAGCTGCTCGAGGGGTTAATCGGTAAAGATCACCACCGCGTACAACCTCCCCTCGAAGCACGTCATCCATACGGCCGGTACCATCGCGCACGGGAGTCTCACGGACCTTCACCCACGTACAGCTCGCCAGCTGCCACAGCAGTTGCCTGGTCCTGGCGAAGAATTACAGCCTGTCTTCGATTGTCCTCTGCTGCATCGGCACGGGCGTATTCGGCTTCCCGCAGAAGGAGGAGCGAAAATCGCTGTCAGGACAGTTCGCAAATGGCCTGACGACACAGGCTCGGAGATGATGGCGACGTTCGATGTGTCCTCGAATGAGGATCTCGCATTCTAGAGACGTCCTCTCGGCTTGTAGTGCCGATGGCAAGCGTAAAGGAGACGCCTCGAGCACTCCCAGGAAGTGGTTGGGGCGGCACGATAGATGAGACCGGAAGCTACCATTTGCTACCAAGTGCTGAAAGGGTATTTTCAAATGGATTAGCATATACCGTGTTACTTTTATGAAACTTCGCTATAGCTTTCGTAATAATATATAGAGTTGGGCTTTATTCTACTTACTGCTGTTTCGTTTCCATCTTGTGCATCTTGTCGTCGCTGAAAGTTGGAATAGACTATGAACCAAAAAACATTCAAAACTGTTGGGTGGATAGCAACATGCACCGCCATGCTCATGTATATAGCTTACTTCCCTCAGATCATAAATAACCTTCACGGAGATAAAAGTGGTTTCTTGCAGCCTATGGTTGCTGCAATAAACTGCACTCTATGGGTCTGCTATGGCTTCTTTCAAAAGAAAAAGGATTGGCCTATCATGGTGGCAAATGCTCTTGGCGTTTTGTTTGGTGCAATCGCCGCAATCACCGCCCTGTAGTCAGCTGATCAGAAAGCTGATTAGAATTAACTGTCGCAGCACGGGTCGGAAGCCATGCAACCCAAGGCTACGTGACGTATTGAAAGAGTCCAGGAAAAGGGCACTAAACTGGTGATTAATCTCCTTATATTCGATGGGATGGCGCCACACGAGGGAAGGGTGGTGCCATACCTGCGGAGAAATATAGAGTCGAGCTGACGTCGGAGAAGCACGGGAAGCTGCTCGCGGTAGACGTCAGCGAGTACGTCGACCTGCGCATGAGCGAGGCCGAAGCGACTAGGACATACCGACCTCGGCCAAGACGGTTCTCTGCCTGAAGGGGAGACTGATGATCGAGGGACTCTGGAGTGTGCTTGAGCGAAAGCGTAAGCTGTCCCCAGACAACCTCAAGATCGACGGGGACGTCGAGGCTGTATTCCGTCAAGTAAGAAGGCCTCGGTGGTGGAGCAAATGATAGTGCCGCACCATCAGAAGCCCCCTGCCGCCCAAGGGTGACGACGGGGGATATGCGCGACCTTTTGAGAGGCTCAACGTGAGCTGCTCCGCCATGGCAACAAGGCGAGCGGGGACCTTGCCCTGCTCGGGGAGTTCGAGGCCTTCGGGAATTTCGTCGGAGGTGATGGGTTTAGCACTGATTGAGAACTCTCCATCCTTGATGAGCTGGGGGACATCCCTGAGGTTCTCGACGGTGCCGTCGATGGAAGTCTTTACGGTGACCTCGGAAGCGGCAAACGGGAAATCGGGAGGTTCACGGACTGGCCGCCCAGACCGATGGGTACGGAAGTGCCGTCTCAGGGGCTTAGTGATGCTATGGTCAAGGCGTTCAAGAGCAAAAGCAAAAAGCAATGATCTTTAATGTCAACGAGTCATGCCATGTCTCATCCTTGGAATAGGGTAATTGCTCACTTTGTGTCCTGTTATGCAAAAGAAATCTGCAGCATGCTGAACCCAGAGAGGAGGCCATAAGACCATGGATCTTGTAAAGATTGGGAAAATCCTTCAGGAGCTTCGTAAGGAAAAGGGACTCACGCAGGAGCAGCTCGCGGAGCGGACTGGCGTCGCGCGCAGAACGGTATCCCGGTGGGAGACCGGCAGCAATATGCCGGATCTGGACATCCTGATCGAATTATCTGATTTCTACACAGTTGACCTCCGTGAGATCCTGAACGGAGAAAGGAAAAGTGAGCATATGAGTCAGGAACTGAAAGATACGGTATTGCAGGTTGCAGATTACAGCAACGAGGAAAAAGCAAGACTGCTTCGCAGGATGCACTGGCTGTTTATCGCCGGCCTGATCGGCTTTGCCGCTTTTCTGGTGATTACATTGCTAGGGCTGGATAAGACTACGCCATATGACGGCATCGATGGTTTTGGCCTTGGCATTGCATTTGGAATGATTATTCTCGGCGTGATCTTCACAAGCAGATCTGCGGCCCGGATCAGGGAATTCAAGCTGAGACTGCTGGGTAAGAAAACGGAGGACAACAGATGAATGTCTTGATTATCATCGGTCTTGTTCTTGCGGGTGGCGCCATTGCTTTTTATGTATCATCTCGGTCGCAAATTATCAAGGATAACGCTTTTACCCCTAGACCCCTTGACACGGCGAATAAAAGGGGGCCATGCAGTTGTTGTCAAAGGAGCCCTTGTGAGGCCGACGATGCCGGAGCAGCCGCAACCCGCATTCCCCCTAGCCCATAGCGCTCTGCACCCAGCTTACGAGACCTTCCGTAGCTCAAGGTGCCGTCAGTCACGCCGAGAATCGTCTCCAGAAGCTCGCCATGGCTGGGCTTGAACTCGTGTCCGGACATCTTGGGCGCGCTCACCTGGCGAGCTCTTCGAGGGCGTCCGTGTACTCGTCCATGAAGCCGACCGCGACGTCCAGGAGCTGTCTGCGCTCTTGACGGGCTGGATGACGACCCAGGGCTTGTTGTTGTTCTTCAGTATCGTGACGGGTCTGCTGGTCCTGTTCACCTCGACGGTGACGCGGGAGAAGTTGCTCTTCGCATCCGCGAGCCCCATGGTCAAAGCGGACATGATGGTCTCCTTTCGATCCTGACTAGAATCATGGCCAGGGATGAGATCAATGTGAAGGCTGACTACGGCACGCTGCTGCGTGAGTATTTGCCTGCATAGGCAGTGGCATTATTCGGTTTGAGCGGTAGGGGCATGCGGACGAAAAGTTGGGCCCGATGCGGTCCGGTCAGGAGTCTGCATGCCCCGATCACCCAGGCGCACGACGGGGTCCGAGCAAAAGACCGTGGAGCTGCGCAAGAAGGGCGGAACCGCCCACGCAGAGGTGGTCTGCGTCCAAGACCTCCTCACCGGCAGAGCCCGCGAGACGCTGGGATGGAGGACGCCCGCGGAGGCCATCGCCGAGGTGCTATCCGAGGCATCATGAGCACGTGGTGCAATGACCACCTGACTCTGCCCCTTTCACGTGCAATCATGCCCCTTTTGGACCAGAAGGAGTAAATTTCATCTGCCAGGCAACCTTAGCTCGTAACGCCTACCACGACGCCCATTAATCCCAGCACCCTGGGTTTCCGATGGCATAGAGCGGCACGTTGCGCATCCAGCCCTGGTCGCGGAAGCCCGAGAGGCTGAAGCGCCTCGGCATCGTGCCGGGATACCGCTCGGAAAACGCCCCCAGGCTCTTGGACTTCAGGTTCTCTTCAGCTTTCACCTCGATGGGGTAGACCCTGCCGCCGCGCTGCACGAGGAAGTCGACCTCGCCTCGGGAGTTCTGCGCGGACCAGTAGCACGGGCTGAGGCCGCAGTCCGAGATCAGCTGCTGGCAGACGTACTGCTCAGTAAGGGCTCCCTTGAACTCGGTGAAGAGCGCGTTGCCGTCGACAATGCTCGAGGCGTCAAGCCCGGAGAGCGCTCCGAGGAGGCCGAGGTCGAGGGCGAAGAGCTTGAACGCGGACTCGTCGGCGTAGGCAGAGAGAGGGATGCCCGGCTTGGACACCCTAGAGACCCTGGTCGCGATGCCGGCCCGGGTGAGCCAGGTAATCGCCGAACGGTAGTCCCGAGCCCGGGCGCCCTCCCTGACGTGCCCGAAGACGAACTTCTTGTTCTCCTGCCCGAGATGCGCCGGCAGCGAGCGCCACGCGGCAAGGGCGTGCTCCGCCTCGACAGCCCCCAGGTGCTTCGAGACGTCCCTCTCGTAGCCAAACAGGATGCCCTCCTGCACGGCACGAACGGCGGCCAGGTCGCCGGACTCGGTAAACGTGGCAACCGCCTCAGGCATGCCCCCGACGAAGTAGTACTGCTTAAGCAGCTCCACGAACCTCACCGCGAAGGATCCGAGGAGCTCTCCGTCGCCCGAGTCGACGATCTCCCGCAACATTGGGTTACCTGTCGCGTCGAGAAACTCGCGAAAGCTCAGAGGATGGAGGTCGAGTGTGTCGACCTTGCCGACGGGATAGCCGGTGCCCTCATGGAACGTGATGCCGAGGAGCGACCCCGCCGCCGCCACGGCGAGCTCGGGGACGTTCTCGCAGAAGTACTTGAGCGAGGTGAGCGCCTTGGGGCACTCCTGGATCTCGTCGAGCACGACGAGGGTCTTGCCGGGGGTCACCCTCTGCCCGCTCTCCGCTTGAATCACGAGCAAAAGGCGGGACAGGTCGTAGCCTGCATTGAACTGGGTGGCAAGGCCTGGGTTGTTGTCAAGGTTGACGTAGGCGACATTCTCGAAGTACCTTGCGCCGAACTCCTTGAGTAGCCAGGTCTTTCCGACCTGCCTAGCCCCGTTGAGCACGAGGGGCTTCCTGCGGGCGGCGTCCTTCCACCTGACGAGGTCTTCCATGAGGGGTCGCTCCATGGTCCCTCCAATCATTTCGATATTAATACGTCCTTATTTTCACACGAAAAGGCGAAAATAAGGACGTATTTCTGGAAAAATTGGCTAATATGATGATGTATTTTACTCCCACTCTTCGAGGGCAGGCGCGTCTCGCTGCGCCCCGACATCCTCTGTGGGTGCGCCAACGGGCGCCGCGTCGTGCTCGATACCAAGTGGAAGCACGTCTTCGGCCCAAGGGATTTGTCGGTGGCGGACATGCACCAGATGTACGCCTACGGGCAGCGGTACCGCGCCGAGGACGAGGGTATGCAACACGTCGTCCTTCTCTACCCATGGCATGAGGGCGTGAAGCCTGGGCTGATGCCCGAGGGCAGGCACGTGAGCAGCGACGGCGTGCAGGTGGACATTTTCTTCTTCGACCTTTCCAACGCTGCAGATAACATCACGTCACTCCTCGAAACGATCGAATCGCTTGCAGGATGCAGGGAGTAGGCACCATGGGAGAAACCGCAGGCAGCAAGAAGCTTGCCGAGATCATCCGACGCTTGTACGGCATCGTCGGTGAGTTGGAACATGACTACCATGACCAGCACCGCCACTTTACGCTGGACGGGCATCTGATCGGAAGCATCGGCGAGGTCTACGCGGCCGAAAGGTACGGCATCGACCTCTTCGTCTCGTCAACGCCCAGACATGACGGAACATCGCCGGACGGGAGGCTCGTGCAAGTCAAGGCCACTCAACGCGGCAGCGTGGCCTTGAACGAGAACCCGGACTTCCTGATTGTTCTCAAGATCGATGGGGACGGCGAGATAAGCGAGGTGTACAACGGACCCGGTCAACCCGTCTGGAACTTGTTCGAGAACCGAGCAAGGCCGAAGAACGGCCAATACCAAGTGTCGCTCTCGAAGCTCAAAGCCCTGAACAAAGCGGTTGATGAGAGGGACAGGATACCCGCGCTGACGTAAATACGCACCAGCTTGTGACACCCCAAGACAATGCCCGTACCGGTAAAGGTGCGGGCATTGTTCGTCTCTGCCCGCCTTACGAGACGAAAGGCAGGACAGAACATGGACGGTGAGACCAATGGCGGCCAGGAAGCCACGCAGGGCGCGCAGGACCAGGCGCAACAGCAGGGCCAAGAGCAGCAGGAAACGCAACAGGGCCAGTCGCAGGTAAGCGGCAGCGAGACCGACTACGAGAAGCAAATCGCCGAGCGCGACGAGAAGATCGCCTCCCTGGAGGCCCAGGTTGCCGAGGCGGCCAAGAACGCCGAGACCGCCGAGCAGCTGCGCGGCGAGATCGCCGAGCTCAAGGCCTAGGGCGAGAGCGACCGGATCGACTTCAGGCTGAAGCTCGCGGGCGTGCGCAACGTGAAGGCGGCACGCGCCCTGCTCTCCGACCACGGCAACGACGTGGACAAGCTCAAGGAGGCAGAGCCCTGGCTCTTCGAGGCCACGGGCAAGCACGCCAAGGGCGGCAGCTCTGCGGGTTCCGGCACGACCGGGCTGCCCAACGCGGGCGCGGCCAGCGACGAAGGCAAGACGCTCAAGCACTGGCGCGAGATCGCGGGCCTCACCGACGATGACGACGACACCAAGAAGGAGGGCTAAGAGATGCCTAGCAACAACATCGCGTTCGCACGCAACTACACATCCGTAATCGACGAGGTCTACCAGCGCGCATCCGTGTCCGGCTGCCTGAACAGCGGCCGCCGCATGGTGCGCGCGGGCCACAACGCAAAGGAGATCCTCATCCCGAAGATCTCCGTGACGGGCCTCGGGAACTACACCAGAAACGTCGGCTACAAGACCGGCGCGATCACCTACGAGTTCGAGACCAAGACCTTCAACTACGACCGCGGCATCCGCCTGTTCGCGGACGTGATGGACGTGGAGGAGGCCGGAGTCAACGACTGCTTCGTCGAGGCCGGCGCCGAGCTGCAGCGCACGCAGGTGGCGCCCGAGGCCGACGCCTTCACCTTCGCGCAGATCGCGGGGCACGCCGGCGTCGAGGTCGCCACCGACGACTTCTCGCAGGCCTCCGCACTGGACGTGCTGGCCGAGCTCCGCGAGGTCACCAGCGTCATGGACGAGAAGCAGGTGACGCTGGGAAGCCGCTACCTGTTCATCACGCCGACGCTCAAGGGCGTGCTCGACGACTTCTCCTACGCGAACCCGACGCGCTCCAACCGCGTGCTCGAGCGCTTCTCGCGCATCGTTGAGGTGCCGCAGGTGCGCTTCTACACGGCGATCGACCTGCTCTCCGGCGACGGGGACCAGTTCGGCTACCAGCGCTCCGAGGGCAGCTACGCGCCCACGGCCGACACCGAGGTGGACGCCTCCAAGACCTACTACACGCGCAGCGGCAGCGAGGGCAGCTACACCTACACCGCCGTGGCGTCGCCCACCAAGAGCGGCCTGTCCGGCTACTACGAGCTCACCGGCGTGGGGCGCGCCATCAACTTCATGGTGGTGGAGAAGAGCGCCGTGATCAAGTTCGACAAGCACGTGGCGTCGCGCGTGTTCAGCCCGGACGAGCTGGAATCCCTGGACTCTTACATGATGAAGTACCGAAAGTACGGCATCGTGGAGCTCTTCGACAACAAGCTCGACGGCGTGTACGTCTCGGCGGCGACGGAGTAGCCGTGGCCTCCACCGTGACATACGAGTGGTATTCGCAAACCTACGGGGGCGGCCTTTCCGAGGCCGCCTTCGCGGCATCGCTGCCCATGGCCGACGCGCACGTGAGGTGGCTCTGCGCCGTGAAGGGAGCGACGACCACCTGCAACGTGTTCAAGCGCGCGGTGTGCGCGGCCGTGGACGCCTTCGCCGAGTACGGCGCGGGCGAGGTCGGGGGGTTCCAGATCGGCGAGTTCTCGGTCAAGAACTACGCGAGCCAGCAGACGACCGGCGAGGAGCTGGCGACGGCGGCCGCGCTGCGGGAGCTGGGGCTCTCCGGCATGGCGTTCACGGGGGTGTGCTGACATGCGCTCCATCCGGCCCATACCTCGCTCGGCGCTGCCCGACGTTATGACCGTGAGGGTGCCGCTTGCCGACGGGACCTTCGAGGAGCCGCAGATCATCGCCAACGTGCGGTTCGAGCGGACGCAGAAGGTGTCGGAGGACGACCACCGAAGCGCCGACGCGGGCCAGGGAACGGTGTTCGTGGACGCCGTGAACTCCATCGGCGCGTTCGACGTGCCGGCGGGATCGCGCGTCGCCGTGAGCGGGCACTCGATGATGGTGGCCGAGTCGCACGCGTGCTGCGACCTCTTTGGCCGCGTGCACCACTGGGAACTGAAGGTGAGGTGAGCTGGTCTTGCAGCTTTCCTTCTTGGTGGCGAAGGCCCTGCTTGAGGGCGACTTCGCAAGCTACTTCGCAAGTCTTCCGTCGGCCGACATGGAGCCCGAGCCCATCGTGGTCCGCGAGGGCAGGCTCGAGCGCGTGAGCCGCATGGAGCACGAGGAGCGCGGGACCGTCACCGTCGCCGTGATGGTCGTGCGCGAGGTGGCGGCCAAGGCCGAGGCCGACGCTATCGCTTGCGAGAGGTGGATCCGACGCTACGGCTGGGAGCCAGTGGCGGAGAACGGCAGCTGGCGCATCGCGGGCCTGGACACCACGGCGCCGGCGTTCAAGGAGAGGGACGGGTCCGGGCGCTTCGTCTGGACCTTCGACGTTGTGCTTACGGTGGTGAGGAGCCTATGAGCGACAAGGGCAAGCGCGTGAACGCGAGCGGGCATGTGGCCGAGGCCACGTTGAAGCGTGCGCGGCCGTTCGGCAAGGACGACAGGGCGGCGCGCGAGTCGCAGCGCCGGGCATCGGCCTACGGGCGTGCCAGGGGCAACGCATGAGGTCGATCGTCTACGCGGGGAACGACTTCTCCGAGATCTGCAGCGCCGAGGTGATCGAGCGGGCGGCCAACCCCATCGTCGCGGAGGCCATGGCCGTGCCGGGACGCGCCGGTGCTTTGCTGGTCTCCGGCTACATACCGCCCGTGGACGTGCGGGTGCGGCTCTTCATGGACATGGGCTACAACCCCGGATTCACCGGCATGGCGCGGATGCGCGGCAAGGTGCGCCGGTGGCTCAGCTGGCCCGGCGGCGGGAGCCTGGTGCTGCCCGACGACCCCGAGGTCGAGTACCGCGACGCGATGCTCGTGGGCGCGCCCGACTGGTCCAACCTCTTCGAGGCCGGCGAGTGCACGCTGACCTTCACCCTGTTCGACCCCATCGGCTGGGGCGCGGAGCGCGTGGAGCGCACGTCGCGCTTCGAGGTGGGCGGCGACTGGCCGACGCTGCCGGAGTTCCGCGTGGTGGCCTCTGCGGGGTCATACCTGCAGGTTTCGCTGCCGTCTGTCGGCAAGGGCATCCGCGTGGACTACGACTTCGCGGGCGGCGAGGCCGTGGTGATCGACTGCCAGGGCGAGACGGTGCTGATAAACGACGTTGACGCTCGGGACTGCGTGGCCCTGGCGAGCGACTTCTTCGCGCTGGAGCCCGGCGACTGCGTCGTGTCGACCTCCAACTGCACCTACGTGGAGACGCGCTTCTGCGAGAGGTGGGCCTAGCATGGCGGGCTCGGTGCCGACGCTCTACTGGTTCGACCGGTGGGACGAGCGGATCGGGCTCCTTCGCGTGGTCGGCGAGCTCGTGCACACCGAGGAGCTGAACGGCGAGGACACGCTCGAGTTCTGCAGCTACGAGGTGCCCGCGAAGGGCGACCGGCTGCTGTGGCTGGACGGCTCGACCTGGCGCGAGCACGTGGTGGTGCGAACCGACGAGCCGGTGGCCGGGCTCTGCAGCGTGTACGCGGAGTCGTCGCTCTGCGAGCTCTTGGACGACTTCATCGAGGAGGCCCAGCTGGTGAGCAGGACGGCGGCGCAGGCCCTGGCGGCCCGTGCTGGCGCCGACCAGGTGGAGCGTTGCGTATTGCGCGAGTCTCGGCACCGCCGGGGCGCTGATCTACCACCAGAACGCGCTCTGGGCGCTGCGGCGCGTGGCCGAGGTGTGGGGCGGCGAGGTGACGCCGATCATCACCGTTTCGGGCGGGCACGTGGCATCGCGCTCGGTCCGCCTGGACGCCCAGCGCGGCGACTGGCGCGGCCTGCGCTTCACCTACGGCAAGAACATGGCCGGCTGCACGCGCACGGTGCTAGAGCAGGACGTGTACACCGCCCTCTACGGCTTCGGGGCGGGTCTGCCCTTCACCGACGAGGACGGCAACTACAAGGCGGGCTATAGGCGCAAGCTGACCTTCGGGGACATCAACGGCGGGCTGAACTACGTGGCAGACGAGAGCGCCAAGCAGGTCTGGGGACGCTGGAACGCTGACCGCACGGCGAAGGCGCATTCGTTCGGGCAGGTGACGTTCTCCGAGGTGACAGAGCCCGAGCGGCTGCTGGCGCTGACCAGGCGGACGCTCGTGGAGGCGTCGCAGCCCAAGGTGAGCTACGAGGTGGACGTGGCAGCGCTCGACGGCGACGACGCGAACCTGGGCGACACCGTGGCCGTGATAGACACGTCGCGCGACCCGGAGTGGCGGCTTACTGCCCGCGTCGTGCGGCGCGTGCGGACCTTCGGCGAGCAGGTGGTGGCGCGGGTGACGATCGGCACCGTGGAGCCCGTGGACTACGCGCAGGTGAGCGCTTTGGCAGCCGACGTGGCCACGCTGCGCGACGACGTGGTGGGCATCGACGGAAACCTGACCACGGCCGCATCGGTGACCGTGGTGGAGAACACCGTGACAACGGCGATCGACGACCTGGACGAGCTGGCGGATTTGGACTTCTAATCTGTGACGCGGGCGGATGCTCTTCTCGGCAACTCATACGCGAGGAGGGCGGCATGCTCGACGGTTACGGACTTCACACGATGATATGGGACTCGGCGGACGAGCGGCTGGGAGACTTCCTGGTGGCCTCTCCGGCCGACGCCTCGGGGCGCGGGCTGGAGCTGCACGTGCGGCAGGGCGGCGCGGCGGCCGACCTCACCGGCGCCGAGGTCTACTTCCTCTGGCGGCACAAGATGGCCGGCAGGCGCGGGTGCGAGCCCATGGAGGAGATCGACGAGTCGCTGGGCCAGTACGTCGTGTACTACCCGGCTGCTATGCAGGAGTCCGAGGGTGCGGTGGACGCCCAGTTCATGGTGAGCTGGGACGACAAGTCCATCTCGACTCGCGCGTTCACGATCCGCGTGGAGCCCGTCATCGTCGGCGGCACCGAGAGCGAGGACGGCTTCGCCCTGTTCGTGGAGACGATCAAGCGCTACGAGGGCGCGATCGAGATCACCACGGCTGCTGCCGACGCCGCCAACGAGGCGGCCGAGGCGGCTGGCGACGCGGCAGACAGCGCGAGCGCGGTGGCCGCGGCGATTCAGCAGGCGGCGGCCCGGGGCGACTACGACGGCACGGATGGCTACAGCCCAACGGCAACCGTCACACAGACCGAGGGCGGCTGCGCCATCACGATAACCGACAGGAACGGCACGACCACGGCCGACGTGGCCAAGGGCGTTAAGGGCGACAAGGGAGACACCGGCGAGGCCGGCCCCCAGGGCCCGAAGGGCGACACTGGCAACGCCGGCGCGACGGGACCTCAAGGTCCCAAGGGTGACACAGGCGACACCGGGCCGCAGGGCGCCACCGGTCCTGCAGGCGCCGACGGAACGCCCTGCACGCACAGCTGGAACGGCTCTGTGCTGACCGTCACGAGCGCGGCGGGCACGAGCTCGGCCGACCTTCGCGGTCCGCAGGGCATCCAGGGTGTCCAGGGCGAGACCGGTCCCCAAGGAGAGACGGGACCGCAAGGCGCGACCGGACCTCAGGGACCGCAGGGGCCGGCGGGAACGACGCCCGACCTCTCGGCCTACGCCACCAAGCAGTACGTGGACGATGCGATCGCCGCACTGGCGAACCTCGAGGAAGAGGAGTTCTAGGCATGGCTGTTGGAACCGTCTCGACATCGATCCTCACCGACATAGCCAACGCGATCCGTTACCAGGCGGGCGTGGCGACGCTGTACAAGCCCCGTGAGATGGCCGCTGCGGTGGCCGCGCTCGACGGCACGGACGCCGGAAACTACCAGGCGCAGCCGTACATGACCCTTGAGTCCGGCGTGCTGCCGGAGTCTGTCTTCTCGGACATCGCTGCCGCCATACGCGGCCAGAACGGCGAGAGTACGCTCTACGCGCCGGGAGACATGGCGGCCGCGATACTCGCACTCGAATGGGACGTGGGCTACAAGATCCGGGCGCTCTTGCTCGACGACAGTACGCTGGAGATCAACTACTACGAGCGGCGCACGAGCGTAACCGGCGGGCGCATCGTGCAGGTATTCGAGATCGACCCGGCGGGCTACTCGTCTGCGAGCGCACGCTCCTACGACTCCATCAAGCTGCTGGTGAAGAAGGTCTACATCGACTCGACCATCGGTCCCCTCGGGCTCACCAACTGCGCGTACTGGTTCAACTCGTTCTCGGAATGCACCGAGGTGCGCGGGTTCGAGCACCTCTCCGGCGTGAAGACCACCACGCAGATGTTCACGAGCTGCGACAAGTTGGAGACCATCTACGCCACGAGCTTCACGAACGCCATCACGAGTTCGGGTTCCATGTTCTACGGCTGCAGCAGGCTGGTGGGCGGCACCGATGGCTACGTGCCGACGAGCACGAGCGCGGGCAGCGTGTGCAAGCTCGGGACCGGCGGCGTGCTCACGGACCCCAACTCGGACAGCCGCACCTGGTTCTACGGGCACTTCTACGCCGACGGCCAGGCGGTGCTCACGGCCACCGCGACGCCGGACGCAACGCGCGAGCTCCTGGCGACCGGGCGAATCTGCGCCATCGGCAAGTACACGGGCATGGGTTTCACGCCCTGGGACAGCTCGAACCGCCCGCAGCTCACGAGCGTGCACTTCGCGGCGGACATGGGCACCTTCGCGGAGCTGAGCCTGATCTACCTGTTCTACAGCTGCACCAACCTCGCCGCCGTCACCGGCATGGGGAACCTGGGCAACGTGCGTTCGATACGCTACACGTTCAGCTCCTGCGCCTTCACGACGCTCGACCTGCGCGGCTTCGACCCGTCGCACCTGACCGACCTTTTCTACTGCTTCTCGGGATGCGGCAGCCTCACGACGATCCTCGCGGACTCGACCTGGGCGCTGCCCACGAGCGGCATCTCCGGCATGCAGTGCTTCTACAACTGCAAGAAGCTGGTCGGCGGCAACGGCACGGCTTGGTCGAGCTCGAACACGAACTATACGTACATGAGGATCGACAAGGCTGGGCAGGCTGGCTATTTGACGGCAGCGTAATTCCTATTCAAGGGTGAGGCGAGCTATTCAGCCGCCTCACCATCAGGCTTGTCCACTTCTGCCGAGTCCTCCGTCGCATCTACGGCCTCGACATCGATGGGCTCTTCTTCGAGCACTTCGATCTCCAACTCAGCTTGAGGGTCGGACACGATGCCAAAGAGGCGGTGCACGCGATCTTTCTTCTCGATGAGGAAGCGCTTGTGGTAGAAGATGTCAGCATACTGGAGCACGGTGTTCATCTGAACGGTATCGATAAGAGCGCCTATGCCAGCAGAAACAACTGGGACGGCACGCTGGATTGCCTTGAGCGTTAGTCTCCTACCAATCTGCTCGAAGATCTCCCTGAATACGCTGTTCTCCAAGCCCTTCTTACCCGCGTTCTCAAGCGCCTTTCTCGCCGCAGCGTTCGCAAGCGCGCGCATCTGAGCGAGGATGAGGGCCGGACCGCCACGCTCGATCATCGCGGTCCACGTCTTCTTCGCTGTCTGCTTTACGCCTTCTGCGGCGCTGATCGCCATGAACTTGGCGACGTTATTGGATACGCCATTCCCACCCTTGCTCGCAGGGCTGAGCGCATTCGCGAACACTTCGGAGGCTATGACAAGTTCTGCCGGGTCGTTCTTGACGTCGTATCCATATGACATGGCAATCGACTGGACGGCCCGATAGTAGATGAACGTGCTCAAGACGAGATTGAAGGGTATGCCTGCAAAGCCCGCGACGCCGGTGCCGCCTCCCTCTGCGAGCGCTGCGAGGATATGCTGGGTGTTCTTCTTGTTGGCAGCCTTCGAGACGTCATAGGCGCGGATTCTGCAGACCTCCTCGATGCTCTCGATGTCCGCGGCTTTTGAGACTGCGTTGACGTTCTTGATTATGCTCGCCTCGTTCACCGTGACACGGGCCGCCTGTTCTTCAAGCACCTTGAAGCCGCTGCCTATGAGCTTGAGCGCCTGCTCGTAGATCTCCTGTTCCGAGATATTGTTGCCGATATTCGCAACCGCATCCTTAACGCTTGCCGGAACTATGGCACCGGCCTTCTTCGCCGCCCGCCTTATTGGCCCTGGGCTGGTCAGCTTCTCATATCGCTCGATCAGCGCATCAAGCTCTTCGCACTCGCGCTCGTCGAGTATTGGCTTAGGCATGACGGGCTGTCGCTTCTCTTGTGTTTGCTCGTTCATATGAATACCTCCACGCGGAATTATACGACCCAATTGCTGGCTCTCTTGGCCGCATACGCGCACATCAGGCATATGCCATCGAATGGATGGGTTTGTGACGCCATAAGACACTGCCTCCCGAGGACGGACAACGAGACCTTGGGAGGCAGTTCTTTATGGAGTCAATCATCGTCGCTTGCATCACGGGGGTGGTGACCCTCGTCGGGGTGATCCTCTCCAACTCGAAGAGCAGGGCCGTCATGGAGGTCAAGCTGGACGCCCTCACGGCAAAGGTCGAGAAGCACAACCAGGTCCTGGAGCGCACCTATCAGCTCGAGCAGGACATGGCCGTGGCGAAGCACGACATCGATGAGATCAAGGGGAAGGTGGCATGAGATGAGCGAGTTCCTGGCAAGCAACGACTGGCAGTGGAGGCTCCTGCGCACGATCGTGCAGGGCGTGTTGGGCGTGGTGATCGCGAACTTGGACCTGATCATGGGCTGGTGCGTGATGGACCCGAGCGTGCGCGCTTTAGTTGTGGCGCTGGTGATGGCGGTGCTGAGCCCCATCATGGCCGCGCTCGGCGGAGGCGACGGCGACAAGCAGGAGATCCCGAGGGGTGAGGTCCGTGGGGCTTAACGGCATCGACATCTCCGGCTGGCAGGAGGACCTGGTCGTATCGGCCATGGACACCTGCGACTTCGTCATCGTGAAGGCGACCGGCGGCGCCGGCTACGCCAACGAGTGCTTCCGCCGGCACGCCGACGACACGCTCTCCTGCGGCAAGCTGCTCGGCTGCTACCACTACGCGCGCGACCGGGGCCACGAAGGCTCGGCAGAGGCGGAGGCGGACCACTTCATCAACGCGTTCAGGCCCTACGTCGGCAAGGCGATCCCGTTCCTGGACTGGGAGGCGGACGCGCTGAACCTTGGCGTGGCCTGGGCGAAGAAGTGGCTCGACCGCGTTAGAGACAAGACCGGCGTGACGCCCGGCATCTACACGAGCAAGAGCGTGTGCCTCGCGTACGACTGGGCGGCCGTGGCCAAGGCGTACCCGCTGTGGGTGGCGCAGTACCCCAACTACGAAGAGACCGGCTTCCTCTCCGAGCCGTGGACCGACGGCTGGGACTTCGGGGCGTGGTCTTCTCCGCTGGTCTTCCAGTACACGGGCACCGGGCGCATACCCGGCTACGGCGGGCACCTGGACCTCGACCTCTTCTACGGCACCAGGGACGACTGGCGGAGGCTCTGCGCGGTAGCCGGCGCCTCCGCTGGCACCGGGGAGGTGAAGGAAGTGGCTATCAGCAGGGCGAACGTGGCGGCTCAGATCATGGAGCACCTCTGCAACTGTGCCGAGCATGGGTACTCGCAGCCCGGACGGCACGGTACCTCGGGGCACTGCAACGTGAGCACCGATGCGGGCGTCGTCAAGGTCACCAAGGGCGACCGCGACTGCTCCTCTGCCGTGTGTGAGGCGTGGGAGCTGGCGCTGGCCGGCACGGCATACGACGGGCTCATCACGCGCTACAACTGGATCGGCGGCATGCGCGAGATGTTCGTGGGCTCGGGCCTCTTCTCCTGGAAGTCGATGTCGCTCGACGCCAAGCGCGGCGACATCTACCTGGATGAGTCCACTCACACGGCCATGTGCATCCGCAACGACGGCACGGTCGACTTGCTTGGTGAATTCTCGATCTCGGAGACCGGCGGCATCGACGGCGAGCCCGGCGACCAGACCGGGCGCGAGAGCTGGATCCACGACTACTACAGCGGGCACTGGGACGGCGTGCTCCACTACAACGGCAAGGCCGACGTGGGCGGGGCCTCGGTCGTATGCAGCTTTGGTGCGCCCTCCGGCGACGTGTCGGAGCTTGCGGCGAGGGTCATCGCCGGAGAGTTCGGAAATGGCGATGCTCGCGTGGCGGCGCTTGGCTCCCGCTACGACGTGGTCCAGGCGGAGGTCAACCGGATCCTGTCTGGCGGCTCGTCCTCTGGCTCCTACGACGTGGACGCGCTCGCTCGGCGCGTCATCGCCGGCGAGTTCGGGAACGGCGACGAGCGCAAACGGTGCCTGGGGTCCAAGTACTCGGCCGTGCAGGATCGCGTGAACGAGATCCTGGGGACTTCTGGCACGAGCTCGACCTCCATGGACGTCGACGCCATGGCGCGGGCGGTGATCCGTGGCGACTACGGCAACGGCGATGAGAGGAAGCGCCGCCTTGGTTCGTACTACTCAGTTGTGCAGCGGCGCGTGAACGAGGTGCTGTTGTCATGAGGAAGTGGCTGAGGCGTGCGCGGTGGCTGCTTGAGCAGATCGACGCGCTTCTGGGGATCCTGCTTTGCCTGCCGCTGCTTGTGTTCCTGCTGCCGCTGGTGCTCCTGCTTCGGGCATACGACAACGTCCGAGGGCTCTACGGGAGCGATGGCGAATAGGGCGGAAGGCCGCCTATCGCTTGATAGACGGCCTTCCGCCTTGCTGTGTGGGTTCTCGGGCTAGCTGAGCGGTTCGAGCTCGCGGTAGAGCGGGTCCCCATCGCCCACGAGCACGTCCCACCACCACTGGGGCGACTCGACGCCGGAGGCGCAGAGCATGTCCAGGAGCTTGGCACGGGCGTCCGGGGGCAGTTGCTCGAAGTCTTCGCGCATGGCGTCGAGCACCGCCTTGCTCGTGGCCATCATGTCGTTGCAGATCTCCTTCTTCTCCTCCAGGCTGTAGCTCTCCGGCGAGTACAGGCAGAGATCCGCTCGGAAGTAGGCCATGTCCTCGGCTTGGGTGAGTTCGGTCATCTTCGCTTCGTTGATCATTGCAGGTCCCCTTCATAAATACTTGTACGAATCTCAGCGCTCCCACGGAATTTTCCATGGAAGAATTCATGGAAGAAATATCCTCAAAGGAGCGTTGTTTTGTGGGATGAAGTGGTGCGCCGAAATTCTCAATACAACACTTCTGACCTGCGAAAACGTTGTATTTAGAGGTAGACCGTGAAAGAGTGTTGCGAGCCGAAAATTACTCCCACTCAATAGACACAAAACAGGGAAGCGCGAACCCCACGAGCCGCCTGAACAGCGGCTTTGCTTATTTTCACGTCCGCGAAATCGTCCCAAAACCGGAACTCGCCTGGAACTCAGGACTGAGTTCCGCCTTGACACGCAATGGCGGAGAATGAGCGCAGATCAGTAAGGATTAAACGCCCGCCTTGCGGCAACGCTGGATCGTGGCACGCGGCGGGGCCCGCGGGGAATGACGGCCGAACGAGGCGTCTGCTCTCTGACGAGTCGCCTCGCCACAGTGGGAACAAGTAGGGCGAAAGGAGCTTTGCGATGGCTTCGTAATCCGACGCCCTGAAGCCGGAATCCGACGTCGCGAGAAGGGACCCCCGGCAAGGACGCTGCGGACGCAGGGATCTCAAGGGTCACAAAGGCTGAAGCACATTCGAGCAAGGCGGGTGCTCCGCGGGGCGGCGGGGTTGCGTACGGCGAATTCGGCTCGGGCGGGCAGAGCAGTTACACGGCCGCAAGTGCCGAAGAGGTCGAGTCCATGCCGTCCGACGCAGTCATAGTACCGCCGGATTTCAACACGGGCTGCCTGGCTGCATGTCTCGCCAGCGTGTGCCCGAGCGTCGTGGATTCCCCTCTCAGCCCTGAATGCTGGGGCGAGCTCGGGGCCCAAGGGCAACGGGGCGTCTTCGTTTTCGCATTGCGGCGAACGGAGCGACACTGTGATATTAACGTGTGAATGTGCAGCTTAGGAGGCTTGTGATGCCGAACATCAAGCCCATTTCTGATCTGAGGCCTTACAGCGCGGTGCTCGACGAGGTGGCACCGGGCTCTCCTGTGTTCCTGACGAAGAACGGGCGCGGGAGATTCGTCATCCAGGACGTGTCGGACTACGAGCGTTACGAGGCAGAGCGAACCCTGATAGCCCAGTTTGGCTATGACGTGCATTCTGTGGAGGAGCGCGAAACCCTCACTACCGATCAGGTTCGCGCGGCGTTCGACAAGCGATTCCCTCAGGCTGGCTAGGTGGACTTCGTCCGGTTGCCCGCTACCGTGGAAGGCCTCGCTTCAGCCGCGGATCATACCGAGTTCGAGCTTTCCAGCCCAACCGCCGCAAGACGCCTGGTGGAATCCGTCATAGAGAAGGCGCAGCTGTTCACCGGCGTTCCCGGTTCCGGCATGATGCTTCGCTCCGTCAACGGTCTAGACACGGGATACCGCTACATGGTCAGTGGCAACTGGATGGTGCTCTTCTCCTGCAAACAAGGACGTGCGCTGATAGTCAGAGTCCATTATGCCAAGAGCGACTCTATATGAAGGAGCTCTTCGGAGAACGCTAGGCTCCTCTTGGGCTCTGTGGCGGGACAGAGTTAGGGCGAAAAAGCATCCCAACCACTCTTAAATTTGACCTACGGAAACGTATTTCAATTGCACGCAACTGACTACATGAGCGAAAGCAGTGCCGGCGGGACGGGACGTCCCCTGACCCGAGAGTGACGGCTCCGAGTGAAGAGTGGCGGCACTGAGCTGCGAAGGCATGGCCACGTGCGCGAGGAGTGACTACATGCAGCTAGGCATCTCCATGGCCATGCCTTCGCAGCTTCCTGATGTTCTGCAGCTTCCACTGGGCTTCCGGACTGGCGATCGCCGCACGCGCCATCGCCTCGTCTTCGAGGAGCAGGCTTGGATCGAACGCTCCCTACGAGAGCCGCCCGAGATACTCTTCCTCGGCATCCGTCCGCGGCAAGACGTAGGCGGAAACGAACTCGTACGCGGTGCCGATCAGCCCATCGAGGGTAGGCACTTTCTCGTCCCTCCTGAGCATGGGCAGGAGCTGCTCCTCGAGCTCGCGTCCCCTGTCGACAAAGCGTCCGAGGCGATCCTCGAACCCATGCAGGAACGCCGCCGAAAGCGACGCATAGAAGAGAATCGCCTTGTGGGCGACGGCGCACTCGGCAGCGCCTCTTCCGTCGAGCACGCGCTTGAGATTCGCAACGTCGTAGAGGTCCCACACCTTCACACGGTCGAAGAAGGCCTTGACCTTGCCTCCGGTAAGGTCAGCATCAGCGAAGAGCGGAACACCCAACCCACCGATGCCCGAGACCGACCAGGGTAAGGCGGGAGCGGTGGGCGGCGCCACGACCGGCTGCGTCCGCGGCGCCGACTGCTGCGGAGGGCCGCGGACGAACGTCAGCGCAGGGGCGAGGGGAGAGCTTCGCGACATGGGCGCGGTGGACTCCCTCGCGGCTCTCGGGTCCCGGGACGATGCGGTGCGCATGGGCATGACCTGCGAGGGGAGGGTGCGGATGGCGGCCGGCGGGGCACGCCCGCCGGGGAGGGCCGCCGAAGTGGGATGAGGGCTCACCACGCGCGCGTCCCCGACCTCGGAGAAGCGCGCCGCGCGGCGTTGGCGAAGGGCGGCACCGACCGCAGGCTGGCGAACCTCCGGCTTCCCGTGATGGACGAGCGGCCCCTCGAGGAGCCAGACGAGGGCTTCCGCGCGTTCATCCCGGAGATCATGGAGCGACGGTCCAGGGGGGTCGACGATCTCCCGCACGCAGCTCCAGTAGGAGGGCTGGCACGCAAGACCGGGCAGCGGCGTTCGCGCCGACGCCATCATGGACCGGATCGCCCCCGCCCAGACAGGATATCGGCGTTGCTCAAGCCGAATAATGCCACTGCCTATGCGGGCAAACACTCACGCAGCAGCGTGCCAGCTCTATGCCGAATGCGTAAGGGTTCTTCTTCACATGTTTGCCCCAGAGCGCAAGCATCGTCTGGGCGGCCGCGACCTCATCGAGAACCGCCCGCCAACGTTCCATCCTCTCTGCGCGGCCTCGCTTAGTGCATGCAGCCTTTAGCGCCTCACGCAATGTCGGCACGCCGCAGGTGTCGCCCTTGGTCCGCCATAGAAGTGTACGTCGTAGAAGTCGCGCGGACGTGTGGTGGTCACGCCACGGGAGACGACGGTCTCGAGCTTCTCTGCGAGTACGGTTTCAAGCGGGTGGGACATCAGGTGAACGCTACTATCAAGCACATCAGATGTAGGGCGCCGTACGCGCCCACCGGAAACGAGCGCTCCGACAGGTATCTCTCGACCTCGCCGGAGGTCAGCTTACGTACTGCGCACCTACGACCGGGAGGCACTCCATTCGTCCCTCGTGATGCAGGTGACGTACTCTGTCCTGCGGAGACCGTCAATCTGGCAGGGGACGTTCTCCGCCGTGTGGTGGTAGCGGAAGCCGCACTTCTCCTGCACGCGTCTCGACTTATCGTTGCCGTCGAAGTATCCGCACCACATCCTCTCGAGCCCAAGATCCTCGAAGCCGTGGCGCATGATCTCGCGCGTGGCCTCAGGGATGAGCCCCTGCCCCCAGTGCGGGACGCCGATCCAGTAGCCAATCTCTCCCTCGGTGTCCGGGATGCCGATGTTGCTCGCCCCACCGACCATGAGCCCGATGCTGCCGACCGGGCGTCCCGCCTCCTTGAGGACCACGGCGTAGCTCTCCGGCACGGAGAGCACGTTACGTATGACCTCCCAGCTGTCCTCCACGCTCGTGTGGACGGGCCAGCCTGCGATGGGGCCCACGTCGGGATGGCTCGCGTACTAGTACAGATCCTCCGCGTCCCTCTCGTCCCATGGCCTGAGGAGGAGCCTCTCGGTCTCGAACGTCATGCCAGCCTCCCGCCGGATCGTCTGCTCGGGCGATTGTAGCACGCGGAGCTGGGGGCGAATCACAGATTCGCCTACGCGAAGCCGGGGTCAGGAGTAGCGCCCCTCGTAATCCTCCTTCGCCTCGTCGGTCCATTTTCTGACGAACTCCGTCTTCGCCTCGGTGTAGCCGTCGCGGTCGTACTCGAATCGCCTCCACAGGTCCAGCTTCAGCGCTTCGTACTCTCGGGCGATCTGCGGATGCTCCCTCAGATAATCCCTGAAGTACAGCTCGTCGTTGTCGCCGCTGCGCCGGAGGTGCACGTGGAAGACCTTCTCCGCAAACCCATCCTCGGTATAGCCGCAGTTGAAGGACATCTTGTCCCTACCTTCGGACATTCGTAGAAACCCACCGCCCTCGATGGCGTGTGCGACGGCTTCCAAATCCGCCTCGCCTGAGACTTCGACGAGAATGTCAACGATGTCCTTTGCCCATATCCTGGGAATCGCCGTGCTTCCCACGTGGCTGATCCTCTTTACGGGACACTCGGACAGAACATGCCGCAGCCGGGCCTCCATCTCGTCGTAGCGCGAGTCCCATTCGTCGTTATGCTCGACGAGAAATATGGGGAACAGCTCCCAGAGCTCCTCCAGCGTCATCTCGGACAGCTCTTTTCCTATATCCCGGCCTCTCTCCCTCCGTCGAGGGAAGTTGCACCATGCTTTCGAATACAACGTCGGGCTCCCCTCTTGTCTCTTGAAACGCCGCCTCCATCGGAGATCCACCGTCGCCACTGCCGCCGGCGATTATTCAGCTCTCAGCTATTTCGGAAAGGATCCTGGTTATCGCCTGGATGTCGGCACCGTCGAGGCGACCGATGCGCCCTGCAGTACTCAGGTAGTCGGCAGGAATCTGGGCGATCCTGTCCGCTCTGGCGATGGGGGGCTTCTCGAGCCCTGCAGCCTGCCATCCGCTGATGAAATGGTCGTGCTCCAAATGCAGCCTGTTCGTGGCGGACGTGACCATCATGACGATGGAGCCATCCTCCGCAACGCCCACGACGATCACTGGCCGGTACTTGTAACCCCTGCCCTCGGAGAAATCGACTCGGGCGTGCCATAGCTCCCAAGGCCGAGGAACTCCGCTACTCGTCATCGTCGTCCCACTCGGCTGGCAGGACGGCGATGCCGTCAGGATTCAGCTCAACATGGTATGCCTTGGCGGAAAGCGCCTCGTAGGACGGCTTCTCGACACGGAGATTGAACGGCAGGCCGCCCACCTCGATGGACTTGATGAGAAACATGTTTATGGCATCGGAAAGGCTCAGGCCCCAGCGTGAGTAGACGTTCGTGGCGTCTTCCTTCACCTGGTCGGTCGTCCTGGTCTTTATCTCCGCCTTGCGCGGTCTGGTCGCTGTCGCCATGATTTCCTCCTAAATAACTGTACCCATAATGTACCCAGAGTGGGTACTTCTATCAAGCGCTGCGCCTCTAAAAGTATTGTGCGAAACTCAAGGCCCTATGGGTCCAGATAAAAACCCTAATTGTCTTACCTTACTAAACCGACGATCGGTAAACGTCTTCCGCATACTCTTTCCGTTGACCAGAACGCCGCGACATCCAGTGGTGGCCGAAGCGCTGCACGGCTGTCTGGATGTGGGGGTGACGCAACCAAAGCTAACGGAAATTGCCGATATTCGCCAAGTGCGGTTGGTAGAAGCGGGTGCAACCGAACGCTACGGTGTTCATACAAATCAAATCTTTCTGAGGAGGAGCATGGACATCGTTACCGTCCGGGACCTGACCAAGACGTATCCCGGCTTCACACTCGACGCGGTCTCGTTCTCGCTTGCCGGGGGACGGATCGCCGGCTTCATCGGCCGCAACGGCGCGGGCAAGACGACGGCCATCAAGTCGATGCTGAACCTGGTCCATCCCGATCGCGGCGAAATCGACTACTTCGGACTGCCGCTCGCGGGCAACGAGGCGCGAATCAAGAAGCGCATAGGCTACTCCACGGGCACCGTCAGCTGGTACCCGCGCAAGAGGATCCGCGACATCAAGAATGTCATGAAGCTCTTCTACGATACCTGGGACGACGCGGCCTACGAGGGCTACCTGCGCATGTTCGCGGTCGACGAGGACAAGGCACCGCGCGAGCTCTCCGATGGCATGAAGGTGAAGTGCAACCTTCTGTTCGCCCTCTCCCACGGCGCGGAGGCCCTCATCCTGGACGAGCCGACCAGCGGGCTCGACCCGTTCTCCCGCGACGAGCTCCTGGGGCTCTTCGACCGGATCAGGCAGGCGGGCGTGGCCATCTTCTTCTCCACGCACATCATCTCCGACATCGAACGGTGCGCCGATGACATCGTGTACGTATCCAAGGGAAAGATCGTAGCTGCCTGTCCCAAGGAGGAGTTCGCGGAACGCTGCCAAGAGCGAGGCGAGACGCTCGAAGAGGCGTTCCTGCGTCTGGAGAGGGGTGAGCAGGATGCGTAACCTGCTGGTCAAGGAGATGAGGCTCTCCGCCTCGGTGCTCTCGTACGCCTTCATCGCGTTCGGCTTAATGTTCCTCCTCCCCGGGTACCCGATTCTGTGCGGCGTGTTCTTCTCGTGCCTCGGCATCTTCCAGAGCTTCCAGAATGCCCGTGAGGTAAACGACCTGGTGTTCTCAGCGCTCCTTCCCGTGTCCAAGCAGGACGTTGCTAAGGGCAAGGTCTGCTTCTCGTGCGTCATCGAGATGTGCACGCTGCTCGTAATGACGATTGCGATGGTGGTTCGTATGACGGTGCTCGCGGACACGCCGGTGTACCTGCAAAACGCGCTCATGAACGCGAACCCCTTCGCACTCGGCGTGGCGTTTGTGCTGTTTGGGCTGTTCAACCTCATCTTCGTCGCGGGCTTCTTCAGGACCTCGTATAAGCTCGGCAAGCCCTTCGTGGCCTTCATCGTCGTCGCGTTCGTGGCGATTGCGGCCGCCGAGGCCCTGCACCACGTCTCCGGGCTGGAGACACTGAACGCCTTTGGCTTCTCTCACCTGCCCCTGCAGCTCGGCTTGCTCGCGACGGGCGTGGCGTGCTATATCGCCCTTACCGGGATCGCGCTGAGAAGCGCCGCGACAAGCTTCGAGAGGACGGACCTGTAGGGGGCGGACATGCTCAAGGACAACCTGCTCATGCTGCGAAGCATCCACGGCTTCTCGCAGGAAGACGTCGCAGAGAGGGTCGGCATCTCCCGCCAGGCGTACGCCAAGTGGGAGAGCGGCGCCACCATCCCCGACGTCGAGAAGTGCGCGCGGCTCGCGCACGTGTACGACACCACGGTTGACGCCCTGCTGAGGACCGAGGAGATGGACGACGGACGCGTGCTGCTCCCCGCACCGAGGGGCAAGGACATATGGGGTATCGTCACCATGAACGAGCGCGGCCAGATCGTCATCCCGAAGGCTGCGCGAGACAGCTTCGGCCTCTGCGCGGGTCAGAGGCTCGTCCTGCTGAGCAAGGACGACGAGGGGTTCGCCCTGATCCCGGCCGAGATCTTCGAGCGGAGGATCGAGCTTGTGAACCGGGCTTTGTTCCCTGATGGCGAGTGACGCGCGCCGAGGGGAACGCTATAGGGCGGGGGTTCCCACCTGTCCCTTCGCTTCCGCCCGCGGACATCGACCTTGTGCTGCTGGGCTGGCGCCTTGATTCTGAATCTGCCCCGTTTGCGTTGACAGGTCCCATGCCGCCTTCGGACGGCTTTTCCCATCGTGAATCCTCTCGAATTCGGCGGGGCTGACCCAGCCGAGGGCCGAGTGAGTCCCGATCCTGTCGTGGAGACGCTCGATGTGCTCGAAGAGCGCGAGCGCTGCCTGCTCGCGGCTCTCGAGCGTCCCCGCGTGCACGCACTCGGACCTGATGACGCCCGCCGGCGACTCGGTCACGGCGTTGTCCCACGGCGAGGATACGGGCCCCATGGGCGGCCTGATGCCGTTGCCGCGCATGGCCTTGCCGAGGAGCAGGCCAGCGTGCTGCGCGCCGTGGCCCGAATGGTGCAGCCCCTGCCCGGCCGCCCGCGGGCGATGGCCATCCTGGGGGCGTCGTCGGCGGGCTCCGCGGTGATCCTCGGGCCCATCGACCACCCCACCACCATCCTGGGCCACACATCCATGACGACGGCGAGGCAGGGCCGGCCCTGGTGCGTGCGCGCGTGGGTGATGCCGGCGAACCACGCCTCGTTCGGGCCCGTCGCGCCGGAGTCGCGCCTGGCCAGGTCGTCGTGCGAGTCCGCCCCGCCGCGCGCCTTTCCCCCGAGGCCCTCCTGGCGCGGCTCCTGGTGACGCCGCGCCAGCCGTGCTCGCGCATGATGCGGGCGACGCGCCTGCGCGAGGTGGCCACGCCGGACGTCTCCGGCCGCATGGACGCCTTCGGCGCGCCGCAGATGCCCATGCTGGCCCCGTGCTCGCCGCCGACCAGCCTGGCCAGCCCGAGGTCGCGCAGGTCGTGCGCGCCGTCGGGCCTGCTGGCCCACTGGTAGTGGCCCCACCTGGCGGCGCCGGGCGCCCGGCACACCGTAGCCGCCTTGCGCTCGCCGAGGCGGGCGGCGATGAAACCGAACTCGGCCCCCTCACAGCCGCTCGCCCGCGAAGAGGGCGCTGGCCTTTGAAGGGCCCCCACTCTCCTCCCTGGTCGCGCCTTTGCCGACGGGACCGAGCCCCCGCATGACTATCCTACCCAGTCCATTAGCCCTGCATTGGAAGCGTCCAAGTTTTGGGACGCAGTTCACTCCCCTCCGGCCCTCCCCGCGTCGCAGACCGAGGCGACAACATTGTCGGGCCGACCGCGGATGGTCGGCGCGCCCTTGCCCGAACCCGAAAGTCTTTCGTGCTCGGACCCGAAACCTTCCGACGCCCGAACCCGCAAACGGGAGGCTATCAAACACATCCGTGATCCAGCCCGTCAAGAGGGCGAGGAGGGGATTCGGGAACGTAGGACACCTCAAGACGATGATGTCCCTCGGGCTCGGCCGCTCGCTACCCACTAGAAACAGCGAAGAGCCGATTTTTGGCCCGTAGGCACAATCTTGCCGTCATCCTCGAATCTCGTAAGCGATAAGACTTGGTTCATGTATATGACGTCAATGTTCTTCATCTTCCACGCTCTGCAAATTTAGATGTATTCCTAAGCCTACAGCACTGCTTTACGCAATTGCCCGTCATACCAAGCCGGATTGAAAGGACGGTGACGGCGGCGAAGGAGATGACGAGCGGAGCACCCAACTGAACGGCAGAGACGGACATCGCGGTGTTGACGGCTCCGTGGAGGATTATGCAATGGAGCACCGACGATTCGCGCCGGCGCATGCCCGCCATCCGAAACGAGAGAAGCACTGCCTGCAGGGCGAAGAGTGCAAAGGAGAGGCTCAGATGCGATTCACCAGACGTGAACCAGAAGGGAAGGTGTCAGACGACCAGACGAGTCCCGTAACGAACGTGGCCGCAGGGTAGGGGGGGGAATTTCTCTTCGAGCCCCGGCTGCATGACGCCGCGCCGCCCGAATTCTTCCTGGCTCCCGCTGATCAGGGTGGCTTGGGTGAAAACGGCGGGAATGGCGACCGCGGGAACGGCAGGGTTGAGTCCACTCGAAGTGAACAGGGGATCAAAGCACTACGCTTGCAACCCAGTCGACGAGCGCATCGTAATCCACGGAGCCGTCCGCAACGCCCAACACGAATTCGAGAAAGGACGAATGGTCGGGTCTAAAGTCGATGCCGGACATTATGAGGTAGGTGCCCAGCAGTGCTGCGCCCGTCCTCTTGTTGCCGTCAAGAAACGGGTGGCCTGAGATAACCCCGAACGCATACCTGCATGCCTTCTCGATGGGGGTCGGATACAGTTCCTCGCCGCCGAAGGTCTGGAACGGCTGCGCTAGCACCGAGTCGAGGAGCCCCTCGTCACGCACTCCTTCGAGCCCACCGAATCGGTCGATTGTCGCCAAGTGAATGGCGAGCACGTCTTCTTTGGAGAACGCCGCAGCGCTCACTTGGCAAGCTCCTCGAACACGTCCGCGTACTCGTCCATGAAGTTGACGGCAACATCCGTAGCGTTGGCCGTCCTCTGCGCAGGCTGGATGACAACCCATGGCCTATTATTCTTCAGGACGGTGACCGACCTGCCAGTCCTGTTCACTTCCGCCGTCACGCGAGAAAAGTTGTTCTTTGCCTCAGCTAGGCCAATCGTCAATGCCGCCATACCCGGCTCCTTTCGATACTGGCTAAAATTATAGCCAGTATATAGTCTGGTACCAACTGATGGACAAACACTATAAAAATGCTCACCGACACATTCCATCGGGTTGATTAACAACTTCATCCGACCACGGTGGGTATCCCTCGTTACATGAAACTCGATCGAAACCCTGATCTGAATGATGCGGCAGAGTGCGATGCTTTTAGCATACCAGTCGAAAAATACTGCACATGTGAATCGAAGATCGAGGGATTATGAGAATCGAGAGGGATGAATATCTGGAGCAACTGAAGCAGAGGATGCTCAGTCCCTACGCTAAGATAATCACCGGGGTATGCCGCTGCGGCAAGAGCTATCTTCTCAAGAACCTGTTCTGCGACTACCTCCGTGGCGAGGGCGCACGCGACAATCAGATCGTTATCGTAGCGCTCGACGACGACAGGTTCGAAGAGCTGCGTGAGAGGAAGGCACTGCGCGAGTACGTGGAGAAGGCGGCGCCTGACGAGGGCACCCAGTACTACATCATCCTCGACGAGATCCAGATGGTGGAGGCGTTCGAGGGAGTCGTCATATCGCTGAACAACCACACGAACTACGACGTGTACATCACGGGAAGCAACTCCAAGCTCCTCTCGAGGGATATCGCGACAGGCTTCAGGGACCGCGGCACTGAAGTGCGTGTGCATCCGCTTTCCTACTGCGAGTTCTATGCCGCCTATGCGGGCACAAGCGCTTTGCGCTGCAGGAGCACCTCGCCTACGGCGGCATGCCGCACTTGTTCGACGAGCCGGACGAGGCTTCGAAGATGCGCTACCTTGAGAACCTGGTCGCGCAGACGTACCTGAGCGACGTTGTCGAACGCAACGACGTGCTCCTGCCTGAGAAGATGGCCGCGCTGTTCGACGTACTCTGCTCCACCACCGGCTCGCTTGTGAGCACGAGCGGTCTCGCGGGCACCCTGCAGACCGAGAAGCACGTCAAGATTACCGACGACACGGTCTACGCCTACATTCAGCACCTGGAGGATGCGTTCCTGTTCGAGAGAGCGCGCCGATATGACATCAAGGGCAAGGCGTACCTGAAGACCCCGGCGAAGTACTACCCCGAGGATGTTGGGCTTCGTAACGCGCAAATCAACTTCAGGCAGAATGACGTCGGCTTCGGCATAGAGAGCGTCGTCTACAACGAGTTGAGACGCCGGGGATACGCCGTCGACGGCGATAGAGAGGACCCGCACGCCGGCATCATAGGAGAACGAGAGCGACACCCGGCCCCCGCGCGCATGGTCGCAGACGCTTCCCACCAGGTTGAGCGCTGGGCGCATGCGGCCTGGTCCGCGCCGAGCGTGCCCGAGGCGGCGGTCTCGACGAGCAGGTCGGCGTTGACGAGCGTCACCGTGAGTGGCGTCTTGAGGTCGTACGCGAGCACGGCAGCGAGTCCTTCAGCGAGACCCGCATCGCTTCCAACATAGCCCATCGACGACGGCGAAAATCAAGACGCACGGATTGTCTGCGGCTCAGACTGTAATGGGCGCGGTGGATTCCCGTGTTGGCATTTTGCAGCAGCATCGACGTGCCCCCCAGGGCGTACCGCCTAGCGGAACACCCCCTAAGCACCAGTGTCCGAACAGGCCTTTCGACCATCCGGCACAACCGCCCGTCGACTCTGGAAGACCCATGACGCGTCTGGCGAGGTTTCGGGAAAAACAGTTCGTGGCGAACGAGACCGCATCCGCCTCCTCATCGGGGCCAGGAGAGCCCGGCTCGCCTGACCTGCGGCCGCCTCATGCTCAAGCACGCCAGGGCGAAGAAGAGGGCGGCGAAGCCCCACATGATGGCGAGGGGGGCAGCTACCGCCTCGAGCCCCGCTCCGCGCAGCATGACGTCGCGCAAGGCTTCGGCCCCGTAGCCGAGCGGCAGCGCCGAGGCGACGGCCCGCAGCCATGCCGGCGCTTGGGAGAGGTCAAAGATGCCCGAAAGCATCAGCTGCGGTATGACGAACACGAGCAGCAGCTGGATGACCTGGAAGGGGCTCCTGGCCAGGCCCGAGACGGCCAGACTCAGGGTGAGCGACACCGCCGCCATGGAGACTGCGAGGGCCGCGACGAGCAGCGGCGAGCCCTCGTTCGGGAAGCCCACCACGCACACGGTGAAGGCGATCGTGACGGCCGTGTACAGCAGGGCCACCAAGCCGAATCCGAGCGTGTAGCCGCCAGCGACCTGCCAGCCCCTCACGGGTGTGGTGAGCAGCCGTTCCCTCGTGCCGCAGGTCCGCTCGGCGAGCAGGCTCATGGAGCCGGTCATGAAGACGAACATGAACACGAACAGCCCGATGAAGACCGGCCCGTAGTACTCGAAGACGGTCCAGTCGGCCCGGCCGTGGAGGTAGCCGACCTCGATGGACGTGAAGGGCATGGCGCCTTCCACGTCGGGGACGTCTCTTGCAAGCGATTCCGCCTCCTCTATCGCCTCGAGAACTCCGGCGGGCAGGCGTGAGCGCGTCTCGTCGTCGATGTCGAACTCGATGGAGTCGATGCGCTCCTCGAACTCGCCCGCCTGGGAAAGCAGCTCGTCGCGAGCGGATTCCTGCTGCTTGACAAGGGCGGAGCGGATGATGGATAGCGCGGCGGCGGTGTGCGAGGCGTCCGCGCCCTCGACGCGCACTTCGAGGACGTGGCCGTCGCCCGCCGAGACGACGGCGTCCACCTCCGCCGCCTCGAGGAGCCGCTGCGCCTCCTGGGCGTTGGCGGTTTGCAGGGCGCAGTTCTCGTTGCTGAGGTAGGAGACGAAGCTGTCGGGGACGTTGACGAGTGCGAGCCGGGGCACGTAGGGGGGCACGCCCAGAACGAGGTAGAACAGGAGGAAGGTGACGCAGGGGGCAAGGACGAGCACCGCGACCACCCTCCGGTCATGGGCGAATTCCGCGATGATGCGGCGGGCAACCGCGAGCAGGCTACGCATGGTCGGTCTCCTTCCCCTTCGGCCCCACGAGGGCGACGAAGGCCTCCTCCAAGCTTCCCGTCGATGTCGACTCGAGAATCACCCGGGGCGAGCCGACAGACACAAGAGCGCCCTCCCTCATCAGAGCGACGACGTCGCAGTGGGCGGCCTCGTCCATGACGTGGGTGGTCACCAGCAGCGCGGCACCCCCGTCGGCGAGCGTTCTGAAGAGGCTCCAGAGCTCGATGCGCCGCACCGGGTCGAGGCCCACCGTGGGCTCATCCATCACCAGGATGTCGGGCTTGGCGACGAGCGCCACGGCGAGCGAGAGGCGGCGCTTCATGCCGCCCGAGAAGCTGCCGACGAGCTGATCGCGGGCGTCCTCCAGACCAAGGAGCGGCAGCAGCTCCGCCTCACGTATGCGGATTTGCGTGCGGGAGAGCCCCTGGAGCGCCCCGAAGAAGGCTAGGTTCTCGCGGGCGGTGACGCCCTCGTAGAGGGCCGCGTCCTGGGGCATGTAGCCGAGTTTCGGGCGCATCGTCGGATAGGGGGCCTCCTCGCCGTCGAGGAAGACGTGGCCCGAGCTCGGGACCGCCGACCCGACGACGAGGCTGACGAGCGTCGTCTTGCCACACCCGGAGGGGCCGATGAGCCCCACGACCTGCCCGCAGTGCGCCTCCAACGACACCTCGTCGAGCACGCGTCTCCTCCCGAAGCTCTTGGATGCGGACTCGACCCGCACGAGTGCCGTTTCTTGACCCATGGCAGCCTCCTTCCGTAAAATGGACACCGTGTCCGATTTCATTGTGCGGGGAGCCCCACCCCCGTTCAAGCGACAGAACGGGCGGATGTGTCCGATTTCCGGGAGGAGGACCCGTGGGAGAATGCGATTCCAGGACCGTGGCGGCGACGAAGCGGCGCATCACCGATGGTCTGTTCGAGATCATGAGGGACGACCCTATAGAGCGCATCACTGTGCGCGAGGTGTGCGGAAGAGCCGGCATCACGCGGTCCACGTTCTACACGCACTTCTCGAGCGTCTACGACGTGCGCGACCAATGCGAGGCCGAGATATCCGAGCGGGTCGAGGAAGTTCTCTTCCCGGAGGTGCTCGCAGCCCTCGCGCCGGGAGGACGCAGGGGATGCGCAAGAACCGCGCGGTGCATCGAGGAGGCGCTCGGGGACCACTTCGGTCACCTCGCCGTGCTCCTCAACGGGGCCGACCCATCCTTCGTCGAGCGGGCGCGCCTGGCCGCGATGGGGGTGGTCTGCGCACACGTCGGCATCGAGAGGATGTCCGAGCGGCAGGCCCTCGTCTTCTACGGGACGTCGAGCATGCTTTTGGGCATGTACGCGCGCTGGCTCGCGTCGGACCGCGACATGCCGCTCGAAGAGCTTGTCGCGACGGCGCGCTCCGCCGTTCTGCGCGGCCCGGCTAAGGCGATGCTCGGGTGAGCGGCGAGGGGCGCACTGCGGGGCAACGGCGGCGCCACGCTTGGAGCCGCGCCCTGCATGCGTGTCGTCGGTTACGTACGCGGCCTGATGCAGGCCGTGGCCCTTGGTGGGATGCAGCATGCCCGCGATCATCTTGAGCGTGGTCGACTTGCCCGCGCCGTTGGGGCCGAGCAGCACGTAGACCTTCCCCTCATCGACGTACAGCGATACGTGGTCCACCGCCGTCTGGGCGCTGCCTCCCCGCCCGAAGCGTTTCACGAACCCACGCGTTTCCAGAACGCATCTCGTCATGTCGTTTCCTTCCTTCTTTGCCGTCCAACCTTTCATCTCCCAGTTTGGGCAGGCTGTCCAAAGGAACGCTAAAGGCCGTGGGAACGGCTGCAGGAGCCCAGGCCGCGCCCAACGGAAGGGGCTGTATCAAAAGCCCCATCACTGCATTTCCGTAATGTCTCATGTGCTCTCGTAGCCACTCTTTCATGGTTTTGGACGCGCAGCATCGCCAATGAGGAGTAAAACCGCAGGTAATCGGGCATATGAAAAGGGCTCCGGCCAGTAGGTCCGAAGCACTTCGTTGATTATTTACTCCCGCGCTTCCTGTCCAAAACCGTATAAGAGGCGGTAGCCAAATGCATGAAAATGGTACTCATACAAAGCCCTGAACAAGGTTTTTATCTATTCCCACTCGATAGACGCAAAACAGGGAAGCATAAACCCAACGAGCCGTCTGACCATCGGCTATGTTTATTTTCACGTCCGCGAAATCGTCCCAAAACCAGAACTCACCTGGAACTCAGTGCTGAGTTCCGCTTCAGCACGCGAAGCCGAGAATAAACACAACCCACTGGGAGCAAATGCCGGGACTGCGGAAATGACCATTTGTAACTCGCAACTGAGCCCCGTCTCCTACTGCCTTTCAAAAGAGTGCTCGGCATTACGATTGGCTGTGGATATCGTTGTTGTACCGGATTCCTTAGGAGCTCAAGATGCGGCAAGCGCTTTTACCAGGCCCACCCTAAGCTGGTAAACAGTCTCGCTATCTTCGATGTGGTACATGTATTCGTCCGCATCGACTGATTTGACGATAAGCCTGCTAATCAAGCGGATGCTTTCCTTGCCCGTCTCGCTTAGCCGCCTCAGAATAGCATCAGCAGCACCCTGAGTGGCCTCATCCGTATTTGGGAGACTTAGCTCGCGTGCGCTGGCGTCGAGCTCCCTTTCGAATTTGCTTTGCAGCCCCTCAGGGCAACGTTATGAGCAATTTTGTTTCCGCTTGCCCTATACAGGACATCAAGCTGCTCTTTCTCCGCCTCAATCCTCGCAGTGATTTCCCCCGTCACATCCTCTGACGAAAGGTGCCTGGGATTCACTCTGTAATTCGGCAGAATCATCTTTGCCACATAGTCATCCAGCAGCTCTTCATATTTGACATACAGGCCAACTCAAATGTCCAAGGCTTGAATCATCGTGTCCTCGGCGGAATTGCGCATCTCACCATTAATAATCGTTCCCTCGGGGAGCAAGGACTCCAGTTTTTCTTTGACTGTCGTTTCCTCATCGAACACATGGTGCGAGGAGGGGTACCACACGAGGCAGGGCGACCAGTAAAAGTCGCAGAGGGAGTCGACTATGCAATCATCTCCCGGACTGATTCTCAGCCGCTCATCAGAGCTGCTCCCTATAAGAATGCACTTCATTGCAACGTGACGAAGCAGACGTCTCAGCCCATACCGTCTCATGGGGTCACGTTTAAGTGAATAGCCGCAGAGAGTCGAGTCCCCAGCACTCTCCACGCGCTTTTCGAGGGCATCGCAAAACTCTCTAATGTCTGGGGCATGATCCATGGACGGATATCCCCAGCACTTAAGGGTTTCCACAAGCGATGCCTTGTCGTCTCTCGCGATGTCGTAGAGTATGTCTTCTAGGAAGTGTGAGCTGTAGTCGATGCCCTTGTCGTCTGTCCCTAGAATCCATGCCAGCTTCTGGACAATTTCAGAAACGATGTAATAGAGGAAGGCATTAGTCGTGCTGACGTGAACGTAGACGTCATCCCTGTCCAGCAACCTCAGGAAGTCACTCACTCTCCCAACTCTGGTGTTGGTTAGGATTTGGATGGCATTGTGCCCGATGCAGATCTGCCTGCATTTCGTCTCGCGCTTGCCGCTTTGGCTGTCTGGCGAAGTCGGGAACTGCTGGTCAGCAAAAGCCCGTCTGGTTGCCTCCTCGGCTTCCTTGGTAGCGAACGCAACCCCGCCTATCACGAAGTTCTTCTCGAGGCTGTCTGATGCAATGTGAGTTCCGCCAGGAGATTCGATTAGAGCCTTCCCGGCCTTAAGTCTTCTGAAGTTGTTCGTCTCGTCGTAATAGAAGCCACTCCACCCCGGAGGGCTTTCCCCTGCCCTAGAACTCATCTCTGAAGCGAATAATCTTATCGGCCGTGTCAAACGCCAAGTCCCTTTTCCCTTCCGATGTGCATGGAGTATTCTGCCTTCGCACGCAACCCATGACTTGGAAAATTTTTATCGCATTGAAAACGCGCATCTACGTTGCAAGCAAGAAACGGACCGTCATACTGATGTTGCCAGTCCACTCACGAAACGGCGGCGGCAGAATGCTTCCCAGTCACTGTGGTGCCGCTAAAATTCAAGCTCATATCAAGCCATAGCATGACGTGCCTAGTTCACACAAAGCTTTGCATGCGCCCCCTCAACAGGCACATCTCTGCACGCCCATCCAAAAGACGCGGCCCCTTGGAATCACAGGATACCCGCATGGAGGGCGTCTACCCTGAACCGAGGAAACGCGTCTTAACGATATCGTTCTGAGTTCAAGATTTCTAGAGATCGGCTTGCTGTATGCCGGTGACAGTGATAGGGACGGCCGTTGCCGACGTGCTCTCTATCACCTGGGTAATCTCCGAATAGAGATCAGTTTCCATGCCAGGCGTCTCGATGCTCACTATCAGCGAGTATCGCGCCTCGGAGTCAATCCTTCCGAGGTATTTGCGGGACCTCCACCAGCCAATCACTGGATACACGGCAACAAACTCGATATCGCTCAGCTCAATTGCGGATGCATACTTGTAGTCGGAATGAATCGAGCCCACGTTTCGATTGTTGACGCCAAGAAACCAGTCGCCAGAGCCGCTCGATGTTTTGCCCTCGTCCTCATCGCGAACGCTGACGTTGATGCGCTTCTCGAACTCATCCCTGCTCTCACCTGGCTTGTTCACATCGAAGCGAAGGCCATGCGAAGCGTAGCGATACTTGTCCTTCCATCCGATCTGCCCCGGCCCTGATTCGATGAAATAGGAAAGTGTCACGTGGAGCGTCGCGTCGGCGTCGGCAAGCGAAATGAGCACGTCCTTTGGCCAAGGTAGCGCATGGAGGTGCATCTCTCTCATCGTCTCACGGCCATCCTTCACCTCATACGGATGCAGAACCTCTTGGATGATGAGGTTGACGCTACTCTCCCTGCATTCGATTGCACGGCTCAAGTCCGGTATGCCGTAGCCGCAAGCCCTAAGCAGCCTCCTGCGCCCCTTCGTGGCCGTGTCCTCGGGCGACCCCTTGGGCGAGTATCTGTCTATCATCGCTCGTGACCAGCGGGCGGAATGCACTAGCAGGCCCCTTACCGTCTCGGGCCATAGGTCTGGATAGGCATTCTCCAGCTCAGCCGCCATATAGGCAGCCTCGGCAACTGCCGCGCTCGTCGCGTTGACGGTGTCAAGCGGGCGCGATGCTACATCAGAGCCAGTGGTCAGCAACGATAAATCCTGACAGTCTGAATAGTCGCTATTCATCCCAACTATGTTTCCACCGGGGCAGACGATCTCGGGCTTCACCGGCGCAATCGAATGCCTCCACTGCAGGGAGGTCGTGCTAAGCGGACACAGCTCTCCTGGCATCGCAACGGGTTCGTAGCCTGTGGCCAGTATGTCATCCTCTTCGACCAGAGCGTTTTCGCTGTATGCCCCGACGGTCAGCGCATTCCACGATTGGCCTGGGCTACGGACGGAGCGGATCTCGTTCGCCTCGGGATAGACTGTTCCATTCAGCATAGACAATGGAATATTCCCACCGGAAACAAGCACGAACTCATGCTCGCTCGAGGGGTCGTCCGCGTGGGAGATAGCCTCGTCAAGCGCGGCAGACCAAGAGGTAGGCAAACCATCAGTAATTTCGGATTCATTGGCAGTAACTCCGGAGCAGAAGACCCTGTTCCTCTTCGGCTTTGCCACGAAAGCCCTGTCTATCGCCTGCTTGGCGATGTCTCCGTACAAGTCAGGCTCGCTTTGTCTGTTCATGTCCAGAATCTTCACGGACTCGACGGTGTGGGTCACCTCAATCGGATCAGCAGATGACAAGCTATCCTTCAGATCTTCATATAGGGCCAGCCCCGCAAGCTTGGTACCGTGGTTGTCTCGGTCTTCGGTTCCCAGCGCATCGTCATAAGCCAGAACGACATCTCCATCGACGGCTGGGGACAAGAGCGGATGTCCGCTGTTGATGCCCGTGTCGAGGATGCAGATGCTTGCCCTGCCAAACGCAAAGGACGTTCTGCTCAATAGGTCGTCGATCCACTCGCGCTGCTCGAATGCCTCGAGGTTGGCGAAGAACGATGACGCGAGGGGCGCCTCCTTTATCTCGGCAAGGCCATCGTAGCTGTTCAGGAGGCTGGCGAGATCGGCCTTGCTAGCATATGCCAGCGTGACCATGCGCTCGGGGAACAAGATGAAGGTACTCTTGTGCTCGATATGGAGCGTATCGAGCAGCGCCGCATACGCTTCGAAGGATCCGCCATCCTCATCCTTGCCTGTCCGGAGCCAGATTTCGAGCCATTGCTTTTGGTCTGCTGGACGCTTGCCATCGCTGCCTGTCCAGAGGGAATCGACGATGGCCAGACGGATATCCTCGATGCTAGACACCAGTTTCTCGTGGCGAGGCTTGCCCTTCTTGGTGACCTGGTGCGGATCGCCATATGCCTTCACCCTATCAAGAAAAAAGTGTTCTTTCCCAGATGGGATAAACACAGTCGCCCGCATGGCGCCGTCCTCTTCGCGAACATTGAGAAGGCGCACACCCTGCCGTACATCCTCCAAGCTCTTTGTGGCCAAATCGCCGTTTTGAGGGCCTGTAAACTCAAGATAGATTCCATGCCTGTCAGCAACAGCATGTGCTCTTCTATCATCATCCGCAGCAAATGCGTCTTGCAACTCCTTGTTGAGCTTCGCTGCGTGCAATGTGGGGTTGCGCGCAATCGGTGGTTTACCCCGACCGCTCTGAGGGGCTGTATAAGGCTCTTGGTGGCACGTATTTGCGAGGATGAGATTCGGTCTCTCCATGCTGCTTAGCCGACCTTATCCTCGCTGTTGTATACGGACAGCCTGTCCGCGCAGAGACGCTGGAAAAGCTCGTCGCACAGCGAAGAATCGGTCAGCAGGGATTCTTTCACCGCATCCTCGCAAAGGCGCGTGATGTCGGCCTGGCAGAGTTGCGAGAGCTCGCTGGCCGTCCCATCGGTGAGGGAGAACGCCGGGTCATAGGCGCCCGTGCGATTAGCCACGATGCGCTTGACTTCGTTGACGGTGGGAAGCTCGTAGTGCATGACGTCGTCGAAGCGGCGGAAGAGCGCCTGATCGAGAATCTTCCTGTTGTTCGTGGCGGCGATGATGATGCTCTCGGAGGTATCTGTCTCTATGAACTGCAGGAAGGAGTTCAGGATGCGACGCATCTCGCCAACCTCGTTGTCTCTACTGCGGTCGGCCCCGATGGCGTCGAACTCGTCGAACAGGTAGACGGCACGGTTGCTGGCGATGGTATCGAAAATTTGCCGAAGCCGAGTGCTGGTCTCACCAAGGTACTTCGTGATGAGCTTGTCGGTCTGCACGATGAACAGAGGCATGTCGAGCTCGGCTGCAATCACCGACGCCGTCATCGTCTTGCCAGTGCCCGGCTCTCCCTCCAGCAGGAGCTTGCGGCGGCAGCTCAGGCCGAACGAGGCGAGCTTCTTCCTTTGGCGATACTCGGCCAGCATACGGTTGATCTTCTCGGTGATTTCCGACGAGACTACCAAGTCGCCCAATCTAACCCCAGGGAATGAGACAAGGAACAGATTGTCCTTGTTCGCGAGATTGATGACATTGCCCTTCGTACGAGTGGATGCGTCGACCATGGCGGTGATTTCCCTGCCTAGAGTGGTATGGCCGATGCGCGTCTCGGATGCCGCTATGCGCAATGCCGTAGTCTTGAAACGCTCATTATCCTGGTCATAGTGGGCTTTGATGAGAGCCTTCACCTGTTCGCCGGTTGCCAAGAGACACCTCCTATCTATGTCTTTCAAATTTTATCGCTCATCAGGCTGGCGTGAAAGAGGCGCTTCGATAGTTGATGGTAAGTAACCATATGGCAGCTTGTCGGGTTAAGTCAGGTCGCCGCGAGGGCTCCCCCAAGAAGAGAGGGCCCTGCCACAGGGCAGAGTCCGAAGCGGGGTACGGACGCTAGGACTGCACAGTGAAGGGCTTTGTCCACTCAAGGGAGTAGCGCCAGTAAAGACGCCTCCTGACAAGTGCGCCGGGGAGTCGCTCGCCTGCAACAGCGCGAATCTCGTCCAGGGACTCACAGGGCCGGGCGACCCTCATCCCCTGGTAGGTGCCCTCGTGATGGAGCCATCCTGACACCCTCGCGGGGACGACCATGAGAGCGGAGAGCAGCCAGTCCGCAATGGTCTTGTTCGCTGACAGTCCGACGACGAGCAGCCTGCCGCCGGGCCGCAGCAGCTCCGCCATCCGAACGAGCGCCGTCTCGAGCGGCATGTGGTGCAGGCACGCGACGCAGGTTATGGTATCGAATTCCTCCGGGGCAAAATCCTGGGCAGCCATGAAATCGCCGCAGATGACGGTGCCGCTGCCTGCGACCCTGCCGGCGGCCGTCCGCGCGGTGGCGGGGTCCGCCTCCACCCCCACGACATGCCTGCAGACTCCGGCCAGAAGCTCCAGGAGCGCCCCATCCCCGCAACCCACGTCGAGGGCAACTCCGCCCCTCAGTGCGGCGTCCGAGACCAGCTCGGGGTAGTACGCGGAGTTGTGGTTCCAGCGGCAGCCGGCACTCGCCGTCCGCCTCGATGATATGTGCGCTCGCCCGCCCATGCCTCCTCGATCCCGCCGGGCCATGACTGCCACGAGACAGATTCTAAGTGGTTAATGGTACCAGAGAGCCCTTCATCGCTGTTTCGGTTGGGCACAGCCATCTCAACCGGTCTTCCTGCCGGCATGCCACAAGCGCCTCGTGACTGCACCATCTCAACCACGGTGAATCCCCGCGCTCGGTGCCAATGCCTTAAAAGACAAGACATCCGATGATGAAAACGCGAGTTGCGAGAATGTCAAGACAATGAAATGGGAGTCTGGCTCCTCCTCAACCGAAGATGCATACGACTACATGCGACTGGGATGACGCCCTGCCAAGCGTCTCGTAGGTTGCCGAGTGCCTACACGCCTCGCGATTGTCGGCCTACAAACCCATCGAAAGGCGCCAGATCTCTGCAATTAGAATTAAAAGCCCGCCTGTGTGTTAGGAAGAATAAGTTCGACGGCATACACGGGGATTGAATAAAAAGCTCCCGACTATTGACGGGTGGTCTTGGTTCCAAAAGATGCTACTGGATGGCCGTTCGCGATGGGCCCCACGGTATGGATGACGTGACCTGACGGCAGGTTGTATGCGCCCGTGATCTTGGCTGTGCCAGTAGGCTCCTCGTGCCCCTGCTCCTCCATGATGCGCGCGCATTCGGAGCGCAGCTGCACGCCCGCGAACGTCTGGATGGCATTGTCGATGCAATGGTGGCCTGGCACCCAGCAGCCGAGCATCTGGCTGTTCGCGGCGTTCACGATTGCGCCCATCGCAAGCGTGGTGATGTCGCCGCGCCACAGACGCAGACGCGGGTCGCCAGACGAGGGAGTCGCGTCGTCCGCCGTGCTCACGTCCGCCTCGGCAATCATGCCCTGCAGCAGCTCGTCCTGCATCGCAAGCCACTCGTCGTTTGCCGGACTCAGCGGGCGCGTGTTCACGAGAGCGCGGAACGCGGTTCACAGCTCGCCGACGTCATCCATTTTCGGCTGTTCGTAGCCGCGCCCGGCGCAGAGGCCGGTCACGAGGCTCTTCAACAGCTCTCGCTTGCGGTTGTTATCCATCTTGCCCTCCCAATATGTCTTCTAAAACCCGGTCGATGTCGGCGTCGATGAGGATTGAGCGGTCGCGGATGTCGGGATGCATGTACACCTCGCCATAGTTCACGCAGGCATAGGTCGCCTCGGGGTTTGCATAGGTGTAGCGCCAGAACGGGTACTTGATGATGGCAGGGGTATTCGCGCCCACGCCCAGTTCCAGGAAGAGGACCCTACCATCCTGGTGGGCTTTCAGGAAGTCGCGGTAGCGTTCGGCCGCTGCACGCCATCCCTCGTCCTCCACAAACGTGTTGTCGGCCCGCAGATTCATGACCATGGGCTTGCCACATACAGGACAGTGGGGCACGAGCTCTGTCGGCACGCGCATGTCGCGCTGCTCCTCCATCATGCGCTTCACGGTCTCATAGTTGTCGTAGGTCTTGTCGTGGCACGGCACGCTGCATTGCCACAAGCCGTAGTCGCCCTGCGTGTAGTACAACCGTTCCTTAGGGAAGCCTGCGCGTTGGAACTGGTGGTCGACGTTCGTGGTGATGACGAAGAAGTCCTTGCTCTGCACGAGCTGCAGCAGCTTGGCGTACGTGTCCTTCGGCGGCTCGACGTAGCGGTCGTACCAGATGTGGCGGCTCCAGTAGACCCACTGCTCCTCGAGGGTCTGGAACGGGAAGAACCCAGCCGAGTACATGTCGCGGAAGCGGTACTTCTCGATGAAGTCGCCGAAGTAGCGTTCGAACCGCTCGCCCGAGTACGTGAGCCCAGCTGCGATCGAAAGACCTGCGCCCGCACCGACCACGATGGCGTCGGCGGCATCGATTGCATCGCGGAGCTCGGTGAGCGTCTGCGCATAGCTTTTCTTTTCCATGCCTCGGCTCCTATCGCTTGACAATCACCTGCACGGGACACGCCTCCTGGCAGATGCCGCAGCGCAGGCAATGGGACTGGTCGATATCGTAGGGGCTGCCGAGCGCGATGCACTGCTCCGGACAGACAGCGGCGCAGGTCCCGCACTCGATGCAGGCATCTGTAACGAGGAACGTGCCACGTGCATCCAGTTTGCCGCCAATCCTGAACGGCTTGCGGTAGACGGGATTCTGGCCCAGGTCGAAGTACTCTCCCCCGCCCTCCTCGACGTAGAACACGTCGCAGATACAGCGGTTCTTGCCCGAGTAGAGCAGGTTCATCGAGGGGTTCAGATCGAAGATGGCGTCGACGAGCGCATGCTGCGCTGCTTCGCCCTCGGGATGCACGACGCGCCCGCGGATACGGCATGTACGATAGTCGGGCGTCTGGCCTACGATGGCCACGAATCGCTCGCGCATCACGTCATCGTGGAATGCCTTGCCGCGCGGCGCAAGGAAGTACAGGCGGGCGCCCGTGACGGCCATGACATCGATGATACGCACGCTCGGCAGCCCATCGGTTCCCACGGTGGCGAACGCGACGTCGCGGATGGCCCGCAGGAACCGCAGGCACCACGCGGCGTCGACATCTTCGGGATTGGGCGTCGCCGTCAGGTCGAGCCCTTCGCCCTTCTCGAAGGCTGCAATCTCGCTTTCGACGCAGTAGGTCATCTTTGCTTCCCTTTCCTCCATGCCACGTCGGGGGCAGCATGCCACCGCCCCCGATCGAATTCGCCTTCCTGTGCTGCTACTTGCGCACAGTGCTGATGCGCTGCTGGATGTGGTCTCCGGACTCGATCTCGTCGACCATGGCGATAGCATAATCCGCATAGCTGATGATCGACTCGCCGGCTGCGTTGAGCGTCAGCTCCTCGCCGCCCAGGATGTACTCTCCGGTGCGCTCGCCCTCGGCCTGGAAGTCGCCAGCCGGGGAGATGTAGGTCCACTTCACATCGCCGCGCCCGCGAAGCTCGCCCAGGGCCTTGGCCATGGCGCCGGCCAGCGGCTTGAATGCGTCGGGAAAGTCGGACGTGTCGGAGACGGTCATGGTGTGCTTGGGGTTGACGTAGAGCGAGCCTGCTCCACCCACGACGAGCAGGCGCACGTCGGTGTTCGCCACGCAGTCGCACAGGTGCGCGAGCGTGGTTGAGTGCTGGTCGAGCGTCTCGGGCGTCCACGCTCCAAAGGCATCCACGACCGCGTCGAAGCCAGCGAGGTCGGCAGCCTCGATGTCCATGATGTCCTTCACGACAACCTTTTGGGCTGCGATCCTGTTCTCGCCGCGCACGAATGCGGTGACGTTCATGCCGCGCGATACGGCTTCCTTCACGATGAGCTGGCCGGCCTTGCCGTTGGCTGCGACGACTGCGATCTTCTTGGTCATGATGGTTTCCTTTCCTCTTACGGCTTCCTGCCACCCTTGCTTGCTGACAGCTCGTACTGTATGCTGATTGGTATTATTAAGAAAGTAGGCACTATATTGTGCTATAGGCATTAAAAAGTAACTATTGGTTTTTAACTGCTGGAATATATTTGGAGGAGAATCGAAGATGGCGGAACCGAGGCTCGAGGACCTGCCAGCATGCCCAGTGGAGACCACGCTCATGCTCATAGGAAACAAGTGGCAGGTGCTGATACTTCGCGACCTGAACCTGAACGGCACCATGCGGTTCAAGGAGCTGCAGCGCTCCATTGGCAAGATCTCGCAGAAGGTGCTGACGTCCAACCTGAGGGCCATGGAGGAGTCGGGCATCGTGCACCGGGAGGTGTTCGCGGAGGTGCCGCCGCGCGTGGAGTACTCGCTGACCGAGCTGGGCGCAACGCTACAGCCGGTCCTCGACGCGATGTGGGCGTGGGGCGAGAGCTACAAGGATCGGCTGCGCAAGGTGCGTTCGGCGTAGCGATGTTTTAGAAAGGCTTATACGGGCTTAAGAAACCCCTCTGGCGAGCGAGAGTGAATGCGCCCCAAAACTTGGACGCGTTAAATCATAGCCGCTATGCGGCTTCCCGAAGGGCCTGATCCCGGAATTCCGCCGGGGTCAGGCCCTTCAGCTTCGCCTGGCGCCCTTTCGTGTTCCAATGCATGATGTACGCGTCGAGGTCGGCCTTGAGGCTCTCGAAGGTCTCCCAGTCCTGGCCGCGGAAGAACTCGTCCTCGATGTGCCCGAAGACCTGCTCGGTGGCGCCGTTGTCGATGCGGTTGCCCTTGCGCGACATGCTCTGGACGAAGCCGTTCCCAGCGAGCGCGCCGACGTAGACCGCGTGCTGGTACCGCCATCCCATGTCCGAGTGCAGGATCGGCTCCGTGCCCTCGGGCTTCGCCTCCATGAGCATCTCCAGCATCTCCTCCTGCTGCGCGAGGTCGGGATGCAGGGATATGGAGTGGACGACGATCTCCTTGCTGCCGAAGTCGTAGACCGGCGCGAGGTAGGCCTTGCCGAATGAGAGCTTGAACTCGGTGACGCCGGTGCCCATCTTCTGCCAGGGGCCGTCCGCCTCGAGGAGGTCGGACGCCTTGTGCCCAAGCCCTGAAAGCTCGGCGACCGCTAGGGCCTTCTCCCGGTTCGGGAGCGCCTCTCCGCCTTCAGGGCTATCGATTTTTTTTAGGCACGCCACCTGCGCCTCAGGCTTGCTCATCCCACCGTCGACCACGGCGCTCGCCGCGGCAACCTTGGTCTCGTAGTCGTATCTGGCCTGCTTTCCTCCCATGGCGAGAAGCCCGTCCCTCCCGATTGCGCGGTACGTCTTCAGCCAGTTTCTCGCGGCCTCGGCGGGGACGCCAAGGCTCTTGGTGGCGGATCTGTAGCCGAGTCCCCTCTCGAACGTCTCGACGGCCTGCTCCCCGAGCAAACGGTCGTGCTTCAAGCGCAAATCTACAGGCATGAGAAAGCCTCCCATTCCTCGGACTTCTATTTCCATGTCCAAGAAATGGGAGGCGGTTCAGCGCGTTGCCGAGGAGCTATCTTGTTCAACTGGGGTTTTGTGCCCTATGGCCTATTCCCACTCAATCGTCGCAGGGTCCGTTTCCGCGTAGTCAGCAGTGCGCGTGAGCTGGGGCTCCCTCTACTCTCCTATCGTGAAAATCATGTAGTCACCTACGAGGAGGATTGCTGCAGGCGCTTCGCGCCGAGTACGGGGACGAACCTGGCCGACAGGCCATCCCTGTACTCGTCCTCGGCCTTTATCGGATGCGACCCCGCGAACTCAAGCGTCACGAAGTCGCCCAGGTCGGTCTCGGCGAGCCGGACGAGCTTCTCGAGCGCCTCGTCCAGGTTCTCTTCGGTAGAGAGCAGGTCGATGTCGCGCGTCACGCGGGCATCGACGGTGCGAGCGAGCATCGCCCGGCCGCCCTTGAGCACGAACGACTCGTTGCCGCCGACGAACACGCGGCACAAAAGCCGGTGGAAGTAGAAGGACGACACGGCGAGTCCGGTCTCCATCGGCGACGCCGCCGCGGCAGCCTTGACTGCCATCTCGAGCGCGGCCGCGCTCTTGTACCTCATGATTGCACCTCCTTCCCGAGAAGCCCGGAATCCTCAATCAGACTCCGGTGAATCTCGCGCCCCCGCTTCTCGCCGTAATGTCCCTCGAGCAGCCTCTGGAGCTTCCCGTGGTCGAAGCCGGGGTACTTCCTCGAGGCATCGCCCAGGACGTCCGCCATGAGCGAGGGGTCCTCGTCGTCTACGGCGAGATCGAGGACGGTGCGCCCGGGACGCGTCACGGGGAGCCCCGACTCGAACGTCACCTCGTCGCGCGCCACCGTGCGCCTGGCGAAGCCCGCCGACGGGTTCCTCGTGCTCACCCTCCTGGGGGCGTAGAGCCGGTAGGGAGAGAGCCGCAAATCGCCGATCCCGAGGAGGGCGGAGGCGGTCGACCCCCCGACGGCGATGCCATCCCAGTCCGAGACCCGCATCCTCTCGTGGGAGAACCTCGCCGGGGCGGTGAGCTTCCATATCGCCGCCAGCTCGTCCGTGAGGGAGGAGCCGGACCCCACCATGCGGTGGGCGCCGCGCACGACGCGCCCCAGGCGTCCGGACTCGACCGCGTCGTGCAGGGCGTCGCGCGGGATGCCCATGCGGGCCGCCTGGGCCGTGGTGAAGACGCCCTCGGACTCGGAGAGCTCGGCTATTGCCCCTATGTGGTTCGAATATCTCATGTTGCGACTGTAGGCTATTACCCTACAGTTGCAACGATGTGCTTCTGGTTAAAGGACGAGTAGAGACGCGAGGTCATACGAAACGACATTCGATGCTAGCGGCTGCCAGCTAATGCTAAATGCGATGTATTCCCACTGGATCGTCACACAGCCTGCTTTAAAGTAGTCAGTGGGGCAGGTGAGATGGGACTTCCCCTACTCTCCTATCGCGAAAACCTCGTAGTCACCCTGTAGTCAGCGGTGACCACACGCTCTGCAGTCACTTGAGGAGAGTATCTTCATGCGACCGAAGAGTGATACGCTTGAGCTGCGGAAACGCAGTTCGGCTGCGCGCAACTGACTACATGGGTGGAAGAGGCTCCGGCGGGGTGGGGTACCCACCGACCCAAGAGTGACGATTCACGAGTGAAGAGCGACAGCTCTGAGCTGGGGAAACGTATCTCATGGCAGATGGAGTGGCCACGTACCGATTTCCCTTACACCCTGCATGATGCAGAGAATATCTACGTCCGACGCTGGCGATAAAATCGAGCCAACGTTGCAAACGTACTATTGGAGACACCGTGGACGATCTTTCAATTCAAGTTGGCCTCACATGCCCAACTTGCGGCTGCACGGAATTTGAGTCAGAGCAACCCAAGGATAACGAAGAGTACGCCGATGACTGGCCATTCACCTGCGCGCACTGCGGCAGGACCTTTACCCGCAAAGAACTCATAGAGGCAAATGCCGAGTCCATCGACGCCGCCGTCGACGACATGAAGGACGAAATCGTTGAGGCTGCCGAGAAGGAGCTGAAGAAGGCATTCAAGGGGTGGAAGACTAAATGAGCGCAGACCTTTCGCTTGTTGCCACATGGGCACCTATCGTCATATCTCTTGTCAGCCTGATTGCTTCGGTGGTTGCATCAGTTAAAAACTACCAGCTTGAAAAACGGAATAAGAAGCAAAGCGAGGGGCTCCAGCAACTCCAGCTGCAGCTAGGAGAACTGCAGCTGGAGAAGGCGCAGGAGGAAGCGGCTGCGAAAACATCTTCAAAGGTAGAAGCCCGCCACGTACTGGTTGGCGTCAAGGGCCATCGAATTCGCTCGCGAACGTCGGCGGCACAGTTGTGACAGACGTGACTACCACGTGCAGCGAGGGTCCCTATGCGTATAGGCAGGATAAGGAGCCATTCGAGCGCTTGGAACCCGGCGAGAGCTTCGACCAGGTCGTATTCTTCGCCGATGGCTCGCCTTCGAAATTCACCATCACCACGCACTGGCATGACACCGATGGCGTAGAGCGTGGCCGAGACAACATCATTACGTGCTAAATAACAGCGGTAGGCAGTTGTATCGCTTCCGAACCTCAATCTAGCGAGCCCTGGCGTGGCCTATCGCCCCGCTAGGCTTTGCACGCACGCCTCCCGCCTCCCAACAGGCACATCCCTGCTTGTCCGTCCAGGGGACGCGACTCCTTGGGCCTCCTTGCGAACCGAAGGCACCGGATGCAAGGCGAGAGGACGGTTTGCCATCCCATGAAAGGCGACATCCTCCAGATGCCACGCGACGCGTTCCCGGAGCCATCGGGAACATCGGATAATGATGCGGAAGGCCGCGAGAATGCCGGGGCGGAGAAGCTAAAGATCTGCCGCCTCCTCGGCATCGGAAGCGAACGACCTGCCCGACGGCCTCATGGACGTGCCGCAGGTCGCCGATTACCCGCACGTATCGAAGACGTCGGCCTACAGGCCCATCGAGCGGCAGAAGATCCCCGCCAGAGCATGCACCCATCAGTCGAGGCTGTTTGGGTCGAGCAGGAAATCGAACAGCCCCATGGTAAGGATGCCGTCGTCGTCCATGTAGGGCCGCATGACGCGGTTTACCACCACGATCTTCCTGAAGCTGTCGTCGATGAGCGTGAGCGAACGCTTTTCCTGCGCGACCTTCTCAGGGGTATCGAGCTGCAGCGCAGACTGGATGTAGTAACGGCGATAGCCGAGGTTCGCCACAAAGTCCACCTCGTAGCGGCAGCGCTCGTCACGACCGTTGTTTTTCATGCGCCTGTCCACCACGCCGACATCCACAGAGAACCCCCGGGCGCGCAGCTCGTTGTAGATGACGTTCTCCATAATGTGCGACTCCTCGACCTGCCTGAACCCCAGCCGTGCGTTCCGGAGCCCCATGTCCTCGAAGTAGTACTTCTTGGGCGTGCCGATGTACCTGCGCCCCTTCACGTCGTAGCGGGTCGCCTCGCTCACGAGGAACGCCTCTTCAAGATGTCCGAGATAGCGCCTGATGGTGTCGGCGTCGAGTTTCGAGCGCAGCTCGCTCCTGAACGTCGCCTCGATCTTCGAAGGGTTCGTGAGGGCTCCGATGGAGGAAGCGAGCACGTCCACTAAATCTTCGAGCTCCTGCGACTTGGTGAGGTGGTTTCGCTCGACAACGTCCGAGAGATAGGCCTCATCGAAAAGGCTCGCAAGGTAGACGGCCTTCTGCTCAGGAGTCCTCATGGAGAGCACGAGGGGCAGCCCGCCGTACATGACGTACTCGGCCCAGCCCTCCTGACGGTCGCCGTCGAACGCCTGCATGAACTCCGCGAAGGTCAGCGGGTGGATGCGCACCTCGTCGCCCCTACCCCTGAACTCGGTCATCACGTCCGTGGAGAGCAGCTTGGAGTTACTCCCAGTCACGTAAACGTCGACGTTACGACGATGAAGCAGGCCGTTGAGCACGCCGTAGAGCGCGGGGGGCTCGTCCTTGCTCCTGAGCTCCTTCGCCGTGATGGCGTACTGTATCTCGTCAAGGAGGATGTAGTAGACCCCTCGATCGTTGCCGATCCTCTCCATGAGATAGTCATAGAGAGCGTCGACATCTCGGTAGCGCGCGTTAGCCCTGTCGTCGAGAGCCAATGTGATTATGTGGTCTTCTGAAACTCCTGACTCGATGAGATGGCGGACGAACAAGTCAAACACCAGATAGGTTTTTCCGCAGCGCCTTATGCCCGTGACGATCTTGATCATTCCGTTGCCCTTGCGGACGACGAGGTCGTTCAGATACTTGTCGCGTCTGATCTCCACACCGAATCATCTCCTCTGCATGCAAGGTAATGATACGGTATCTATGACGCAAGCGTCAATTTTTCCGAATTTTTTACTCCCACTCGATCGTTGCATAGCCCATCTCCATGTAGTCAGCGGGGCGAGTGAGCTGGGATTTCCCCCATTCTCCTATCTCGAAAACCGTGTAGTCACCCTGTAGTCAGTGGTGACCACATGCTCTGTAGTCACTTGAGGAGAGTATTTTCGACCGACCGAGGAGTGATATGTCTGAACTGCGGAAACACAGTTCGATTGCGCGCAACTGACTACATGGGCTGATGAGGCGCAAACGGGGTGGGGCGCTCCCCGACCCAAGAGTGACAAATTCCGAGTGAAGAGTGACGGCTTTGAGCTGGGGAAATGAGTTTCTATTGCATACAACTGACTACACTCTTTGAAGAAGCAATATTTCCTCAACAGCGGCATTGGCAAGTAGGCATCGCTATATTTTCGATATGCCTTGCCAATCTGCTTTGGCGCACCAATCTACTATGCAGTCGCTCCCACAGATAAAACCTGGAGCACTTTGAAGCAATGAAAGAAAAGATGATGGCTCCCTAGAGTATCCGTATGCATTGATTTCCGTGGAAGTTGTAACAAATCCAATCCTTGCACGTGAAATCATTACAGAGAGAACTCGTGCCTCTTCTCCAATCTCTTGATCGGTAGAAGCTTTGTAAAAGGGAATTGAGCCTTTATCAAGCCCGACTATGAACACCCAATCGAACTGTTGTCCTTTGCCAGTATGACCCGTTAAGCAATGTATGCCCTTGCGCGTCGCAAAGCTCTCATCGCCTCGCATCTCGCAAATGCTTTCCCTTATTTCAGATGCCCGGGACAGGTTAGCGTCTCTTTCCAATACCTGGTCAAATAGCCAGGAGCAGGCATCTTCAAGTTCCGCATGCGTACCGCTCTGCAGCAAAGTTGTTCTTTCAACTATGTATCGGTAGATATCTAGCTTGCTTTTGAAACTAATACCCTCTGTAGCTCTACTTAACAGGTCATCGCATGTATGTCGAAGGGCTCTCGCGATTTCCGGCCTGAATATGCCACTCGACCAGTCGGTATACTGGATTCCATTTGCAGCCAGCGTATCTTTTACGCCTTTTATCCTGAAGCCGACTCTAGTGATGACTCCAACGCGCTGATTTGGGCAAAGTTGCAAAATCCTCTGTGCCATTTTGACAATCCAACTTGCTTCAGTCCTCTCATTATCAAAGGAGGCAAATGCTGAGAGCCCACTGTTACCCCAATGATTGGGAAAGGCGGCCACAAGTTGCTCACTGTGTGTCATTTGGGAAAGCGAGTTAACTGCATTAAGGACGGCAGGTGCTGAACGGAAAGATTTCAAGAGCTTTATCTGCTTGTTCGTACTGTTAGAAATCTCTTGATAGGTATAGTCAGGATCCGCTCCAGCAAAAGAGAAGATGCTCTGCGCGAGGTCACCGGCGAAAGTAATGTTGTCTCCACACAGGGCTTTGACCAGTCGCAATTGCTGGGGGGTCAAGTCCTGAAACTCGTCCACAAGCGCAGCAAAGAAATGGTTCTGATAAAGCCGGGCGACTTTATCATCCTGCAGTACCCACAGAGCGGTTCGTATTTGATCGTCATAGGTGACGACACGCGCTTCGACCCTTTTGCTTTCCATGGCCACCGCAAGCTGGCCAACCGCTCCATTCTTTGCCTGTTCCTGAAGGCTTCTCATTACTTCATCATCAGACAAGTGAGGGGGCCGGTACCGCTTTTCCGTACCTTGCTGCTAGGCTGCGAGGCCCAAGCTCTGCCTGTATTGTAGGGGGCTCATCGAGCCCAGCGAGCGCTTGATCCTCGTCTTGTTGTAACGCTCTATATAGGCGTCTATCCTCTCCTTGAGCTCATCCAACGTGACGCCCGCCCAGTCCCTGCCATAGAGCATCTCGACCTTCATGGTGCCGAAAAAGCCCTCCATGCGGGAGTTGTCAGGGCTGCACCCCTTGCGCGACATGGAGCGCATGATGCCGGCCTTCTCGCAGATGGAGATCCACTCGGGCCAGCGGTAGTGGCAGCCGCAGTCCGAATGGATCACGAGATGGCGGCGCTCCTCGTCTGTCGTAGTGGCCAAAGCCGCCTTGAGCATGGAGTTGGCCATCTCGGCGTTGGGCGAGGTCGAGGTCGTCCAGCTTACGATGGCGCCGTCGAAGCAGTCCAAAACCGGGCTCAGATAGAGCTTGCCGGCCGGTATCGAGAGCTGCGTGACGTCGGTGAGCCATAGGAAGTTGGGAAGTCCGGCTTCGAAGTCCTGGCAGACCTTGTTGCCGGGGTGTTCCGAGACCTCGCCCTTGTAGGAGCTGTAGGCCTTCCCGGGCTTTGCCTTGCCGTGCGCCTCGAGCTTCTCCTCAGCCATTATTCGCCCTATCCTGCGCTCGCCGATGACATGTCCTCGTGCCTCGAGCTCGTCGTGGATGCGGCGCCTTCCGTAGGCGCCGTCGTTGGCGTTGAAGACGGCGCAGACCAGCTCCCGCGCCCCGGCGTCCCTGTCCCCGGCGGCGATGGCCGAGAGTTGGTACTGGTGGCTCGATCGGGCCATGTCGAGCGCCGAGAGAAGCTCGCACAGCCTCCATTTGGGGCGCAGCGACTCAATCAGCAGAGTCTTCTCCCTGTTCGTGAGCTCGTTTGCCGGGTCGGCGCCCGTCCCTTTTCCCAGGATCTCGAGGGCGCCCTCCAGGATGTCGCGCTTGAGCTCGAGTTGGCGCAGCTCTTTCTCGAGTTCGGCCTTCCTGGCCTCGAGGGCATCTATTTCTGTCTGCGTGACGGGAGCCGCTCTGGCGGCTCCGGCGTCGGACGCGCCATTTGAGACGGCGTTGCTTGTGTCGGGCATCGGGGGCTCCTTCTCAGGCAATAGCTCTCGCTTCCACTTGTAGAGGGTACAACGCGTGGAGCCGACCTCGTCGGCGATCTGTTGCGCGCTTCCGGCTCGTCTGACAAGCGCTGTCACGGCTTTCTGCTTCTCTTCGAGAGTGAACGTCCTGGGCTCGGCTGTCCGCCTCTCGCCAGGTGCCAGCTCGTCTATCCACTCTCTGAGCTTTTGCGTACTTCCGGGGTATCCCAGCTCGCGTCTCGTATAGGCGTTGCAGCGGCCGTGCTCCAGATAGTGGTTGACGGCGGCCCGCCTTTGCCCTTCTGAGTAGCGTTCTAGGTTGCGCCCCCTGAGCGCGCCTCCGTTGTCCTGCCATTCCCGATACCATCCTACAAGCTGTGCCCGGCTTGGATATCCCAACTCGCGTATCGTAGCCGTGGCTTTAAAACCATACTTGATATAGAGCTCGACCGCTCTTGTCCTCTGCTCAAGGGAGTACACGCCATCCTCCAAACATCATCGTTTGGTACGGATTTCCGGTACCGGCCCCGTTTGAGCATCGAAAGGTTTCGGGTCCGGGCACGAAACTTTTGCGGGTTTGCGCACGGACCCGCCGACCCTTGCAACCTCCTAGAACGGGACCTCGCGGACGCCGGGGTCCGGCGGCGCAGGGGGCCCGGTCGGCCCCAGCTCCTCCGGGTCCGCGACGCACTCGGGGCAGTCGAAGCCCCTGCAGAGCGTCACGACGTCGTGGTGCTCCAGCACCCAGTCGTCGAGGTCCCAGATGGGGCACGAGGCGCGGCGCGCCCCGGGCTTCTCCCTCACGTCACTCGCCTCCCTTCCCGAGCATCAGCGAGTTCTCCAGCCTGTGGCTGGGCCCGCCGAACTCCACGAGCCTGCCGTGGCGCGCGACCCTGTCGACGATCGCCGCGGCCAGCTCGTCGCCCGCGAGGACCGTGCCCCACCTGGAGAACTCCACGTTGGTGGTGAACACGATGCTCCGGCACTCGTGGCTGTCGGATATGACCTGGCAGGGCGGCCGCGCGCCGTCCACGTCGAAGGGCACGTGGCCGAACTCGCCCAGGATCACCAGCCGGGCCTTCGCGACGTCCGCGAGAACCCTGTCGAGCGTGCCGTCGCGCTTCGCCTTCCCGAGGGCGAGCACCAGCCGCGCGGTCTGGTAGGACCGCACGGGGGTGCCGGCGGCCACGGCGGCCGTGCCAAGGCCTATCGAGGCATGCGACTTGCCCCTGCCCGTCTTCCCGAAGAACACGAGGTCCTCCGCTGCGTCCACGAACGAGAGGCTGCGCATCTCGTCGGCGCCCCAGCCGTCTGGGAGCCTGACGTTGGGCCAGTCGAAGCCCCCGAGCGTCTCGGGGACGGGGAACCCCGCCTGCCTGAGGAGCCGCCCGCGCTTGGCGCGCTCCCTGTGCGACAGCTCGTCCTCGAGCAGCGACGTGCAGGCGGCGAGCTGGCCCGGGGTGGCCCTGCCGAGGAACGCGTCTATGGAGTCGCAAGATATGAAGAGCGCACGCGCGCACGCGCGGAGGAGGCCCTCGGCCTCCGACCTCTGCCTGCTGCCAGGCTGCATCGCCGGCGCCCCCCTCCACCAGCCCGAACGCGCGGTCGTAGGCCCCGAGGTCGACGTCCTCGCCGTACTCGCGGCGCGCCTCCCCCGAGGCGATGCGCGCCGCGGAGAGGCCGACGGTCGCGGCGTCTATGCCGCCCGTCGCGGACAGGGACTCGGCCATGGCCTCGACGGCGCTGGCGAACCCGTGGGCGCCGGCCTCGTCCCTGAGGATGCGCAGGTCGCGCCCCGGGCCCGGGGCGTCCTCGCCGTCCAGGTGTGCGACGAGCTCGCCGGGCAGGGACATCCTCACGATGCCGTCGCGCCAGCCGGCGGGCCTCATGCACAGCAGCTTGAGCTGCAGCATGGGGTCCGACGAGTCGGCTGGCGCGTCGCCCCACTCCCGCTCGTAGGTGGCGACCACCTCGCCGGTCTCCTGGTCGACCACCGTGACGTCGAAGGCGCCGAGCGCGACGTTGGCCTCCCTGCGGGCGTAGGCGGGGCCCGCGGAGTAGCGGTGGACGCCGCCCATCGTGAACACGCCCTGCCTGCTGCACCTGCGGACCTCCCACCTCGCGCACGAGAAGGCGGCGGGCGGCAGCTCGCGCAGGGCGGCCCTGTCCTCCTCGAACAGCTCGGGCTCGGGGGTGCCGAGGCGGTAGTGGGGCTTGTCGCTCATGTCCAGGCAGTCCGCGAGCAGGCGCCGGTCGAAGGCCCTGACGTCGTGGAAGCTCGGGACCGGGACGAAGGCGTCGCGCCTGTGGCAGCCGACCTCGTTCTCGACGTTGCCCTTCTCGTTGCCCGAGTAGGGGTCGGCGAGGGCGTGGTCGAGCCCGTAGTGGGCGGCGAACAGCCTGAAGAGCTCGCTGGTGCGCACCTCCCCGCACACCCTCCTGCCGACCTCCGTCGCGTTGTCGAGCACCGCGCGCGCGGGCACGCCGCCCACGAACGCGAGGACGCCCGCGAGCCCCTCGCGCACGCACTCGGCGGCCTCGCCCCAGAAGACCTGCGTGAGGCCCACGTCGGGGTGCGGGAAGCTCACCGCGAGGCAGTGGCCGCGCGTGAGCGCGCCCCTCACCCCGGAGTCCGCCTGGCCGAAGTCGACCTGGCACTCGCCGGCGAGCCAGTCCAGCTGCAGGAAGCCCTGGGCGTCCCTCTGGTCCGCCTCGCGGGCCATCTCCCCGCGGCGCCTCCTCACGTACCTCTGCACAGTCGAGTACGACCCGTCGTAGCCCTCCTCGTCCCTCAGACGCACGTACACGCGCACGGCCGTGTGGCGCTGCCTCCTCCAGTGCCTGGCGTCGTCGGCGAGCCACCTGTCGATGGTGCCGGCATAGGGCGCGAGCAGCTCGCTCTCGCCCCCCGTCCTTCTGGGCGGCTCCGGCGACAGGTCCTCCATGTCCCTGTGCTTGCGCACCGTGGGCTCGGACACGCCGGCGGCTCGCGCGATGTCAGCCACCGAGACGCCTCTCCTCCACATCCTCCTGATGTCCTCGATCTTGTCCACGCCGATCATCCTCTCTTGGCCTCCTCGTGTCGAAAACGGACGCATCGACAAAGGTAGGCCACATCAACGGGTGGTCGGCGTGCCCATGCACACATGCGAAAGATTTTCGTGCTCAGACAGCAGCTTGAGCTGCAGCATGGGGTCCGACGAGTCGGTTGGCGCGTCGCCCCACTCCCGCTCGTAGGTGGCGACCACCTCGCCGGTCTCCTGGTCGACCACCGTGACGTCGAAGGCGCCGAGCGCGACGTTGGCCTCCCCGCGGGCGTAGGCGGGGCCCGCGGAGTAGCGGTGGACGCCGCCCATCGTGAACACGCCCTGCCTGCTGCACCTGCGGACCTCCCACCTCGCGCACGAGAAGGCGGCGGGCGGCAGCTCGCGCAGGGCGGCCCTGTCCTCCTCGAACAGCTCGGGCTCGGGGGTGCCGAGGCGGTAGTGGGGCTTGTCGCTCATGTCCAGGCAGTCCGCGAGCAGGCGCCGGTCGAAGGCCCTGACGTCGTGGAAGCTCGGGACCGGGACGAAGGCGTCGCGCCTGTGGCAGCCGACCTCGTTCTCGACGTTGCCCTTCTCGTTGCCCGAGTAGGGGTCGGCGAGGGCGTGGTCGAGCCCGTAGTGGGCGGCGAACAGCCTGAAGAGCTCGCTGGTGCGCACCTCCCCGCACACCCTCCTGCCGACCTCCGTCGCGTTGTCGAGCACCGCGCGCGCGGGCACGCCGCCCACGAACGCGAGGACGCCCGCGAGCCCCTCGCGCACGCACTCGGCGGCCTCGCCCCAGAAGACCTGCGTGAGGCCCACGTCGGGGTGCGGGAAGCTCACCGCGAGGCAGTGGCCGCGCGTGAGCGCGCCCCTCACCCCGGAGTCCGCCTGGCCGAAGTCGACCTGGCACTCGCCGGCGAGCCAGTCCAGCTGCAGGAAGCCCTGGGCGTCCCTCTGGTCCGCCTCGCGGGCCATCTCCCCGCGGCGCCTCCTCACGTACCTCTGCACAGTCGAGTACGACCCGTCGTAGCCCTCCTCGTCCCTCAGACGCACGTACACGCGCACGGCCGTGTGGCGCTGCCTCCTCCAGTGCCTGGCGTCGTCGGCGAGCCACCTGTCGATGGTGCCGGCATAGGGCGCGAGCAGCTCGCTCTCGCCCCCCGTCCTTCTGGGCGGCTCCGGCGACAGGTCCTCCATGTCCCTGTGCTTGCGCACCGTGGGCTCGGACACGCCGGCGGCTCGCGCGATGTCAGCCACCGAGACGCCTCTCCTCCACATCCTCCTGATGTCCTCGATCTTGTCCACGCCGATCATCCTCTCTTGGCCTCCTCGTGTCGAAAACGGACGCATCGACAAAGGTAGGCCACATCAACGGGTGGTCGGCGTGCCCATGCACACATGCGAAAGATTTTCGTGCTCAGACCCGAAAGACTTCGGTGCTCAAACCCGCAACTGAGAGGCTATCAAACACATCCGTAGAAGAACTCTATCTTCAGCCTTCCGAAGAACCCTTCCGCCCTCGCGTTGTCGGGACTGCACCCCTCCCTCGGCATCGACCTCACGATGCCGTGGTCATCGCATATCTTGATCCACTCGGGCCAGCGGTAGTGGCAGCCTCGGTCGCTGTGCCCCTTGGGATGCTCGCCCTCCCTGAGCTGGGCACATGCGCCCATAAGCGACGAGTTCGCCATCTCGGCGTTCGGGGAGGTCGATATCGTCCAGCTTATCGGCATGCCGTCGAAGCAGCCGATTATCGGGGAGAGGTAGGGCTTGCCGGCGGGGATACGGAACTCCGTGACGTCCGTCACCCAGAGCTCGTTCGGCTTCTCGGACTTGAGGTGGTGCTTCCCGCGCTCGTCGCGCAGCAGGTCGTCCGGCGCCTCGGATGCCTCCCCCTGGTAGGAGCTGTAGCGGCGCTTCTTCTTTGCGGTGCGGGCGACGAGGCCCTCCTTGTCCATGATCGTCCGCACGGTCCACCCCCCAGCGCCCGTCTGGGCGACGATCCTGCGGTAGCCGTGCGTGCCGCCGCTGTCGTCGAACGCTTTGATGACGGCGGCCCTCGACTCGGCGCGCTCCGCGCTCCCAGGTCGTACCAGGGCGGCAGCCGCGTATTCATAGCTGCTCTTCGCCATCTGCATCAGCGCCAGCAGGTCCTTGAGCCTCCACTTCGGACGCAGCGGCGAGGCTGTCGCCGCCCTTTCCGCGTTCGTCAGCCGGTTCGGGTCGGTGCCCGGTTCTTTTTTTAGGATCTCGAGCGTCGCCTGGCGCACGTCTATCTCGAGTTGAAGCTTCCTGACCCGCGCCCTCAGGTCGGGCTGCATCCTCTCTAGCTCGCGAATGCCATCCGGCAGATCATCGTAGGGCTTGCTCGCGGGGACCCCTTTCTCTTCGGGGTTCCCCTCATTGTGCCCCAGGATCTCTCGCCGCCAGGCATAGGGTGCGACGCGGGACACGCCGTGGCGCTCGGCAACCTCGGCGGCACTGCCGGCCCGTGCCTCGAGCTCCGCCACGGCCCGCGCCTTCGTCTCCATCGGCAGAGCGCCCTTCTTGGGATTCGGCCCGCGGCATTTCCTCTGGCCGGGCGCGAGCCCGTCAATCCAGGTGCCGAGCATCTCGCGGCTTGGATGCCCCATGGCCCCTATCGTCCGTGTGAGGCTTTTTCCGTGCTCCAGGTAGTAGTCAACAGCCGCCTGCTTCTTCTCGTCGGGGCACTTCGGCTTGCGGCAGCTCTTCTCCAGGAACTCGTCACCGTGGAGCTGGTGCTCCTTCCACCACCCGCGCAATGCCGAAGTGGTGGGATGGCCCAGCTCAGCAACAGTGTCCGCGTAGCTATGGTCGAACCTGGCGAAGGTCTCGATGGCCTTCCTTCTCTGCTCCTTGCCGTACATCTGCGTGTTCCTCCCGGTCCTGCCTTGGTCCAGGATTTCCACCGCAGTCCCTTTGCGTCACTTCTTAGTGAACATCAACACCGATATTCCGGTGGGCGCCGGGAACGCGTTGCGTGGCATCTGGAGGATGTCGTCTCTCATGGGGTGGCCTACCGTCCTCTCGTCTTGCATCTGGTGCCCTCGGGTCGCAACGAGGCCCAAGGAGTCTCGTCCTTTCGACGGGACAAGCAGAGAGATACCTGTTGGGGGGCGCGTGCGCAAAGCCACACGGGACGTTAGGCCACGCTAAAGCTCGCTAGGTTGCGGACTGATGAAAAAAAGAGCGGCGGGGGTCTGCCGCTTTCCGCTCTCAGACACGCAATGCAATCGTTTTGAACGATAATGTTTGTACTTACAAACTAATTAACAACACCTGCTTTGCGTAGGTGCAAGGGACAGCAGAACAATGAAAATTACATCCATCCGCATAAACAACCACAGCAGGATTCCCAACTGCACCATCGATGTCAGAGACAACTTGATATTGGTAGGAGCAAATGGCAGCGGAAAAAGCTCAATCATAAGGTGCATAGATCTGGCGCTTGGCAAGACAACACAGCAGCTGTATTACTCCATCGACAACTCTGACTTCGAGGACGAGGAGCAACCTTTTGCTGTTGAAGTTAGGCTAGAAGGGCTCAGCGAAGATGAGTTGTCGTTTTTTCCAGATGATTACGATGCATTAGACAACTCGTTGACTGTTCGCATGGAAGCTACTCTGGACAAAGACGATCTCACGATTAGGCGATACTTTCCAAAGGGCGCTGGCGATAATAATTTAAGGCGAGAGCAGCTTGAGAGCATCGGATGGAGCATGATTCCTTCCGATTTTTCAACCACTCAACTTGAGCCAGGTAGGAAGACCATCGTAGACGACTACCTCAAAGAGGTGGATGCCTCTGGAGATGAATCGAAATTAGCTGAGGCCATCAAGTCTCTCAGTGATGCGATTGACGGATCAGATGCCTTCAATGAAGCATTGGGTTCCCTTGCAGATCAGCTTGACCCCGTGCTCGACGGAGGCATTACGGCAAACAAGCTTCACTTCGTCCCCGAAGCCGCAATCAATGGGGATCTGTTGAATAACGTCCGGCTTCAGATTGAGGGCAGGTCTGGAACTGCTCGCCAGGCGACAGAACAGTCTGACGGCACCAAAGCCCTTATCGCCTTTTCCATCTTTGGCCTGCTTAATTCGGGCGGGATGATTGCCATTGATGAGCCGGAAACCCACTTGCACCCATTGGCCCAGAGAAACTTGATACGCATTCTGAAGAGTACGGGGCGGCAGCTTGTCATAGCCACGCATTCTGGGGTTGTTGCTGGCGAATTCGAACCCGACAACATCGCGGTTACTCGCGAAGGGTTTTCTCCCGTGCAGCCGAAGCGAGGTTTCCTCGCGGGTCAAGAAGATCAGAAGACTCTTGCAAGGTGGTGGATAAGCAGCAGGATTGAGCTTCTGACGGCGAAACAGATTATAGCGGTCGAGGGGCAATCGGATAGGATGCTGCTCGAAAAGGTAGCAGGGAACACGGGGTGTCATCTTGAAAGAGACGGTATTGAAATCCTCGAAGCCGGTGGATGCAGGGAGATGCCGCATGTCTTAGAAATCTTTGGAGAAGACGGGTTCTGCCTCCAGATCAGCATCTTGGTTGATGAAGACGCTGAAGAAGATATGGCCAATGCGTTAGGAGCCAATAAAGAAGACCTAGCGTCAAAATTTGTTTATGTATCAAGGCGTGATCTTGAGGAGGAGTACGTAGCAGCTATTGGTGCGGATAGCCTATGGAAGGCATTGGGGGAATCGAGCCTGTTCACGCAAAACATGCTGAATACCTGCACCATCTTAGATGACTCGGGAAAACCCAATGAAGATGAACTTGCAGAGTTCTGCAGGCGTAAGAAAAATAAAATTCTCAGTGCTGTTGTTGCTTGCAAGTTGCTAGATGAGGCCTCTGCACAACGGGTTTCCAGTGTCATCGAGGTGCTCCGAAATGCCATCTAATTCTTACGGAGCTACTGATGAGCAGCAGGAGATTTTCGATTACGAGCCTTATGGCATGGTGATTACCGCGCCTGCTGGGTGCGGTAAAACCGAAGCGCTTGCCTACAGGGCAAAAGGCCTCCTTGAGCGATACGATTTTTCAGGGAACGGGAGAAGGCTGCTTATTGTCTCCTTCACCAATCAAGCTCGAGACAATATTAGCGAGAGGCTTAGAAAGTACATTGATACCAAAACGCTAAGAGAACACGTTACCGTATGCAACTTCCATGGTTTGGCCGCACGAATCATAAAAGCGCACGGAGGCGTTGTGGGCATAGACAAAACCTGGGAAGTTGCCGGCTTTGATTGGGTTAGAAGGAATGCTCAGACGCTGAATTGCAATAAGGAAACGCGAGAACAAGTTGAAGCCGCTTTAAAATCCGCAAAGCTCACTCGGGGCCGGTACCGGAAATCCGTACCAAACGATGATGTTTGGAGGATGGCGTGTACTCCCTTGAGCAGAGGACAAGAGCGGTCGAGCTCTATATCAAGTATGGTTTTAAAGCCACGGCTACGATACGCGAGTTGGGATATCCAAGCCGGGCACAGCTTGTAGGATGGTATCGGGAATGGCAGGACAACGGAGGCGCGCTCAGGGGGCGCAACCTAGAACGCTACTCAGAAGGGCAAAGGCGGGCCGCCGTCAACCACTATCTGGAGCACGGCCGCTGCAACGCCTATACGAGACGCGAGCTGGGATACCCCGGAAGTACGCAAAAGCTCAGAGAGTGGATAGACGAGCTGGCACCTGGCGAGAGGCGGACAGCCGAGCCCAGGACGTTCACTCTCGAAGAGAAGCAGAAAGCCGTGACAGCGCTTGTCAGACGAGCCGGAAGCGCGCAACAGATCGCCGACGAGGTCGGCTCCACGCGTTGTACCCTCTACAAGTGGAAGCGAGAGCTATTGCCTGAGAAGGAGCCCCCGATGCCCGACACAAGCAACGCCGTCTCAAATGGCGCGTCCGACGCCGGAGCCGCCAGAGCGGCTCCCGTCACGCAGACAGAAATAGATGCCCTCGAGGCCAGGAAGGCCGAACTCGAGAAAGAGCTGCGCCAACTCGAGCTCAAGCGCGACATCCTGGAGGGCGCCCTCGAGATCCTGGGAAAAGGGACGGGCGCCGACCCGGCAAACGAGCTCACGAACAGGGAGAAGACTCTGCTGATTGAGTCGCTGCGCCCCAAATGGAGGCTGTGCGAGCTTCTCTCGGCGCTCGACATGGCCCGATCGAGCCACCAGTACCAACTCTCGGCCATCGCCGCCGGGGACAGGGACGCCGGGGCGCGGGAGCTGGTCTGCGCCGTCTTCAACGCCAACGACGGCGCCTACGGAAGGCGCCGCATCCACGACGAGCTCGAGGCACGAGGACATGTCATCGGCGAGCGCAGGATAGGGCGAATAATGGCTGAGGAGAAGCTCGAGGCGCACGGCAAGGCAAAGCCCGGGAAGGCCTACAGCTCCTACAAGGGCGAGGTCTCGGAACACCCCGGCAACAAGGTCTGCCAGGACTTCGAAGCCGGACTTCCCAACTTCCTATGGCTCACCGACGTCACGCAGCTCTCGATACCGGCCGGCAAGCTCTATCTGAGCCCGGTTTTGGACTGCTTCGACGGCGCCATCGTAAGCTGGACGACCTCGACCTCGCCCAACGCCGAGATGGCCAACTCCATGCTCAAGGCGGCTTTGGCCACTACGACAGACGAGGAGCGCCGCCATCTCGTGATCCATTCGGACTGCGGCTGCCACTACCGCTGGCCCGAGTGGATCTCCATCTGCGAGAAGGCCGGCATCATGCGCTCCATGTCGCGCAAGGGGTGCAGCCCTGACAACTCCCGCATGGAGGGCTTTTTCGGCACCATGAAGGTCGAGATGCTCTATGGCAGGGACTGGGCGGGCGTCACGTTGGATGAGCTCAAGGAGAGGATAGACGCCTATATAGAGCGTTACAACAAGACGAGGATCAAGCGCTCGCTGGGCTCGATGAGCCCCCTACAATACAGGCAGAGCTTGGGCCTCGCAGCCTAGCAGCAAGGTACGGAAAAGCGGTACCGGCCCCCTCTGCTCAAATCATCTTGACAGAACACAATATCGGATAATGGTTCCGAAAGTCGCGAGAATGCCGGGGCGGAGATACTGGGGTCTGCCGCCCCCTCGACATCCGAGGCGAGCGACCTGCCCGACGGCCTCATGGACGCGCCGCAGGTCGCCAACTACCTGCACGTATCGAAGACGTCGGTCTACAGGCCCATCGAGCGGCAGAAGATTCCCGCCATAAGGATCGGGAGACTGCTGCGCGTCAGGAAAGACGAGCTAGACGAGACGCTCCGCGCCATGGGCAACGACATCTGATCGGGAATCCCATGGCTGCGCGCCCCCTTGCGAGAGAAACTCGCCACATCGCCACAACCCCAGGGCTCGACGCCCCCTCGCGCTCGCCTCGCCGCCTGCCGTCCCGCGCTGATTGCGGGGAGGACGTAAGGCGAGCAACCGAAGGGGTGATTCGGCAATGACAGCAGCCAAACAGACCAAGCTGCAGGTTCCTCTCAAGGACTTCTAAACCATCCAGGACGTGGTAGCGCTCATACAAGTGAGCGAGAACACAGTGCGCGACCTCGCGTACCGGGAACTGGACCCCCCGCCGTTCAGACGGCTCTTCGCGTCCGTACAGCAAGTGGCCTAATTGGTCCGTACACGTCCCCATAGACACTTGCTTTCGTCCGCCGCTTGCTACCCCGGCGCGGCATGGAGGGAGTCTCCCAACAGGTCGGCTCCCTCCGCTCAAAACGCCGCGCACGAGGGAGCCCCCGTAACCCCTAGCAAAACGATGATGTCCGCGCGGTGGGATACCATTACCACACACGCGGGGAGCACATGTTTGTAGAATTGTCCTATCTTCAGAATTCCGCCTACAGGCTCAGGAAGGGAGTACGTATGCCAAATAGCACGCGTCTCAGCGGCATCTCTCTCTTCTCTGGAGCAGGTGGCATGGATATCGGCTTCACATCTGCAGGTATCATTCCCGTTTTTGCAAATGAGCTTGATGAAGATGCCGTACAAGCCTATACGTCCAATCCCTCCTACCTCGACCCGTCGGTAATGCATCCCGGAGATATCTATGGTCTCCTTGAGGAGGTTGAGGGGTTTTCGAACGTCGACGTCGTCTATGGCGGCCCACCTTGTCAAGGCTTCTCCGTTGCCGGAAAGATGAATCCCGATGACGAGAGGAGCCGTCTCATCTGGGTCTTCATGGACGTTATCCGTAGGACCCGGCCGAAGATGTTCGTTATGGAAAATGTGAAGGCTCTCGGTTCGCTCTCCAAGTGGAGTGACGTACGCAAGAGACTGGTCAGCGAAGCAAATGACCTTGGATACGGCAATTCCTTCTTTATCCTCAACGCAGCAAACTATGGCGTCCCGCAAGCACGGGAGAGGTTCTTCTTCATCGGTATAAGAGGTGCATCTTCCGATTCCGTAAGATCACATATGGAAAGGTCTCTTGAGGCGAGACTGACCCCGGGAAAGACGGTGCGCGAAGCCCTGAGTTTCCTTCCTCGATTCGGCATGCCAGGGAATTGTGAGGGGAGCACTGCAGAGCTTCATCTCGCGAAGAATCCGATACTTCGCAGAAGCCCCTATGATGGCTCGCTTCTCTTCAACGGGCGCGGACGCCCCATGCGACTCGATGTGGTCGCCAAGACGCTCCCGGCTCAGATGGGCGGAAACCACACGCCCATCATCGACCAATCCCTGCTTGAAAACCCCTTAGGCTTCGACTGGGTTGCTGACTATCACGACAGGCTCTTGGCAGGTTCAACTACCCCACAGGAGGCTGAGGGGAACATCCCGCCAACACTGAGAAGGCTCAGCATCGCAGAGGCCGCGGCTCTCCAGACGTTCCCTGCCGACTATCGCTTCTCAGGCAAGAGGAACAAACGGTATCGACAGATTGGGAATGCCGTACCTTGTGAACTCGCCCGCACCGTGGCCGAAGCAGCAATCGAATCACTTGTGAATCTCGTTGATTAGGTTACGCAGTAGCTGTCTCGCTGGATTGGCCGTCTCGGTGCCGACCTTGGCATCGTCGATGTAGGCAATCAGCGATTTGCGAAGGTCATCGAGTGGTACGCTCGTGAGCGAAAGCAGCGTCGAATCCAATAGTGACTCGAACGACAAGCACACCGCAATTACCCCTCGGTCCGCAAAGTCCGAGTAGTCCTTCTCGGTAAACACCTGTCCAGGAGCCCCCGCCTTGTAGCCGTAGACAAACGCAAACCGACTCCATCCATCGTCAAACGCAGAGTTAGCGTATTCGTATACCTCATGAGGATTGAAGGGCTTGTCCTTAATCTCGAGAGTGGCAAACCGTTCAGTAGCGTAGTAAAGGTCGAGATCGCCATGCCCTGAACAAGAAGTATTAATCTGATACAGAACCGGGACAAAAACCTCGTCGAGCGCCATCTTGAGTAGCGTTCCCACAGCAAGGCCCAATCCCTCGCCCTCTCTTCCAATTTGAGCTAGCTCTCTCCAGAATTGCCTGGTCCTTGCGCATGAGACAATGTCTCCGGAAAGCTCTGGGAGAGGCTCCTCCTTTACAATTTGGGCTATCTGCCCTTTGCAGACATACAAGTAGTAGCGGATAGCCGCAATCGCATCCTCGGAGGAATCAATCGTAGACAGCGCGTCAATCAGCTCGTCTCTTAGGGCAATGTCGCTTGGTCGCGTGTGGTTGCTCTTGCTAAGCTCGGGTTTTTGGGCCGGGGAGCTATTGTACGGCTGCTTGCTTCTGCCAAGAATGCCCAGAAGGACATTCTTCTCGAATCCGCCCCGCGTAATGACCCCCTCGCAGAGATTGCGGGCATCCCAGGCTCCGGGGAGTACGCTCGACGCTTTCATGGCAAGGATGTTGACTTTATCATCGACGGCCTTACCAAGAAGCTGGGTCAGCAGGATGTACTTGTACGTCTTTGCCCTGTCGTATACCAACACGTGGTCAATGCACTTTGAAATAAGGCACTCTGGGGGCGAGCCGAGCATAAATACCTCGTCCCAAAGATCATTGAGAAGCGTATTCCCCTTGCTAACAAATTCCTGATTCACTGTGATGCTCATGCTCGCCTCACTCCCCTCCCAAATCCGTTTTGCAGTAGAGTCGATTCTACTGCTCGGGCAGAGGCTTTGACCTGCATGAGTACCATTTGAGTACCAACCGTTCTCTCGCTAGACCAATTCGAGGCTCCCGTGAGTACCAGTCGCGATTCCGCTGATCTCACTTCTATAGCCTGAACTGGTCTTTATTCGACACGCCAGAGCCAATTGAGCCAACCGTCCCTCCACTGGCTTGCAGGTTCACAAACGCAAAAAACGGTGCACCTGGTAGACCACAGCCAACCAAGCACACCGTAAAATCAACCTCACGATAAAGTGCTGAACTATTCCCACTCGATCGTCGCGGGCGGCTTGGGCGTGATGTCGTAGACCACGCGGTTGACGCCCGCGACCTCGCCCACGATGCGCCCGCTGATGCGCCCGAGCACCTCGTAGGGCAGCTTCGCCCAGTCTGCCGTCATGGCGTCGCTCGACTCCACGGCGCGCACGATGACCGGCCGCGCGTACGTGCGCTCGTCGCCCATCACGCCCACGCTCCTGATGTCGGGCAGCACGGCGAAGTACTGCCAGCAGGAGTGCTCGCTGTTGCGCTCGCCCGTCTCCTCGAAGAGACGCTCGTTGTACGCGTCCAGCTCCTCGCGCACGATGGCGTCCGCCTCGCGCAGGATGTCCAGCTTCTTGGGCGTCACGCCGCCGATGATGCGGATGGCCAGGCCCGGCCCCGGGAAGGGTTGGCGATACACCATCCTGTCCGGAAGGCCCAGGCTCACGCCCAGCTCGCGGACCTCGTCCTTGAAGAAGTGGTCCAGCGGCTCGATGAGGTCGAAGTGCACGCCCTCTGGGAAGGGAATCAGGTTGTGGTGGCTCTTTATGGTCGAGGCCTTTCCGCCCGTCTTGCGCGCGCCGCTCTCGATGATGTCCGGATAGATGGTGCCCTGTGCCAGCATCTGCACGTCGCCGATCCTCTGTGCCTCCTCGAAGAAGACCTTCCAGAACTCGCCTCCGATGAGGCGCCTCTTCTGCTCGGGGTCGCTCACGCCGGCAAGCAGCCGCGCATAGCGCTCCTCCGCATGCACATGCACCAGCGGCACGTGGAACTGCTCGCGAAAGACCTCCTCCACCATCTCGGGCTCGCCCTTGCGGAGCAGCCCGTGGTTCACGAAGACGCAGGTGAGCTGGTCGCCGACGGCGCGATGCACCAACGCCGCCACCACGGAGGAGTCCACGCCACCCGAGAGCGCGAGGATGACCTTCCGCTCCCCCACCTGCCTGCGGATCTCGGCAACCTTCTGCTCCACGATGCTGTCCATGATCCACCTGGGCGCAAGGCCGGCCACGTCAAACAGGAAGTGCTCGAGCATGGTGCGACCGTACTCGGTGTGGCGCACCTCGGGGTGGAACTGCGTGGCATAGAGACCCCGCTCCGGGCACTCCATGGCCGCGATGAGGCACACGTCCGTCGTCGCCGTAATCGTAAATCCCTCAGGCACCTGACTCACGGCATCGCGGTGGCTCATCCACACGATCTGTTCCTCGGGCGTCCCATCCAGGATGCGCGAGACGCCCCGACGACGCAGCGTCGCCGGACCATACTCGCCCTTGTCGGTGTGTCCCACCGCACCCCCCAGCGCGGTGGCCATGATCTGCTGGCCATAGCAGAAGCCAAAGACGGGAACGCCCAGTCTCAGCACGCCAGGATCGATCGTAGGGGCATCCTCGGCATACACGGACGCGGGGCCTCCAGAGAGGATGATGGCCGAGGGGCGCAGGGCGGCAAGCTCCCCGGCAGGAATGTCGCAGGGAACGATCTCGGAGTACACATGCAGGTCGCGGACGCGTCGTGCGATGAGTTGCCCGTATTGGGCACCAAAATCGAGCACGGCAACAAGCTGCTGAGTCCCCTGGTTCTGCTGCATGGAAGGTCCCTTTCCGTCATGCGCTGGCATACGATTCATCGCTCCTATCATGCCATTTCGCACCGCCATTGCAGGGCGGAAGCGACACAGAGAGATGCTTTGTTCATCGGGCGTGGAGGGATGCCCGCCCTCGACCTCCTGTGGACGACCGGCCCCTCCGTGTGGATGCGATGCTCCCTCATGTGGGTGCTCTTCGCTGCGTGTGGGTGTCTTTCTCCCAAAGTCATTTTCTCTGAACTGGGGATCTGTCGATCCCTCCCGGGAGAAAAGCACCCACAGCAATCAAAGGGCGCCCACACGCAAGCGAATGGCACCCACACGCAAGGACGAACGGGCATGGGCCTGGGAGACGGGCCGACACGGTCGACGGACGGCGCCGCATCGGCAAGCTTCATGCCAGCTCAGGTGGGCCCCAATATGAACTTCGTGCGGTGTGGGGCGGACACCTCTATCATATGCATGTTAGGTATGACATAAGCAGCTTCGGATTCTGCCAGCTTGGCGTTCACGGAGGTAGCCTCTTGGCACGCACCGAAAAGAGTTTCACGCACCTCATGGATGATGCGCATTCCCTGTCGCGTCGAAGCGCCCTGTCAGGATCGCACTATGCGCGCAAGCGCCGCAAGGCAATCCACGGTCGCATCGTACGCAATGCTGCCATCGCACTTGCCGTGCTGGTCGTCGTGATTGCCGCGGGCGCCTTTGCCTGGCTCCACGCCATCAACTCCAACCTCAACGAGGGCATCGACGACAACCTCAAGAGCACCCTCACCCCCACGGAGAGCGGGCAGCCCTTCTACATGCTGCTCCTAGGCGTGGACAAGGACGAGGAGCGCGCGGACAGCGCCGACTACGGCGCGGATGATGGCGCCTATCGCTCGGACTCCATCATGCTCGTTCGCATCGACCCGCAGAACAAGAAGGTCACGTTGGTCTCCATCCACCGCGACACGGCCGTCACCATGGACTCGTATGGCACGCAGAAGATCAATGCCGCCTACTCCTTCGGTGGGCCCAGCTACGCCACGAAGGTCATATCGAACTTTGCGGGCGTCAACATCTCGCACTATGCCGAAGTGGACATGGACGGCATGGCCAAGGTGGTGGATGCCGTGGGCGGTGTGACCGTCGATCTGGGCGTCCCCGTCAAGGATCCCAACTACACCGGTCTCGACCTCCCCGCAGGCGAACAGACCCTCGACGGCGCCACGGCCACCCTGCTCTGCCGCGCACGCCACGCCTACGACAACTACGGAGACGGTGATGCCTATCGCGCCAAGAACCAGCGTGCCGTCATCACCGCCGTGGCCCAGAAGGTCCTCGCAAGCGACCCTGCCACCATGGCCAACACCGTATCCGCCATGGCCGAGATGGTTCACACCGACATGGACGTGAGCTCCATCGTCTCGCTCGCCGCCCAGTTCAAAGGCATGGACACCGACAAGGACATCATGAGCGGCATGGAGCCCACGACCTCGCACTACACCAACAACACGTGGTACGAGATCTGCGACACGACCGCGTGGAAGACCATGATGCAGCGTGTTGACCAGGGACTGCCCCCCTATGAGAATGGCAGCGAGGATCCCACGGCAGGCGTCGCCGCCTCATCGAGCGATGAGGCGGCCCAGTACGAGAACACGGAGTCCACCAGCTCGGGCAGCGAGACGACCGCAACGTATACGGGAACCGTACAGGTACTCAACGCCACGACCACGAATGGCGCCGCCGCCACGGTGGCAGGTCGGCTCACCCAAAGGGGCTTTACGGCCACGCCGGGCAGCTTGGGACGGACGTCCACGACCACCAAGATCATCTATAACGGTCAGAAGGGCCATGCGGCCGCCCTCGGCGTCGCCGAGACCCTGGGCGGCACCATAACGCCTGAGGAAAACGATGGCACCTACAACACATCAAGCGACGTCATCGTCATCTTGGGAACGGACACGTACTGAGGGAGAATCCGGCACGGATGGGCAGGGGCGCCCCTACACGTTGAACAAGAACTCCATCACGTCACCCTCCTGGACCACGTAGTCCTTGCCCTCCATGCGCAGCTTGCCCGCCTCACGAGCGCCGGCCTCGCCGCCCAGGGTGACGTAGTCCTCGTAGCTGATGGTGTTCACCTTGATGAAGCCACGCTCGAAGTCAGAGTGGATCGTACCGGCCGCCTCGGGCGCCTTGGCGCCGATGCGTATGGTCCACGCCCGCACCTCCTTGGGGCCGGCCGTAAAGAAGCTCTGCAGCCCCAGCAGGCGATAGGCCGCCTGGGCCAGCGTCTCTAGGCCGCTCCTCCTAAGGCCAAGGGATGCCAGGTACTCCGTGGCCTCATCGGCGTCGAGGTCCGCAAGCTCGGCCTCCACCTCGGCGCAGATGGGAATCGGCGCCTGCCCGTCCAGCGGCGCGGGAGTCCCGGCCACCTTGTCCTCATCCACGTTGGCCACATAGAGCAGGGGCTTCATGGTGAGCAGGAAGAGGTCGTGCGCAGCGGCGCGCTCCCCGTCCGTCATGTCCAGCTCGGCCGCACGATGGCCCTCGTTGAGCCACCCCTGCAGGCGCTTGGCAATGGCAAGGCGCGGCTGGAGTCCCCTGTCACGCTTAGCATCCCTCTCGAGCTTGGACACAGAGCGCTCGAGCGAACCGAGGTCGGCCAGGATGAGCTCGGTCTGGATGGTGTCCGCATCGGCATCGGGGTCGACGCGCCCATCCACGTGCACCACGTCGGGATTGGAGAAGTAGCGCACCACCTCGCAGATGGCATCGCAGCTGCGGATGTTGGCGAGGAACTGGTTGCCCAGGCCCTCCCCCTCGTTGGCACCCCTCACCAGACCGGCGATATCCACGAACTCGACGGTTGCTGGGACGATACGCGCGGGATGCACGATGTCGGCCAGCCTCTGTAGCCGGTCGTCCGGCACGTCCACGATGCCCACGTTGGGATCGATGGTCGCAAAGGGATAGTTGGCCGCCAGGCCACCCCTCTTGGTGAGGGCCGTGAAGAGGGTCGACTTGCCCACGTTGGGGAGGCCCACGATGCCGATGGAAAGTGCCACGTTCTCATCTCCGTCTGTCCAAGGACGTCTCGCATCCCGTTAGCTCGCCCTGCCCTCCAGGCTATCGAGCACGCGCCGCGCCTGCCTCTTGCCCGTGCGCGCAGCCTTCTGAAGGGCCGCCCGCCGCCGCTCGGCCTCGCGCCTCCTGCGCTCGGCATCCTCGTCGCGCACCACCAGCTCGCTCGGGTCGCAGGGATGCAGGGCGAGCGCGTCCTCCGGACACACCACCACGCATGCCCCACAGTTGACGCAGTAGGCCGCCTGCACGGAGAAGTGCCCATGAGCATCCAGGTCGCAGGCGTTGGTGGGGCACTCCCTAGCACAGTCCCCGCACATGGTGCAGCGCGTGGCGTCACAGGCGGGGACCTCGAGGCGCATGCGACCCGCGAGGGCGGGATGGTTCTGCACCATGCCCAGCACGGCCTTGCGCTTCTGCGTGAGGATGCGACGACGGCTGGCAAAGGTCTTGTCGCCCACCGCCTGCTCAAGGTGGCGCTGCATCCTGTAGAGCTGGTCAGCATGGTTCCTGATGTGCTTGGCGATGGCCTGTGCGCCCGAGAGCGCGGGGCTTGCCGCCGACACGGTCGTACGACCGGCACGGGCGATGTCGGCCATGAGCTGGGCCCGCTTGTAGGCGCGGGTCTGCTCGTGATTGAGCGCGCTGGCATCCACCTCGAGGCCGACGGAAGCCTGCGACCACTCCTCCGCCGTCGCGATCTCGGTGGTGTAGGCCTCCTCGCCCGTGGTGTTGCGGCAGCGGTCACAGATGCCCAGCGGTAGGTACACGTTCACGTTGTCGTGATCCGCGAGCACCGAGAACCACAACTCGCGCGGTACATCGCCCACACAGGGCAGCACGACCTCGTTGTCGCGGGGCATGCGCCCGAGCCTGCCCAGGGCACGCGTGCAGGTGACATAGCACTGCTCATGTGAGCCGGCGGCGCGCACGATCCGCTCGAAGAGCTGGTTGGCCATCACCCTCTGCACGATGAACGACTCTGTGGGACACGTCATCACGCAGAGGCCGCATTTGCGGCAGGTGTCCCCCACGCGGACGGTGGCCTTCTGGATGTCGATGGCATCCACCGGACAGATGTCCTGGCACCGGTGGCAGGCATCATAGGACCGCTCCTCGCTCACGAGCGAATGGGCCGTGCACTGCAGGCAGAAGATGGAGTTGACGCGGGGCCTCTCCTTGTAGGAGGAGGGGTCGAAGCGCTCCTGGTTGGGATCGAGGACGTCGCCGATGCTCCCCAAGGGGTGAGAGACGGACGACCAGTTGTCACGGATGTCGATGAGGTCATCTATCATGTCATGCCGCTCGGCCATGCCCCTCCTCTCCCCAGGTCCAATCGAGCGCCCATTCTAGCACGCGCGCCCCTGCGCTACGCCCCGGCACGCCCCACACCATCGATCGTCACGCGCGCGAGGAAGAGGGGGACGGGCCGAGGTTGCTCCGCACGGATGTCGAATGCCGCACGCAACGCGTGCTCACCCTCGTCGAGCAGCCGGTCGTTGGCGGCATAGAGCGTTGCCAGCACATCGCCCTCCTCCACGACGGCACCGGTCTTTGCAGAGAGCACGATGCCGGCGGAGTGGTCGATGGTATCATCCTTGGTGGCACGCCCCGCTCCCAGCGCCACCGAGGCGAGGCCACAGCGCTCCGTGTCCATGGCATAGAGATAGCCGCTTTTGGTGGCACGCACCTCACGGCTCGCGCGAGGCCGGGCGAGCCGTCCGAAGGCATCATCCAGAAGGGACGCATCGCCACCCTGGGCAGCCACCATCTCCTTGAGCTTGTGGAAGCCCTGACCATTGTCGATCTGGTTGCGCGCGAAGCCACGACAGCCCTCTATGGTACCCAGCCCCGCGAGGAAGAGCATGTTGGCGGCAAGCTCCACGCAGATGTCCGTCAGATCGCGCGGCCCCTCACCCTTGAGGGTGGCCACGGCCTCGGCCACCTCGAGGGCGTTGCCGATGCAGGTGCCCAGGGGACGACCCATGTCCGTGATGAGGGCAACGGTGGGCCTGCCCATGCCCTCTCCGATGGCGACCATCTCACGGGCGAGGGCGATGGCGTCATCCACGGTCTTCATGAAGGCACCGGAACCACATTTGACGTCCAGCAGGATCCTGTCGGATCCCGCCGCGATCTTCTTGCTCATGATGGAGGATGCGATGAGCGGCGTGCTGTCCACGGTGGCCGTAACGTCGCGCAGGGCATAGAGCTTCTTGTCCGCAGGTACGAGGTTGCCGGTCTGGCCGATGATGGCGCAGCCCACCTCGCTCACGATGCGCTCGAAGCGCGTGCGGCTGATGTTCACGGAGAGACCCAGGATGCTCTCGAGCTTGTCCAGCGTGCCCCCGGTATATCCCAGCCCCCGCCCGCTCATCTTGGCGACCCTCACGCCCAACGAGGCCACGATGGGTGCCACCACCAGCGAGGTCTTGTCACCAACGCCACCGGTGGAATGCTTGTCCACCTTGATGCCGGGGATGCTCGAGAGGTCGATGACGTCCCCGGAGGCAAGCATGGCGCGCGTGAGGTCAACCGTCTCGCGCTGCGTCATCCCCTGGAAGTAGATGGCCATGCAGAGCGCCGAAGCCTGATAGTCGGGAACGTCTCCGGCCACGTAGCCCTTGACGAAGAAGCGAATCTCCTCACCGGAGAGCTCGCCGCCGTTGCGCTTCCTCTCTATGACATCGTACATCCTCATGAGACAGTCCCCTCCTCCTCAAACGCCTGCCGCAGGTCCTGGGGGCCAAAACCGTCCGGCAGCATGTCCTTCAGGAGCATGACCCTCAGGTCGTCCGGCGAGCGTCCCAAAATCACGCGAAACGTCTCGGGATCGCAGAACTCCTGCATCACCTGACGGCACACGCCGCAGGGGGCACACCAGCGAGTCGCGGGACGCCCGGCGGCACCACCCACGACGGCGATGGCCACGAAGTCGGTGCTGCCCTCGCTCACGGCCTTGAAGAAGGCCGTCCGCTCGGCACAGTTGGTGGGCGTATAGGCCGCGTTCTCGATGTTGCAGCCATGCCAGATGGCCCCCTGGGCGTCCAACAGCGCCGCGCCCACCGAGAAGCGCGAATACGGCACGTAGGCATGATCGCGCGCCCTGAGTGCCTCCTGAACCAGTTGGGCATCGCTTGCCACGCTGTCACCCCCCTCATGACGGATGCGCCCCCACCCCAGCCGCGGTGCACATGACTTGCTGGCATTGTAGGGCTTAGCGACTCCCCTTGATGTAGGGGACGCCGTCGGCCCGGGGGGCCACGGACTTGCCCACAAAGAGCACGAGCACAATGATGGTCATCGCGTAGGGCAGCATGGCCAAGATCGTGCTGGGCACCGGAACGATCCCACCGCCCAGCACGATGGCCAACGCCTGCGTGAGGCCAAAGAGCAGGCAGGCACCATAGGCGCCCTGGGGCTTCCACTGGCCGAAGATCACCGCTGCCAGCGCGATGAAGCCCTGGCCGCTGATGGACGTCTGCTGGAACTGCGAGACGATGGCCAGCGTGACGCAGGCCCCGCCCAAGCCGGCGAGGATGCCGGACACGATGACGCACCCATAGCGGATGCGGGTCACGCTGATACCCAGCGTGTCCGCGGCGGCGGGGTGCTCGCCCACGGAGCGGATGCGCAGCCCCCACTTGGTCTTGTAGAGCACGAACCACAGGATGACCGTGGCAATGAGCCCCAGGAGCACCGTAACGTCCACATTGAGGTTGGCCCAGGGCGTGCCTGCAAAGGCGTTGTCACCAAAGAGCTTGGGGAGCGTCGCATAGGGCGGCGTCATGGCCGCGCCGTCAAAGAAGCGACGGCAGAAGAAGATGGCCAGGCCGGGTGCCAGCAGGTTGATGGCCACGCCCGAGACGGTCTGGTCGGCATTGAACGTGACGGATGCCAGGGCATGCAGCGTGGCGATGAGACCGCCCGCGACGCCTGCCGCCAGAAAGCCCAGCCAGGGATTGCCAGAGAAGTAGGAGGCGCAGCCACCCGTGAAGGCACCCACCATCATCATGCCCTCGACGCCGATGTTGACGACGCCGGAGCGCTCGGATATGACGCCCGAGAGTGCCCCAAAGACGAGTGGGGTGGAGTACATGAGCGTGATGCCCACGAGCACCAGGATGCCGTTAAGCATGGTCCGCCTCCTTGCCGTCGGCCCCGCCCGTGACAGCGGCGCGCTCCCTGTTGGCCTCGCGGCGCCTGAGCCAGTCGGCAATCATGGGCACGACCTGCGCGAGCGCCATCATGAACACGATGGTGCCGATCATGATGTTGATGATGTCGGACGGGGCGCCCATGACCTGCTGCACGCTCTGGCCACCGTAGATGAGCCCTGCGAACAGGAAGCCGGCGGGAATGCAGCCGATGGGGTTGGTGCCCGCTATGAAGGCCACCGAGAGACCGTTGAAGCCGTTGTTCTCGAAGGCCGCGAGCGTGGCGATGCCATGCGGCTCGGTACCCGTGATGGCGAGGGCACCGGCGAGCCCGCAGAGCGCACCGGAGATGAGCATGCAGAGCACGATGTTCTTGCTCACGTTGATGCCCGCGAACTGGGCGGCATCGCGGTTGAGGCCCACGGCGCGCATCTCATAGCCCACCTTGGTGCGCGTGAGCAGGTAGGCGATGAGGATGGCGCAGGCGATGGCCACCAGGATGCCCACGTTCATGTCGGTTCTCACGAGCATGTCATAGAGCCAAGGCACGTTCCTGAGCGTTGTCATGCCCTGCTCGGAAAGCTTCCAGTTGGGCAGGATCATCGTGTAGCCCGAGGGGTTGATGGGAAGGCTGCCCGTGGAGTTGGGCTGGTGCAGCAGGGAGCTGTTGGCCGCAAAGTTGCAGGCGTAGAGGCTGATCCAGTTGAACATGATGCTGGTGATGACCTCGCTGATGCCGAAGCGCGCCTTGAGCCAGCCCACGAGGGCGCCCAGGCCGGCCCCCGCCGCCGTGCCGGCAAGCACCACGAGAGGGACCTCCAACACCGCCGGAAGGTCGACCAGAACGCCCACGGTGACGGCACAGATGGTGCCCGCGATGTACTGGCCCTCGGCGCCGATGTTGAAGAGCCCCGTCTTGAAGGCGAAGGCCACGGCGACACCCGTGAAGATGAGGGGCGTCGCCTTGATGATCACGTTGGCAATGTACTTGGGCTTGCTGAACACGCCGTTGAACAGCGCGGCAAACGACGGGCCCGGGGCATAGCCCGCAGCCGCGAGCACGAGGGCCGCCACGATGAAGCCCACGACGATGGCGAGGATGGATGCGGTGATGGGCCTCCTCAGGACCTTGATGAGCCTGCTCACTTGGCACCACCCCCCGCCATGAGCAGGCCAACCTGCTTCTCGGTCACGCTGCCCTGCTCGAAGGTGCCCACGATCTGGCCGTCATGGATGACGGCGATGGTGTCCGAGACGTCCATGACCTCGTCGAGCTCGAGCGACACGAGCAGGATGGCCGTGCCGCGGTCGCGCTCGCGGATGAGCGCCTTGTGCACGAACTCGATGGCACCCACATCCAGACCGCGCGTTGGCTGGAAGGCCATGAGCAGATCGGGCTCGTTGGAGACCTCGCGGGCGATGATGACCTTCTGTTGGTTGCCGCCCGAGAGGCCGGTGGCCACCTGGTCCTCGCAGCCGGCGGGACGGATGTCGTACTCCTCGATGAGGCCCCGCGCGAAGGTCCGCACCGCGGCGAGGTCGAGCCGCGCACCGCGGCCAAACTCGTCCTCGTCGTGGCGCTCGAGCACCAAGTTCTCCGCAACGGTGAAGGGCAGCACGAGGCCCCAGCGCTGGCGGTCGGCCGGAATGGTCGAGACGCCCGCGTCGATGGTGGTACGGGGGTCCTTGTTCTCGATCCTCGTGCCCTTGACCTCGATGGTGCCCGACTCCACCTTCGCGAGGTTCTCGATGGCATCCACGAGCTGCTGCTGCCCATTGCCGTCGATGCCTGCGATGCCCACGATCTCGCCGGCGCGCACGCCCAGGCTGAGCCCCTTGACGGCCGGTATGCCACGCTCGTCGTTCACGTACAGGTCGCTGATGGAGAGCACGAGCTCGCCTGGCTTGGCGGGCGTCTTCTCAACCGTGAGGCTGACATGGCGCCCCACCATCTTGGAGGCAAGCTCCTCCTCGGTGGTCTCAGAGACGTCCACGGTGCCCATGTACACGCCGCGGCGAATGATGGAGCACGCGTCCGCGGAGGCCATGATCTCCTTGAGCTTGTGGGTGATGATGATGATCGTCTTGCCCTTGTCGACGAGGTCGCGCATGATGCGCACCAGCTGCTCGATCTCCTGCGGGGTGAGCACGGCGGTGGGCTCGTCGAGGATGAGCGTGTCCGCACCCCGGTAGAGGGCCTTGAGGATCTCCACGCGCTGCTGCATGCCAACGGTGATGTCCTCTATCTTGGCGTCGGGATCGACGGCGAGGCCGTACTCCCTGATGATGCGCTCGACCTCCTGGCGTGCCTTCCTGACATCGAGGACGCCCAGGCCCTTCACCACCTCGTCGCCCAGCATGATGTTCTCGGTGACGGTGAAGTTCTCCACCAGCATGAAGTGCTGGTGGACCATGCCGATGCCGTGCGCGATGGCGTCTGCCGGCCCCTTGATGTCGACCCGCTCGCCATTGAGGTAGCACTCACCCTCGTCTGCCTGATAGAGACCATACAGGACGTTCATGAGCGTGGACTTTCCCGCGCCGTTCTCTCCCAGGATGGCATGGATGGTCCGCTTCCTGACGTCGAGATCAACCCCATCAAGGGCGCGGAACGTGCCGAATGCCTTGACGATGCCGTGCATCTGCACGGCGTAGTCGGGACTGACTTCCATGACCCTCTTTCCCTCTGCTCGCAGGTGTGACGCGGTGCGCCCTCAAAGGGGGCGAGGCGCCGGAAACCGCTCCGAACGTCTCGCCCCATACTCTCGGTGGGGAGTTTGCACTCGCACTACCAGGGACTACAGCGTGCTTGCAAAGGTGTTGTAGTCATCCTCCGTGGCGGGAGGGGTGATGGTCCCGTCCTTGATGAGATCCTCGAACGAGATGGCCTTGTCGTAGATCTCGTCGCTGAAGAGGTGGTGATCCTCGGGAATGCCCACGGCATCCTCCTTGAGGCCCAGCTCGACGTTGGCACCACCCTTGTCCTCACCCGACTGCAGGCCCTCGGACACCTCGATGATGGCCTTGTTGACGAGCTTGAGCGCGGAGGTGAGCACGTTGTCGGGAGCGAGATAGGCCTGGTCGCGATCGACGCCGATGGCGTACTTGCCCGCCTCCTTGGCGGCCTCGATGACGCCCGTGCCACAGCCACCGGCGGCATGGAACACCACGTCGCAGCCATTGCTGAGCATCTTCTGGGCAATGGACTTGCCCTTGGCGGCATCGGAGAAGCTCTCGGCGTACTGGGACGTCACCTGCACGTTGAGCCCCTCCTTCTTGTTGGCATAGGCGACGCCCGCCTTGTAGCCCCACTCGAACTGGGAGATGATGTTCGAGCTGATGCCACCGACGAAGCCCACCTTGCCCGACGTGCTCACACGAGCGGCGATGTAGCCCACCAGGAACGAGGGCTCCTGGGCGCGGAACATGACGCCCGTGAGATTGGCGGAAGGGTCGTCATACCCGTTGTCGATGATGGCGAACTGCACGTCGGGGTTGGTCTGGGCGCAGGACTCCACGGCGTCCGCCATGGCGAAGCCGATGCCCCACACGAGGTTGGCCCCATCGTCGACGGCCTTGTCGAGGTTGGTCTTGTAGTCGGACTCCTGCCTGGACTCGAGGTAGCTGACCGTCCAGCCCTTGTCCTGCTGGAGCTGCTGCAGCCCCTCCCAGGAGCTCTGGTTGAACGACTGGTCGGAGACGCCACCCGTGTCCGTGACCATCTCAATCTTGTAGCTGGAGGATGTTGCGGAGCTATCGCTGCCGGAGTCGCTGGAGCTGCCACCGCAGCCAGCAAGGCCGACAAGGGCGGCAGCCGCTGCCGCTGAGCCGACGAAGGTCCTGCGGTTCATCATGTGCATGATGGTCTTCCTTCCTCAAGGTGGGCCTACGATGTTTCTGACAAGCTAGACACCTGTCAGTATGCGACAACATCGGCCACTTTTCCGCCTGACGTCGGCGAACGAGGCGCAACTGCAACCGAGCTGCAAGCCTGCCTATGCGCCCTCGGGCAGCGCCAACGAGAGGGCGACCTCCATCATCTGCGTGAAGCTGGTCTGCCGCTCGCTCGCGGGCAAGGACTCGCCCGTGAGCACGAGGTCCGAGATGGAGAGCAGTGAGAGCGCCTTCCTCTTGGCCTTGGCGGCATTCATGTAGAGCGCAGCAGACTCCATCTCGAGCGCAAGCACGCCCATGTCGGCCCAGCGCCCGGTGTCCTCAGGGTCTCCTCCGTAGAAGCCGTCCTCGGAGAGGACGTTGCCCACCTGCGTGCGCACGCCCAGCTCCTGGGCCTTGTCCACGGCACGCCGCAGCAGGTCGTAGCTGGCGATGGGGGCAAAGGTGCCCGGCAGCTTGAACAGGTGCGCGTAGTTGGAGTCGGTGCACGCGCCCTGGGCGATCACGAGGTCGCGCAGCTGAAGCCCCTCGCCGATGCCCCCTGCGCTCCCGATGCGGATGATGGCGTCTACGCCATAGAAGTTGTAGAGCTCATGCGAGTAGATACCGATGGAGGGCATGCCCATGCCACTGCCCATCACGGAGACGGGGCGACCCTGATAGGTGCCCGTAAAGCCCAGCATGTTGCGCACGTGGTTGAAGCAGGTGACGTTCTCGAGGTAGTGCTCGGCAACATACTGTGCCCGCAGGGGATCGCCGGGCATGAGCACGGTCTTGGCGATCTGGCCCTCGATCGCGTCGTTGTGGGGGGTGGGAACGTTTGCCATGGCGGGGCCTCCTTGAGGACGGTGGTGAGACGTGACGTGTCGGTGACGAGCGGCTGGGACATCCGGTACGTGCAGCCCGGACGACAGAACCCATCGTAGCGAATGATACTGCACCGAAGCCTCATGTGCGTTCTTCCTGTAGGGGCCTTGACAGACCGCCCGGCATCCGATTCAATGTGTATACTTTTGTTTAACGTTCTTATGATTGTTTAACTATGGGGGTGCACATGAGCTCAATAACCAAGCGGGAACGTCAGATTCTCTCATGGATCGAGGAGGATCCTTCCATCTCACAGGCCGAAATCGCAGAGCGTGCGGGCATCTCGCGCTCCTCGGTGGCCGTCCACATCTCAAACCTCATGCGCAAGGGCGTCATCCTGGGCAGGCGCTATGTGGTACGTGACCATCCCTACGTGGTGGTCATCGGCGGCGCAAACATCGACATCGGCGGATGGCCAGAGCACGTCCTCGTCGCCAGGGACTCCAATCCCGGCACCGTGACCACGTCCCCCGGAGGCGCTGGTCGCAACATCGCGCATAACCTATCGCTTTTGGGCATCGACGTTCGTCTCATCACGGCCTTTGGCACCGATGAGTATGCGGGTGTCCTGCGTGCCGCCTGTCGAGGTGCCCGCATTGACATCTCGCACTCCCTCACGGTACCCAACTTCGCCACCTCCACCTACCTCTATGTCACCGACGAGACGGGCAGCATGACGCAGGCCATCTCCGACATGAAGATCTTCGAAAGGCTCACGCCCACGTTCTTCGAGCAGCACATGCATCTCATCAACAACTCCACAGCCTGCATCATCGATGCCAATCTGCCCCAGAGCTCCATCGAGTTCATCGTGGATCATGCGGGAGTCCCCATCTTCTGCGATCCCGTGTCCACGGCAAAGGCGCCCAAGGTCAAGCGCTGCCTGGGCAAGCTCACGGTCCTTAAGCCCAACGTGCTTGAGCTCGAGACGCTCACGGGCATCAAGGTGACCGACGACGCCTCGCTCGACCGGGCGGTGAGCAGTCTCCTGGAGACGGGGCTCAAGAGCGTCTTCGTGTCTCGTGGCGCGGATGGTCTCTACTGCGCCCGCGACGATGAGCGACTGTCGATACCGACCCTGCCCACCAAGGTCGTCAACACCACCGGTGCGGGTGACTGCCTCATGGCCGCAATAGTATGGGGGTGGCTCGACAAGCGCAGCCTGGAGGAGATCGGACGCCTGAGCAATGCTGCGGCCGCCACCTGCGTAGAGAGTCCCGAGACCATCAACTCCCTGCTCAGCCCCGAGCTGGTGCAGGAGCGTCTCGAGCAGTCGGCCCAGTGAGCCACGCCATCCGCACTCCCACAAGGCATATCGAGAAGGAGCACCGCATGAACACGGAAGCGCTCAGGAAACATCTGGTTGTCGCTCCCGAGGTTCAGGAGGCCCTCGATGACAACAGGCCCATCGTGGCACTTGAGTCCACGATCATCTCGCACGGCATGCCCTACCCCAAGAACGTGGAGACCGCCCTCAATGTGGAGAGGATCATTCGCGAGCAGGGCGCCGTACCCGCCACCTGTGCCATCATCAAGGGAAAGCTCGTCGCCGGTTGCAGCGCGGAGGAGATCGAACATCTGGGCAAGCGGGGCCTCAAGGTCACCAAGGCCAGCCGCAGGGACGTTCCCGTGCTGGTGGAGCGTGGCGAGGACGGTGCCTCCACCGTGGCCACCACGATGATCATCGCCCACCTGGCAGGCATTTCCGTGTTCGCCACCGGCGGCATCGGCGGCGTGCATCGTGGTGCCGAGACGACCATGGACATCTCGGCTGACCTCGAGGAGCTGGCACATACGCCCGTGATGGTGATCTGCGCCGGCGCGAAGTCCATCCTCGATCTGGGTCTCACCCTGGAGTACCTGGAGACCCATGGCGTCACCGTGCTGGGCTACCAGACCAAGACGCTGCCCGCGTTCTACACGCGCGAGAGCGAATTTGGGGTTGACTATCAGGTTGACACCCCCGCCGAGCTGGCAGGCATCTTCCACACCAAGGAGGAGCTGGGCCTTGAGGGTGGCCTACTCGTGACCAATCCCATCCCCGAGCGGTACTCCATGGATGCCGACACGATCAGCAGGAACATCGACGAGGCCGTGGCCGAGACGGAGTGGCTGGGCATTCACGGCAAGGACGTCACGCCCCATCTGCTTGACAGGATCCAGAAGATGACGGGCGGAGCCAGCCTGGAGGCCAACATCCAGCTCGTATACAACAACGTGGTGCTCGGAGCCACGGTGGCCAGGGAGCTCTGCGCCAGGAGGGCATAGGTGGCTACGACATGTGAATGCGTCGGGGCCGGACGCCTTGGCGTCCGGCCCGCCGACCCTTGCCCGTGCCTGCGATCCACGCGCGCATGGGAATGCGGAGCTACCCCCCAATGATGGCAATGGAGGCGCTCACGCCCAGACGATCGGCCCCGGCCTTCACCATGGCCTCGGCCTCCTGCCTGCTGTGAATGCCACCCGCCGCCTTGACCTTACAGCGCTCTCCCACGGTCCTGCGCATGAGCTCCACATCATGCACGGTGGCACCGCCCGTGCCGAAGCCCGTGCTCGTCTTGACGAAGGATGCACCGGCCTCGACACAATCCTCGCAGGCTCGCACGATCTGCTCGTCATCCAGCAGGCAGCACTCAAGGATCACCTTGACGGGGCGGCCCTCGGCCATGCGCACGACCTCGGCAATGTCACTCACCACGTAATTGTCGTCCCCGTCGATCAGCTTGCCCACATTGATGACCATGTCGAGCTCGGTGGTGCCGTCAATGACGGCCTGATGCGCCTCGGCTGCCTTGCCTGCCGTGGCCGCCGCACCCAGGGGGAAGCCGACGCAAGTGGTTATGCCCACACCGGAACCCGCCAGCCACTCTGACACAGAGGCGGTCCAGCAGCCATTGATGGCGACGCTCGCGAAGCCGTACCGCTTGGCCTCGTCGCAGAGCCTGACGAGGTCGGTCTTGGTGGCATCGGCCTTGAGGTTGGTATGGTCGATAATGGATGCAAGATTCATGTGCTTCTCCCTCTCCCTGCCCACAAGGCAGGTGCCGAGTCTTCCTCTCATGTCCCTCCCATCCTAGCGCGACCCCATGTGCGGCTGCACCACGTTATGGCGGAATGGTACCGCGCGGCAAGGGCGGCCGACACGGGAGGCAAGCATAGATACCCCTGCGCCTCTGTGAACGAAGGCAACTTCGATACCCTGATATGCCTGGCCGGCCAGTCCATGTGCCGCCCCAAGAGGAATGGGACCGGGAGGCAGTGCGAGAAGGCTGCGGAAGGGAGCGAAATGGCCCCAAGTGCGCGCTGGGCTCCCCATGAAAGGACCCCTCAAGGGGTGTCGAGGAGTCGGCTGGGGAGCCCCTCGAACGCGTATCCAAGGCAATCCTGGGCTTTTGCCAGCCGACCACCCTGTGACCGTGCCGCACAGGCCCATCTGAGCACGCACTTGGGGCCATTTCGCTCCATCAGGCGCCAAGGACCGCCACAATAATGCAAAGGGATCCCGCACCTGTGTGCGGGATCCCAGCGTCGCAAGGCGTGTGCCGTACGGCCTAGTACATGCCGCCACCCTGGCCGCCTGCGGCGGCCGCACGGGAGATGGCATCCTCGATGGTGGTGTCCTTGGGCTCGTCGGAGATGGTCGCCTCGGTGATGAGGATCAGCGACGACACGGAGGCGGCGTTCTGCAGCGTGGTGCGCGTGACCTTGACGGGATCAAGCACGCCCATCTCGATCATATCGCCCCACTCGCCATTGGCGGAGTCGAGGCCCTCGCCCTCCTTCAGCCCCTTGATCTTCTCGACCACGACGGAACCCTCGAAGCCAGCGTTCTGAGCGATGGTGCGCACAGGTGCAGTCAATGCCTTGCGAATGATGTCGACGCCGATCTTCTCGTCGTTGTCGGCACATTCGACCTGCTCAAGCACCCCCGCAGCCTGCAGGAAGGCGACGCCGCCACCGGCGACGATACCCTCCTCGACGGCCGCACGCGTGGCCTGCAGGGCATCCTCGATGCGATGCTTGATCTCCTTGAGCTCGACCTCGGTGGCCGCGCCGACCTTGATGACAGCAACGCCACCGGCCAGCTTGGCCTTGCGCTCCTGGAGCTTCTCCCTGTCGAAGTCGGAGTCGGTGTTCGCGATCTCGTTCTCGATCTGGCCGACACGCTCGGAGATGGCGTCCTTGGAGCCTGCGCCGTCAACGATGGTGGTGTTGTCCTTGGTGATCTTGACCGACTTGGCGCGGCCGAGCATCTCAGCAGTCACGTCGGTGAGCTCGACGCCCAGCTCCTTCATCGCAGGCTGGCCGCCCGTGAGGATGGCAATGTCCTCGAGCATGCGCTTGCGGCGATCACCATAGCCAGGGGCCTTGACGGCGGCGGCGTTGAGGGTGCCGCGCAGCTTGTTGAGGATGAGCGTCGCGAGCGCCTCGCCGTCGACGTCCTCGGCGATGATGAGCAGCGGGGAGCCACTCTTCTGGATGCCCTCGAGCACCGGCAGGATGTCCTGGATGTTCGAGATCTTCTGGTCGGTCATCAGGATGTAGGGGTTCTGCAGCTCGGCCGTCATCGTGTCGTTGTTGGTGGCGAAGTACGGGGAGATGTAGCCCTTGTCGAACTGCATGCCCTCGACCGTGTCGATGGTGATGCCAAAGGTGTTGGAGTCCTCGACGGTGATGACGCCGTCCTTGCCCACGACCTCCATGGCCTCGGAGATCTTCTGGCCGATCTCAGGGTCGGCAGCGGAGATGGTGCCCACCGAGGCGATCTGCTCGGAGGTGGAGACGTCGCGCGAGGCGGACTTCATCTGGTCGACGGCTGCCGCGACGGCCTTGTCGACGCCGCGGCGGATGGCGATGGGGTTGGCGCCAGCGGCCACGTTGCGCAGGCCCTCGTTGACGATGACCTGAGCGAGCAGGGTCGCGGTGGTGGTGCCGTCACCCACGGTGTCGTTGGTCTTGGTGGCAACCTCCTTCACCAGCTGGGCACCCATGTTCTCGATGGGATCCTTGAGCTCGATCTCCTTGGCGACGGAGACGCCGTCGTTGGTGATCGTGGGGGCGCCGTAGGAGCGCTGGAGCGCCACGTAGCGGCCCTTGGGCCCCAAGGTAGTGGTAACGGCGTCCGCAAGGGTGTTCACGCCCTTGGCGAGCTTGGCACGCGCATCGGTGCCGAAGGCAATGTCCTTAGCCATGTTCTTGTCCTCCAAACGTTATGCCTGTTACTCGGAAATGATGGCGTAGATGTCGTCAGCACGAAGCAGTAGGTAATCGACACCGTCGACCTTGACCTCGTTACCGCCGAACTTGCCGTAGTACACCTGGTCGCCCACCTTGACGTCGGGCACGACCCGCTCGCCCTTGTCATTGAGCTTGCCGGCGCCAACGGCGATGACCTCTCCGCGCTGCGGCTTCTCCTGGGCACCCGAGGAGATGTAGAGACCGGTGGAAGTCTTCTCCTCCTTGGGAGCGGGCTTGACGAGAACGCGATCGCCCAACGGCTTAAGAGTCATATCCAAGTACCTCCTTCTGCGTGCGCCTGATGGCGCAAAACCCCAAGACGGCCAGACCGTAGCCGCCTTTTCCAACGTTAGGAATACTACCCAAACACATGGTCTCATACACGCGAGATACAAAATCTTACACAGCGCGCTTAGATTTTCTGACTCGTCCTATCGCATGCATGGACCACGGCCATCACATGGCATGCTCATGGGACCGACATGCCGCCGATGGGGGCAGTGCTATGGTGAGGCGGCTGCCCACGCCCGCACTCGACACCACGGACAGGGTGCCGCCATGCCGATCCACGATCCACTTGGCTATGGAGAGCCCCAGCCCCGTGCCCTCGACATGCTGGCGCGCCTCCTCGCCGCGATAGAAGCGCTCGAAGGCGTGGCGGACGGTCTCCTCTGACATGCCCGTGCCCTCGTCCTGCACGCTCGCGCACGCGTGCGGCCCCTCGGCGCTCGCAGACAGGGAGATCGTCGTGCCCTCAGGAGAATACTTGGCCGCGTTCTGCACGATGATGCGCAGCGCCTGCTTGACGAGGGCCTCGTCGGCCTCGACCTCAAGGTGGCCGCCCGCGAGCTGCCCCGGGTCGACGGCGCCAGGAACGAACCGGTACTGGTGGGCGTCGTCTATCATCTGGGACTCTTCGCAGACCTCCCGCACGAGCGCGGCCAGATCCATCCGGGACCTGTGCAGCTCGTTCCTGCCGGCATCGCCCCGTGCAAGAAAGAGCAGCTGCTCGACAAGCTCCTGCATGTGGGCGCCCTCCGACTTGAGAGCGGCTATCGACTCCTCCAGCACCGTGGGGTCATCCTTGCCCCAGCGATCCAGCATGTCCACGTAGCCCCGGATGACGGCAAGGGGCGTGCGCAGCTCATGACTCGCATCGTTGACGAAGCGCATCTGCTGGAGCTTGGCATCCTGCATCTGGCGGAGCAGTCGGTTGAGCGCCACCTCTATGCTCGCAAGATCCCTGTCGCCCGTGCTCACGTGGGGCGAGTCCACGCTGGCGCGCTCGATGGCCTGCTCGAGACTTGCCATCTTCCCGCGGTCGCCCACCCCCTGGTCAGCCCCCTGGCCAGGCAACGCGCCTCCCACGAGCGCATCCATCCTGAGCGCGAGGTCGTTGAGCGGCTTGAGCTGCCGACGCACGCGACGCGTGTCGGAGAGGGCATGAAGGGGCCACAGGAGCTGCACCACGAGGAGCGGCACGACCCAGGGCCACAGCTCCGCCCACGACGTTGCGACGAACTCCCCGACACCTGTGGGGGCAAGCCCCCCAGCAAGGGCGTGTGCCAGGTACAGGCCAAGGGCCACCAGGTCGAACGAGAGGCAACCGACCAGCCGGCGCCACCAGAAGCCCCAGCTGATGCTGCGGGCGATGGAGGGCGCAAGGGAGGGCCTGCGGCCCCCATCGCCCGTGCCGGCTCCCCCCTGCAGGGGACGCCTATCCCTCGCGGATGACATAGCCGACCCCTCTGACGGTCGAGATGAGCTGCCGTCCGAGCATGCCATCTATCTTCCTGCGCAGATGCGCCACATGCACATCCACGTTGTTCGTCTCGCCCATGAGCTCGTAGCCCAGGGCCTCGGACGCGATGCGCTCGCGCGCCATGACCACGCCCGCATGCTCGAGCAGCACACGCAGCACCTCGAACTCGCTGTTGGTGAGCTCGACCTCCCGGCCCCGGACCGTGAGCTCATGGGCCTCCAGGTCAAGGCACACGCCCCCGCTCGCGAGATGCGCGCCCGCCTCGGCACCCGTCGTGCCGGCCGCAGGCCCCGTGGGCTCGTGTCGCTTGAGGGCGACGCGGATGCGGGCCATCAGCTCCTCGATGGCAAAGGGCTTGGTCACGTAGTCGTCAGCCCCCGCATCGAGGCCCGCCACCTTGTCCATCACGGCATCGCGGGCCGTGAGCATGATGGTCGGCGTGTCTCGCGTCCTGCGGATGCGCCGCAGGACCTCCAGGCCGTTGAGGCCGGGGAGCATCACGTCGAGCAGGATGAGGTCGAAGTCCTGGGCAAGCGCCGCCTCGACCGCCGCGCGACCGTCGGCAAGCTTGGTCACCTCGTAGCCCTCATGCGAGAGCTCGAGCTCGAGGAAGCGCGCGATCCTCTCCTCGTCCTCGACGATGAGAACCCTCGTCACGGGCAGCCTCCCTCCGCACATGCCTACCTTCTGTCGGTCACATCCCGCCTGATGGTATCAGCAAAGTCAGCGGCACCACTCATGGCATCGTTCACGTCCTCAGTCACCTTGCTTGCCGAGTGCGACGCATCGCCCGGCTTGTCGATACGGTAGCGCACGCCAAAGAAGAGCCCAATGATCAGCAGCCAGATGGTGGCCCCCCACACGAAGATCCCCACGATGGGCACGAGCACCGGCAGCCTCATGAGCTGGTCGTCATCGTGCCTGATGGCGACGAACTTGTAGTCGATGCCGTTCTGCAGAACGCGCTTGATCGTCTCCCATAGGTCGGACTTCCTGCTGGACTCTTGGTATTCCTGCTGTGCACGGATCATCTCGGGCGAGTTGGCGCCCTGCTCCTGGCCACCATCCGTGGCACCCGTGCTGTAGCTCGCCGTTGCGGTGTGTGCCTTCCCCTCGTGCTCGAGCCATATGATGGCGTCGAGCACGTTGCCGCCCGACGCCTCGAGGGCCCTCTTGGCATCCTCGTAGCTGACTCCCGTCTTGGAGCGGACAAGCTCGACCTTCTCGAGGCTCGTGTCATCTGCGTTGCTCATGGTCGTACCTCTCGCCTGGTATGGAAGCGCCTCTCGCTTCGCCTAGGACCATAGTCGCAGGCGTAGATTAAGCGACCATTGGCGTTGGGTTAAGCTCGATTAAGAATGCCGGAGGCGCGGCGGCCCTACAGCTCGGCAAGCTCACGCAGCCAGGCGTTGGCACAGGCGTCGCTCGGCATGCGCAGGTCCCCGCGCGGGCTCACCGCCACAGAGCCCACCTTGGGACCGTCCGGCAGGCAGCTGCGCTTGAACTGCTGCGAGAAGAGGCGCCGGTAGAACGTGCGCAGCCACTTGAGGATCGTGGCATTGGCATAGCCGGCAGCCGTCCCCTCCCCCAGCGCATGGCGGGCAAGACGGTACACCTTGCGTGGGGCAAAGCCACGGCGCAGCACCTGGTAGAGGAAGAAGTCATGCAGCTCGTAGGGACCCACGAGGTCCTCCGTGCGCTGCGCGATGGCGCCCCTGGCCGTGGCGGGCAACAGCTCCGGCGAGACGGGCGTGTCCAGCACGTCCATCAGCACGCGCGAGAGGTCGCCGGAGTCGGTGGTGTCCGCCACGTAGCGCACGAGGTGGCGCACGAGCGTCTTGGGGACCCCTGCGTTCACGCCGTACATGCTCATGTGGTCGGCGTTGTAGGTCGCCCAGCCCAGCGCCAGTTCGGAGAGGTCGCCGGTGCCCACCACGAGCCCGCCCTCCTGGTTGGCGACGTCCATGAGGATCTGCGTGCGCTCGCGCGCCTGGGCGTTCTCATAGGTCACCGAATGGTCGTCCTCGTCATGGCCGATGTCGGCGAAGTGCTGGCGCACGGCGTCGGCGATGGGCACCTCGCGCAGGGTGGCCCCCAGCACCTCCGTGAGCTCAAGCGCGTTGGCGTGCGTGCGTCGCGTGGTGCCAAAGCCCGGCATGGTGATGGCCAGGATGCCGGAGCGGTCAAGCTCGAGGATGTCAAAGGCCCGCGCTATCACAAGCAGCGCCAGCGTGGAGTCGAGCCCACCCGAGACGCCCACCACGGCGCACTCGGAGCGCGTGTGCGAGAGGCGCTTGGCCAGTCCGTACGCCTGGATGGAGAACACGTCCTCGCAGCGTTCGGCGCGGCGGGCAGGATTGGCAGGCACGAAGGGATGCGGGTCGACACGGCGCGTGAGGCGCGTCTCCGCCGTGTCGAGCGTGAAGGTCGTGACCTCGTAGTCCGCGTCCTGAGCCGTGGGTGCGCACCCAAACGTCGAGAGGCGGCGGCGCTCCGCGGCCAGGGCGGTCACGTCCACCTCGGTGGTGGCGCGGCCGTCACCGAAGGGGTCGGCCTGTGCGAGGAGCACGCCGTTCTCGGCGATGAGGTCGTGCGCGGAGAACACGAGGTCCTGCGTGGACTCGCCCCACCCGGCGCTGGCATACACATAGGCGGCGACCAGGCGGGCGCTCTGGCCCACCACGAGGTCGCGACGGTAGTCGGCCTTGCCCACCACGGCGTTGGAGGCAGAGAGGTTGCAGATGACCGTGGCGCCCGCCTGGGCATGGGCGATGGAGGGCGGACTGGCGACCCAGAGGTCCTCACAGACCTCGACGGCTACCTTGAGCTGGGGAAGGATGTCACAGGCAAACAGCTGCGCCGTGCCAAGGGGCACGTTCTCCCAGCCTGCGAAGCGGACGTGCGACACATCCCAGGGTCCAGCGGCAAAGTGGCGCACCTCATAGAACTCGTTGTAGTTGGGGATGTGGCGCTTGGGGACCAGCCCCAAGAGCTCACCGTGGGCGAGGACGGCGGCACAGTTGTAGAGCTTGTCGTTCGCGCGCACGGGGACGCCCGCCAGCACCAGCGCATCACATGACGCCGTGCGCCTGGCCACTGCCGCAAGGCCGCGCTCGGCGGCGTCGAGCAGCGTATCCTGCCAGAAGAGGTCCTCGCAGGTGTAGCCCGTCACACAGAGCTCGGGCAGGACCACGAGCCTGGCACCATCGGATCGCACGGCATCGGTGATCTCGCTGACACAGGCATCGACGTTGGCATCCACGTCGGCGACCCGCACCTGCGGCGAGCGGGCCGCGACCTTGATGAATCCGTCCTGCATGGGGCTCTCCCGCCGGTATCGCACATGGCCATGGCCACGCCGTCCATCATGTCCCACCCATGGTATCGCGATTTCCCAGCCGTCGCCGCGAGACGGCCGGGGGCGTTCGGAGGCTCCTGCCGAAGGGCGCATACGGCGACGTGGCGGATTCTCAGCCAGAATGTGGGACGGGAGGAACGTTTGGCCCTGAAGTGCGCGATGCTGGTCGACAACGTAGGACCCACGGGACCACGATGGCCTGTCCGCAGCCGTGGGGTGACCCTTCTTTTGCTTGAAAATCGTGCGTGACGATACACTCGGGCCGCGTTTGGCGCGATATGGCCACGCACTTCAGGCCCAAACGTTCCTCTTGTGTGCGCAAACGACAAACTCCTCCGCTACAACCCAGCACTAGTCCCCCGCGAGGAACGCCTCTCGTCCTCCCTCCGCGCCCACTCGATGCGCTGCCGTCGATAAAGCTCCTCGTAGAGGTCGTCGCGGTGGGCAGCCTCCCTCTTGCGGGCAGCCTCGAGGGCAGAGGATGCGTTGGCGGCCGAGTCCAGCGCCCGCATCGCATGCACCCGCGCCTCGTCTTCCAGGGCATAGATGGAGCGGGGACAGTACGGGCCGAGCTCAGCCATCATCTGCTCACGCAGCATCGCCGAGCGACGCTGCTCGTATTCGAGCTTGACCAGGAAGTCCTCCACCACACCGCGACGGCGGACCAGCTCCTGCTCACGATCCTCCGATTGGATGATCCTCCTGCGGGCTTCCGCGGCGAACGCATCATAGACGCGGGAGCCTTCATCCGCAGGTTCCATGCTACTGATCCTCCCACCTGAAGCGCATATTAGCCACCAGGCTGCTACCATACATTCTGGAGTTACAAAACTGCAAGTTCGTCATGCCCCCACTCACGTTTGCGTCGGCGCCCGCGCGGGCGCCCGCCACGGGGTCGTCCCCCGCGTACACCAGGTCGGCCGGCCGCGCCATCCAGAGCCACAGGGCGAGGGCGGCGTCCCGGGAGGGGTCGCCGCCGAACGTCTCTAGCGCGTCCTCATAATATGCACGCTCCAACTTAGAAGGGTCAACCTTTGGCGAAGTGGATGGGTCGGCATTATATGCGGCAGCCAACTCCCCCAATAAGACACGGGTCTCATCGGTCATCTGTATGCCCGGCACATCGTTGCCCCAAGCATTAACCCGCACTGTAACAACATCGAATTCAGAGAATGCCCCCATTCTCTGTCGTGCAGCATCTATGCGCCCTTGGTCCTGCGTCTTATGGTATGCGTAAAACCCATATGCGGATGCAGCAGCTATTACGGCAGCCACAAGGAGCGCAAAGGCTACAAACCTATGAGTATGTGTATGGTGTTGCATCGCTATTCCCAGCTGAACGTAACGCTATTAGACAAGGGCCCACCTTGCTGTTTATCTAAAATATACTGGTAATTGGTTACTTGGCTGGGGTTGGCACTTTTCGACACATCGCTATCCGATATATATGATAGATCAGCAACATCCTTTGACCACTCAATAAAGGCAGTAGTATCCTGTCCCTCTCCCCGGCCAACAAGTGCGTCTATGGAGTTGTTGGTCATATCGCTCATGAAGTCGTCGTAGGTATAGGAAGTACCATGTGACTGGTTATAGGCATCTATCGTTGATTGGATAGCCTCCTGCTCCGAGTCAGTGACATACACATTTATATTGCTGTCCAGCGTATAGCTGCGTGTCCCATCGGGGCTGTTGAAGTCAGGGAAATTCACGTCATCGTATGAGGTGCCAATGCCTATGTATTCAAGCGGCGAAGCTCCGGACGTGCGAATTGACTCTGCCGTCTCTTCACTCAGCGTCTGCTTCTGCTCTTCTGACAGGTTATTTTGGTAGCTCTCTGACAGTTGTTTGGCGAAACCCATGATTGTCAGCAATGTCCCACCACCAGGCAGGTTTTCAATCGCTACGTCGACACCCTTGTCTACCAGAGACTTGGCTGCAGATCCCATGACGCTAAAGCCATCTCCGCCATACATAACTCTCTCAGCAGGGTCAGTGACCTGCTGCAGGTGAGCTTTTGGATTATTCAAATGGGACAGCAGTACCAATACATCGGGAGTACTGCCAGACACGTATATGTCCGTCTCATACATGGCACTCCCACTTGGGTCATCAAGCCCTATGCCAACCGATCCTGTGGAGGATGAGTCATCGATGTGCAAGGAAGGATTCGACTCCAGCATGCACATGAATGCGCTGTCATCACTGCCGTCTGAGTTCTTTCCTCTGATGACCGTCAGGGCAAAGTCAACGCCATCCGTGGAGTACCATGCATTTCCATCACTATCGAGCCCACAGTCATCTGCCGGGACCCGAATCGTCTCGTTCTTCTGGCTCATAGAGTCGATCAGGTTCAACCCGGCGATACGCGGCCAATACGTATCCGACCGGTTGTTCCAATCCCGTGCGTCAGCCTTTTCCGCGGCGGCGACACGAGAGAGCAGGGGAGACGGTACGTACTCATAGATGTGGTTGGAGTTTATGGTCTTGGTGGGATCATTTGGATCCGGCATGGGGCCGACGCCGGAGGCATCCTGCTCCTTACCTGTAGCCACATAGGAAAGCTCGAGAAACCTCTCGATGCTATCGGTGTCCATCTGATCCCACATTGTTTCATAGGCCTTGGCAACTTCGCCCACCTCAGCATCTGAGACCATGACGGAAGGAATCTTTGCAAGCGCCGCATAGAGGTTCTCCGTGAAGTGCCCCGTCCCATCTTCGTCGACACTATAGATCTCGTCTGCAGTAAGACGGCCGTCGTTCTCATAGGCCTGTCGGTATGCCTCAAGCTCCTCATCCGTCAAATACGGACGTGCCATTTCGCACTTATACTCGGCAATCGAGTGGTTATAGTCACCGTCGGCAGTATCTGCCCAACTGGTATCGCCCCATGAGCCTGTGGTCGTATAACTGACGACGGACGCCGTGGCGGCACGCAGTTGGCTGAAGTCAACCTCCCCATAAAAGCCTGCCGAGTCGGAGTCATACTGGTTGGCCAAGTCGATGACTTTTGGTAATACTGCGCCGTCTCCTGTTGCGACGCGATGAGTGATGAGTAGCCATCTGAGATGGACTGCACGTCTATCAATGATTCCGCGCTGCCGCCATCTCTCTGTGCCTGCTGGTTCTAATACTGCGCCGTCTCCTGTTGCGACGCGATGAGTGATGAGTAGCCATCTGAGATGGACTGCACGTCTATCAATGATTCCGCGCTGCCGCCATCTCTCTGTGCCTGCTGGTTCTGCTGCCGCGCAAAAGACACGTCTCTCCGCTCTTCCTGCCGTAGACGAGCGATTTCGCTTTGTGCCTCCTGAAGACGCTGTTCGGCGACCTTCGTGTCCACCACGTCCCCTTCGGTCGGGTAGAGACCCGACACGGCGCGTTTGTTCTTTTCGTTGGCGCTGCGCAGCGACTCATAGAGCGAATAGTGTGACTCCACCACCGCCTTGTGCATGTGAATGGTCTGGGTTGCCGCCTCTGCCGCAGCCCCTTCCATGCTCTCAAGCGAGATGTCTCCCACGGCTTCGACCTGGGCCTGGCAGGCATCCATCTGATTCTCAAGCTTCGCGTTCTCATCACTGAGCGCTTGCTCCGCACTGCTCTTTACAATACGGATGTCCATGGCCAAAGCTACCTCTCGCTCATTTGGGCGGCTATCGCGTCATCTGCCGCCGACAGGGCATCGTAAATCAGGACGATCGAATCGGCGTCGGCCTCGATGAGGTCCCTCCAGGCATCAAGGGCCTCACCTATGCCATCCCCTATTGTCGAGTCATGCGTGGAGCTGCCGCTCACCGGTATGGTCAATTGCAACGTGTCAAGCTTAAAGTCACAGTAGCTACCAAGACCCTGCTTAAGAGCCGAGGCATTGCTGGCTGATGACGCTTCTCCGCTCTCAATCATGGTCATGGGGATCACGCATCCATATCGTTTCGCGCCATCTTCTAAGAGGTATCTAAATTTAAATAAAGCAATACTAATTTGTCAACTGCATGCCTTGCAAGCGTGTGCGGCGGCATCGTCGCATCGCGCCGTGGGCAGCTCGTCCGCGAGGCACGAGCCCGCCCGTGGCGGCCCGGCCGTCCCCCCCGCGATGGCCCGAGGCGCTACCCGTCGGCCTGGGATGCATCATCCAGGTAGCGCGCCAGGAACTCGCGCGTGCGCGGCAGCTGGGGGTGCGTGAACATGTCCTTGGGGTCGCCCTGCTCGGCGATGACGCCCTGGTCCATGAACACCACCTTGTCCGAGACGTTCCTTGCGAACTCCATCTCGTGCGTCACCACCACCATGGTCATGCCATGGGCGGCGAGGTCGCGCATGACCTCGAGCACCTCCCCCACGATCTCGGGGTCGAGGGCGCTCGTGGGCTCGTCGAAGAGCATGAGGTCGGGATTCATGCAGAGCGCGCGGGCGATGGCGACGCGCTGCTTCTGACCGCCCGAGAGCGTTGCGGGCATGGCGTGGACGAAGTCCGAGAGTCCCACGTCATCCAGGCGCTCGAGCGCCAGCCTCTCGGCGTCGGCCTTGGGAAGCTTCCCCAGCGTCACGGGTGCGAGCGTGCAGTTGTCGAGCACGTCCATGTTGTTGAACAGGTTGAACGTCTGGAAGCACATGCCGATCTTCTCGCGCAGCTTGTTGACGTTCACGTGCTCGGCGGCAAGGTCCTCGCCGTGGAACCACACGTGCCCGGCGTTGGGCGTCTCCAGTAGGTTGATGCAGCGCAGCAGCGTGGACTTGCCGGAGCCCGAGGCGCCGATGATGGTGACCACCTCGCCGGGCATGACCGAGAAGTTGATGTCCCTGAGCACCTCGTGGCTGCCGAAGCTCTTGCGGAGCCCCTCGATGCGCACGACGGGTTCGACGGGCTGCTCTGCCATCACGCCTCGCCCCCCTTCTCCCCTGCGACGGGCAGGTGGTCGGACGTCCCCATCACCACGGGCCGGGCGTCGGTGTCGAACGCCCGCTCGAACCTTGACAGCGCCCACGATGCCACCAGCGTGAGGATGAGGTACACGATCGCGGAGGCGACGTACATCTCCATCTGCTTGTAGTAGACGCCTGCGATGGTGCGCGTGGCAAACGTCAGCTCGAGTACGCCGATGGCCATGAGCACCGACGAGTCCTTGATGTTGATGACCAGCTCGTTGGAGAGGGCGGGAATCGAGTTCTTGATGCCCTGCGGGAAGACGACCTTGCGCATGGCCTGCCACTGCGAGAGGCCCAGGGAACGCGCGGCCTCGGTCTGCCCGGGGTCGACGGCACCGATGCCCGAGCGCAGCACCTCCATCATGTAGGCGGTCGAGTTGAGCGAGACCGTGACCAGGGCGGCGTTGAACGGCGACCACACGTTCAGCACCTGCGTGGGCGTCATGCCCTGTCCCGTGAGGATGCCGGTGCCGGCATAGTAGATGATGAGGCCCTGGATCATCATGGGCGTGCCACGCACGACCTGCGAGTAGACCCTGGCAAAGCCCGAGCCCACCACCTTGAGGAGGCGCACGCAGTCGTTGTCGGAGCGGTCGGGCTCCTGCAGGCGTAGGAACACCAGAGCCAACGCTAGGAAGAACGCCACGATGGTGCCCACGAGCGCGATGATCACGGTGTTGATGATGCCCTGCACGAACGTCGACCCCATATGGTGGAGCATGTAGACCGTCGACCCCAGGAAGTCGCTGGGGTTGGTGGCCTGCGCCCTGCCCCACTGCACCGTGTAGACGCACCCCAGAACCACGCGGTCGACGATGAACGCCAGCGTGACGGCCCAGATGACATACGACAGGTAGCGCTCGGCCCGCCGGGCGGCGGGACGGGCGAACGGCGAGGTGCGCACGTAGGCGTCACCCTTCCAATGTGTGAGCTTGCTGACGAGCGCCAGGGCGGACACCGCAAGCCATGCCACGAGCACGTAGTACAGCGCCGTCTCGAGGCCACGGGCATGGTTGAGGAGGCTCAGGGGCGAGTGCGCCTGGTTGGCGAGCCAGAGGCCGCAGAGGGCGAGGATGCTCGTGCCCAGAAACACGTAGCGGTGCTCCTCCAGAAGGAACGCCCGGACGCGCGCGAGGCGTCCCTTGGCCGCACTGTTGGAATCCTGCATGGGGAAAGGCTCCTTTGGATCGGTCGGAGGGCCCCGTGGCGGCACGGGAGGCGCCGTGGCGCGGGGGCTGCGCCCTACTCGGGCAGACGCTCCTGCACGGCATCCCAGTAGGCCTGGCGCTCGTCCTGCGGGACGGCGTTGATGGCATCGTCGATCTTGGCGAGCACGTCGTCGTGCCCCTTGGCGATGCCGGCGTTGATGGGCGCATCCTCGGAGAAGAGGATGGGGTTGCCATCGAACTCCACCTGGGCGAGATCGGGGTTGGCGGCCAGCAGGCCCTTGGCGTTCTCCACGTCGTACGTGATGGCGTCGCAGGTCCCCTGGTTGAGGTTGGAGAGCTGCGCGGGCACCGAGTCGACGGGGGTGAGGTGGTTGACGCCGTCGATCTCGTCGATCACGTCATCCAACAGCGTGTCGCGCTGCCCGAGCACCGAGGCGCCCTTGAAGTCGGCGAAGCTCGTGGCGTGCTCGTAGGGGGAGCCCTTCTTCACCAGCAGGCCATAGTGACCGTCCCAGTAGGGGTCGGAGAAGTCGATGGACTGGCGGCGCTCGTCGGTGGCCGTCATGCCGCCGCAGATGATGTCGATGGTGCCGTTGGTGAGCCCTTCGACCAGGCCGGAGAACTCCATCTTCACGGCGACGGGCGTCAGGCCGAGCGCCTCGCCGATCTTCTTGGCGAAGACGATGTCGTAGCCGTCGGCATAGGCGCCATCCTGGCCCTCGACGGGAATGGTGTTGTCGGACTCCTCGGAGACCTGGAAGTTGTACGGCGGGTAGGCGACCTCCATGCCCACGCGCATCGTCCCGTTGTCACCAAAGCCTGCGGCCGAGGAGGACTGGCTGGCGCCCTTGTCGTCCGTCTCGGTGGAGGGCCCGCACCCCGCAAGGATGCCGGCGCCCGCCGTGCCCAGGGCCGCCATGCCCGAGAGCCTGAGGAACGTGCGGCGGGACAGGCCAGCCCCCGCGCCGCCCGCCGTGGCATGCATGTCTGTGGAATCAGTATTCATGGCAGTCCCCCTTGCAACTACATACGTGAAAGGCGTGGCACTACGGTACCAGTGTAGGTCAACGGTAGGCCGCCGCGTCGCCCCGGGACAAAACGGTGCGCGGCCTGGATACGTTGGGGAAACACGAAGGAAACGCTCGGGGGCGCACCGCCTACCGCACCGCTAGCGCCGAGGCCAGCCCTGTCCCACCACAGGCGGCTCGGGTGACGACCAGCTGCCCAGCCGGGCGTTGGGATCGGCGTCCTGCGTGAGCGGTACCGTGACGCCCGATCGCCAGTTGCGCAGGGCCACGAGGGCGATCATGGCCCCGTTGTCGCCACACACCGCCAGGGGCGGCACTGTCACGCGCACGCCACGCCGGCCAAGCCTCCTCTTGTACGCGGCGCGGAGCTCGGGGTTTGCCGCCACGCCGCCGCCCAGGCAGAAGTCCGAGACGCCCGTCTCCTCCATCGCCGTGATGGCCTTGGACACCTGCACGTCGATGACCGCGGCCTCGAAGGACGCCGCAAGGTCGGGCAGGTTGATGGCACGCCCCGCCCTGCCCTCCCCCTCGATGTAGGTGATGACCGCGGTCTTGAGCCCACTGAGCGAGAAGCGGTAGTCGTGGCTGTGCATCATGGCGCGCGGGAAGTGGATGGCCTTCCTGTTGCCCGTGGCAGCCAGCCTGCTGATGACGGGCCCACCGGGATAGCCCAGTCCCAGGGCCTTGGCCACCTTGTCGAAGGCCTCCCCCACCGCATCGTCGATGGTCGTGCCCAGGACCTCGTAGTCTCCCCATGCCTGCACGTGCACGAGCATGGTATTGCCACCCGAGACGAGGCTGGCCACGAAGGGCGGCGTGAGGTCGGGCGCCTCGAAGAGGTTGGCCATGAGGTGCCCCTCGAGGTGGTTGACCGAGGTGAGGGGCAGGCCCGTGGCGGCGCAGAGCCCCTTGGCGAAGGCGAGGCCCACCACCAGGGCGCCAACGAGGCCGGGCCCTGTGGTCACACCCACGCAGGCGAGGTCGGAGGGGGCGAGCGTGTCGCAGCCAAAGTGTCGGCCGGCCTGGGCGAGCGTCTCCTCGAAGACGCCGACGATGGCCTCCACGTGCTTGCGGCTTGCGATCTCGGGCACGACGCCGCCGAAGCGGGCATGGAAGTCCACGGAGGTCGCCACCACGTTCGCGCAGATGGTTCCCTGCGCATCGATGATGGCCATGGCCGTCTCGTCGCAGGAGGACTCGATGGCGAGCACGAGGTCGCCAGCGGTGGCAAGGGCAGCCTGGGCCTCCTCGCTGCGCGGCGCGGGGACGATGGACCAGGGGCGGATGGAGGCGCTGGGCCCGGGCGCCTCCGCCACGAGTGCGGCATCCGCCCTGAGGGGCAGGTCGGCCCGCAGGATCAGGGCATCCTTGCCCTGGCCATAGTAGTTGGGACGCCGGCCCACCTGCCTGAAGCCCATGCCCTCATAGAGCGTACGGCCCGCGACGTTCTCCGCCTCCACCTCGAGCGAGATCGTGGAGGCGCCATAGGTGTGCCCGTCGTAGGCGATGCGCGCCACCAGGCGCGACGCGATGCCCCGACGACGATGGCCCGCCGCGACGGCCACGTCCGTGACCTCGAAGTCCGCGCCGGCAAGCTGGCCGCCCGCATACCCGATGATGGTGCCCTGGTCGTGTGCGACCCACCAGCTGCGCTGGGGCTGGCCGAGCTCCTGGGCGAACTGGGCGCGCGTCCAGGGGGTGTGCACCGCCCCCTCGAAGGCTGCGCCATCGAGGGCGGCGACGGCGTCGAGGTCGGCCGGCAGCATGGGACGCAGCTGCAGGTGACGGCCGGCCAGGAGGTCCGCCACGCCGGTGGTCTCCACCGAGACGGGCTCCTTGAGCCCCAGGCGCGTGCGCTCGTTCTCCTCGGCGTCGGAGAGGCGCGTGTAGATGGGCAGCACCAGCGCGGGGTCGCCGTCACCGAGGGCGGGCACGAAGTCGGGCGCGGTGGCGGCACGCACCAGGCCCTCGCCCGTGGGATGCCAGAGGCCCTCCTCCAGGACGTCCGTAAGGCCTGCGCCCTCGAAGCGGGTGCGATACCTCTTGAGGCCGTCGCCCGTGAGGGTCAGCTCCCCAACATCCGGGAGGTCGGCAAGCTCCGCCACTGCCGCATCGGCCTTGAGCACGCGCTCCGCCTCGAAGCGGCGATGTGCGCCCTCGTCGTCCAGCAGGTAGAGACCCGGATACACCTCGCCACGCATGGCGTCGCCCACCACGGCGAGCCTGCCGCGCCGACCGGCCCCCCAGGCCGTCCAGGCGACGGCGTCCAGCGTGGAGGCGCCGTGCAGGGGCACGCCCAGACCGCAGGCTAGGCCCTTTGCCGTCGCAATGCCGATGCGCACGCCCGTGAACGAGCCTGGGCCACGACCAACCAGCACCTGGTCGACGTCCGCCATGGAAAGTCCCGCCCGCCTCAGCACGTCGAGGGCCGTGGTGGCAAGCTCCACGTTCGCCTTACGGCGACAGAGGTGGTCTCCCGAGGCCAAAGGCTCGACCTCGCCCGCCTCCACGCGCGCAGCGGCGCAGGCCAGCATGTCGGTAGAGGTATCAAGCGCAAGCACGGCGGACATCACAACACCCATCCCTCGTCGGCCGCGCACGCCGCGGTCGGCATCAAACGTCACAGCCTAGCCAGTGTAGCGCTCCCATCGCCAGCCGGAACGAAAACGCATGCGCCGACCTGTCGGGATGCCCGTGGACAAGGCCGCGCGCAGGCCCTACGGACGTCCTGGGCAAGGACGCGGCGCGCGCCGCCATCGTGCCCGGCCGTGCCACCTCAGGGACGGCGAGGCAAGGTCACGTTACGAGACGTTGTCCCAGCGGGCGCCCAGGGCGCGGACGAGCTCTTCGCCGCGGGCGTCATGCGCCTCCACACGGATGCGGCGCGGTGGCTCGACACCCTCCCCCACCTGCTCATCCAGGCGTGTGAGCACCACGTCCACACGCTCGGGGCCAATCTCGTCCACAAACCGCTCGCCCCACTCGATGAGGCAGGGGCCATCGGATCCCAGGGCATCGTAGAGGCCGACGTCCTCCAGCTGTCCGGGGTCGTCCAGGCGATAGAGGTCAAAGTGGTACAGCGGCATGTCGGCACCATCGTGGACCATCTCGATGGTGAAGGTGGGACTGGTGACGTCGTCCCTCACACCCATGCCCGCGGCAGCGCCCTTGGCGAGCTGTGTCTTTCCCGCACCGAGGTCCCCCGTGAGCACCAGCACGTCACCGGCATGCAGAAGGGCGCCCAGCGCCCGCCCCAGCGCGATGGTCTCGTCCGGGGAGTGCGACATCGTCTCGAACGACGCTGCCATCACCGTGCACCCTCCGTGGGATGCTCCCTGAGCCAGGCGCCCACCAGGGCGAGGTCCTGCTCCAGCAGGGGCTGCCAGTCGGCATGGTAGATGCACGCCGCCGGGTGGAAGGTGGGACACACCACGAAGTGCCCGGTCTGATACAGCTTGCCGCGCAGCTTGGTGACGCCCATCTCGGTCTTGAGCAGCCACTGCGAGGCAAAGTTGCCCAGGCACACGATGACGTCGGGCCATATGGAGCGCACCTGCTCGCGCAGGAAGGGGGAGCAGGCCTCGATCTCCTCCGGGCGGGGGTTGCGGTTGCCGGGGGGACGGCACTTGACCACGTTGGCGATGTAGATCTGGTCACGCGTGAGGCCCGCGATGGAGAGGAGGGAGTCCAGCTTCTTGCCTGCCGCGCCCACGAACGGCTCGCCCTGGAGGTCCTCGTTCTTGCCGGGTCCCTCGCCGATGAACATCACGCGGGCATGCGGGTAGCCCACGCCAAACACCAGGTTGGTACGGGTCTGCCCCAGTTCGCAGAGCTGGCAGTTGCCCATGACGGACCTGATCTCCTCAAGCGTCACCTCCCCGGGCCTCTGGTGCTCATGGCCAGGTATGTGCATGACGGACATGTGCTCCCCCTATACGTAGACTCTCTCGAGGCGCTGTGAGAAGTTGCAGGTGACCTCGTAGTTGATGGTGCCGCGCAGGGACGCGAGCTCGTCCGCGGTGATCTCCTCGTTGCCATCGGCGCCCATGATGGTGACTACGTCGCCCCGTTCGACCGGCGCCGCGGCGCGATAGGCGCGGATGCCGCTCACGTCGTTGGCGACCATGAACTGATCCATGCAGATGCGCCCCACCTGACGGGCGCGGCGGCCGGCAACCAGCACGTCCATGCGATTGGAGAGCGAGCGCGCAAGGCCGTCCGCATAGCCCAGGGGCACCGTGGCGATCTGGATGTTGGGCGTGGGCACGCGATACGTGAGCCCATAGCCGACGCCCTCGCCCACCGCGGGATTGATGACGCGCGTGATGCGGGCGCGCACGCTCATGACGGGCCGCAGGCTCACACGCGGCACCGTCGTGTCGGCAGGGTGCAGGCCGTAGAGGCCAATGCCCACGCGGCACATGTCGTGCTGCAGCTCGGGATGGAGGATCGTGGCGGGGGTGTTGTTGCAGTGCACGAGGCCATGGTCGAGGCCCGCGGCCTCAAGCGCCGCCACGGCATGGTCGAAGCGTGACACCTGCTGCTTGAAGTCCCAGTCGCCGATGACGTCCGCCGTGGCGAAGTGCGTGAAGATGCCCGCGCACTCGATCCCACGGTGGAAGTCTATCATGCGGCGGAACTCGACCACGTCATCGGGCAGCACGCCGATGCGCGTCATGCCCGTATCAACCGCCAGGTGGTACTTGGCCACCACGTCCACGGCAACGGCCGCCTCGCCCAGGGCCAGGGCGAAGTCGGTGGTGTGGACCGTCGGCATGAGGTCGTACTCCACGAGCGTCCGTACGCTCTCGATGGGGGGCTCCGCCAGGATGAGGATGGGCCACCCGATGCCGGCCTTGCGAAGCTCGACGCCCTCGGCCACCGTGGCGACGGCAAACTGGTCGGCTCCCGCGGCGTGCATCGCCTTGGCGCAGCGCACGGCACCGTGGCCATAGGCATCCGCCTTGACGGCGCACATCATCTTGGTGCGGGAGTCCATGAACTGCCTGAGGGCGCGCACGTTGTCGCGCAGGGCGTCGAGGTCGATCTCCACCCACGCCCAGCGGTCGTCCGGGCAGTGACGTACGGACTCCTGGGCCAGGGGGTGCGCCCATCCCTCGTCGGTGCGGCGGCCAGCGCTTGCGAACCCATAGTCGTGGGAGGCACGGTATGCCATCGTCACTCCTCCTCGTCCTCCCCCTCGGGGAAGGCAATGTCCTCCTCAAGCGCATCCTCGGCAAGCCCCAGGGCATCGATGATGTCGCGTGCCATGACGCCGCGCGATCCGCGGCTGCTGACGGCGATGGAGCCGGCGTAGCTGTGGATCTCGCAGGCGAGCGCGGCCAGGGAGGGAAGGTCCTCGTTGTCCACGGGCGTGCGCGCCAGCAGCGTTGCCATGATGCCGCCCAGCACGTCGCCCGAACCTGCCGTCGCCAGCGAGGCGGGACCGGGCTTGGGCAGGAAGGCGACGTCCGCGCTCACGCAGGCCGTCGCCGACCCCTTGGCCACCACGCAGAGCTCGCTGCCGCCATCGGCCCACACCACCCGACGCGCGGCATCCATGGCGGCGGTGAGCGAGGTGGGTGGATTGTCCTGCAGGCCCACCAGCCGTCCCAGCTCGCCACGATGCGGCGTGAGGATGAGGGGCTTGTCACGGCGGAGCATCTCGGGATACTCGTCCACGGCGTTGGACGTGAGCCGGCTGATGCAGTTGATGCCATCGGCATCGATGACGAGCGGGACATCGACTCCCAGCAGCCCCGAGACCACCCCGACGGTGCCGGAGGTCACGCGCATGCCCGGCCCGACGAGCGTGGCGGAGCGCTTCTGCGCCAACTCGGCGATCTTCTCGGCGGCACCGATGGCAAAGGTCCCGTTGCCGTTGGCAGGCAATCCCAACACGGGAATCTCCAGCAGCTGTGACTGCACGATGCGCACGATGGGATCGGGCACGGCCAGCGTCACATAGCCCGCACCGGCGCGCGCGGCTGCCATGGCGGCCATCACGGGCGCACCCGGGAAGCGCAGGGAGCCGCCCACCACGAGCACGGAGCCACGGGTGAACTTGTCGTCCCCGTTGGAGAGGGGCTGGAGCAGCCCCGCATAGTCCTCGAGGTCCGCGCGCCAGGCAACGGGGTCCGCCTCCATCACCAGGCGCTCCGTCTGCTCCGCCAGGGGGGCCACCACGATGGTGCCGCAGCAGTCGCGCCCATGGTCCGAGATGAGGCCCGGCTTGAGCGCCAGCATGGTGATCGTGAGGTCGGCCGAGACGCAGGGCCCCGCGGCAAGCCCCGTCTGTGCGGAAAGGCCGCTGGGCACGTCCACGGACACGATGCGCATGCCGGACTCGTTGACGCAGTCGATCCAGATGTCAAAGGGCGTGCGCGGCTCACCGTGGAAGCCCGTGCCCAGGATGGCGTCGATGATGACGTCCACTCCCGAGAGCAGCTCCTCCAGCTCCTGACGGGGCGGTGCCACCACCACGTGCACACCGGCGCCACGGGCGCTGGTTGCCACCACGCGGGCGATGTCGCCATGGATGTCATCGGGCACCACGGGCGACACCACGCTCACGTGCACGCCGTGGCGCAGCAGCTCCTCGGCGGCAACCCAGCCATCACCACCGTTGTTACCAAAGCCGGACAGGACCACGACGTCCCGGATGTCACCCATCTCCATGACCTCGCGCGCCGTCGAGACGCCCGCGCGGTGCATGAGCTCCGAGACGCTGACGCCCTCCTCGGTGAGGTCCGCCTCGACGCTCCGGATGTCCTCGACGTTCAGGACTGGCTGCATGGTGTCACGCTCCCGTACGTATGGGCGTCTCGGCCGCGTGCTCGGACGCCTCGTCCTCCACAGTGGTCTCTAGGGTATCGCTCAGCGCGCCCTGCAGTCGCTCAAGCTCGTCAATGAGGGTACGCGCCCGCTTGAAGGACGCCCGCAGCTCCTTGGCGGGGTCGGGGGCCTCCTCCTGATGCGGACGCAATCCCTCCGTCATGGCGACGGCGTTGGCCACGGCAACCTCGCGTGTGGTGGAGAGCGAGAGGGCGATCTCCTGCACGCCCTGGCCGCGGGCGACCTCGGCGGCCCTGCCCGCCAGGATGCAGAGGGGACGACCCAGCTCGCCTCTGCCCACCGAGACGTCCTTGAGGCCGATGCCGCCCGAGAAGCCCGTTCCCAGCGACTTGAGCACCGCCTCTCGCGCGGCAAAGCGTGCGGCATAGTGCTCGGCAGGATGCGCCGTCGCGTCGCAATAGGCTCGCTCGTCCTTTGTGAACACGGCGTCAAGGAAGTGAGGGCGGCGGCGCATGACCGACTCCATACGCGCTATCTCGAGCATGTCCACCCCGACGCCTGCCTGGACCATTCACGCACCCTTCTCGCCCGTGTCCCTGAGACCTTCCTCATGATAGTACCAGCGCGTGTCGCTGTCGCGCCCACCGCAATGCGGTCATGTGCCGGATGCGTACGGAAACAGCAGAAGGACGCCCATCCACCTGGAGGGCGCCCCTACGGCATGTCTCATGTCCGATCATCAGGAGCCTGCCAGGAGGTCTCCCTACCCGTACTTTATGATCTGAATCTCTGTGCCCTTCCCAAGCACGGGCACCTCAGCCTGCTCCACATAGAGCGTGCCGGCCATCTCGGGCTCGGTCTGACCCGTGAAGCTGATGGTACAGTGGCCAAGCCCCTGTAGGGTCACGGGTGCCTCGGCACCGACACAGGTGATCTTGTAGAAGTTGCTGCCAATGCGAAGGATGTCCCCCGCGGCGATCTGGCCGTCTATGGGATTGACGTTCACGAGATAGCAGTAGTCCTTGAGCTCCGGAGGAGCAGTGGCACCAAAGAGGATGATCATGTTGGTGGCACGAAAGTCCTCTGCGTGCGCTCCCGCACCAAGAACCTTGTTTTCATAAATCACTTTCATCGTCTGTCTCCATAAACGTGAGTTTTCATCATTATGAAGGAGATCGTCGGTTCCACGAACCCTCTGCAGCCCCTACACATAGAGGCCGATAGACGCGGCGAATGCGAGCAGCACGCGGATCCAACCGGTCATGAAGCGTGAATACATGACGGACAGGACGCCAACCTCGATAGTCTCCGTCTCCGCCTCGGCAAGGCCCAGGCCAACAGGGATGAAGTCGCACGCGCATTGGTTGTTGATGGCAAAGAGCGCAGGGAGCGCCATCTGTGGGGCGATGGTACCCTTGCCGATCTCTGAGCCGATCAGGGTTCCGACAATCTGCGCGATGACGGCGCCAGGACCAAGCAGGGCGGAGAGGCCGGGGATGGAGACGACGATGCCCAGGATGAGCAAGCCGATGGGATTTCCCGCAAGTGGTGCCAGGAAGTTGGCAATGATGTTGCCAAGCCCCGTGCCATTGATGATGCCGATGAGCATGGCGACGAACGCCATGAAGGGCAGCAAGGTCGTGATGCAGGTTTGGATGGCATCACGACCAGCCTGGTAAAGCGTGTTGACGAACGTGCCGACACCCATACCGATGGCAGAGAGAACGCTGTTCTTCCTCTGCGGAGTGTCGGCCATATAGTCCTTGTCCGCCTGGCTTGCCTTGACCGTATCGGTCGTCGTCGCAGCGGCAGGGGGTGCGGCCTCGTCGGCGGGACGTACCGCTCCGGCCCCATCTGCCAGGGACACGCAATTGGACTTGACAGCCGAGACATAGATGTCCTCGTGTATGTACTGCGCAAGTGGGCCCGACTTGCCGGTGGGCATCACGTTCATCGTGGGAATGCCCTTCTGGGGGTAGATGCCGCAGCGCAAGGTCCCACCGCAGTCGATGATGACGCAGGCGACCTCTTCCTCGGGACAGGATGTCTTGAAGCCATTGACAGGCTCCATGCCAGAGAGCTCGACGACCCTGTCCAGGCACTCGGGCTCAGCGCCGCCCCCAACGATGTACATGACCTTGTCGCGCTTCGGTGTGGGTGTGATGACAAGCGGACCACCCCACCCGCCATCACCGGCCACGACCTTGATGGCATGTAGCTCTGCCATGATGAGTCTCCTTCCTGGACCTGCTATGCCGCTTCGCTTGCGTCGGTGTGTACGTTACCCTCGTCAAGCGTGCGCGCCAGACGGACGTGCATCTGCCGTTCGACCAACTTGGTGGTGAACTCGGTCGACCACCCAGAGATGAGGTTGGCCACGAATCCTACGAGCATGTAACGAACGGCAAGTTGGGATACGTCGAGACCAAGCGTGGTGATGCCGCTGGCAATGCCCATGTAGATGAAGATCTCCCCGGGATTGATGTGGGCAAAGATGCCGCTGTTGGTATGGCAGTGATAGGATGCCGACGCATAGTAGGCGGGCTTGTAGAATTCGGGCAGAAACTTTCCCATGGAGAGCGCCATGGGGTTGCCGAGCATCAGTGCACTGAGGAAGGGCAGGACAAAGTAGCGCAGGACAGGATTGCCCGCAGCATGCGCGGCAAACTTGTTGACGCGTTCCTGGCCGATGAAGGCGACAAGCGAATTCATGAAGACGAGCAGCATCACGATCAGGGGGATGATGCTCGAGACCCATGCAACGAACTGAATGCCACCCTGCTGGAACAGGTTCATGAACGCTGATGCTGCCGATGAGATGATTTCCATGCCAGTGCTCCTTTCCAGACTCCAATACGATCGCATATGCCCCTTGGGCCACACGCAAGGAGCTCCCTACTGCCTCCCGTCACGAACTTGGGGGCGTCCCACAAGCCTTTTGACGGCACCGGTCATGTGCATGAGTGGAGAGGGTGGTTGCGAGACGGTCTCACCCGATGTGTAGAGCCTGTAGGTGTTGGCCGCATCCTCCAGGGCCCTGCCAAGGTTACGATGACCCCTGCGGGGACCGTCCCCTCGGGTGAGCTCCGCGACATCCCTGCCCTCAAAACCAGGAAGAGGCCTGACGCGCGCAAGGGACGTGACGCCCTCCATATACCTCCCTTCCTGGATAATGCCCTGGTCATCCACTAGGAACATGACGATTGCCCCCGCATGGAAGCCCCCGCTCTTACGCCCAACGGCGACCTTGCCCCTCCTCCTAAGCGCTGCGAACTCGCTCGAAAAGTGGAGCATCTGTCGGTATGTCAGGAACAGCTGCAGCGCTACCGCCACGAGTCCCACGACGATGACCCCTGTCATGTCAGTCCCCTTCCTCCCCCTAGGCGCCACGGATGAGCGCCATCTCCCAACCACGGAACTCAGAGGTGCATGGTCAGCCTTGCAGCACCCTGATTGCCGCCCGAAAGTCCCGTGTCTCCGAAAGCCTGTCCACCAGCTCCTCATCCTGGGACACGGAGACGATCTCGTCGTAGTACCTGACGATGCTCGCCCCCTTGGCCCCATCCGCCGCAGGCACACCCAACAGGAAGACCACCTTTACGACCTCCTCTCCATAGAGAACGGGATGCGGGTAGACACCAAGCGCAAGGGCGACATTTCCCGTTGCCAGCTGAAGGCAGTGAGGAAGCGCCACACCGTTACCGAACGCCATGCGATGCTGATGCTCGCGTTCGCGCAGGCGATCCAGAAAGCCTTCGTCAAGCTCGCCCATCCCCTCAAGGTTGCCCACCATGCTCTCTATGCCATCCCTATAGCCCCTGCTGGCGTCAAGGACGAAGAAGTGGTCATCATCCAGGTGCCCAGTGATTGCCGTGCGCACCGCAGCCGTGGCTGACGAAAGGGGCGAGGCCCACGAGAGGGCTCGTTGCATGCGCTCGACAAGCTCGGTGGCGTCGAAGACCTCGCGAACGATGATGACGGGCACGTCCGTGTCAAAGGGAAGCGCTGCCGTGCTCAGGACGATGTCGAAGTTCCTGAGGATCCCTTCGTTGACCTCCGAACGCGTAAACAGTGACGTCTGCATGGCCTCATCGAGCACCTTGTGCAGCTGAGCCTCTATGAGACACGCCGTGATACGCTCTGACCCAGCTACTATGGCAACACGCACCGTACGTGGATGCTGGCTGCGCAGACGCTCCATGAGAACGCCGAAATACGCCGCGAGGTAGCCGCGCTCGCCATCTGGCACCTTTACGTTGCAGTACTCTTCTATGACCTTCGAGGCCACGCCCGCAATGGCGTATTCGAGGGGATAGCGTCTCCGGATGTCATCCAGAAGCGGATTCTCGAGCAGGATGGAATAACGCAGGCGATTGAGCATGTACTTGATGTGATACAGCAGCTCGTTGGTAAGGTCCCCGAAGGACACGGAGACGTTGAGCTCATCCGAGACGGCCCGTATGATCTCACGCATGAGGGAAACCACTTCGGAATCGAGCTCGATGGGCGCAACCTCCTCGCCGGCATCGCCAGGAACACGCGTGCCCATGATCGCCAGAGAGACAAAGAGGCGCTCCTTCTGGGGATACGAGTTGCCGGACATCTTCTCCATGGCATTGACGAGGGTGTCAACAAGGGTGTATTCGGGCGTCCGAGCCAGCTCGCTCACCTGGTCGCTCAGCGCGCCGATGGCATGCCCATGCCCAAAGCGATCGCACATGACGGTCACGTAGCGCATGAGCGACTGACAGACGCTCTCCTCGGCCGAAATGCGATGGGCGCCCTCGGAAACGGCCCGCACGATGTCCTCGGGTAGCGACTCGTTGCCATAGACGGCGTCATACGCCCGCTCGAGCAGGTAGAGGCGAATCTCGATCTCATCGCCGTCGAGCGTGAGGCCGGAGTTCTCCTTGCCGAGGATGGTCAGACCGTACCCAGCGATGTCCTTCCTCAGCTGGGTCACATCGCCTGCCAGCGTCGCACGGCTCACGAAGAGCATGCCCGCCAGGTCGGCCATGGTCATGGGCTTGGTCGCACGCGCCAACAATCCAAACAGGCGTGCCTGACGCCGCCCGGGAGTGTCTGCGCCAAGGGAGCTTCTGGCCAGCCCATCCAGGATCTCCTCGTAGTCCCTCTCCTGGTACACGTAGAGCCTGAGCGTGCCCCGATCAGCCTCAATCGAGGCAGATCCCTGCAACAGGTCATTCAGCTGCTTGATGTCATTGCGCACCGTCCTCACGCTGACCCCCAGGCGCGCAGCCAACTCTCCAAAGCTCGACGAGGCATACTTCGAGAAGTAGCTGATGATTGCCAAGATCCTGTTGTTGACAGCCAGTGGCATCAAAGCATCCTTTCGAGGGCACGGCTCAAGCCGAAGAATGGAGGTGGATGGCAGAGAGGACATGCGGTCGCGACGGGACGCATTCCTAGGAGATGCGTCCCAGCGACCCGTCAGCAGGCTAGCCGCGTGACTTGCCACCAGAGACGTTAATCGTGGTGCCCGTGATGTAGCCACCACGATCCGAAGCGAGGAACGCCACGGTCCAGGCAACCTCGTCAAGCTTGCCAGGGCGACCCAGGGGGATGGACTTCTTGTAGTCCGTGTTCAGCTTGTCGGGCGTGGTGCCGCGCGTATAGGCGAGGGCCTCCTCATAGGCAGGGGTGCGGAGGCCGGTGGCCTCCATGATGTCCGGAGCCACGGCGACGACGCGCACGCCATATGGGCTGATCTCCTTGCCCCACGAGCGCGTGAAGGAATCGACGGCGCCCTTGGTGGCGGAATAGGCTGACTGGCCCACCGAGCCCTCCTTGCCAGACGCGGACGACATGTTGACGATGACGCCCTTGCCCTGCTTGATCATCTGGCGCGCGCAGGCCTGCGCGACGAGGAAGAGCCCCTTGACGTTCACGTCAAACATGAGGCCAAAGTCCTTGACATCGAGCTCATACTGGGGCTTCTCGCCCTTGACGTCCACGAGCAGACGTGGCCTGTTGAGGCCAGCGTTGTTGACGAGAACATCTATGGACCCGTACCTGTCCATGACGGCTCGGGTCATTGCGGTGACGCCGTCGGGGTCGGAGACGTTGCACTTGACGCAGTACATGCCCTCCAACTCGTCGCCGGTCTCCACCGTGAGGTCGGCCACGACCACCTTGGCACCAACCGACTTCAGAACCTCCGCCACGTGCCTTCCAATGCCCGATGCCGCACCGGTGACGATAGCGACCTTGTCCTCAAGCCCCAACCACTGCTTGTCCATAGAACGCTCCCCTCACGCTGAGAGTCCATCCTTTTGAGGACCTCCTTGAGTCGAGTGTAGGTACGCCTTTATGGTGAAAAAGTCTCACCTTTTGCAGGCCGCCTGCAAAAGGCTGGACGAACAGTGCTATGGACACTCGGGAGCCTGGATCGAGAGGTGTGAGAAAAATGGGGTATCGGCCATCATGACCTCGGGACCAGGGCCAAGACAGCTCGGTCGGGGGTGGCAAGGGTATCGTGGCGCCCGATGAAGCACCTTGGGACCATTGGTCGACTCGACCTGCCAAATGGCAGGAGCTATCTGGCTCCCGGGCTTGGCCGCCGGGAGAATGGCAGCATGCGGCCCATCGCCCAAGCCGACAAGGCAGTCCCTCCCATTGAGCCTCTACGCTATGACACTGTGAGGGCCACGCGATCCCGTCGCATCACGCCCTGAAGGGCTCCAGGGCCTTGAGCACGATGCCGTTGGTCTGCCTGCAGAGGTCGTTGTCGGGCGCTTCGGCCAACACGCGCACGAGGGGCTCGGTTCCCGAGGCACGCACGAGCACGCGGCCATTGCCCCTCAGGAACTGCTCCGCCCGCCCGATGGCCTCGCGCACGGCGGGCGCCTCCATGGCCGCATGCTTGTCGGTCACGCGCACGTTGTCGAGCCGCTGGGGATAGAGCTTGACGGGAGCCGCCAACTGCGAGAGGGTCTCGCGCTCGGCGCGCATGACCTCCATGATGCGCAGCGACGTCATGATGCCGTCGCCCGTGCACTCGATGTCGCCAAAGATGATGTGGCCCGACTGCTCGCCACCGAGCGAGTAGCCGTTCTTGCGCATGCAGGCGTAGACGTTCTTGTCGCCCACGTCGGTCTTCACGTAGGAGAGGCTCGCCTCGTCGAACGCCTTGAACAGGCCGAAGTTGCTCATGACCGTGGGAACGACGGTGCCCGCGGCGAGGCGGCCGTGCTTGTGCAGGTACTTGCCACAGATGTAGAGGATGAGGTCGCCGTCGATCACGTGGCCGCGCTCGTCCACGGCCAGGCAGCGGTCGGCGTCACCGTCATAGGCAAAGCCCACGTCCAGGCCCTGCTCGAGCACGTGGCGCTGGAGGCGCTCCATGTGGGTGCTGCCGCAGTCCACGTTGATGTTGTAGCCGTTGGGAGCGTTGTTGATCACGCGTACGTCGGCGCCCAGGGCGTCGAACACCGGCTTGGCAACGCTGGAGGCCGCACCGTTGGCACAGTCCAGGCCCACCTTGACGCCCTGCAGCGAGAAGTTGGCACTGGCGATGAGGTGCGCGATGTAGCGGTTGCGGCCCTGCATGTAGTCCACGGTGCAGCCGATGGCGTCGCCCGTCGCGAGCGGCACGTCCACCCTGCCGTCGATATAGTCCTCGATCTTCTCGAGGACGTCCTCGTCCATCTTGTAGCCCTCGTCGTTGACCAACTTGATGCCGTTGTCAGAGTAGGGGTTGTGGGAGGCGGTGATCATGATGCCACAGTCGAAGCGGCCGTCCACCGTCTCGTACGAGACGCCGGGCGTGGGGATCACGTGCAGCATGTAGGCATCCGCACCACTGGCAACCAGCCCGCTCACCAGGGCAGACTCAAACATGTAGCTGGAGCGGCGTGTGTCCTTGCCGATGATGATGCGGGCCTTGCGCTCTTGGCGCGCACCGTAGTACCACCCCACGAAGCGGCCGATCTTGAAGGCATGCTCGACGTTGAGCCCCTCGTTGGCCCTCCCTCGAAAGCCGTCGGTGCCGAAGTACTTCATCCAAGCCCTCCTCGCAGCGTAGCATTGCTATCTTAAACGCATGGATGAATTCTACCAGCCGGACATGGGCCATCCATGTGAGAGGATGCGTCAAAAACAATATGCGAGAGCCTGTACCACGCTAGAAAGACATACATGTCTTACAGAGACCATGGGTGTTAGTTGTGCCGGACCTTGAGAAGTGCTGTAAGACGTCTCATGAAGTCCTCGTATGAGACGCTACCGATAAGCTCACTCGCATTTTTTGCATTACTGAGTATAGAGAGAAAATCGCTGTAGAAATTTGTAAAAGATTCCCTATCATTCTCGGAAATCCCCAGTAGAAGTATGATATTGGCACTTGATTGTCCCCATGCAACCGGCCGATCGTTGATGACGAGGTATAGAAACGACCTCAGAGCCGCAGGTTCCACTGTATGTGGCACAGCCACGAGATTGTCAAAGACTGTTGGTGACAACGCTTCACGCTCAAGAACCTTCTCAAGATAACCCTCGCCAACCAGCCCCTTATCAAGACAATCCAAAACCATAGCTGCAATCAACTCGTCATAGTTTCCAGGATAAAAGTTAAGCTTAAAGAAGTCAGGCCTCAAGAACTGCGCAATAGTGGATTCTAGCTGCCTTCCTCTCTTCTTTTGGGATATCTCGTTGACAGCCTTGCGTACCGCCTCTTCATCTTCTCTCCCAAAGAGTGGACTTATGACTACCCTCCTACAGCCCTCCGGAACATCCACCTCCAATGGTGACAATATCAATTCACAGTCTAGTCGAGTCGAATCGTAATCAAAGACACTCTGCACCGAAATGATTTGCAACTGAGTCTTAAAAAGACTTCGGAGTCGCTGGATAAAATAGTCCTGCATATTGTGATAATTGATATAGAGGACAACGCAAGTAACACAGTCCCGATCTATCATGCACCTATTCTGCAGGTACCCACCGATGTGAAAGGTAAAAAATGCGATCTCATCCTCTGTCAGCCTGATGCTCGCCTCACGGGAGATGGCATCTGCCATAACGACTGCCATATCATGAATCAGGGGGTACTCTGATCTTACCTCGTTAACCAGCGGGTTATATACAAAGGTGTTAGTAGCGGCACGACTGATAAGCGCATGTATGTGTACAGCAAGCTGCTGAATGAACTCGGTGGAGAATCGCTCTAGGCAATAGGTCGTGGACACCCTTTCTGCGGCATGTTCGGCAATCGAGAGGTCCCGTTCCTCGAATACTGGCGCATTTCCACTTGTCATGATTCCAGCTGCCGTTGCTCGTCGGGTGTTTGCTTCTATCACCAAAGCAAAATAGAACCTGTCTGGATCATCGATGCTGATGCCAAGGGACTCTCCCAGCGCCATGCATACCTCGGTGGCACACATGACCTCTGGGGATGCGTTGCCAGTAGTCGGTGCTTCTTCGGCAGTCATTCTTTGCTGTGCTTCAATCCTACTCAGCATAATGGCCAGATGCATCACCATATTGTTGAGGCCATAGTCATCACAGGTCAGTCCGTGCTCAGCAAGTGCGTCCGTAATTGCATACTTGAGTTTGTGCACGTCATAGCCGTTTTTCAGGACGGTGCTATTCGTGAGCGCAGAAAAATCCATGTTCCTACTACCGATGAGTATACGATTGATGAAGCGCCTCTTATCTGACTCGCTGCCCATAAGTACAAGGGAATCATGGGCACGAGATATGACCAACTTGTATGGCTGAACAATCTTACGTGCCTTTCGAAGGACAAGTTGCATTGTTGACTCAGATACATGTAGCTCGTCAGCCATATCGTAAATACTTTGAGGTCGATCGGTGGCCAAGAGGATTCTGATAAGCCTTTCTGCCCGACTATCCGCCGAAGTGCTCGTCGAGGATTTTGGTCTTGTTTGTATGCCAAACTCATTATTCACGAGTCGATAGCCCCGCGACGATGATTCTATAATGATCTCATTGCTCTCCTCATTAAGACGGCGAACATAGCTTCTGATCGTCCTCGGAGTCACATGCAGTATAGTCGCCAAGGTCTTGGCATCCACCCAGCCACTTTGTTCCATGAGTTGGGATATGAGTGCGCTGGGGCCCATCTTCATTTTCAACACCTCGTATCAGATGATTCACAGGCATTCTTTTGAGTACTTTACTCAAAGCCATTCATCTAGTTCAAATCAAGAACTTCCTCCGCAGCGGAAGGCTCGTCGTTTTTTCTTTAACGAAATTCATGAGAAAAATAAGGGGCAGACGTCCTTCTGGAAGGAGGTGTACGCAATGTTTTTCGATGATAAATTGGCAGCTTTTCATGCATCCGCTCGTAATGCTCAGGATGTCATACACATCGGCTCTCAATTGTTGCTTGATGCAGGTGACGTAAAGCCAGATTTCGAAGAAAACATCCTGAAGCGTGAACAGGACTACCCTACGGGGCTAGAAATCGGTTATACAGGCGTGGCAATTCCGCATACCGATTCTCGTTTTGTCAACAAGTCGCAGATTGCATTCGTCTCGCTTAAGAAACCTGTTGTCTTTCGATACATGATCGACAGAGATAAGGCTGTGCAAGCGATCCTGGTCTTCATTATCGCTATGAGCCAACCGCATGAGCAAGCAGATGCACTGGGTGACCTTGTGGGCATGCTCTCCAACCAGAAAGCTGTGAAATGTCTGCAGGCCTGCACAAGCATGGAAATGCTAGAGGCAATTCTTACGGAGAACCATATTTGCTGAATCGGAGGCTTATTCACCAGAGACTTCGTCGTACGTGCACGATTCTAAATTCACTTTACACGCTTGGAAGGAAGTCCAGGAATGCTTCAATTGGCACTTAATTTCGTTACCAGCCTGGGCGGCATCGTCCTTATTCCCATCGTCATTATCATACTTGGTTTGATAGTCCAGCTTAGGCCTACCAAGGCCATTCTCGCGGGACTGACCGTAGGCATCGGTATGATTGGCACCAATGCCATCATCAGTATCCTATCCACCGCCTTGGAGCCCGCCGTTCAGGCCATGGTCTCCAACTTTGGCCTCTCCCTAAGCATTCTGGATGTGGGGAACGGTATAGGTGGTCCACTCGCCTTCTCGACTACCTTGGGAATCATCATCATTCCTATCGCCATCTTCATCAACCTCGTACTTATTTTCACGGGGCTCACCAAAACCCTTAACGTTGATATCTGGAACCTCTGGCAATCGGCATTCGTCGGTATCATGACTTGGGGCGTGACGGGTGATTACTTGCTCGCCATTCTCGTTATGGTTCCATTCTTCCTCATTGAGCTCATTCTTGCCGATGCGTTCCAACCCAAGGTTAGTGAATTTTTCAACCTACCAGGTATATCCATCACGCATGTGATGGCCCTCTCCGGTCTCGTCCTTGCAACTCCTATCAACTGGCTCTTCGATCATATTCCCTTCTTCAAGAGGACTGAAATCGATCCAGAAACTATTCAGAAGAAGTTTGGTTTCTTTGGCAATCCCATCATCATTGGGTTCATCATTGGCATTGTCATGGGCGTTCTCGCCGGTTTCGAGTTCGGTCACATCTGTCAGCTAGGCATGGAGACGGCAGCGGTCTTGGCATTGCTTCCCAAGATGATCGCGATGTTCATGGAAGGCCTCACTCCAATTGCAGGCGCAACCCAAGAATTCACCTCAAAGCATCTACATGGTAAGACGCTCAACATTGGCATGGATGCGGCTCTTACTGTTGGTAATCCTGCCGTCCTTGCCGTCTCTCTCCTCATGATTCCTGTTACCTTGCTCCTTGCAGTTATTCTCCCTGGAAACAAGGTCTTGCCTCTCGGCGATCTTCCCATGCTTGTCTATGCACTCTGTCTTACCGTTGCCGCATATCGGGGAGACATCATTCGTTCCGTGCTTGGCAGTGCGGTCTACGTTGTTACCATGCTCTATCTCTCCACATGGATTGCTCCCGCCTTCACCAGTGCCTACCAGATTGCCGGTTACGATGCAGGAGGAAGCATCGTTTCATTTGTAACCGCAGGCCTTTGGCCCAACGTTATAACTCTGGGGTCAGCGCAGTTCTTTGGGTACGCAGGCGTTGGCATACTCACCGTAATCTTACTCGGAATCCTGTTCTACATGAACCGCATCAAGAAATGGAACCAAGCTTAGAAGATCACATCCATACCCATCGTGCAGCATAACTCAAGGGGCATAAGAACATGAAAAAGCTTTTGATTATGTGTGGTGCTGGCCATGCGACCTCGACAATTGTCAGAAACAAAGTGGAGCAGTGGTTAGATAGCGAAGGACTACGCAATACTGTAGAAATCAGACAGTCCGCCGTAGCCTCAGAAATCGACAACATCCAAGATGGTCACTACGACGCCGTCCTTACGACGACACAGGTTCCGAGCTACATCCAGGACAAGGTCATAAATGGTCTCGCCATCCTTACAGGCGTTGGAGCCAACGTCGTCTTTGATCAGATTAAAGAACAACTTAACTTGTAGGTGACGAGATGATTGTCCATCATGCAAGGATAGATTTGCATACCGTCAGTGGACGTCCCTCATACCACAACATCACCGAGAACGTCAGGGGCATTGTAGCTGAGAGCGCTGTTCGAAACGGTATATGTACTATTGCGTCTGCCCATACGACCTGCTCAGTCTACTTTGATGAGTTCATGCATGATCGCAACTACTATGGTGACGAATACCTTCATGTTGATCTCGATCAGATGCTGGACAGAATTGCCCCACGACAGACGACCGAGAACCAATACCATAGTCCGGGCCCCAAACACATAGCCTATGGGATGACAAAAAAGGATCCCGACTACCCCGCACAGGCATGGACCATGCTGAACACTGATGGGCACCTGCGCAGTGACCTGTTCGGAGCAAGTGAGACCTTTCCCATTAAGGACAAGGAGCTTCTGATTGGAGCAGTGGGATCGATTTACTTCGTAGACTTCGACCAAACGCGAGAGCGCAATCGTCATTGCAATATCGTCATCATAGGAACGGAGGACTGATTCTGATGAGTGCCGATACGCTACGGTCCGTCATTCGTGCCGAGGGGGAAGAGCTCATCAAGCTCTCAGAGAAGGTCCACCTAGATGAGCTAGTGAAGCTGTCCGACATGATTAGCTCCTGTAGGGGCAATGTGTTTTTCACTGGCTGTGGTACCTCTGCCGTAGCCGCGCGAAAGGCTATCCACACCTTACAGGTAATTGGCGTGCGGGCCTTCTTTTTAGAGCCAAGTGATGCCGTTCATGGTGGTTTGGGCGCTGTTCATAAGGGAGACATCGTCATTTTCCTCTCGAAAGGAGGGGTCACCCAGGAGCTCCTAAGTTTCATTCCCAACCTCCAGAAAAAGCAGACTACTATCGTTAGCGTTGGAGAAGCCGCACACTCTCCAATCAGTGAAGCTGCGGATTTGTTCCTTGAGGTACAAATAGATCGAGAGCCAGATACGTACAACATGCTGGCAACGGCCAGCACCCTTGCCACCATGTCCGTCTTCGATGCGATAGCTATCAATATCATGCAAGAAAATCACTATTCGCGTGAACAGTTCCTCATAAACCACCCCAGTGGGGATGTGGGTGCGCGACTAGCGGCTGGGCATGCATAGCTATCAATAGCATGCGTTAGACAAAACGGACTCAAAGTATGCGCAAGCTTGGAGACTTCGGCCCATAATCGGTCCCAAGCTTGCGTTTCACCTGATAAGGAATGCGAAAGCAATCATGAAGAATCCCTGCTCTATAGCTCCATCCATACTGTCCGCGGACTTTTCTGTCCTGAAACAGGAACTCGAAAGTTTAGGAAGTGCTGATCTGATACACCTTGATATTATGGATGGCCACTTCGTTGATAGCATCTCATTTGGACAGCCCATCCTTCGCTCCGTAGCATCCAGCACCACTCTTCCCATTGATGTGCACCTCATGGTCGAACAGCCAGAACGCATGTGTCGCAGCGTCATCGAGGCCGGCGCGAACTCGGTCACGTTTCACTTAGAGGCAACACGACATTGGCAAAGCATAGTGGACAACATACATTCCTGTGGAAAGAAAGCGGGTGTCGCACTCAATCCGGGTACGCCAGTCTCTTGGCTTGAGTCCATCATCCAAGAGATTGACCTCATACTCGTGCTCGCCGTCAATCCCGGAAAGCCCAATCAACGATTCATTCCTCATACTTTCTACAAGCTTCAGGAATTATCCGACCTATGCAAAAGGAATAATGTCAGTCCGCTTCTAGAGGTCGATGGGGGAATTGATACCTCAAACGCCCGCGCTTGTGTAGAGGCTGGAGCCGACATACTGGTTGCGGGACGTTCGGTCATGGGGGCCGACAATCGTGCAGATGCGATTGACCAGCTTAGGCAAGTGGCTCTGCTTTGCTAATTATCTGATTAACGATACTCTTATCATGCGATGAAAGGGGAGCCGCCGAAGCGACTCCCCCACAGGTGCACTCTGTCGCACGCCCTAGCGCTTGGAGAACTGCGGGCGCTTGCGGGCCTTCTTGAGGCCGTACTTCTTGCGCTCCACAGCACGGCTGTCGCGCGTGAGTAGGCCCGCCTTCTTGAGGTCGGCGCGATACTCGCCCGCATCGAGCAGGGCGCGGGCGATGCCCAGGCGCAGTGCCCCGGACTGACCGTTGATGCCGCCGCCATCGCAGTTGGCGAGGACGTCGAAGCGACCTATGGTGTCGGTCACCTTGAAGGGAACGAGCGCATTGTCCACGAGCTGCTGACGACCAAAGTAGGTGGCAGCCTCACGGCCATTGACGGTGACCTTGCCGGTGCCAGGAACCAGGCGCACGCGCGCGGTGGCCTCCTTGCGACGACCGGTGCCGGTGTACACAGCGGTGTTCTCAGCCATCGGTTACGCCTCCAGATCGATCTTGGTGGGGTTCTGAGCGGTGTGGGGATGCTCGGGGCCGGCATAGACCTTAAGCTTCATGCCCTGCTTGCGGCCCAGCGTGGTCTTGGGGAGCATGCCCTTGACGGCGTGCTCGATGACGCGCTCGGGATGCTTGGCCATGGCCTCCTTGAAGGACTCGGTCTTGAGGCCACCGAGCCAGCCGGAGTAGCGCCAGTAGCTCTTGTGCTCGGCCTTGGTACCCGTAAGCTGCACCTTGTCGGCATTGATGACGACCACGAAGTCGCCCGTGTCGGCGTTGGGGGTGTACTGGGGCTTGTTCTTGCCACGAAGGATCATGGCGGCCTGGGTTGCGAGGCGACCGAGGGTGGCACCGTCGGCGTCGATGAGCACCCAGTTGCGCTCGACCTCGCCCTTCTTGGCGTACTGAGTCGACTTAGTAGTCACGTGACTCCTCCTACGAACACTTCCGATGCGATGGCCCCTGGACGAGCCACCGTTGCCTTTTCCGATGAGGGTACGGGGCTCAGTGGAAAAGCCTTAGCAGTATACAACAGGATACAACAGGACCTGCGCGAGGCGGAGGCATTTGCCTCCTTCGCGAAGTCTGCATGTTGAAGAGCGACTCGTCACTGATGGCACGCGCGTTGGAATTGCGACATATGAGCCTTCAGAAAGCCGCTACCCTTGCTTCAAGTAAAAGAAAACTAACACTTGAAGGGAAGGCCGCCATGGACGAGAGCACCGTCGACCTCGACCGCACGGTCCTGGAGAACGCAAACGCCTGTCCCCGCTTCGTCAACGTCATGGTAACGCTGGGCTTTGGAGAGATCACGAACCCCGCCATGATGCAGACGGCCGGGCGCGTCATGACCCCACGCGGGACTTTAACACTTAGCCACTAGATTCAGAGCTCACATATGCCGGGAATTTCCAGTTCTGCCTGGGGATTCCCGGCTTTCCTATGCTCAGGTTGTGGTACTATATATTGTGGTATCTGGTAGCAGTTGCATGTAGATAGGTGATGGTCATGAAAGTCCAGGTGACGAGGACCAAGACAGCCGAGACCTTCTACATAGCCAAGACCTACCGTGACAGGGAGACGGGCAAGCCCACCTCCAAGATCGCGAGAAGGCTGGGGACCAGGTCCGAGCTCGAGGAGATGCTTCCTCCAGGCACAGATGTGATGAGCTGGGCCAAAGAAGAGGCCAAGAGGATGACCCTCGAGGAGCGCGAGCTCACCCGCAAGGTCACGGTGTCGTATGACCCCACAAGGCAGATAGGGGCAGGCGCGCGGCATACGTTCAACTGCGGCTACCTCTTCCTGCAGGACATCTACTCCGCACTCGGCCTGCCCGAGATCTGCCGAGACATCGCCTCACGCAGCAAGGCGGACTACGACCTCGACTCGGTCCTGTCCAGGCTCGTGTACGGACGCATCCTCGAGCCCTCGTCCAAGCGGGCGACCCATGAGTTCTCCCAGGAGCTGATGGAGGGGCCCGCCTTCGATAGCCACCACATCTACCGGGCGCTCTCCGTACTCGCCGAGAACTCTGGGCTCATACAGAGGAGAGCCTTCGAGCGGAGCAAGGCCCTGGCGAGAAGGCGCTGCCAGACGCTCTTCTACGACTGCACGAACTACTACTTCGAGATCACAGAGGAAGACGGCTTCAGAAGGTACGGCCCCTCCAAGGAGCACCGGCCCAACCCGATCGTGGGCATGGGGCTCATGATGGACAAAGACGGGCTTCCCGTGGCCTTCGACCTCTACCCAGGCAACGAGTCCGAGCAGCCCACCCTCATCCCTCTGGAAGAGAGGCTCGAAGGCGAGTTCGGCCTCTCGAAGCTCGTCGTCTGCACGGACGCCGGTCTCTCGAGCGCCGCCAACCGCGCCCACAACAGCAGGGGCAGCCTCCAGTTCGTCACCACGGTCTCCCTCAGGGGCCAGAGGAAGGAGGTCAGGGACTGGGTGCGCGGCCCCAAGGGCTGGTCGTGCGCAGGCGAGGCGGGCACGTTCGACCTCGACCAGGTCCGGAAGGCGGCAGACGACCCCCTCACGCCCGAGAAGACGCGCCGGGCCCTCTTCGCCAGGACCTTCTACAAGACGATGTGGACGTCCCTGAAGGACCCTGCGACCGGCGAGGAGCTGGGGCAGAACCTGATCGTCACCTTCTCCCTCAGGTACCGCGCCTACCAGAGCTCCATCAGGAAGGCGCAGGTGGAGCGGGCGCGCAGGGCCTGCGAGGACGGGACGGCCAAGAGGCACCGCAAGGGGCCCAAGGACCCCATGCGCTTCGTCTCCTCCACCCCCGTGACCGAGGAGGGCGAGGTCGCCGAGGAGCGCATCCTCTCCGTCGACGACGGGAAGGTCGAGGAGGAAGCCTCCTGGGACGGCCTCTACGGCCTGGCTACCTCGCTCGACGACGAGGATGTCCTGGGCATCGTAAAGGTTGCCGCCGGACGCTGGCAGGTCGAGGAGTGCTTTCGCATCATGAAGGGCGAGTTCAGGGCCCGTCCCGTCTTCCTCTCGCGCAGGGACCGCATCGAGGCCCACTTCCTCACCTGCTTCCTGGCGCTTCTCATCTACCGGATCCTCGAGAAGAGGCTCGGGTGCCTCTGGACCTGTCCTGAGATCGCAGACACCCTGAGGAACATGCGCATGGAAGAGGTCAAGGGCGAGGGATACCGCCCCCTCTACGTGCGCACAGAGATAACCGATGCCCTGCATGAGGCCTTCGGATTCCGCACCGACTTCGAGATCGTGCCGCAGAGCCAGATGAGGAGGATCTTGAAGAAGACCCACCAGAAGGCGTCCATTACCACAAGGAAGAGGGCCGGCAGAGACAGCAGATAGCTATCTCTACCAGCCCTTATGTGCGAGTTATGTAGGGTTAAGTGTCAAAGACGGGGATACAACAGGACCTGCGCGAGGCGGAGGCATTTGCCTCCTTCGCGAAGTCTGCATGTTGAAGAGCGACTCGTCACTGATGGCACGCGCGTTGGAATTGCGACATATGAGCCTTCAGAAAGCCGCTACCCTTGCTTCAAGTAAAAGAAAACTAACACTTGAAGGGAAGGCCGCCATGGACGAGAGCACCGTCGACCTCGACCGCACGGTCCTGGAGAACGCAAACGCCTGTCCCCGCTTCGTCAACGTCATGGTAACGCTGGGCTTTGGAGAGATCACGAACCCCGCCATGATGCAGACGGCCGGGCGCGTCATGACCCCACGCAAGGGTGCGGACGTCAAGGGCGTGGACGTGGCCGACATGGTCAGGGCCTTCCGCGAGGCGGGTCTCACCGTCGTGGGAGCGGGCGAGGACGCCGGCGGGACACCCGACCGCGAGCCCACGGGCGCCAGCCAGCGCATCGCAGCCAAGGCGCCGACCTCGCCCCAGGAGGCGCGTCAGGCCGAGCTTGCCGCCATGGTGCGCCGCCTCTCGGACGGCGAGCCCCTCGAGGAGGTGCGCCGCGACTTCGTGCGCGACTTCTCCAGCGTCTCGGCGGCGGAGATTGCCGAGGCGGAGCAGAGGCTCATGCGCGACGGCATGCCCGTACGCGAGGTCCAGCGCCTGTGCGACGTGCACTCCGCGCTCTTCCACGGCATGACCGCGGCCGAGGTGGAGGACGAGGCAAGCTGCACCGTGCTCACCACCCATGCGGAGGACGGCCTGCCCGCGGGGCATCCCGCATCGGTCCTGAGGCTGGAGAACGAGGGGCTCACGAAGGAGCTCGATGCCCTGGGATCCCAGGTGAGCGAGGGTGCGGATACCTCCCCCGTACTCGTGGGGCTGGAGCGGATCCGCTCCCTCAAGAGGCACTATGGCAAGAAGGAGCAGCTGCTCATGCCCCTGCTCGACAGCTACGGCTTCGACGGCCCCTCCAACGTGATGTGGGGCGTGGATGACGAGATCCTACGCGAACGCAGTGCCCTCGCCCATGAGCTGGGTTCGCCAGGGCACGAGACCCTCTCCGCCGCGGACGCAATGCGCGTGACGGCGCTTCTCACCCGCATCCGCGAGATGCGGTACAAGGAGGAGAACATCCTCCTGCCGCTGGCCCTCGAACACTTCTCGCGCGAGGATTGGTACGCCTGCTATCGTGACCTTGCCGGCTTTGGCTGGGCCTTCTGCGACGGTGCGCCCACGTGGCTCGACGCGGAGGTCTGGATGGGCCTGCAGCCCAAGCCCGAGAACCCGGGGCTCGAGGTGCAGGATGGGCGCGTGAGACTCCCCACCGGCAGCGTCTCCGTGGGGGAGCTGGTGGCCGTCCTCAAGCTGCTGCCTGTTGACCTCACGTTCATCGATGCCGACGAGCGCACGCGCTTCTTCTCCAACGAGGGCCACGTGTTCGACCGGCCGCTCGCCTGCATCGACCGCGAGGTGTGGAGCTGCCATCCTCCCCTGGTCAAGCCCATGATCGAGGAGATGCTCGCCAGCTTTCGCGCGCACGAGACCGACCACGTGGAACGCTGGATCCCCAACCCACAGAACCCCGTGCGCGTGGTGTATCACGCCGTCTATGACGAGCATGACGAGTACATCGGCACGCTGGAAGTCGTGCAGCAGTTTGGCGAGGTGCTCGAGGGCCTGGCGCCCATCGTGCGACAGGGATAGGGCCAGGGGATGCCCCTGGCCCTACCGTCCCATGGCCCCTGGTCGTGCGAGGGTCTTCTCATCGTTGGAGAAGGCCCCGCACCATCGGAGGGGACGGAGGGGAACATGGTCGCCCGGCGCGGCGGCCACCCTATGCCAGCAGGGACTGAACAAGGGCCGGCACCTGGGCGAAGTCATCCTCGCCAGGCACCCAGAGCGCACGGACGCTCTCATCTATGACGTCGAAGCCCGCATCCGCGAGCGCCTCCTGGAGCCTCTTGACCGACTCGCCGCTCCAGCCGTAGCAGCCGAATGCCGCCGCCTTCTTTCCCTGGAACTTGAGGGATCTCAGGAAGGCCATCCACCCGGCGACACTACTGAGCATGTCCTGTCCCTCGGTTGGCGAGCCCACACAGAGGGCCTTGGACTTGAGCACCTCCGTCATGACCTCGTTCTTGTCGCTCTTGGAGATGTTGAAGACCTTGACCACGGTGTCTGGGCTCTGGCGGTGGACCTCGGCCGCCATGGCATGGGCGATGCGCCCCGTGCCCTGCCACATGGTGTCGTAGGCGATGGTGACCTGATCCTCCTGGTACGCATCGGCCCACTGGGCATACGCGTCCATGATCCTGGCGCAGTCGTCTCCGCGCCAGATGCCGCCGTGCGCGGGCGCTATGTAGTCGATGGGCAGGTTGAGGCTGGCGATCTGCTCAAGCTTGGGGCCGACGAAGCGCGAGAACGGGTTCAGGATGTTGGCATAGTACTTCTGCGCCTCATGCCAGAGGTCGCACTGGTCGGCCTTGTCGGCGAAGAGCTCCTCGACGGAGAGGTGCTGGCCGAACGCGTCCATGGAGAAGAGCACGTTGTCACCGGTAAGGTACGTGGCCATGGAGTCGGGCCAGTGCAGCATGGTCATCTCGACGAAGACGAGCTTCTTGCCGTTGCCGATGTCCAGGGCGTCACCGGTCTTGACCACGTGAAAGTCCCAGGCACGCTTGCCGAACTGTCCCTCGATCGACTTCACCGCATTGGCCGTGCAGTAGATGGGCGTGTCGGGAATCTCGCCCATGAGCGTGGTCAGTGAGCCGGCATGGTCGCACTCGCCGTGGTTGGCCACGATGCAGTCGATCTTGGTGAGGTCGATCTCGCTCTTGAGGTTGCTCACGAAGTCAAGGCGGTGGGGTGCCCAGACGGTGTCCATGAGGACGGTCTTCTCCTCCTCGATGAGGTAGGAGTTCTGGCTCGAGCCGTGCTTGATGGAGTAGTCATCGCCATGAAAGCTCTCGAGCTCCCAGTCGACGTAGCCCACCCAGCTGACGTTTCCCGTTACCTGCTTGCGCATGGTCGTCTCCTCTCCTAGTGCAGGGTAAGAAGCAGCGCCATCTTGAAGGGCCTGTCGGCACGGACATAGTGCCTGCCGCCACGATCGAACTTGAAGTTCTCCCCCACGTGAATCACGTGCTCGCTGCCCTCATAGCCGATGATGCCCTCGCCGTCGAGCGCAAAGACCAGCGCCTCGCCGGGAGCGGCATGCTCATCAAGCCCCGTGCCGGCATCAAAGCTCATGAGCGCGAGCTTGAAGCCCTCGTTGTGGGCCAGGTCCATGTTGACGACCCTGCCCTCCCGATAGGGCAGCAGGTCTGCCAGCCTCACTACCTCACCTGCTGCGAGTGCCTCGTTCATAGATGCCTCCTCCGTCATGGAAATCTCCAGGTAAACACCACCATTGGAGCTACGCACCCCCACGGGGGCGTCCTTGGGCGTGACGAGCGTCGCCCCCTCATCCAGCTGCCAGCCGCATCCTGCCTGCAGGTACACCTGCACCTGCCCGGCCAGGCCCATGAGGAGCTTGTGATAGGCGTAGCTCTCGGCACTGATGTCCGTGCGAGGGGCGAGCGAGAACGTCGACACGACAAACGCGTCGGCACGATAAAGCGACTCCGACGTGGTACAGCCCGCGATGGGGGCGTTCCGTGCACCCAGGGAAAACACGCTACCTGCCAACAGACCCATGCCGTCTCCTCCCGCGAGAGTTACCTTCATATCGGCTCGCTCAGCATCAAGGGTAGGGCTTCCCAAACACAATTGCGTTTGATATCCAACATAGACCGTCGTGTGTGCCGCGGCGCTAGGCACAGGGACGCATGTGGCAAGCGCCATAGTTGCTGGTGCTATGCTCATGGAGCGAATCGGCCCCAAGTGCGTGCCCTCTCCCCAACAAGGAGCCATGATATAGGGGAGAGAAGGGCCACTTGTGTTGCTTTTACGACAGAATGAGGGAGCAAAGCCGTGTGAGAGGGGCCTTTGGGGGCCACCTGAGGCGCCTGGAGGAACGAGCCAGCACGCACTTGGGGCCAATTCGCTCCCTCATCTACAGCTGTGACGCTTGATGGGCTGGAGAAAAGCCTTGGCTTGACGGGTTGAGATTGACAAGGACGTCCAGCGCTTGATGAGGATGCTGGACAAGCAGGTAGCCAAGCAGATCACAACGAAGCTCAGGGAGATTTCACAGCTTGAAGACCCGAGAAGTATGGGTAAGGCGCTTGTCGGTAACATGGCTGGCCTGTGGCGCTATCGGGCCGACGACTACCGAATCGTACGCGACATCGAAGACAAGCTGCTGATCGTCCTCGTCATCGATGTTTCCCACCGCCGCGAGCCGTACCGGCATCGCAAATGAGAGCTGCGCCGCCGCGCAAGACAAGACCATTTCCCCTTGTTTGAGAGGGTCGACTCTCCATTTTTGTTGACTCCATGGCAAGGCCGCGCCACGTGTGTGCAAGCCTTATGGACGCCATGGCGCTGGCGCACGAATCAAATGGCGCATGTATTCATCTGCGTCCGAAAGGCCGAACCGCAGAGGATCGACTTTTTCGGCGCAAGGGCTTGGCTTTTTCAGCTTCATGTCACACAAGGAGTTCAGGGGCTAAAAGTAGCCCCTGAACTGCACTTCCGTGGTCGGGACGACTGGATTCGAACCAGCGACCTCACGGTCCCGAACCGTGCGCGCTACCAAACTGCGCTACGTCCCGTAGCGGAGTCACTCTAACAGAACTGTGCGCCCAAACCAACCGTCTCGCACGCGAACGTCCACCAGCCCTCGCGCAGCCCATACGCACGAGCGGCCACCTCCGCCGCAACATCTGCGCGCTCACAGATGCCAAAGGTGCAGCTTCCCGAGCCGGTCACCTGGGCACCAAGCACACCTGGCTGCATCTTGAGCCACGAGACGACATCGGCACAGGCAGGCACCAGCCGCACGGCAGCTAGAGCCAGGTTGTTGTAGAGCGCCGCGGCAATGGCAGCGGCATCGCGCTGCCCGACGGCCCGCCACATCGCCTCGGGCGAGCGTGGCTTGATGGGCGCCTCATCGAAGGCACGGTAGGCGGCAGGTGTCGACACCCCATCACGCGGCCGCACCAACACGATGGGCAGCCCCTTGATCTCGGGCAACGTTTGCTCCAGCACATCCCCTACCCCCGCGAACAGCGAAGGCCGTGGCCGCAGGAAGAAGGGGACATCCGCACCCACGGAGCGGGCGACGTCCATCACGCGCCGATCGCCCACATCGACACCCCACAGCCGGCAGAGCCCCAGAATCACGCCGGCCGCATCCGAGGACGAGCCACCCAGCCCGCTTTGGACGGGAATGGCCTTGCGCACGTCAATCGCATAATCCTTGGGTCTGTCGCATGCCTCGCACAGGCGTTGGGCGGCAACCCAGACGGTATTCCGCTCCGCGGGCACGCCCACGTCCTCGCTCAGGGAGAGGGAAAGGCCGCTCCCCGACGCACGCTCCCATATCCTGACCTCATCAAAGAGGCCCACAGCCACCATCAGGGAATCCGCCCGATGATAGCCTCGCACGTCGCGCCTGGGATGGATGCCCAGGTGCAAGTTGAGCTTTGCCGGTGCCTTGAGGAGCACCTCCATGCTCATGCCCTACTCCACCTCGGAGAAGTCCAGCAGGCGCTCCCCGGTGTCGGGATCGTAGATCTCCACGGTGGAGGTGAGCACGTCCACGTACTGGTAGGACTGACGTGCCTTGCGTCCACGACGTTCCTCGACCTCGACCACAAAGAGGGAGGGGTGGATGCCTACCAGCACGCCGCTACGCTCGACGATACGGGAGCGACCAAGGTTCGCACGCACCCTGAGGCGCGTGCCCTTGAGCTTGCTCAGTTCCTCGTGAATCTGATCGACCCTGTTAACGGACGGAACCGTGACCTCCATCAAGAACCTCCACGTACGTAGTGCCAAGCCGCAGACGCGACAGCGATGTCCTTTGCTCTAAATGTTCATTTTATGGCACAAACGCGCTAGGGTACATTTGTTCACACAAAGTTACCAGGAGGTATGACATGGCCCAAGAAACGGACAGGCGCACCATGCGTGTGCTGCAGAACCTTAGGAAGCAGGGACTTACGCAGATGCTGGTATGCGAGCCACTCTCCATCTGGTACCTCACAGGATACTTCACGGAGCCCTATGAGCGCTTTCTGGCACTCTGTCTCCGCATGGATGCAGACGGCCGCGTGCGCACGACGCTGTTTGCCAATCGCCTGTTCCCCGATGCCAGCGGCAGGGCGGACGATGTGGTGACCTTTGATGACACCGATGATCCCGTACCCCTGGTTGCCGCCCGCACCAACCATGCCGCACCGCTGGGCGTGGACAAGGGCCTTGTCGCGCGCTGGCTCCTGCCCCTCATGGATGTCGGCGCAGCAAGCGGATTCGTGCTTGCGTCCGAGGCCGTGGATAGGGCCCGCTCCATCAAGTCCCCTGACGAGCAGGATCTCATGCGTGCCGCCAGCAGCGTGAACGACCAGGCCATGGACTGGCTCAGGGCACAGGTGCACGAGGGCGTGACCGAGCGGGCCATCGCCGAGGGGCTGCTTGGCGAGTATCGCCGCCTGGGCGCCGAGGATCACAGCTTCACGCCCATCGTGAGCTTTGGTGCCAATGCCGCCGACCCGCATCACGAGCCGGATGACACCGTGCTGCACAGGGACGACATGGTGCTCTTTGACGTGGGTTGCAGGAGGGACTGGTACTGCTCGGACATGACACGCACGTTCTTCACGGCCCAGCCCACCGCACGACAGCTGGAGGTGTATGACACCGTGCGCCGTGCCAACGAGGCCGCCGAGGCCATCGTGCGGCCCGGCGTCACGTTTGCCGAGATAGACCTCACGGCGCGGCGCATCATAGAGGATGCGGGGTACGGTCCGTACTTCACGCATCGCCTGGGTCATCAGATCGGCCTCACGGCCCACGAGCCCGGCGACGTCTCGTCCACACATGACGAGCCCGTGCAGGTTGGCCAGTGCTTCTCCATCGAGCCGGGCATCTACATCCCCGGCGAGATCGGCGTGCGCATCGAGGACCTGCTCATCGTCACCGAGGACGGCTGCGAGGTCATGAACCACTACCCCAAGGAGCCCACGGTCATCGAGGCGTAGGCGAGCGAGTCCCTAGCCCAGGCCCTTGAGCGAGGAGAAGTCCACGTGGCAGTAGCCGCCAGGGTTCTTCTTGAGGTAGTCCTGGTGATACTCCTCGGCGATGTAGAAGTTCTCGAGGGGCATGAGTTCGGTGACGATGGGTTTGTCGTAGGCGGCCTGCTCGTCTGCGAAGACCTGGCGCAGCACGGGCAGGTCCGCCTCGTCGGTGTAGTACACGCCGGTGCGGTACTGCACACCGCGGTCGTTGCCCTGCCGGTTGCGCAACGTGGGATCGATGACCTTGAAGAGCTGGCGGACGATGACCTCCAGGGCCACACGCTCGGGGTCATAGCGCACCCGCACGGTCTCCGCATGGCCTGAGCCGTGACAGACCTCCTCGTAACTGGGGTTGGCCGTGCTGCCGTTGGCATAGCCGCTCTCCGTGGCCACCACGCCGGGGATGCGCGAGAAGTACTCGTCGATGCCCCAGAAGCAGCCTCCTGCCAGGTAGATCTCCTTGCGCTGTGCCATGGTCCCTCCTTGCCCACCACATGGGGTGGCTTCGTGTGTCCGTGTCTGTCGTGCGCCCGCAGGGCCAGCCCCACTCGCCTATCCCAGCAGGGCCGAGAGCTCGTCGGGCGAGAACTCGAATCGTCTCCCGCAGAAGTGGCAGTACACCTCGGCGGGCTCGCGCCTCTCGACCATGTCCGCAAGCTCGGCGGCGCCCAGGGCGAGCACCGCACGGCCCGCCCGCTCCTCGTCGCAGCCACAGTGGAACTCCGCACCCATCACGTCCAGCTCCTCAAAGCCCATGCCACGCAGCACGAAGTCCAGGATGTCGCTGGGCGACATGCCGCGCTCGAGGAGGTTGGTGACGGAGTCCACGCCGCGGAGGTTGTCCTCGAGCTGGTCGACGACCTCCTCGCTGTGGCCGGGCATCAGCTGCACGATGAAGCCGCCCGCCTGGCGGACGTTGGTGTCCGTGTCCAGCAGGACGCCCACGCCCAGGGAGGTGGGAACCTGGTCGCTCTCGGCGAAGTAGCGCGTGAGGTCGTCGCCGATCTCGCCGGAGACCAGCTCGATCTCGCTCGAGTAGGGCTCCATCCCGGGAAGGTCGTGGATGACCCGCAGCGTGCCCGCGCCCACGGCGCCGCCCACGTCCAGCTTGCCCCTCCCGTTGAGGGGCAGCCACACCTCGTGATGGCTGGGGAATCCCTTCACCTGGCCCTGGCTGTTTGCCGTCACCGTGAGTCCGCCCACAGGGCCATCTCCCCGCACGATCAGAGTGATGAGCTCGTCGTCGCTCTTGGACATGGCGCCCATCATCTGACCCGCCATCATCAGGCGACCCAGGGCGGCCGTCACCACGGGGCTCGTGTCGTGCCTGTCGCGCGCCGCCTGGACCGTCCGGCGACCATCGATGGCAAAGGCACGCACCATGCCTGCGGCCGCGGTACCACGCACGATGTGGTCGCCCTGGCGCATCCTGGCATCCTGAAAGTCTATGACATCACTCTGCACCCTAGGCTCCTTCGCTGTCGTCAATGACTGCAGATTGTACCCAGCGGCGCGGGTGCGCAGCACAAGACGCGTGGAACTGCTACCGGCCGAGCTCAGAGCTCACCCATCCTCACGAGCTCGGCCGTACGATCGATGACATGGGCAAAGTCGGCGCCATGGAAGCCATGGCCGGCACCTTGGATGACCTCGAGGCAAGCATGGGCGTAGAGCCGTGCCGCGCGCTCGGTATAGGCCGGCGGCTCCATGTCGTCCTCGTCCCCCTGGAACAGGAGCACGGGGCCCGCATAAGCCCCGATGCGCTCGAAGAAGTCGTACTCGATGGCATCCACGGCGTACGCGCGTCCCAGGTCAAGCCACATGTGGTAGGTCTCGGGCACCTTATCCGTCGTGCCGAAGCGGCGCACGGCATCGTCGTGGATGACGAAGGCGGGATAGCACAGGACAAGACCGGCCACGTCCTGGGGACGGGCGGCGGCCAGCATCGCCGAGACCGCACCACCCTGGCTCTGACCCAGCAGGAACACGCGCGAGGCGTCCACGCCGGGGAGGTCGCGAATGGCGTCGAGGATGGCGGAGAGGTCCTCCTCCTCGGTCCTGATGGAGCACTCGGTCGTCACACCGGTCGAACGCGACTCCGGAGAGCCTCCGCAGAAGTCGAACGCATAGATCACGAAGCCTTGTGTCGCCAGGGCGCGCGCGTACTTCGAGCTGGTGCGATGCGTACCACCAAAGAAGTGGGAACAGATCACCGCGGGTAGCGGTGTGCCGTGCTCCGCCCCCTTGGGGAGATGGAGCACGCCGTAGATGCGGCTCACGCCGTGCTCGACCCACAGCTCACGCGTCACAAAACGCTTGGTGTCCCTATCCATGTGGTACCTCCCCGCTCACATGTCCCGCACGGTTATCGACAGTCGATTTGACGCTGTCATGGCATTCGAAAAAAGCAACAATTGTCGATTTCTCGGCTTCTTCCCTTTGACAATTTGTCAAAATGATTAAGCTTTTAATCAGCAAAAGAAGGAGGAGCTGTGGCGGATAACGAAGGGGACGAAAGGGACACGTACGCAAAGAAGAGACGTAAGGGCACGAGACGACCGCACAGCAGATTGGGCATAGGCCTTCTATGCCTAGTCATCGGCTTGGTACTGGGCGTTATTGGACATATCGCTTTTATCAACTACAACCCACCGGACACTCCTGAGAACCAACCGGAAATACTTCAGGCATCCACCGTCCTCGAGCGTATCAAGGCTGAGAATGAGATGGTTGGTGCATCACAGCGTTATAACATCACAGAAAAAGAGACGGACAAGAATCACATTGACACGCTTCTGGGCACGATTGATATTCCCTTCACCGAGAACAGCTTCTGGTATCGCTATGTGGGAACAATCAAGGCTGGTGTGAACCTATCCGATGCGTCTATCACACAACAGGATGACGGCACCATCGTGGTCTCACTCTCACAGCCCTACATCATTTCCAATACACCAGACATGGATGCCTCCGGCGTACTGGAAGAGCACAATAACATTCTCAACCCCATCCATGTGAAGGATGTCGATGCATTCCAACAGCAGTGCATGGAGAAAAGCGAATCCGAGACAGTCGATAACGGGTTGTACGACGAGGCCAAGGCAAACGTTGAGGCAAATATACGAGGTATGTTCCAAAGTGCCCTCGGTGCAGACCAGGCAATTACTTTCGAATGGAGGGACCAGTGATGGCTAATGCGTTCATTAAGGTGCTCATCGGTATTGGCATCCTCCTTCTGGCGCTCATCATCTTCTTCTTAGTAAACAATATGATGCTGTCATGGAACTGATCTAGGCTGTCACATGAGACGGACGGCCGTCTTCTATATAGACGGTCGTCCGCTTTATACACACGTGAAGATGGCACACCAAGTGCCTACGCTATGCCCTCCACCAGCTGCGACACGGCCTCGCGCATCTCGGCGACGGCGGCCTGCGAGCGTCGCGCGTCGTCCGCAACCGAGTAGTAGTAGAACTTGATCTTGGGTTCGGTGCCCGAGGGCCGCATGGCGAACCACGAGCCATCCTCCATCGAGAAGCGCAGCACGTTCGAGGCGGGAACATCCTGCCAGCCGTCGATGTAGTCGATGACCTCACGCACCCTCAGGCTCCCGAAGCTTTGGGGCGGATCCTGCCGGAACGCGTCCATGATGCGCCCGATGCGCGCCGCCCCCTCCTGCCCCTTCAGCACCAGCGAGACCTGGTCCTCGGCGAAGTGGCCATAGCGCTCGTAGAGCGCCTCGAGCGCCTGGGCCATGCCCATGCCCTGGCGCCGGTAGTAGGCCGCCATCTCCATGATGAGCATGCCGGCACAGATGCCGTCCTTGTCGCGCACCACGTCGCTGGGCGCGCAGCCGATGCTCTCCTCGTAGCCAAAGAAGTAGCGGCAGCCGTCGCGCTCGAGGTCGGGGATGCGGCCGCAGATGTTCTTGAAGCCGGTCAGGGCCTCATAGACGCGGATGCCGTACGCGTCACAGATGGTCCGGCCAAAGTCGCCGGTCACGATGGACTTCACCATGGCGGCGTTCGTGGGCAGGGTGCCCCGCTCGCGCTGGCTCTCGGCCAGGTAGGCGATGAGGAGGGCCCCGGTCTGGTTGCCGTCGAGCCAACGGTAGCTCCCGTCCGCCTCACGCACCTCCATGGCCAGGCGGTCGGAGTCGGGGTCGGTGGCGATCAGGATGTCTGCCTGCCGCTCCCGGCCCAGCCTCTCCGCGAGCTCGAATGCCTGCGGGTCCTCGGGATTGGGATAGGGGACCGTCGTGAAGTCGGGGTCGGGCTCGCGCTGTTCGGCCACCACGGCGAAGTTCTTGAAGCCGCGCTCGTGGGCGATGCGAGCCATGGGGATGCTACCCGCGCCGTTGAGCGGCGTGTAGACGATGGGAAACGTGCGGTCGAGCTGTTCGTCGGGACGCTGTGCCATCGAGAGCACGTAGGCGAGGTAGGCATCGTCCATGGCCGCGCCGAGCATGCTCACGAGGTCCTGCTCGTGCGCATCGCTCAGGGGAAGGGCCTTGGGCTCGTCCAGGAGGTCGAGCGCCTGGATCTCCCCCAGCATGCCGTCCGACACCTCGCCGGAGATCTGGGCGCCGTCCTCCCAGTAGACCTTGTAGCCGTTGTACTCCTTGGGGTTGTGGCTGGCCGTCATGTTGATGCCCGAGAGCGCGCCTAGCCTGCGGATGGCAAAGGAGAGCTCGGGCGTGGCGCGCATGGCGTCAAAGAGGTGCGCGCGGATGCCGTTGGCCGCCAGGATGCGGGCAGCAAGCTCGGCGAACTCGCGGGAGTGATGGCGGCAGTCATAGGCGATCACCACGCCGCGGCTGGCGTCCTCCCCCGACCTGAGGATGTAGTGGGCTATGCCCTGGGTGGCGCGACCCACCGTGAGGCGGTTCATGCGGTTGGTGCCGGCGCCATAGATGCCGCGCAGGCCGGCCGTACCAAAGACGATCTCCTGGTAGAAGCGGTCGGTGATGTCGGCCTCGTCGCCAGCTATGGCCTCGAGCTCCGCATGGAGCGGGTCCTGCGCGTCGAGCCTCCCGAGCCATGCCTCAAACGTCGCGTGCGCGTCCATACCGTCTCCCCTCTCGCGCCCCTCTGGAAGCACGTATGCTGTGGCGGCCAAGGTCAGGGACGATCCCACGCATCGGACGGGAGGGAGCCCCTGCCCCTCCGGGCAATCCCTGCCAGTGTACGACTGTTCCGCCCCATCGGCCTTGTCGCCACCGCCCTCCGGGCACCGGTGCCTCTGTGCGTCCAGGGGGTCATCGCGTCCCAGACCATCGCTGGGCCCCAGGCGTCATCCCACCGACATCCCGTCCCACGGCCGGGAGGACGGCCGCACAATGGAGCCGACGGGCGCCCATCGGGGGATGGCGCTCCCGTCGCACGGCCGCGGGCCCGATACAACCGATGGATGCCACAGGGGCGAAGCCGCGGCGTGTCACATGAGAGAGGACGCTATGGCAAGCTACGAGAGGCTCTTCGAACCCGGCAGGATCGCAGGGGTGCATATCAAGAACCGTCTGGTGATGACCCCCATGGGCGTGGGACTCGCCAACCTGGACGGCACGCCGGGCGACGAGATGATCGCCTACTACGAGGCCCGCGCGGCCGGCGGCGCCGGGCTCATCATGCCCGAGATCTGCCGCGTGGACGACGTCACCGGCGTGGGGCTCATGCGCCAGATCTCCGTGACGCGCGATCGCAACGTCCCGGCCATCGCACGGCTCGTAGGCGCCGTCCATCGCCATGGGGCCAAGCTGTTCCTCCAGCTGCATCACCCCGGCCGCGAGACCTACTCCAGCCTCATCGGCGGCCAGCCCGTGGTGGCCCCCTCGGCCATCCCCTGCAAGCACACCCAGCAGAGGACGCGCGCCCTCGAACATGACGAGGTGCAGCACATCCGCGACGAGTTCATCGAGGGGGCCGTGCGCGCCCAGAGGGCCGGCGTCGATGGCATCGAGCTGCACTGCGCCCATGGCTACCTGCTCGAGCAGTTCCTCTCGCCCTACACCAACAAGCGCGAGGACGAGTACGGCGGCTCCTTCGAGAACCGCATGCGCCTGGTGCTGGAGATCATCGCGGGCATCCGCGAGCGCTGCGGCACGGACCTCCCCGTGGGCTGCCGCCTCTCGGTGGAGGAGTTCCTGGGGGCCATGGGCGTCCCCGAGGGCGAGTACATCGACATCAGGATGGGCGTGCGCATCGTGCAGGAGCTCGAGCGCGCGGGCATCGACTTCATCGACGTCTCCTGCGGCATCTACGAGACGGGCGCAACCTCCGTCGAGCCGGTGAGCTACGCCGAGGGCTGGCGCCACGACCTCATCGCCGCCGTGCGCGCGGGCTGCTCGCTGCCCATCATCGCCGTCTCGGCCTATCGTGGGCCCGAGGTGCCCGAGAGGTTCCTGGAGGAGGGCATCATCGACTTCGCGGGGCTCGGCCGTGCCTGGCTCGCCGACTCCGACTGGGGCCGCAAGGTCCAGGAGGGGCGTGTGTCCGAGATCCGCAAGTGCATCAGCTGCCTGCGCTGCTTCGAGTCGCTCGAGGAGAACGCCGAGCGGTGCATGCCGCTCGAGTGCGCCGTCAACGCGGAGTGCGCCAACGAGCGGCGCTATGGCCCCCTGGTGCCGGGCACCGGCCACCATCACCTGGTCGTCGTCGGCGCAGGCCCCGGGGGGTTGGCGGCCGCCGAGGTGGGCGCCCGGCGCGGCATGCGCGTGACCCTGCTGGAGGCAGACGACAGGATCGGAGGCGACGTCAACCTGGCGGGACGCCCTCCCCACAAGGAGAAGATGGGCTTCGTCGCCGACTACTATGGCGCCGTGCTGCCCGAACTGGGCGTGGACATCCACCTGGGCGAACGCGCCACGGCAGACTCCGTGATGGCGCTCTCCCCCGATGCCGTCATCTGCGCGACGGGCGGCCGCCCCATCGTCCCCGACCTACCCGGGATCGGGGGCGACGGCGTCGCCACCGTGCCGGAGGTCCTGAACGACCAGGTGAGGGTCGCGGGCAGGAGGGTGGTCGTGGTGGGGGCGGGCCTCACCGGCCTCGAGACCGCCGAGTACGTGGCGGACCAGGGCGCCGCGAGCACGACCGTGGTGGACATGGTGGACACCGTGGCACCGGGCGCCAACGCCACCAACGTGGCGGACGTGATGGGCCGGCTCAGGAAGCAGGGCGTCACCTTCGAGCTGAGCCAGAAGCTCGTCGCCGTCAGCCCTCGCGGCGTGAGCCTGGAGGGCAGCGACACCGGCGAGGCGAGCGAGCTCGCCGCAGACCTCGTGGTGCTCTCGTTGGGCAACAGGCCCAACCGCGGCCTCGCGGACGAGCTGCGCGAGAGGGGCATGGACGTGCAGGTGGTGGGCTCCGCCATGCAGGACGGCAACATCTCGCCGGCCACGCACGGCGGCTACCTCGCCGCACGCTCGCTCTTTGTGGACAGGAGGCCCCAGGCGAGCTTCCATCTGGCGGACAGCGAGGTGGAGCGCTTCGGCTCCCCCTCCGTCATGGGCAACCAGCGGGGCGTCTACATCGCCTACACCACGACGCCCGAGGCCATCGCCCGCGTCCTGCCACCGGGGCTCAGCCCCTTCCCGATGCCCGTGGTGGCCCTCTCCCTCAACCACGTCAACAACCCGAGCTTCACCGACGACTACTACGAGGCGATCCTGGGCGTATACTGCTACGCGGGCGAGCAGCTGGGCCAGTACTCGCTGTCCCTGCTGCTGGGAGGCGACGGCGCGGAGATGGCCACGCAGCTGGGCCGCGACAACGGCTCGATGCCCAAGAAGCTGGGCGGCGAGTTCGTCATGCGCCGCGACGGCGACAGGGTCACCGCATGCCTGAGCAGGCGCGGCAGGCAGGTCGTCAACGCCGAGATGGACCTGGGCGAGTACAACAGCCCGCTCACGTCCCGGGTGTTCCAGGCCCCCGCGGCGGGCAAGACCACCCAGGGCTGCGGCTTCTACTATCACTTCGACCGCGTCGTACGGGCCGAGGGTGGGGCGGACTTCACCGCGGGCGCCCTGCTCAGCGCGCTCGTGCAGTACGACTACAAGAGCTGGGAACCTGCGTACGTCACCAGGCTCGACGTGTGCTCCACGCCCGACGACCCCTGGGGCGAGCTGCCCGTGGTCACCGTCATCGGTGCCGGCCTCGCGACACTCGACCTCACGGTGAGGGGCATGCGCAGGCTTGCCGACGTCGACGCGAAGGCGACCATGCCCTACCTGCTCTCCTCGTGGTACGACCGCACGACCCTGCGGGAGACGGGTCGCATCTAGGCGGGCGGCCGGCGGCCCCATGGGCGCCCCCGTGGGCCATGCGCTCGGGGGCGCCCGAACGTCGCGGGCGTGGACTGCGAGGCATAGGCGCACCCATCCCTGCCGTAGGCGGCAGGGATGGGGCATGCTCCATGCATTGAGGCAAAGGGGAGCATGCTATCAAGGGGGAGGAGAGCTGCCATGCGCTACGACAAGCTATTCGAACCGGGGAAGATTGGTTCGCTCGAGCTCAAGAACAGGTTCATCATGGGGGCTATGGGCGTGGGATTCGCGGAGCTCGGCGGCACCCCCACCGACCGCACCGTGGCCTACTACGAGGCGCGTGCGAAGGGAGGGTACGGCCTCATCATCACAGAGGTCAGCAGGGTCCAGGAGGACGAGTTCTGCACGCCCTTCGAGCCGTCCCTTGCCGATGACAGGCACATCCCCGCCTGGAAGAAGGTCACCGATGCGGTACATGCAGCCGGTGGCAAGATCTTTCCGCAGCTGCATCAGCCCGGCAGGCAATACACGAAGGCCATCCTGGGACATCAGGTCTCGGCACCCTCGCCACTCGCATGCCCGATCTTTGACGAGGTCCCGCACGAGCTCGCAACCGAGGAGGTGTGGCAGAACATCCACCTCTTTGGGAACGCGGCCGTTAGGGCCAAGGAGGCCGGGTTCGACGGCGTGGAGATACACGCGGGCCATGGCTACCTGGTGCAACAGTTCCTCTCGCAGTTCACCAACAGGCGCTTCGATGAGTTCGGCGGCTCACTGGAAAATCGCGCACGCTTCGCCTGTGAAATCGTCAGGGACATCAAGAAGCGGTGCGGTGCGGACTACCCGGTCATCATCAAGCTCTCCGCCGAGGAGAAGGTGCCCGGTGGCATGACGATATCCGATACCAAGATCTTCGCAAAGTACTTTGAGGAGGCTGGTTATGACGCCGTCGAGGCCACCATCTGCACCTATGCCTCACTCGACTGGATGAGTGCCCCAGAGGACGTCCCCATGGGCTTCAACGCCCGCAATGCCGAGGAGATACGGCAGGGGCTCTCCATCCCCGTCATCGCAATCGACCGCATCAACACACCCGAGATTGCCGAGGACATCCTCGAAACAGGAAAGGCGGACTTCGTCTCCATCTCCAGGCAGACCCTTGCTGAGCCGGAGTTTCCCAACAAGGTCAGAGAGGGGAACGTCTCGGAAATCGCTCCCTGCATCAACTGCCTGCAGTCCTGCATGGGCTACATGACCGACCCCCAGCACCTGCAAGCATGCTGTCTCGTCAACCCCCGAGTGGGGCATGAGGCCGAGTACACCTTCGGCAGGGCACAAGAAACCAAGCGGGTTCTTGTTGCTGGATCGGGTCCTGCAGGACTGTACGCCGCCTACGTCGCAGGCAAGAGAGGTCACGCGGTGACGCTCTACGAAGCGGAGGATAAGCCGGGAGGACAGTTCCGCATTGCGGCGCTGCCTCCCGCAAAATCGTTCATCACAGGTCCGCTTCGCTTTTGGATACAGGAAGGCCGCAAGGAGGGCGTCACGTACCTGCTCTCCACACCCCTCACCAAGGAGATGGTCGAGCGGGAGAAGCCCGACGTCGTCATACTCGCAACCGGCGCCAAGCAGCTGATTCCCAACATCCCCGGCATTGACGGGACACATGTCGTCTTGGCCAATGACGTCATAGAGGGAAAGGTGACCGTGGGGAGGAACAACCTCATTGCCGGTGCTGGCCTGGTGGGACTCGAGACTGCCGATTTCCTGCGCGAGAGGGGTGGACGCACGAGCACCCTCATTGACATGATCGAAACGGTGGACTTCGGCGTGCTCGGCGTGGGGACCCATCTCAAGGCTCGCCTCGCTTCCAACGACACAACGTATATCCTGGGCGCAACCATCGAGTCGTTCGGCGAGCACGGCGTAACCTACAGGCAGCAAGGCACGGAGAGGACCGCCGAGGGCTTTGACAACATCATCATCGCCATGGGCTCGCAACCGTACAATCCGCTTGAGTCCGAACTTAAGGGGCTGGCACCTGAGGTCTATGTGATCGGAGACGCGAAAGAGGTAGGAAAGGCCAACAAGGCGACCGAGGAGGCCACTGCCGTTGCGTACAAGATCTAGCGCGGCGACTAAGGCGAGAAGGCGTTCATGCTCACGGCCAGCCCACGCCTGTCCTGTGTGCGCCGATCCGCGGGTGTTCCCCCTGTGGGTGCGATGATCCGGTCCTTCATCCGTGTGGGTGCCTTTCGCTGCGTGTGGGTGCTTTTCTCCCGGAACGGGTCTTCGTAACCTGTGGATACGTCAGTCCTTCTCGGGAGAAAGGCACCCACACGAGGCAAGCGTGGCCAGCCGCCGCGCACCGTGCTACGATATCGTTGGAAAAGCGACGCATATGTCTCGCGTACGCATGTCCCACATCCCCAAGGAGGAGGTCGCCATGAAGAGGTCCCTCAAGCCCAGCCCGTTCCTCGCCCCCATGCCCGTGCTGATGATCGCCACCTACGGCCCCGACGGCACGGTGGACGTCATGAACATGGCCTGGGGCGGCATCTGCGGCACCGACAAGGTGGCGCTCAACATCACCGAGACGCACAGGACCGTCGCCAACATCAAGGAGCGCCGGGCCTTCACCATCGCCGTCGCGGACGTCGCGCACGTCCAGGAGGCCGACTTCTTCGGCATCGCGACGGGCAACAGGATGGCGGACAAGTTCGAGCGCTCCGGGCTGACGGCCGCGAGGAGCGAGCACGTGGACGCCCCCGTCATCGAGGAGTTCCCCCTCACGCTGGAGTGCGAGGTGCTCGAGGCCGGCGAGTCCGTAAGCGGCTACCGCGTGGTGGGCAGGATCGTCAACGTGCTGGCGGACGAGACGGTGCTCTCCGCGGACGGCGCGCCCGACATCACCAAGGTCAACCCCCTCATCTTCGACCAGTTCCACAACGACTACTACGCCCTCGGGGAGCGTGTCGCGGGGGCGTGGGCCGCCGGCAAGGGGCTCATGGGGTAGCGCCCACGTCCGGATCGCGAGGACGGTACGGTGGGGTCACGCCCTGCGCGTGGCCCCGTATAGTTCTGCGAGTTCTGCGTCAACGGGACGCAAGGCCCGCGCGCACCACGTCCAGTATGAGGGCGGCGTGAACGGAGTCCCTAGCGGGCATGACGGGGGACTCGAGGGTGCCCATCTCTGCCAGTCCCACAAAATGGGCGATCTCGTCATAGAGGTCATCGATCGCATAGGGTCCACCAAGGGACCGCGGGGGCTCGCCCTCCAGCCGCAGGACGGCATGCTGGGGCCGATGGAGCTCCTCCACCAGCAGGCTCCCCTCGGTGCCGACCACCCGCAACACGCGAGGCTTGGCCCGATCGAAGGCGCATTCCAGACGCACCTTGATGCCTCCGTAGTCCATGCACGCATCCACATGGACGTCGACGTCACGCACCTGCCTGCCGTCGACTGACGTCAGACGTGGCACACCAGGGCACAGGTCCTCGATCCAGGCGGCACAGTAGGTACCGCAGTCGAGCAGCACCCCCGCCCCGGGACCGGGCGTCATGTGATACGTGCCCGCCTCCATGACGGAGGACAGCATGTCGTTGCAGAGCGAGGCCTCGACGAGGCGGATCGCTCCCAAGCTCGGCAGCGCCTGGACGATGAGGGGGTAGAGCGGCACGAAGCGCGGCTTCATCGCCTCTATGAAGAGGACGCCGCGCTCCCGCGCGAGGTCTGCCACCCGGGCCATGTCCGCCGCCGTCAGCATGGCGGGCTTCTCGCAGAGCACCGCCTTGCCCGCCTCGATGGCCCGCGTCGCCCGCTCGCGGTGGAACTCATGCGGCAGGGCGAGGTAGATGGCGTCCACCTCACCGTCCTCAAGCAGCTCGGCATGGCTTCCGTAGGCCCGCGCGCCCGACGCGGCGGGCACCTCGTCCAGAAACTGACGGGCACCCGCGCGCGAGCGCCTGCTCGCGGCCACGAGCTCGGCGCCCTCGACATGTGCAAGGCTTCGTGCGAAGCGATGCGCGATGTTCCCCGCGCCCAGCACCCCAAGGCGAGCCATGGCGCCACCTCCCCTGTCCGTCCTGGCATGCATGCGAGCGGAAGTGACGGTCAGGGAGGCCGACGGCGCAACCGGCCCCCAGCACCTGACGAGCCCATGACCCACGCGCCCCTGCAGGCGAGGGGGCTCCTTGTGCAACTCGGTGCAACGATGCTGCGGCACGGCACTGCGCCCGCTAGAGTACGAGGCGGACGATACCACCGCGAGAAGAGGCCCCATGAACGTCAACGTCATCGAAGAGCCCGGACGCAGGGAGCTTGAGGTCACGGTCCGCATCGCCCCGGGAGACCCGCGTGGTCAGCGCATAGCCGAACGCGTGCGCACGACGTTCGGGCGTCTCACCGGCTACCCCACCCCCGGATCACCGGAACGGCGCGTCATCGCGCTGGACACCGTGACGCACATCGAGACCACCGAACGGAGGGCCTGGATCCATACGTCCGACCATCGGCGCCTCGAAAGTCCCCTCAGGCTCTTCGAGCTGGAGGAGCTGCTCCAGGACAGCGAGTGCGTGCGCGTGTCACGTCAGGAGCTGGTCAATCTCGACCACGTGACGGCGCTGCGCCCTGAGCCCAACGGCAGGCTGGCGCTCGTGCTGGACGACAGGTACGTGGCCATCGCAACACGCACCTATGCGGCGGACATCAAGCGCCGCATCGGCATCGCACGATAGGCACGGAACGCCACGGGACGAAGGAGAGACGATCATGAGCGAGAACGACCAGCTGGGCGGCGCACTCGGACGAGGGGCGCTCACGGGGAGCCTCATCGCCGTCGTCATGCTTGCGGCAGCGGTCGGCATCGATGCCGCACGCGAGGGCCTCACCGAGAACACACGCTTCTGCCTGAGCTACATCGTGGCGGGCCTTGCAGGTGGCATCCTGCAGCAGGTCTGGTTCAACTGGCGTCCGACGAGACGCCTCGCCTACAGCATGCGCCTCCTTGGCTTTGGCCTCACGTACTATGCGGTCCTCGTGGGCTGCGCCGCGCTCGGACGCTGGCTGCCGGCGGAGCACCCGTGGGCGTGGGTCACGTTCACGGTCATCTTCCTCGCCATCCTCGTGGCGCTCACGCTCGTCATCGGAGCATTCCTGCACAGACGGGGCATCGAGTACAAGGAGAGGCTCGACGCGTACCACGCGCGCCGGCGCAGCTAGTGGATGAGGCTCAGCGACTGGGGCCCTCGTGCGGACTGCCCTTGATGGCCAGGGCCCTCATGTGTGCCCCTCTCCCTTGGCCCATCCCACGGGCCGGCACGATCCAGGCATCAGGGCACTCACACGCCAGCCAACGTCCGCGCGACACGTTCACCTCATCTGCATGCGCTAGGGTACCGACGTGTTGAGAATTGGCATATCCTACCTCCTGTGCACGACATCTCAACATTCGACCTGATATCATGGTCTTGGCTCAGGATGCTCTGGGAGCATGGTCTGAGTGGTCCAGGCACCCTGGCACAGGGAACCAGCCACGCTTCCGAGAGATGGCAGCCGCACCCACATGGCTGCGACCAAGCGCAGCCGACAGGTTCGGCACGACCGATGCGGGATCCACCCTCTCAGGCACCCTCAACGAGTGAGGAGGAGCAGGGATGTTCCCAACGACATGGTGGCGTGTTCATAGCGACGCAGGGGCTGTGCGGCATGTGGGGGTGCGTCGTGTGTGTGCCGCCTTGCTTGCCCTGGTGTTGGCCCTGTACCTGGCGCCCCTGCCGGCCATGGCCGAGGAGACCACCCAGGACACGACGAACGAGCAGGGGCAGGCCGAGGGTGCGTCGGCCCCCAGCACACGTCCCACATCCGGCAAGACCAGTGATGCCGCAGGCGGAGCCAGCACGGGCGATGCCGCAGGCGGAACCGGCACGGGCGATGCCGCAGGAGCGGCATCGCAGACCAAGGACGGGGACACCAAAGACGACGCGGTGCCCCCGCAGGACACGGCCGGGCAGCCGTCAGGGCAGGGATCGTCAGAGGACGGCGGCACACCTGCTCCCACGGCACCACCGAAGGAGGAGCCCCCTGCTCGCGCCCCGGACGCAGAGGCCGCCACCATCGACGTCTCCGTGAGGGTCGTCGGGCCGGATGCCGAGGGGCATGACGTCGACTGGCTGCCCGCGACGAACGTGACGGTCGCCGCGACGGCGACCGGCCTCGATGCCACGGAGGCCGCGTTCAAGAAGGGCGGGCTTACCTACGATGCCGTGAGGGGCACGGCCTACGGCGCATACCTCGCCAGCATCACGAGTCCCTATACGGGACAGGAGCTGGGCTACGACGCAGCGAGCCGCAAGTACTGGTCGCTCCTGGTGAACACGGGCTCCGGCCTCACCTCCAGCGGCAAGGGCATCAGCTCGATCGACATGAGCACGGTCAGGGAGATCGTCTGGTACTACTCCACCGGCACGGCCGCGCCTGCCGAGACGCCCGACACCGAACCGAGCTCGACCCAACTGCCCACCTATGCGTCCGACTGGCCCGGCTTCCAGCAGATCCTGGGTGACCAGAGGGCCGCCACACCCACCGACGCGGCCACGGTGGCCTGGGACGTCGACCTCTCGCAGTACGGGAGCGGCGGCTCATGGCACAGGGTCAGCGAGCTCCTCTCCGTGAACGGCTCCATATACGCGGCCGTGGACGACAGGGTCGTTCGCATCGACGAGAGGACCGGCACGGTCGATGCCACCAGGGGCACGCTCGATGCGCCCATCAGCTACACGAGCAGGCCGCTGTATGTGAAAGGCATGATCGTCGTGGCGCTCGATGACGGCAGGGTCGAAGCGCTCGACGCCGCAACGCTCAAGAGGCGCTGGGTCACGCCGATCATGGCCAAGGGGTATCAGTCGTCCTGCTCGCTCTCGCTCACGTCGGGGAGCAGCCCACAGATCGTCGTCGGCATCTCCCAGGGATCGGGCTCCGCGGGCATGCTGTTCACCGTCGACCCCTCCACGAGCTCCTTTGCCAGCTATCGAGTCCTCGACCAGAGCCAGGTCTCCGGCTGGTACTGGAGCGGCGCGGCATCGGTCGGCGGCTGCCTGGTGGCGGCGGACACGGCAGGTAGGGTGAGCGCCTACCGCGCGAGCGATGGCAGGGAGGTCGCCAGCTACCAGCTCACGTCGAAGGTGCCGGGCGGGTCGACGGTCAATGCGGACGTCGTCGCGCTCGACGAGACGGACTTCCTCGTGGCGACGAGGGATGGCCGCCTCCACCGGCTGCGCCTCACGGACGCGAACGGGACCATCGGCATTGCCGAGGTCTCCTCCGTGGCGCTGGGCGGCACGGGCAAGGCCGCACCCGTGGTGGTGGGCGGTCATGCCTTCGTCGGGGGCGCACTGGACACGACGCCCGATGCGCCGACGGCACTCTATGTGGTGAACACTTCAATCATGTCGCTGCTGCAGACGATCACGAAGGCGGATGGCCTCGACCTGCCAGTGGGCTTTGGCGGCATCTCCGCACCGCCGCTCGTGTCGACCACATCCACGGGCACGTTCGCGTACTTCACGGTCAACGCGGCCACCTTTGATGCCGCCACGGGAGCGTACGCGTCGGGTGGCAACCTCTATGCCTACCGGCTGGGCGACACCGAGGCGCACCTGCTGTACGCGCCGACGACCAACGCGAACTTCTGCGACTCTCCCGTCATCTGCGATACCCAGGGAAGCCTCTACTATCTCAATGACTCCAGTCACGTGGTGAAGCTCGTGTCTCAGAAAAACGGCGCGGGCGGCAGGGGGAGCACGACCGACGCGGGCGGCTCGGGGCGCACCGCCACGCCAACCTCCGTGATGGCAGACGGCTCCACGGGCCCCAGGGAGAGACCCGGCTCCTTGGCCAACATGCTTGCCGGCATGAGCGGGATCCGCATGTATGGCACCGCGGCCATCGGGTGGACGCTCCGTCCCTCCGCCAGAGCCACGGCAAGGGCCCGATCGTCCCGGCCCCTCCTCTTTGGCACGCCATCGGACGTGCTGACGCGCGTCACGACGACACGTCCCACGGCCATGCAGCCCGAGGGCCAGGGCGCCGCTGCGGAGCCATCGTCGACATCCGTCGCCCACCTGCCCCTGTGGCCCGTCGCGGGCATGGGGTGCGGCGCGGCACTGCTTGTGGTACTACTCGTACGAGACCTCATGCGCACGAGGAAGGGGGGCAGCCATGACAGCTCACGGCACCACAGGGGATGACGAGCGGGACGAGGCCACACGCGGGTCTCGTGTCTCGAGGCACCTCCGCATCCTGCTCGTCGCATTTGCCGTAGCGGTCGTCGCGTTCTGCGCGTGGTCGATGTCCGAGTACACGCAGGGACGCGACCCCCTCGCCTGGCTCACGGGATCGGGCGCCCTCACCACGACGAACGACACCGACCCCAGCGGCACGTTCGACCTGAACGGCGACGCCAGCACAGCTGCCACCACAGCGACCCTCTCGCATGACGACGTGGTGGCCGCCCTCGGCGCGCTGCAGTTTGACGGTGCCGACGTATCCGTCCCTCCCGACCAGACCACCGTCGTCCTCACACAGGACGGCATCTGGGTCGATCAGGTCGAGCTCGACGATGCCCCCACGATGGCCTCGCTCACCGCCAGGCGCGCGGCAGCGCTTGCGACCTGGGAGGCGACGACGGGCGTGGAGGTGCCCCAGGTCACGTGGATTGCCGAGGATGGCGCGGGGGCGGTGCGTATGGCCGTGTCGTACGGCACGGATGACGCCCCCACCTCCGGTGACCTACCCTTCCTGCTCTCCCGGGCGTCCTCCTATGCCCTCTCGGGAGACGCCTATGCCAGCCTGGGCATCGGCCCCGACTGCCCACAGTCCACGGAGGCGGTTCCCACGCTGCCGGACGCCTCGCCGGTCTCGGTCGAGCCATCGGTCACGTCGGGCGGCGAGGTGCTGACCACCACGTCCACCACGGGAGGCAGCGCACTCTCCTCGTCCGGCACGGGTTCCGTGCCTGGCTCCGACACGGGTGGCGGCTCCTCCTCGGGCTCCGGTGCGACGGCCACCCCAAGCCAACCGAGGGATCCCGCACCGACGGATGCGAGGATCACCGTCACCGTCACCGTCGATGGCAGTGCAGCCGGCCGGGGATCGAACTCCGTCGCAGTCACCGTACCCGCAGGCTCGACGGCCTACGACGCGCTGGTGGCCACCGGGGTGGGCGTCAACGCACGCCAGACGAGCTACGGTGTCTACGTGTCGAGCATCGGTGGGCTTGCCGAAAAGGAGCACGGCAGCGGCAGCGGCTGGACCTACGCCGTCAATGGCATCGAGCCCGACCGTTCCGCAGCCTCCTACACCCTTTCCGAGGGGGACGTCATCGTGTGGTCCTACGTCAACGTCACCCAGTAGCGCCGGTGCAGGCCATGGACACCGCCCACCTTGCCTTCGAGACGACGCATGCGAGCGTTGCCGTCGCCTACTTCTCGGGCGCGCTGCTGCTTGCCATGTTCGTGATGCAGCCCGTCTACGTGGCCCTCTCGCTGGCAGGCGCCCTCGCGTTCGCGCTCTGTGCCCTGGGCGTGCGGGGGACGCTGCGCAAGCTGCGCTGGCAGCTTCCCCTGCTCGTGCTCATCACGCTTGCCAACCCGCTGTTCTCGGCGTCGGGCTCGACCGCGCTTGCGCAGGTGGGACCCCTTGTCGTCTACCGCGAGTCACTGGTCTATGGGGCCTGCATGGGATCCGTCCTGATCGCCGTGATCCTCTGGTTCGAGGGGGCATCACGCGTCCTGACGAACGACCGCCTGATGGGGCTCATGGGGCGGCGCCTGCCCGTGGTCGCGCTCATGGTCTCCATGACGGCGCAGCTGTCGGCACGGCTCGTCCGACGCGGCACCGAGGCGCGGACCGTGCGACGGGCCTGCAGCTCCTCTGGGGCCGATGGCCGCCCGTCGCTGCAGGGGGCCTTGAGCCTCACGACCACGCTCATGGGCTGGGCGATGGAGGGCTCCCTCGAACGTGCCGACGCCATGCGCGCCCGCGCATGGCAGGCGGCCCCCCACCGGACGAGCTATGCGACCGAGCGCCTCGGGGACCGCGATGCCCTGGCCCTCCTTGGGGTAGGCGCGCTCGTGGGGGCGAACGTCCTGCTCGCCGCCGTCGCCTGCGCGCAATGGCACTTCTATCCCACGACCCCCACGCTGGTCGTCTGGTGGGGCTATGCGCCCTATGCCGTGCTGACGCTGCTGCCCGCGGCCCTGACGCTGCGCGAGCGGGCGCGCTGGTCCCACATCGAGCGGACAGGCGCTGGGGCGCCTCATGCCAGCGCACGGGCGGCCTGCACGTCGGCCCACCGCGGCGCGTGCGCAGCGTCAACCGCAGGGGAGGGCGGCCATGGACATGCGAAGGCATGAGCCGCCCGATCGCGAGACGGCGCTCGAGTTTGGGCATGTCAGCTTCTCCTATCCCCCACCGGACGCGGACGGTGCGGACGGGCGGGCGGACGGCCCCCACGTCCTAGACGACGCGTTACTCTCCGTTCCCCAAGGTGCGTTCTGCCTGCTGGTGGGGGCAACGGGCAGCGGTAAGACGACGCTTCTGCGCCTCGCCAAGCCCGAGATCGCGCCGGTTGGCACGATCGCCGGACGGGTCCGTGTCTTTGGCCACGAGACCGCTGCGCTCGCAGGGGACCCCCTGCTCTCAGCCGCGAGCGTGGGGTACGTCTTTCAGAGTCCCGACAACCAGATCGTCTGTGACACCGTCTGGCACGAGATGGCCTTTGGGTTGGAGGGGTTGGGGGTCGCCCAGGACGAGATGCGTCGTCGCATCGCCGAGACGGGCTACTTCCTGGGCATCGACCACTGGTTCCGCCGCATGACGGATGAGCTCTCCGGCGGGCAGCGACAGGTGGTGGCCCTTGCCGCGACGCTGGTAATGCGACCGCGGCTCCTGCTGTTGGACGAACCGACCTCGATGCTCGACCCCGTGGCGGCCAAGAACTTCCTGGGACTGCTCTTTCGCGTGAACCGCGAGCTGGGCGTCACCGTGGTCGTGGCGACCCATGCGCCAGAGGTCATGGCCGACTATGCGACGATGGCGCTCGCCCTGGGCGAGGGTGGGCGGGCGGGAACGGTCGCGCCGTGCGAGCTGGACGCGTTGCGTACGGCCCGCTCCCTGCCACGGGAGCCACCGCGGGACGACAGCGGAAACCAGCCTGTGGCCGTGCGCCTCTCCGACGTGTGGTTTCGCTATGCGCGCGGCGAGGGGTGGGTCTGCCGGGGCTGCAGCCTTGCCGTTGGCGCCCACGAGGTGCGTGCCCTTGTGGGCGCCAACGGCTCGGGCAAGTCCACGCTCCTGTCGCTCGTGGCCCAGATGGCCCGGCCCCAGCGAGGGAACGTGCGTGTGGGGCACGAGCTGGCCATGAGCCAGGCGCTGCTCCCGCAGGGTCCCAAGGCGCTGCTTGCGCGCGAGACGGTAGCAGGGGAGCTCCTGGAGTGGTCGGGGTCGGCAGGCTATGACGGCGCGGCGGCTCAAGGGCTGCTGTCGGAGCTGCTGGGAGCGCCCGCGGACGCGCTCTGGCAGCGCCACCCCTACGATCTCTCGACCGGCCAGCAGCAGCTCGTGGCCCTCGCGAAGCTCCTGATCACCCACCCGCGCCTGCTGCTGCTCGACGAGCCCACCACGGGGCTCGACCACGTCGCCCGCGCTGCGGTCGCCCGCGCCGTGGCGGCCGCGCGCGACGCGGGCGCGACCGTCATCATCGCCACGCACGACCTGGCGTTCTGCCGCGCGGTCGCGGACTCGGTGTCCCTGCTCTTCGACGGTGACATCGCCACGACCGAGCCGATCGGGACGTTCTTCGAGAACAGCTGGATCTGGCATGGGTAGCCACAGGGCACGGCTGCTCCATGCGCTCGAGCCCCTCGCGCTTGCCGCCGTGCCGCTCTCCATGGCCGCCTGCACCATCCTCGGTATCGAGGCCACGGCGGGGCTCACGATGCTGGTCGCGCTGCTCGCGCTCCTGCTCGTCTTTGCTGGCTACGAGGCCTCGCGGCCAGCGCTCCGCCAGGTCATGCCCACGGTGGTCCTTGCCTCGCTCGCCGCTGCCGGGCGCGTGCTCTTCGCACCCCTGCCCGACGTGAAGCCCGTCTCCGCCATCGCCATCGTCGCCGGGTCCCTGCTCGGTCGCCGCAACGGCTTCATGGTCGGCGCCCTCGCGGCGCTCGTCTCCAACGCCTTCTTTGGCCAGGGAGCCTGGACGCCCTGGCAGATGTATGCCTGGGGGCTCGTCGGCTACCTTGCCGGCGTCCTCACCGATGCCGGGGCGCTACGCCGCCATCGCTGGGCGCTCCTCGCGTACGGCTTCGCCTCCGCCCTGCTCTATGGTGCCATCCTCAACGGCTGGTACGTCCTGGGCTTCGTGCGCCCGCTCACGGCTGCCGGGGTGCTCGCGGGCTATGCGGCGGCCGTGCCCTGGGACGTGGTGCACGGCCTTGCGACCGTGGGCTTCCTGGCCCTCATCTGGCTGCCCTGGGGCCGCTCCATCCGGCGCGTGGTGGCCAAGTACGACCTCTCCGGTCGGGATGGCCACGACGACTAGGTGCCCAGCACCTCCTCGGCGATGCGCGCGGTCTCGGTGGCGTCCTTGGCATAGAAGTCCGCGCCGACCATCCGGGCGTACTCGGGCGTGAGCACGGCCCCGCCCACCACCACCTTGCACCAGGGCGCCTCCTGGCGGAGCAGCTCGATGGTCTCGGCCATGGCGGGCACGGTCGCCGTCATGAGCGCCGAGAGGCCCACGAGCCGCGCATGGCGCTCGCGCACGGCATCGACGACCAGCCGGGGGTCCACGTCGCGCCCCAGGTCCACGACGTCGAAGCCATAGTTCTCGAGCAGCATGCGCACGATGTTCTTGCCGATGTCGTGGATGTCGCCCTTCACGGTGCAGATGATCACGGTGCCCTTTGAGGCCACGGCCCGCCTGCCGGTGGAGCTTGCCTCGCGGATGACCGCAAAGCCCGCCTTGGCCGCCTCGGCGGAGGCCATGAGCTGGGGCAGGAAGAACGTACCCCGCTCGAAGCGCTCCCCCACCTCGTCGAGCGCGGGAATGAGCACGTCGTTTATCACGTGCAGGGCGTCGTGCTCCTCCAGCAGCCGCCGGGTGACATCGGCCATGGCCCCCCTGCGCCCCGCCAGGACGAGTGAGCGCGCCTGCTCGCCGAGGCTGGCGGATGCCGCCGCGTCGGGAGGCGTCGCGGCGGAAGGCGCGGCAGGGGCCTTCCGCCCATCCCGTGGCACGGCGTCGCTGCGCGCCGCATATGCGGCGACATAGGACTGCGCGCGCTCGTCTTCGCCGGACAGCACGCGCCACGAGTTGACCACGTCCATCATGCGCTGCTGCCGGGGATTGATGATGGCCAGGTCGAGCCCCGCCGAGAGGGCCGCCGCCAGGAACGTGGCGTTCACGAGCGGGCGGAAGGGCAGGCCGAAGCTGATGTTGGAGACGCCCAGCACGCAGCGCACGCCCGGCAGCTCGCGCTTGATGAGGGCGATGCCGTCGAGGATGGCGCGCGGCGCCGTCTGGTCCGTCGAGGCGGCCATGGCCAGGCAGTCGATGGCCACGTCCTGGCGCGGCAGGCCGGCCGCATCGGTGGCGGCCACGATCCTGCGCGCGATGGCCAGACGCCCCTCGGCCGTCGCCGGGATCCCCTCCTCGTCGATGGTGAGGCCCACGAGGGCGCAGCCGTAGTGGGCGGCGAGGGGCACGACGGCGGCAAGCGTGTCGGCACGGCCGTTGGTGGAGTTGATGATGGGCTTGCCGGCATAGCCGCGCACGGCGGCCTCGATGGTCGCGGGCACGGCGGAGTCCACCTGCAGGGGCAGGGTTGTGACGCTGGAGAGGTCGCCCATCAGGCGCTTGAGCGTGGCGCCCTCGTCTATCTCGGGCAGGCCCGCATTGACGTCGAGGATCTGGGCGCCCGCCTCGTCCTGCTCGATGGCGAGCGACATGATGTAGTCGAAGTCGCCCGAGCGCAGGGCCTCCCTCATGTGCCGCTTGCCCGTGGGGTTGATGCGCTCCCCGATGACGCCCACCTGCCCCATCCCCAGCGCACAGGACGCCTGTGCGCTGGCGACCACGAAGTCGTCACGCACCCGGCGCGGCGCGGGCGTGCGGCCCACGAGGAGCTTCGCCTCCCGGCGGATGTACTCCGGCGTGGTGCCGCAGCAGCCACCGATCACGGTCACGCCCGCATCGAGCATGCCCGCCACCTCGGCGCAGTACTCCTCGGGACGCACGTCGTAGACCGTCACGCCCCCCTCCACGCGCGGCAGGCCGGCGTTGGCCTGCACCATCACCGGCACGCGCGACCAGGGCAGCATGCGCCGCACGAGCGGTGCCACGTCGGCGGGGCCCAGCGAGCAGTTGATGCCCACCACGTCGGCACCCAGCGCGCTCAGGGTGATGGCGGCCACCTCGGGCGTGGTGCCCAGGAAGGTGCGCCCGCCCTCGTCGAAGGTCATCGTCACGAAGGTGGGCAGGTCGGAGTTCTCCTTGGCGGCAAGCAGGGCCGCCTTGGCCTCCGCGAGGTCGGCCATCGTCTCGATGACGAGGAGGTCGGCGCCCGCCGCGTCGGCCGCCCTCACCTGACAGGCAAACTGCTCGTAGGCCTCATCGAAGGGCAGCGTGCCCATGGGCTCCAGCAGCGCTCCCGTGGGGCCGATGTCGGCCGCCACATAGCGTGCGCCCGCACGTCTCGCGCACCCCACCGCCGCCGAGACGATCTCCTCGACCGGGGCCGCACCGTCCAGCTTGAGCGGACTCGCACCAAAGGTGTTGGTGGTCACCACCTCGCTGCCGGCCACGACGTAGGCGCGGTGGATGTCCTCTATCATCTCAGGTGCTCTGAGGCAGAGCAGCTCGGGCGCCGCGCCGGCGGCCATGCCGCGCGCCTGGAGCTGCGTGCCCATGGCGCCATCGAAGAGCAGGAGGTCCTCTCCCGCAAGCACGCGCCGGAGATGCTCATCGCGCACGCGCAGCTCGCGTTGCCGAGAGGCGCCAGGGTGCGGTGCCACTGGTTCAGGGCTCGTCGCAGTCGTCTCATCCATGGCAGGTCGTCCCCGTCCTTCGTATGATGCAGAAATCCGAGCACAGGCAGTCGGCGCAGCTTACGTGCGCACCAGCCTGTGGCGTGTCGAACAGGCCCACCACGGCGGTCACGCTCTTGGTGGGCGTCATGAGATAGGTGGGTGACAGCGTGATGCCCAGGCGCGAGGCGCCCAGGGCGGCCAGCAGGGGCGGCTGCGTGTCCATCGGCAGGTCGCCATAGCCGGGGGAGAAGCGGACGTTGCAGTGGAGGCCCCCGGCGGCCGCAGCACCCACGAGCAGCGCCTCGGCAGCATCGGCCGCCCGCTCCACGAGCGTGGTGGAGACCGCGTCGAAGAGCACCTGGCCCACGGGGTCCACGAGCGAGAGCCGATGGAGCTCGCGCTCGTCACCCATGCCAAGCGTCACGGCCATGACGCCTGCGGCGACCGCCCCGTCCAGGTGCCTGGCGATGGAGCTGCCACGCAGCACGAGTGGGGTGCCCCCCAGGCTCACCTCCGGCACCCCGTCGTCCGTGCGACCCGCCACCTCGAAGACCGCCACGGCCGCACGCGGACGTGAGACCTCCAGACAGCGCGCCATGGCCTCGTCGATGCGCGAGCCCAGATCGGGGCCGAGGCCCTGCCCATGGTATCCCATGTAGCGCAGCACCTCGCCGCGGTCCATCGACATGATGGCGAGGTCGTGGTAGGTGGGGGCCGCAGCAACGCCCGCGGCGACCCGCCGTGCCCCGCCGTCGCATCCCGCCATGCGCCTACGCCCCCAGGTAGCCGCAGGCGAGCAGGGCCTCGTGCGCCGCGCTGCCGACCTCGGGCCTGTTCATGCTGTAGACGTGCAGGCCGTCCACGCCGTTTGCCGCAAGGTCGCAGAGCTGTTCGCAGGCGTACTCAACACCCGCCGCACGCTGGGCCGCCGGATCCTCCCCGGCCCGCACGAGGCGCTTCACGACCTTGGCGGGAATGGACGCGCCGCAGCTGAAGGCCATGCGCTGGATCTGCCGGACGCTGGTGAAGGGCATGATGCCACAGACGATGGGCACCTTGATGCGGGCCCGCACGCAGCGCTCGCGGAAGCGATAGAAGTCCTCGTTCATGAAGAAGAGCTGCGTCACCAGGAAGTCGACGCCCGCATCCTGCTTGCGCTTGAGCGCCTCGATGTCGGCGTCCAGGCTCTCGCACTCCACGTGGCCCTCGGGGTAGCAGGCGCCTCCCACACACACCTCGGGGGTACGGTGCTTGATGTGCGCGACGAGGTCGGACGCATGCGGGAAGTCCCGGGTCCCGCACCCCGGCACGCGGTCGCCCCGCAGGGCCAGCACGTTGTGCACCCCCTCGGCGAGCAGGGCGTCCACAGAGGCGTCGGCGTCCGCGGCGGCAAGCCCCATGCAGGTGAGGTGCGCGAGCGCCTGCGTCGGGGCACACTCGCGCTCGACGAGCGCGGCGATGGCGCGCGAGCTCTGCGCGTTGCCCGAGCCGCCGGCCGAGAACGTCACGCTGATCCAATCCGGGTCGCTCTGCGCAAGGGCGTGGGCGATCGTGTCGGCCTGCTCAACCGACAGGTCGCCCTTGGGTGGGAAGATCTCGAAGGAAAGCGTCTGCTTGCGTGCCAGGGCGTCACGGATGTCCATGGTTCCCCCTTCGTGTGGTTGGACACATGATAGAGTATGGGACCCATCCGCATCCCGCGTGCGCGCACGCCGTGACCAACTGTGAACAAGCGAGGCGCGCTGGGGGTGGGCATGACGCCCCCCAGAGCGTTACGGTAGGAAGGGCCGCACGGGATGGAGGGATCACGACACCAGAGGAGTACGACAGGGCAGCACGCGACTGGACGAGCAGGGACGCGGTGGGCACGCGGCTGCCGCGCGAGGACGCGCTCGCGCGCATCGACGCGTTCCTCTCCACGCACACCACCTGTGCGCTGGCCACGGGCGACGGCACCTTCATGCGCTGCACGCCCCAGTCGTACGACCTGCTCGATGCCGACCTGCGTGGGGAGGGCGTGGACGTGCGCCAGCACATCGACGCCTAGGGTGGCGGGGCCCGAAGGACGATTCCGGGTCCCGCCACCACGGGACCTGTCGCACCGCCGCACCGTCCCCTATTCCCTGTGCTGCAGGACGTCGACGGCACGTATCCTGCCCACCCGGCGCAGCAGCGCCGTGCGCACCGTGAGGTAGCAGGCCATGATGCCCGCATACGTGGCGGGATAGAACCACCAGGGCCACGCCACGTCGAGCTCGACTGCCACGTTTGCCACGAGATAGGGGTAGCACGCGTCCATGAGCAGCTTGGCCACGGGGATCAGCACGAGCGCGCCCAGCGCCACCACCACGAGGTTGCCATCGAGGTAGAGCCTGCGGATCTCCCGGTCGCGGTAGCCAAACAGCCTCATGAGCGCGATGCCCTGGGCCGAGCGGTCCACCATGACCTTCGTCATCTGATAGAGGACGATGACGAAGATGAACGCCGACGAGACTATCAGCACGCCTATGAGCGGCGCCATCGTGTCCATGAACACGCCCGAGCTCTTGGACACGTCATCACGGCTCGTGGTCGCGAGCAGGCGGTCGGGATCGATGTCGAGCGCATGGTCGGCGAAGACGGCATTGTACTGCCCATCCTCCTCGCCGAGCAGCTCGCGCATGTCGTCTATGTGCATGAAGCAGAACAGGCCCGCCGAGTAGGGCACGACGTCGCTCACGGTGAAGGCGTAGGCCTTGTCGTCGGCACGGTCATAGAGCACGAGCTCGTCGCCCACCCTCACGCGGTAGCGCGTGGCCACGGCCGACGAGACCGCCACCTCGTCGGTGCCCTTCGCCTCGAAGCTACCGAAGAAGGGGTCGCCCTCGGTGAGGCCGACGAGCGTGACGCTCAGGTCGTACCCCATGGACGAGCGGCTGAGGGAGGCGAGATCCGCCTCCCAGCCGTCGGTGGGGGCCACCATGGTGGGATAGCGATACTGGTAGAGGTACTCGTAGCGGGTGTCCTCCACGGCCTTGTGCGAGACGTTGGCGCTGAGGGTGTAGGCGTCGAGTCCCATGAACAGCAGCAGAAGGCTCACGAACATGCCCACCAGAACCGCCGCGACGCTGCGCCGCTCGCGCAGCAGCTGTCGGATGCGGAACGTGCGCGTGAAGCCCCGCTCGCGCAGGCGCACGCGCGCCGCACGGACCCGTACCGGATCGTCCCTGAGCAGCGAGAGCACGGGGCGCGCGAGGCGCCTCCCGATGACCAGGAGGTTCACGACGAGCGCCAGGGCAGCAGGCAGGGCGATGCCATAGAGCAGGAGAGGGATGGTCGGCCCCGCGGTGATGGGCGGGGTGGAGTAGTACGTGAGCGTCGGCCCCAGCATGAGTTCCTGCCACTGCGGAAAGAAGCTCACCACCGTGCCGAGGATGCCTCCCACCAGGCAGATGAGGGTGGGAACCAGGGCGTAGCTCACCATGATCCGGCGCCGTCCCACACCCAGCGAGACGAGCGCGCCTATCGTCATCGACGCGCGGTCGATGCTGTGCACGGTGAAGACCGAGATCACGTAGGCAATGAGGACGAGCACGATCACGCCGGCAAGCAGGCCGGCATACATGCTGATGCTCACGTCGTCGACGGAGATTCCGATCCGGGGATTGTCAGAGGCCTTGACGAAGCTCGTGACGTTGTCCACCTCGAGCGGGAAGTGCTCGTCAAGCTGCTCGCCCAACGTGTCCTGGAAGCCGTGGGCCGCATCGTCGAGCCGTGACGCACCATCGATGACGGAGGACAGGACCCGTGCGAGCGCGGGGGAGGAGCCGCCCAGCCGCCCGATGCCCTCGTCGAGCCCATCGGCGGCCTCCACGAACTGCCTCATCGCATCCTCGATCCTGCGACGTTCGGCAAGGCGCTCATCCAGGTAGGCCGCGAAGGCGGGGTCGCCCGCCTGGTCCAGGGACGCCTTGAAGTCGCGGACCTGGTCCCGCAGGGACTCGACGGAGACGTCGGACGGGAGGCGGAAGAGGTAGCGGGTCTCCTCGGCACTTTGGGCCTGACCGGCGTCACGCAAACTGGCATACTGCCTGCCCGTGACGAAGGCACAGCCGAAGGTCGAGGGATCGGCCACCAGGTCGGCCATGCTCGCCATGCACAGGTCGTAGTCGGGGCTCGTCCCTATGCCCACGACCGTGAGCTCCTGTCCCCCGACCTTGATCACGTCACCGACGGAGATGCCGCGCGACGTGGCGTAGAGGCGTTCGAGGAGCACCTCGCCGGGGGCGTCGGCCACCCTCCCCTCGCTCACGGCGACGGTGTCCACCTGCGACCGGTTGGCCATCACGCGCAGCGTCGAGCCATCGTCCTGCGAGAAGTCGAGGGAGGGCGCCTCCTCGACCGTGACGCCCCGCGCACGCACGGCGGCGAGCTCGTCATTCGTGAGCGGCACGAGGGTCGTGAACTCGCCGTCCTCCACCCCGTGAGACCGCGCGCTCTCCTCGATGCTCTGGGTGGCCCCCACGGCGGTGGAGACGATGCCCACGACGACGAGCATCGCAAGCGCCGTCAGAAGCAGAAGCGCCGCGTTGCGCAACCAGTTCGCGCGCAGCTCGCGCAGGGCGCGTCTCAGAAGAATCCTCCACATCTCAGCCTCCTAGAGCTCGAGCTTACGGGCAGGAACCTTATGGGCGTTGTGGCGGGCGTCGACGATGCTGCCATCGCGGATGCGCACGACCATGTCCGCCATGGGACAGATGCCCTCGTTGTGGGTCACGACGAGCATCGTGGTGCCGAGGCGCCTGTTGACGTCCTCGAGCAGCGCGAGGATCTCGTGGGCAGTGTGCGAGTCGAGCGCACCGGTGGGCTCGTCGCACAGCAGCAGTCGGGGGTTCTTGACGAGGGCCCTGCCGATGGCACAGCGCTGCTGCTGGCCGCCCGAGAGCTGGCCGGGGAACCTGTCGGCGTGCGCCACGAGCCCGAGCGTGTCCAGGAGGTCGTCGAGGTCGAGCGGGTCGTCGGAGAGGTTGGCGCACACCTGGACGTTCTCGCGCACCGTGAGGGTGGGAACGAGGTTGTAGAGCTGGAACACGAAGCCCAGAAGCTCGCGGCGGTAGTCGACGAGCCGCCTGGGCGCAAGCGCGCTGACCTCGCGCCCCGCGACGCGGATGGAGCCCGCGTCGGCAGTGTCGAGACCACCGATGAGGTTGAGCAGCGTCGACTTGCCCGAGCCCGAGGCGCCCAGGATGACGCAGCTGCTTCCCTCGTCCACGCTCAGCGAGAGCCCACGCAGCACCTGCGTGTGGCCGTCCCCCTCCCCGTAGCCCTTGGTCAGGTCGCTCACCTCGACGAAGGCGTCCCCTTCGCCCACCGTTGCCGTCTCTGGCCGTTCCGTCTCACGTCTTCTCACGTCGCGTCCCCTCTCAAAGGTTTTTTATAACAGTGTTTTCAATTCGTTACGAAAAAGGGGCCGCGGAGGCCCCAGGTCCATCCTATGCGTGGCGCACCCCCTCCCCCGGGGGCGCGACCGTCCCCTCCGGCCCCCTTTCCCCACCGGCAGCCGAGCGCTCGGCGCGCACGATGAGCGCGAAGACGCCACCGCGATCGAAGCGCACCATCGCATCGATCTCACGCAGGGCCTCCTCGTGGTCGAGGGGGTGCGTGAGGAGGTGGATGATCATGTCGATCTGCTGGTGCGACATCCAGTGGCAGAGGTAGTCGTCCACGCCCACGTAGGGGGTTTCCCGCAGGGCCTCCCGTCCCACGAGGCTCCGCATATGGGTGGCCAGCATGTCCGCCACCTGGTCGAAGAAGTCCCGCACGGGCGGCTGCTTGCGGTTGTTGAGGAGGATGTCCCTCACGTCGGGACATCCCTCGATGGTGTCGTACACCGCTGCGACAGCCCTGAGGTCCTCCTCGACGGAAAACACTGGGTCGGAAAGCCCGCTCGTCCAGTCCACGGAGAGCTCTGCGGCGTGATGGCGGGCGAGCACCGCGAGGAGGTGGCCCGTCACGGGCTCGAGCACGCTGCGGAACAGCTCCTCCTTGCTGCCGAAGAGCGAGTAGAGCGAGCCGGTCGAGGTGCGCGCCTTCGCACAGATGTGGCGCAGCGACGCCCGCTCGTAGCCGAGCTGGGCAAACTCGCGTGCCGCCGCGGCGATGAGCCGCTGCCGCACGCCCGCGCTCTCCTCGGCCGTCCTGCGCATGGCCCACCTCCCCTTCGCATCCCCGCATCATCCTACTCTGCCGTACGCGGCTTATTGTAACACTGTTTTTCCATGGGACCAGGGGAGGGCGCGCCTCTCCGAGCAAGGAGCCCGACACCCGTCCGCGCCTAGAGCAGACCCCTCTGCGCGGACCGTTCGTCACGCTCGCGGATCTCGGCGCGTCTGATCTTGCCGTTGACGGTCTTGGGCAGCTCGTCCACATAGTCGATGATGCGCGGGTACTTGTAGGGGGCCGTCTCGCCCTTGACGTAGTCCTGCAGCTCCCTGGTGAGGGCCTCGCTGCCCTCGACGCCCTCAACGAGCACGACGGACGCCTTCACGGCCAGGCCGCGCACCTTGTCGGGCACGCCCGTGACGGCACATTCGCGCACCTCGGGACGCCGGAGCAGGATGCTCTCGATCTCCGTCGGCCCGATGCGGTAGCCCGACGAGTTGATGACATCGTCGATGCGGCCCACGTACCAGAGGTAGCCGTCGCCGTCCCTGCGCGCGGTGTCACCCGTGTGATACCAGCCACCGTGGATGGTCTCGTGGGTCTTCTCGGGATTGCGGTAGTACTCCATCAGGACGCCCGCGGGCGGGTCGTTGTGGTCGTAGCGGATGCAGATCTCGCCCGTCTCGTCCTCGTCGCACTCGGTGCCGTCGGAACGCAGCACGCGCACGTCAAACAGCGGCACGACCTTCCCCATGGAGCCGGGACGCAGCGTGGAGTTGTTGAGGTTGGCGACGGTGAGGGGCGTCTCGGTCTGGCCGAAGCCCTCGTAGATGGAGAGCCCCGTGCGTTCCAGCCAGAAGTAGAAGAGGTCGGGGTTGAGCGCCTCGCCCGCCGTCGTGCAGTACTTGAGCGACGAGAGGTCGTGCGTGCCGAAGTCCGTCCGCTTCATGAGGCGGTACATCGTGGGCGGGCAGCACAGCGTGGTCACGCGGTAGCGCGGGATGAGATCGAGGATCTCGTCCGCGTGGAAGCGATCGAAGTCGTAGGTGAGGACGGCCGTCTCCATGGTCCAGGACCCGTAGAACTTGCCCCATACGGCCTTGCCCCAGCCCGTGTCCGCGATGGTGAAGTGCAGGCCGCCATCGCCCGTGACGTTGTGCCAGAGCTTGGCCGTCACGGTATGGGCCAGCGCATAGGTGCCGTTGTGCAGCACCATCTTGGGCTCGCCCGAGGTGCCGGACGAGAAGTACATGATGAAGGGCTCGTGCACGCTCATGGGCACGCGCTCCCAGCTGCTTGCCGCCGCACGGACACCCGTGTTGAAGTCCACCCATCCCGGCCGCTTGCTGGCCAGCTCGCAGACGTGGTCGGGGTCGGAGAGCCAGGCGTCCCTATCGCTCGGTCGACCACCGTTGCCCATGCCGGCACCACCGCCATTGACGATCATGCGCACCTTGAGGTCGGGGCAGCCATCGGCCACGCCATCCACGATGCCGGCCACGTCCCCCTTGTCCGTCACGATGCACGCCTTGATGCCCGCGGCCCTGAGACGGTACTCCATGTCGCGCCCGCGCAGCATGAAGGTGGCGGGCACCAGGACCGCGCCGATCTTGTGCAGCGCCACCGCGGTGAACCAGAACTGGTAGTGGCGCCTGAGGATGACCAGGACCATGTCCCCCTTGTGGATGCCCTGGCTCATGAGGAAGTTGGCTGTCTTGTCGGACCAGTACTTGATGTCGGCGAACGAGAAGCGGTGCTCCTCGCCCTCGGGGTTTGCCCAGACCATCGCGGGCCGGTCGGGCTCGACCGTGGCGATGTCGTCCACGATGTCATAGGCCCAGTTGAAGTTCTCCTTGTAGTTGAGGCTGAGATGGGTGATCTCACCCTTGAAGTTCCGTGACCCAGACAGGTACTTCTCGGATATGTAACGCACGCGCATGTCCTTACTACTCGAATGATCAGTACACGAACGACGTGCTTGGAATCACGTGCTGGCGCTGAGTATAGTCAGACAAACACTTTGTCGCGCCATGAGAGGGCATCTACGCAATTCCGCTGCATTTCTCGCCCTGGGTGCCCAAACGCCCTGGCGCAGGTGCGCGGCGGGGCGTTTCATGATGACGTGGCTGCTGACCAGCGAAATTGTCGGGAGCACCCTCCAGGTGCGCACGCCTCGCAGAGCCTTGTACTCCGGAGCGTCTCCATGTCCCGTCGCGTCGTCGTGAACAGCGCGATGCCCAGAGCCGCATAGTTCAGCTTCCCAAACCAGGGCAGCGCGAGGGGCCCGCCTTGTCGGCCTCGCAGCGCTGGGCCGCATGCATGTATGAATTCGGGATGCCGCCGCCTCCCGCAGCAGGACGGGCCTGCAGAGCGGGTATAGAACTACCCTGGACACGCGGGGCAGCGTCCCGCGATACGAGGATGGCTTCTGGGATGCGGCGCCACCCGGCACGACGCCATCGGTGGGCGGCACCATAGGGAGAGGACAATGACCGGAACGCAAGGGAATGCCGTGGGGGTCACGACCGAGAAGGTCGACGGCCGCATCATCGAGGAGGGCGCCGCGTCGCGCGGCGCGCAGGTCGTGCGCGTGAGCGTCGTCGGCATCGTGGCAAACCTCCTGCTCGCGACCTTCAAGGCGACGTTTGGCCTGATCGCAAACTCCATCGCCATCGTGCTCGACGCCGTCAACAACCTGTCGGATGCCGCGTCGTCCATCATCACCATCGTGGGCACCAAGCTTGCCGGCAGGCAGCCCGATCGCAAGCACCCCTTTGGCTACGGGCGCGTCGAGTACCTCACGACGGTCATCATCGCCGTCATCGTGCTGTGGGCGGGCATCACCGCCGCAACCGAGTCCATCCAGCGCATCCTCTCCCCGGAGCTGCCCGACTACGGTGCAATGACGCTCGTGGTCGTCGCCGTGGCCGTGGTGGCCAAGGTCGTGCTGGGCCTCTACACGCGCGGGGTCGGCCGCCGCATCAACTCCGGCTCGCTCGTGGCCTCGGGCACCGATGCCCTCACGGACTCCATCCTCTCCGCGGCCACGCTGGTCGCGGCGCTCGTCTTCGTCTTCACGGGCGTGAGCCTGGAGGCGTGGTTGGGCCTGGTCATCGCCATCGTCATCATCAAGGCGGGCGTGGACATCCTGCGCGAGGTGCTCTCGAAGATCATCGGCGAGCGCGTCGATGCCGACCTCACGCGTACGGTCAAGCAAACGGTCGCGTCCGTCAACGGCGTCGACGGCGCCTACGACCTCCTGCTCGAGGACTATGGCCCCGACACGCTCTGGGGCAGCGTGCACATCGAGGTGCCCGACGAGCTGACGGCCAACCAGATCGACGAGCTCACACGCACGATCGAGAACAAGGTCTACCGCGAGTGCGGCGTCGTGCTGCACACGGTGGGCATCTACGCCCGCAACGAGGGCGGTGCCCTGGCCACCAAGATCCGCCACGACGTCTACGACATCGCGTACGCCAACGACAACGTGCTCGAGGTCCATGGCTTCTACGTGGACGAGGAGGCCAAGTCCATCCGCTTCGACCTCGTGGTGAGCTTTGACGCGCCGGATCGCGAGGAGGTCATCGACAAGGTCAGGGGCATCCTCAAGCGCCGCTATCCCAACTACACGTTCCAGGTGGCCCTGGACTCCGACATCAGCACCGAGGCACAGGGGAGGTAGCCCCGCCATCACGCAGGCGCGGGACACCTACCGTGCGACGACGTTGCGCAGGGGCCGTCCATCCCTGTAGCGGGCGACGTTGTCCAGGGCGATGCGCACCACATACTCCCTGGTGACGGGGAGATGGAAGAAGCCACCCACATGCGGCGTCACGACGAGGTTCCTCGTGCTCCACAGGCGGGAGCCCTCGGGCAGCGGCTCCGGGGTGGTCACGTCGAGCGCCGCACCCGCAAGATGGCCCGCGTCCAGCCCCTCGCACAGGGCCTCCTGATCGACCAGGTCCCCCCTCCCCGCGTTCACGAGGCTCGATGCACCGTGCAATTGGTAGGAGGCACGCTCAGACGGTGAGGCTCATCTCCTCCGAGAACTCGTCCAGGAATGCCAGAAGGAAGGCGTGGCGCGACTCCGCGAGCTTCCTGCCCATGTCGGTGTTCATTTCGTCCACCAGCAGCAGGAGCTTTTCGTGAAAGTGCCGAACGGAGGACTCCATGCCCCTGCCATGTGCGCCGCCGTACGCGAATGCCCTGGCAATCCCGATGGCACCGATGGCGTCAAGCCGATCGGCGTCCTGAACGATCTTCCCCTCGATGGTGCTCGGCCTTCTCCCCCTGTTCTGGCTGAACGACACAGAGTTGATGGCCTCGCAGATGCGCTCGACCTTGTCCGGGTCCACCTGCACCCCATCGAGAAACGCGCGGGCGTTTGCGTTGCCCCTCGTCAGGAAGAGCTTGTGGTCGTCGACGTCATGCAGGATGGCCGCCAGCGCCACCACAAAGGCATCGCTCGAAGGCTCATTCCTCGCGATGAGCATGGCACCTCTCCATACACGCAGGGAGTGTCCGAGGTCGTGGCCGCTCGCATCCTCCTCGAACGGCCTGCTTGCATAGTCGATGGCCTCGTCGATGATATGGTCCGCCATCCTGCCTCCGTCCGTGACGACTATCTTCGGCCTGACCGGTACCCCCAAGGCCTACGGCAGCTGGCGGCCCGCCGCGAGATAGAGCTCGTACCACTCCTCGCGCGTAAGCTCGAAGTCGCAGGCAGCCGCCGAGAGCCGCACGCGCTCGGGCTTGGTGGTACCGATGACGGCCTGCATCTTTGCCGGATGGCGCAGGACCCAGGCGATGGCCACGGCCGTGGGGCTGGTGTCATGCTCGCCGGCGATGCGCTCGAGGCTCTCGTTGAGCGCGGCATAGGAGGGATCGCCCAAAAAGACGCCCTGGAAGTAGCCGTGCTGCATGACCGACCATGCCTGGATGACCTGGTCGTGCAGGCAGGCATACTCGAAGATGCCCCCGTCGCGCATGGGCGAGGCGTCGTTCTCCATGTTGACGTTGAACGCGCCCTCGAACGCGGGCGCGAATGCCACGGACAGCTGCACCTGGTTGACGACAAGCGGAAATCCGATGTAGTGCTGCAGGCGCCCCATCAACGCGGGATTCTGGTTGGAGACGCCAAAGTCGAGGACCTTGCCCTGGTCGTGCAGGGTCTGAAAGGCATCGGCGACCTCCTCGGGCACCATGAGGACGTCGGGGCGGTGCAGCAGCAGCGAGTCGACGTGATCGGTCTGGAGGCGCTTGAGGCTTGCATTCACGCCCTCGATGATGTGCTCCTTGGAGAAGTCGAAGTACGTGAACGTGGGATCCTCGTGACGGCGGATGCCCACCTTGGTCTGCAGCCATACGCGATCGCGCAGGCCACGGTTGGCGGCAAAGGTGTCGCCCAGGATCTCCTCGCATAGGCCATCCCCATAGATGTCGGCGGTGTCGAGCGCGTTGACACCTGCGTCCAAGCCCGTCTGCACCAGTTCCGCCACCTGAGTGGGCGTCATCTCGCCGATGCGCATGAGACCCAGGATGACCTCAGACACCTTCACCCTTCGCGTACCGAACGCTACGTACCGCATGAGCCCTCCTCCCTGGCCCGTAGGACCTGTTGACGTAAGCATAGGTCCCGTCGCTCGCAGACTCAAGTCCCGGGAGTGACGGACAGGGGGCTTGTACTTGAGAGATGTCGCTCAAAGTGCGCACGCAATGGGATTCTGGAAGCCTCCAACTGGGCAAACGCCGCGCGGAATGCATATGAGATGCATTGCGTGCGCACTTTGGAAGGGTGGGACCACGTATCGGTCTTCCCGGAGCGGCAACAGGCAGTGCCGCACCATGCGGCGAGAGATGCCGCCATGGTTCTCCGCGATGGACATCTGGTTGTCGTTGAACACGATGATGAGACTGCTGTTCAGCTCGCCGCCGGCAACGTCCAAGGCCTCGAGCGCCTCGCCGCCAGAGAGGGAGCCGTCGCCGATGACGGCGATGACGTTCTCGGTGCCGCCCGCCAGGTCGCGGGCCTTGGCCAGGCCCAGCGCCAGGCTCACCGACGTGGAGGCGTGGCCCACCTCGAGGAGGTCGTGGTCGCGCGGCGAGTCGAACACGACGTGCAGGGCGACGGTCGCCTCGATGAGGCCAAAGTTGGGGCCAAAGTGGCCGCCATGCTTGCTGGCCGCACGAGCAGGGCGGAGCGCAGCTCGTCGGCCAGGCCCTTGAGGCCAGTGGCGTCGAGCCTCTTGACGTCCTCGGGGGAGTTCACGTTCTCCAGGTACATGGTCATCCTCCCGAGTCTCTTCACGGAAGTACGGGCGTGACATGCCCGGGGAGGGCTGGCGCCATACCGAAGCACCGGGAACGCGCAGGACTCCAGGCACGAGCCTACCGAGGCGCGCCGCTTGGCGAGGGCGCCGCACAGCGGGAAGGCAACCCCGTGGGGGGCGTCGCTGCCTGAGGTGTCACAACGTCTTGGCGCCTACAGCTTGGCCGCGAGGTCCTGCAGCGCGTGGAAGCGGTGGCTGATGGCGTTCTTCTCCGCCGGCAAAAGCTCGGCCATGGCCTTGCCGGGCGTGTCGTCGGGATGGAACAGTGGGTCGTAGCCAAAGCCGTTCGTGCCCACGGGCGCAAAGCCAATGGAACCGAGGCAGTCCCCCTCGCCAGACAGCACCTCCTCGCCGTCCTCGTCGCGCTCGACGAGGACGATGGACGAGTGGAAGTGCGCGCCGCGGCCCTCCGGGGGAACGTCGGCCAGCTCGCGCAGGAGCTTCTCGTTGTTGGCGCCGTCGTTGCCATGCTCGCCCGCCCAACGCGCGGAGTGGATTCCCGGCGCGCCGTCGAGCGCGTCCACGCAGAGGCCCGAGTCGTCGGCGACGGCCATGACGAGACCCGTCGCGTCCAGCGCGGCACGCGCCTTGATAAGGGCGTTGTCGTGGAAGGTCTCGCCGTCCTCGACCGGATCGGGATAGTCGCCCAGTTCGCCGAGGGCAACGAAGCGCACGCCCTCCATCACGGGCGTGATGATGGCCTCTATCTCCGTCACCTTGTGCGCGTTGCCCGTGGCCACCACCACGGTGTGCGCGGGGTCGAGCTCGTTGATGTCGACGTGTGCCATGGATGCTCCTTGGTCCTATGCCCTATCGTCCGCCGAGTGCCCGCTCGCCCTCGTGCCCGACCGCCTGACGCTGCAGCCCCAGCAGCTGGCGGATGCCCTCTTGTCCCAGGTCGAGCAGGACGTCGAGCTGGGGGCGACCCAGCGTCGCGCGCTCGCCGGTGCCCTGCACCTCCACGATCCGGTCGTCCTCGCAGCCCACGAGGTTCATGTCCACCTCGGCATGGGAGTCCTCGGGATAGTCCAAGTCGAGCAGCGCCTCGCCGCCCACGTACCCCATGGAGATGGCCGCCACCTGTCCCGTGAGCGGGCTGCGCTTGAGCGCGCCCTGCTCGAGCAGCGCCGCCACGGCGTCGTGCAGGGCCACCCATGCCCCGGTGATGGCCGCGGTCCGCGTACCGCCATCCGCTTGGATGACGTCGCAGTCGCAGATGATGGTGAGCTCCCCCAGCCTTCGCAGGTTCACCACGGCGCGCAGGCTGCGTCCCACGAGCCGCTCGATCTCCATGGAGCGACCCTTGCGCTTGGCATGCTCGCGCGGGCTGCGGCGGTTGGTCGAGGCGGGCAGCATGGCGTACTCGGCCGTCACCCAGCCGGCGCGCTGGCCCCTTCGCCACGCGGGGACGCCCTCCTCCACCGTGGCGCTGCACAGCACGCGCGTGTCGCCGAACGCTGCCAGGCACGAGCCATCGGCGTTCTTCATCACGCCAGGGGTAAGCGTGACGGGGCGCAGCTCGTCCGCCGCGCGACCACGGCTGCGCTCGCATCGTCCGGAGGCGTCTGGGCTGGTTGGCATGGGCTCCTCGCTTTGAAAAAAGGACGCCACGGCCGTGACGTCCGGATGGGTGAACGTGGTGGGCGGTGAGGGATTCGAACCCCCGACCTTGTGCGTGTAAGGCACCTGCGCTCGCCGCTGCGCCAACCGCCCGTGCAGATGGAGTGTATCACAGCCCCTCGCCAGGTCCGCACGAAGGCCCGCAGGGGCACGGTGTCGTACTATAAGAAAGGTTGTGACGTTCGCCACGCACCTGGTTCCCTGGCCCCTCAGGAAAGGACCCCTATGCCCGCACTCTCGCTTCCCACGTTCCCCCGCTCCTCGAGCGCGCTGCCCGACGACCTCCGCCAGCAGCTGGGCAGGGTGCGCCACATCGTGACCGACCTGGACAACACCATGGTCAGCCATGGCACCGCCCTGACCAACGCCGATCGCCAGCCCTCGTTCGAGCTGCCCCAGACGCTCGTGACGCTCAGGGAGGCGGACATCGACGTCACACCCTGCTCGGGCCGCAACCGTGCCATGATCCGCGAGGATGCGCGCATGCTGGGCCTCACCAGCTGGATCGGCGAGATGGGCGGCGTCCTGTGCACGCACGAGGGGGCCAACGCAACGTGGGAGTACTTCACGGCCGAGATGCCCTACGATCCCGACTGCGATCTGACGCCCCACGACCTGATCATGGAGACGGGCATCGTGGACCGCCTGCTCGCGCGCTGGTTCGACTCGCTGGAGCTCTACAACGACAACGGCATCGGCTACCAGTATCGCGAGGTGTCCGTGGCGCTGCGCGGCGCCGTGGTGGAGGACGAGGCGCAGGCCATGCTCGACGAGACGAGCCTACCCCTCGAGCTGGTGGACAACGGCCTCGTGACCACCATAACGGGCCCGACCATCCTGCCCGCCTTCGAGGACGGCACGGTGGAGGACGTCCACACCTATCACCTCAACCCGCGCGGGCTGGACAAGGGCACGGCGCTCCAGCGCTATATCGAGCTCATGGGCTGGGATCCCGCCGAGGTCATGGCCTGCGGCGACTCGTCGGCGGACTGCACGATGGCACCGTATGTGGGCACCTTCCTCATCATGAGCAACGGCATCAGGAACCCCAAGGTGCAGGCCGCACTTGCCACCGCAGGCAACGCCTGGGTGTCCAGCGCGCCGTCCGTCGACGGCTGGTGCGAGGCTGCCCGCACGCTCGTGGCGCTGCGATAGCGGGAGGGCCGTCCATGGGTGAGATGGCACGGACTCACACGACGCTGGGCGACCTGGCACGCCAGCTGGCGGACGAGGGGCTTGCGACACCGCGCACGGCGCTCTCCGCCGAGGAGCGGGCGCTGGCGCTGACGGGTGCCGACTGCGACTCCCGCGTCATCCGTCCGGGGCATCTCTTCGTGTGCAAGGGCACCCAGTTCAAGACCGCGTACCTCACCAAGGCGCTCGAGGCGGGCGCCTGCGCCTACCTGTGCGACGAGTCGCATGCGAACGAGCTGGCGGCCGCCGCGCCCGGCGTGCCCGCCCTCGCCGCGCCCGATGACCGGCTCCGCCGTGCCATGGCCGTCGCCTCCGCGGAGGCTTGGGGCCACCCCGACCGCGCGCTCACGGTAGTGGGGCTCACGGGCACCAAGGGCAAGTCCACAACGGCCTACCTGCTGCGTGCCATCCTGGCGGAGCACGTGGCCACAAGGGTGTGCGGTGCGACGCCGCCCGCCCAGGGCGTGGGGCTCATCGGCTCCATCGAGACCATCGACGGCGTCGGGAGCGGCGAGTCCGTCAACACGACGCCCGAGGCGCCCGACCTGTGGCGGCACCTCGCCACCATGCGCGATGCCGGGCTGCGCTATGCCGTGATGGAGGTCTCCAGCCAGGCGCTCAAGTACCATCGCGTCGACTGCCTCAGGCTGGACGTGGCCGCGTTCACCAACATCGGCGAGGACCACATCTCGCCGCTCGAGCACCCCACGTTCGAGGACTATTTCTCCAGCAAGCTGCGCATCTTCGAGCAGGCGCGGCGCGCCGTAGTCAACCTGGATGCCGACCACGTGGAGCGCATCCTTGCGGCGGCGCACGGCTGCGAGAGGCTCCTGACCTTCTCCCTGAGGGGGCGCGATGCGGACGTGTGGGCGCGGGACGTCGAACCCTCGTTTGGTCACCTGCACTTCTGGGTGCATACCCCCAGCTGGGAGGGCAAGGCCGAGCTCGGCATGCCCGGCTCGTTCAACGTGGAGAACGCCCTGGCGGCCATATGCTGCGCCGAGTACCTGGGCATCCCGGCCGACGAGACCGTGCGGGGACTCGCACGCACGCGTGTGCCCGGCCGCATGGAGATCGTGGACGCGCCCGAGCTGGGCCTCACGGGCATCGTGGACTTCGCCCACAACAAGATGGCCTTCTCGCGCCTCTTCCCGGCCGTGCGACAGGAGTTCCCGGGATGCAAGGTCATCGCGGTGTTCGGCGCCACGGGCGACAAGGCCGTGGAACGCCGCCGCGAGCTGCCCGCCGAGGCGGCCCGCTGGACCGACCGGCTCATCTTCACGAAGGATGATCCCGGGTTCGAGCGCGTGGAAGACATCTGCCGCGAGATGGCGGCGTCCACGCCCGCGGGAACGCCCTACGAGATCGTGCCCGACCGTGCCGAGGCCGTGCGGCGTGCCGTAGACCTTGCGGCGGACGACCCCACACACGTGGTGGTCTGCGTGCTGGCGCGCGGCACCGAGGGGTCCCAGCACGAGCGCGGCAGGCTGGTGCCGTCGCCCCTGGACGCGGACCTTTTGGCCGCGGCGATCGAGGCCAGGCGGCGGGCGTAGACCGACGCGCGGCGACGTACGTTTCGTGCACCATAACGACGCCATGTGGGTGCCTTTCGCTGCGTGTGGGTGCCTTTCTCCCGCAGACGGCCCACAAAACAGCAGGTCGCTGGAGACGACTCCGGGAGAAAGGCACCCACACGAATCGATTGGCACCCACAGGGAAGCAAATCGCACCCACACGACCCGCCAAGCGACCGAACGACCGCAGACACTAGGTGCGTCGTGCAGCTACTTGTCCAAGGAGAGGCTCAACTGCTCGAACGCCTCCTGGGCGGACTCCTGCGAGACGGTGTTGGTCAGCACGATCACCGTGTGCGAGTCCTTGACCTTGATGAAGTAGTCCCACTCGTTGCCATTGACCGTATACGAGAAGTACTCGTTGCCGTCCTTGGTCGTGCCCGCCTGGTAGTCACTGGTGCCGCCAGCAGAGCGCTTGCCCAGCTCCTGGTAGTGGTCGTACGCACTCTCCTCGGCAAAGAGCCCCTGGGTCTCCGTGTCACCGTCCTTCGCGATCGTGAACTTGGAATTGTCGTCGCTCGTCTGAAGGTCGAGCCCGCCCTTCGACGTGTCCAGCTCGACCTTGATGCTGTCGCCCGTGGAGACGTTGAACGAGTACGACTTGGAGGAGTGGCAGCCCGCGAGAAGGACGACGACGAACGCAAGCGGGAGAAGCGCGGCAAGGGTGGCCACCAGCCTGCCGATCCTCGCGTGCCTTGTACTGGTGCCTATCATCATGACGCTTCCTTTCCATGGTAGTCGGATCCCGCAGTGCTCACGCTGCCGCACGGTGACAAGGGCATCGCACCGCGAGCGCACGCGTCCGCACTCAAGCGTCCCTGTCCGTCGCGCCACCTTGGAGAATCCGATAACAATAGTGACGATCCGTCATTATAGGCGTTGGATATCTCCGTGACCGCATCGGGGCCGTTTGCGACTCTGTCTGACGAGCGGAAGGTGGTAAGCATATGGGATGCTCTCAATCAGGAAACCCAACGCATCCTGAAGGGCAGAGAACGACATCGTGCTTCTTGCCCAGCCTCATCATCCGCCGTTCTTCACGTCGTCCCATATCTTTTGCATGTTGTTCTCCGAGGAACCAGGGGCCGCGTCGTTGAGCCAGTCCGTATATGTTTTATCTGGCTTGGAACTACCAGGATTGGAGGGGTCAGGCTGAGAATGATCCTCTGCCCATGCCTCATATTGTTCCCATGCCTTCGCATACGCACGCTGCTGTTCCTGCGTTGGCGAGCCAGCCTGTACAGCTACGCCATCACCATTGGCCACGACGCCACCCCTACCACCATGAGCACCGTCACGGAAGGTTACGTCAGCGTCTGTGGAAAGATCATTCACATTTCCGATAGTGATAAGTTCCTTATTGGCATCCTGGGTCTTATAATATTCTGCCAGCCCATCTACACCCGCCTTGGCAAAAGTGAGACCTATTCCTGCCATACTCGTACTGGATACCCCCTTGCCAAGAGCGCTTAAGATACTATCCGCTGAAGACTGGGCATCAACAGGAAAACCAAAGCCCGTAATCCCTGAAAAAATTCCCTTGCCCGCTTTGGCAATAGCCTTATCCTTCGGATCTTCAAGTCCCTGCTCAGCGAGATAGACTGACATTTCATCGGCATTGACATCAGGACTCGAATCATATGTGGCATGCGACTCGTAGTCATTGCCAAACGCGATTGTCTCCAAATGAAAAGAATCAGGTATAGCTTTATCCTGCTGTTTGTGGGTTGGCGTATACTTTGAGAAGTAGACCTGGATATTCGAATCAAAGTGCGGGGCCTGTTCATACATGGCATCATATTCAGCGGACCTGGTATAGGCGGGACTCATTATAAGTGCCATGGCAGTAGCGTCACAGGAATTTATTCTGTCCCTCGGGATACCAACAGGCAAATAGCTATCATCTGCCCAGCTAGCAAGCGCAATTTTGAAACCAGGAAGCTGTGTAAAGGTTGCTGTATATGTTGTCGCACCGCTGATTCCACTATATGGTGGCATTACATCATGGCTTATATCCTGACCTGTCTGTTGATACCCAAGATTCAAGAATGCGTTGAGCGGTCCATTGTCGCCGGCTTGGGCCCTTGAAATGAGATCTGCATAAATCATCCCCAATGCCCGTTTCTCGGCATCCGTGAGATTGTCCTTGCCGAACAACTCCCTGACCTTATCGGCATTGATCTCCCCGTTTGGCATGAGGTCAGCTCGAATCTGTGCTGCATCATATGCATCGTTCACGTTGCTGTAGCGGCCATCCTGGCCATCGGCCCACGACATATCCCCATAGCTACCATTGGAGATGCGATTCGCTATGGCATTGGTTGCCGCTTGTAGCATACTGTTGGCAAGCGTCTCGGCCTCTCCATACATCTCATTCACAGCCGTCTGGTATGTCGCCACGCTATCGATGGCCTCCTGGTTGGCTTGGATAATTTGATTCTGAGCGTCGATAAGCCCTTGGTAGTAATCTTCTGTAGCCTGTAGCTGCGAATCTCCAAAATTGCTGCCGGTAGTACCGCCTCCAGACGTACTCAAAGCTTGCGACCGCTCCCCGTTGATGCTTGTTATCTCGCTTCGAGCATCATCTATGCGTTGCTGACACCTGGCAGTATTAACCGTGTTGTCATCCGCAAAATCCTTGACCTGCGTCATCGCACCACGGTTTGCCTCATCGGCAGCAATAATCCGCTGGAAGAACACGTAGTGCGCCTTCGCTATGGTCGCCCTACCGTTCACAAGATCACGAAATGCCTGGTACCCATCGCCAGTCAGGCCAAAGCCCTCGGGAGAGAAGTTTGCCATGGTGTCAACCTGCTTCTCAGCCTTGGATGATTCATCATTCAGCGCATTGATCTCGGTGTTTAGGCGATTGTTGAACTCGTTCTTATCAATTCTTATTCCATCTCCCATTGAGAGACCCCCATCAACCTACGACAGCACCAGATTGGTCATGCCGAACCTATCTTGTTCATGTGGCCGCCTCCGTCTTATCCGCTGTCCACGCCAAGCATGCGGGCTGCCGCCTGCGCATCGACATCCTCGAATACGGAGGCCGCGTCAACAACCGCCCCGGCATCGGCATCAATCAAATCGCTCCATGCGTGCAGGGCATCGGTCACTGTTCCATTGAGGGCATCATGATCAGCGTTCCCCGACACAGGGGCCGCGACGGCACCATCTCCCAGACCGCTGCCATCACTGCCGCCCTCCCCCAGGTTCTGCAGGGAAAAGTCGAGGTAGTCACCGAGACTATTTCGCAAGGTCGATGCCACATCGTCAGCTGACACGCCATTCGAGTTGATTCCTCCGCACATGACTGCTCACCTTTCTCCCCAAGGCTCCGTTTCTCGACGCGTGGCTCTCGTGCGACACTGCGCTAGCCCATACACCTATAGAACCTGCCACAACGTCACGACCTCAGCGCCCTTCCTCAGATCTGAAAAGCGCGCGCTTCCTAAGGGCGTACTCGTCATCCAGACGATCGATGCTCCTCCGGTCAGCCACCTCCTCTTCCTCGAGACTGACGATCTCGGACTGCATGCTCCGCCTTGCCGCCGCACCTTCCATCTCTATCTTCCATAGTGTCTGTCCCAGCTCGACGGCTGTGTCGCCGGAAAGGTTCCTCATGGTGTAGTACAGATCGTCCTCAGTGCGACGGCCAGTGGCGTCCATGCGGTATGTCTGCTCTAGAAGCTCCTCCTGACGTCTGTGCTTCTCCCGCACTCCCATACTCAGCTGTTCACGCTGCGACCGATACAGTCTTTCGAGTTCAGATATGGACCGTACATCATGCAATTCCACGACGTCCTCCTCCCTTGTCCGTAGAACCTCATTCCTAACTGGACAGAGTGCAAAGCAGACAGGGAATATGATGTGCTCTCACTATTTCGAGAGTTGGGATGGACCCAGCACACTCCTTTTCCCGACGAACATGGTGGCACCTACGCCCAAGGTCCTGCGATGCGGCATGCCGACCGGTCCAACCGCCGTCATGCCACCACCAGAGGGGGCTCTTCTCCGTTGGCATGAGGACCTCGCCCCTTCTGATATGTTACTTGCTCACATCTTCACCGTCTGAGCTGTCGCATGTTTCTAAGTCATCTGTATTCTTATATTTCGCATAACATTTAAGCGTTTCCTAATAGCATCGCTCGTCTCCACCCGTCAACCGCGCCCCTGGTTAACCCTTGCCCAATGCCCGCGCACCGGCGAGAATTAACGGGTCAAGCGAACGAAAGGCCTGCCGATGCGCCCCATCCTCATCGTAGAAGACGACACCGCCCTCGCACGGCAGGTCTCCGGCCTGCTGGAACGCTACCGCTACGCATGTCGCGTCGCGGAGTCGTTCGATGACATCGACGCCCAGGCCCGCACCATCGACCCCGCGCTCATCCTGCTCGACGTGAACCTGCCGAGGTATGACGGCTTCTTCTGGTGCCGGCGCATCCGCGAGTCCTCTCGCGTCCCCATCGTCATGGTATCGGCGCGCGATGCCGCCTCCGACCAGGTGCGGGGCATGGAGGCCGGCGCCGACGACTACGTGACGAAGCCCTTCGACCTCGACGTGCTGCTCGCCAAGGTCCAGGCGCAGCTGCGGCGCAACTACGGGGAGCTCGCGCCCGCCACATCGGAGGTGGCATCCATCGAGCGCGATGGGCTCGCCTTCTTCCCGGGGCTCCTCAAGGCCGAGTACCACGGCGTCTCGGTCGAGCTCTCCGCCATCGAGGCGAGCCTCTTCGAATGCCTGCTGAGGTCCTACCCGCAGACGGCACGTCGCGGCGACCTGTACATGGCCGCCTGGGACGGGGAGGGCTTCGTGGAGACCAACACCCTGAACGTCAACATCCGCCGCCTGCGCGACCGCTTCGCCGAGGCCAACATCCCCGTCGAGATCAGGGTCGTGCGCAGCGTGGGCTACCGGCTCATCATCGGCAGGGACCGGTCATGAGGCTCTTCCTGAGGGACCATCTCGACGTCATCGCCCTGTTCGCCTTCGAGTCCGTGACGCTCGCGCTCGCGTTCCACTTTGCCCAGGGGTTCGCCACGGCGGGCGGCGTCGCGTACTTCCTCCTCGTCTCGACCTTCGTGCTCGTCGTGTTCCTCACTGTGAGGTTCCTGCGCAAGCGCGCCCTCTACGAGAGCCTCGAGGGGGACCTCGATGACATGGAGTCCCTGATCGACCGGCACAGCACCGACCCCGTGGCCGAGGCGTACATCGTACGCAGCCGCGACGCGTATCGAAGCTACCAGCGTCGCCTGAACGAGCGGGACGACGCGATGCTCCGCTGGCGGACGCACGTCATGCAGTGGGTGCACCAGATGAAGACGCCGGTGAGCGTCCTGCGCCTGATGGTGCAGAAGGATCCCGGGCGCACCGACTCGTTCGACGCGCTGTGCGAGCTCGACCGTCTGCAGGGGCAGCTCGACCTGATCCTGGGCCTCGTGCGCATGGACCGGCTCGCATCGGACCTCGCCGTCGAGGAGGTCTCGCTCAAGGACCTGGTCGATGGCGTCATCGCGAAGGATCGCCGCCTCTTCGTGCAGAGGGAGGTGTTCCCGACGTCGAGCGTGGACGCGTCGCTGCACGTGCGCACCGACGGCAAGTGGCTCGCGTTCGTGGTCGAGCAGGCACTGCACAACGCCGTGAAGTACTCGGATGTGGGGTCCACGGTCGAGGTGGGGGCAGAGGCAACGGCGGACGGCGTGACCCTGCACATCACGGACCACGGCATCGGCATCCGCAAGCGTGACCTGCCGCGCATCTTCGACCTGTACTTCACGGGGAGCAACGGACGCGACCACGACCAGTCGTCAGGCATCGGACTCTACGTGGCAAAGCGCGTGCTCGATGGGCTTGGGCACCACATCGAGGTGGAGTCAGAGGTTGGCCGCGGAACCCGCGTGAGCATCACGCTCTGACGGCCCTTGGGTGCGCGCGAGGTCGCTGTCATGCCGTCGCATCGGCAGCCGTAAAGGTGACATCGTAAAGGTGACAGGACCCGTCATCTTTTGTCACGTCATTCGATGGCAGCGCCACGTCCCGTTCCGTACGCTTCTTGCATCGGATCAGAAGGGAGACCAATCATGACGATCCTCACCATTGACCATGCAAGCAAGATATACGGCACCAACGTGCAGGTGCGTGCCGTGAACGACCTGTCCATGAGGATGGAGGAGGGCGAGTTCATCGCCATCATGGGCGCCTCGGGATCGGGGAAGTCCACGCTGCTCAACCTCATATCCGGCATCCTCCCGCTCAGCTCGGGCGAGATCCGCATCGGCGGACGCGACATCTCGCATCTGAGCGAGTCCGAGGCCGCCGAGTTCCGCCGCAACGAGCTCGGCTTCGTCTTCCAGGACTTCAACCTGGTGGACACGCTGACCATCCGCGAGAACATCATGCTCCCGCTCATGATGCGCCGCATCCCGCCCGCACGCATGAATACCGTGGCAGAGAGCATCGCCAAGAGCCTTGGCATAGGGGAGGTCCTCGACAAGCGGACGTACGAGGTGTCGGGAGGCCAGGCCCAGCGCGCCGCCATCGCCCGCGCCATCATCCACAACCCGCACCTCCTCCTGGCCGACGAGCCCACGGGCAACCTCGACTCGGCTGCTGCCGAGAGCGTCATGCACATCTTCGCGGACCTCAACGCATCGCGTGGCACCTCCACCATCGTCGTCACGCACGATGCCAAGACCGCATGCTTCTGCACGCGCGCCATCTTCATCAAGGATGGCCGCATCCTGGAGGAGCTGTACCGCGAAGGTGACAGGCAGGCGTTCTATGACGAGATCCTGAACGTCCTCAAGTTCATGGGGGCGAAGTGAGATGAGCTTCTTCAGATTCGCCCTCAACAACGTCCTGCGCGACAAGGAGAGCTACGTCGCGTTCTGGCTGAGCAGCGTGTTCTCGGTCGTGGTCTTCTTCGTGTTCTCGGCCAACATGAACCATCCCCAGCTCGCGCAGAGCGAGAGCGTGCAGGACATCATGCGTCTCGCGATTTCCTTCATCTCCGTGTATTCGCTCGGGTTCCTAGGGCTCTCTCTGAGCGCCTTCCTGAAGCGCAAGCGCCGCCTGTACGGGGCTCTGCTCACGATGGGCATGAAGAGGCGCCAGGTTGAGCTGTCCATCGTGCTCGAGAGCCTTCTGATCGGCGCAAGCGCCATCGCCGCAGGCCTCGTCATCGGGCTCGTCTTCGGGCATCTCATGGTCATGCTGATGGCGCGCATCATCCGCGTGGAGGACGTCGCGTACCAGTTCCCGGCAACGTCCATCGTACAGACCGCCGTCACGTTCGCCGTCATCTTCCTCGTGGCGAGCGCGATGCAGGCGCGTGGGATATGCAAGCGCCCCATCGTCGAGCTGCTCGCCGCCAAGGCTGACGAGAGCCGCGACATGCGCTTCTCGAAGCCCCTTGCCATCCTGGGCATCATCCTGCTCGCCTGCGGTTGTGGCACCTGCTTGTTTGGTGTCATCCCGCCCGTGCGCATGTTCCTGAACCCCTACGACGTGCTCGCGAGCGTCATTCCCTGGTTCATCATCGCGAGCACGCTTACCGGGCTCTTCCTCGTGTACCGCCAGTTCTCGTTCCTCGCGCTCGCACGAGTCGCACGTTCGCGCTACTACCTGGAGAACGGCAACGCCATCTGGGTCTCCGGCCTGCGCGACAGGCTCAGGGGATCGGTCATGACGATGTTCGTGTCAACCGTCATGCTCGCGATGTCGTTCAGCGCCATCATCGTCTCGCTCGCGCTCGTCACGACGGTGCGTGCGGACATCACACAGGACATTCCCTTCGCGATAGGGTACTTCTCGTACGGCGACAACGTGCGCGAGGCATCGGACATCGACGAGATCGAATCGCAGCTCGATGCGAATGGCGTAGCGTATGCGGAAGACTCCTACGACATGCTGCAGGCTGAGAAGACCATCTTCGGGACCAAGTTCATCGCCCAGAGCGCGTACGAGCGGCAGTCGGGCGCGACGCTCTCGATCGAGGACGGCCAGGCGGTCAGCATCTCCGGAGCGTCCGAGCACGAGGGCTCGGTCGAGGGGCCGGAAGGTCGATCGTTCGAGGTCATCGGCACGTCCGCACCCGTGCTCGACAACGCGAAGCGCTTCGGCAGCTACGTCGTGACCGATGCCGACTGGCAGCGACTGCACGATGCGGGTAGGTTCGTGAACGTGCGAGTCTTCACCTTCGACGTGGACGACGAGGGCCAGGCGCAGGAGGTGCGCGCGGCATGCGAGAGCGTGCGCGAGACCATCGGGGTGGGACTCGCCAACGGGGACAACTTCCTCTTCATCCCCCGCATCGAGACCATCGTCCTGCAGGAATACGCCTACGAGATGAACACCTACATCGCGCTCATGCTCTCGGTCATCTTCATCGTGGCATCGATCAGCCTCATCTACTTCAGGCTGCTCTCCGACGTGCGCGAGAGCCTGCCCGTCATGCGCAACCTGAACCGCATGGGGCTATCCGTCGCGCAGGTGCTGCGCATCCAAAAGCGCCAGCTCCAGGTGCTGTTCTCGCTGCCGATAGGCTTCGCGGTCGTGCTGACGGGCTTCGCGATGGCGTTCCTCATCAGCATCGGGTCGGCGAGCGCACACATCTTCGTGCGCATGACCGCGACCATGGTACCACTGCTCGCCTTGGAGGTCGTGCTCTTCGCCGTGCTGAACGCCCGCTTCAGCAACCAGGTGAGGGCCTTCATCCGCCCACAGGACTAGCGTCGTGCCGAGGGGGGAGACATCCTGAGGGTGGGGGGTCCTGAGGAGTTCAAGGGCTGCCTGAATCTCGTTCACCTGGCTATAGGCCCCATCCGTTGCCGCAACATACTCATCGATCCCATTGAGCATGTCCTGCGCTGCGCTGCGTTCCCCCTCGGCGCTTTCGGCAAACCCATCCTCGATTTTCGCCTCATGCTCCTTGCCGTCCCGTCTATACCGCTCGGCAGCGTGGGAGGCATCGTTGTAGCGCTGGTCGGCATCCTGGAACATCCGATCCCAGTCACTGCGACTGATGGGTTCCGCACCGCCAAAGACCTCCAGGTGGGACTTCACGGTACCATCGGCCACGCCCGTCCATGCATCAGGCAGGTAGAGGAGCGAAGCCCGGACGACATGTCGAGCGGTGTGGCATGGATGTCCCCCGGCGCTGTGGGTGCCAATCGCTGCGTGTGGGTGCTTTTCTCCCGATTTGGTCTCTCGTGACCTGACGATATGTTCATCGGCTTAGAGGCTGGTGGGCTGTCTCCTCCAAAGCAAGACAGCCCCCTTGTCTCCTGAGTCGTGAGCCAGCATGAGACCATCAAACCTCAGCCAGGGTCACAAAGAGAAGAAAGGGGGCCTTCATGAGGGAGCATACCACGCAGGTAGGAATGGACGTTCACGCCAGGAGTATCGTGTGCAAGGCGCCTGTTGTCACTTCGGGAGAGGTAAAGGAGCACTGCCTTCGTGGCTCTACTATGGTCTTGGACCTTCTTGAGTGGCTGGGGAAGCTACCTCAGCCCGTGCGCCTTGCGTACGAGTCGGGCTGTACGGGCCATGAGCTTGCTCGCACACTGAAGGCTGCAGGCTTCAGCTGTGACATTGCTGCGGCAACAAGCATTCCTAAGTCCCCGAAGAACAACCGGCACAAAAACGATCGCAATGACGCATCGATACTCTTGAGAGAGATGCCCAGTCCCGCAAGTGACATTTCCTACGTCTGGATTCCTGATCGTGAGACCGAAGGGGCACGTGACCTCGTGAGAGCGTACACATCCCCGGCTACTCTTGTAAGCTCACGGAGGCGCAGGATAGCAGCCTTTCTTCTTAGACATGGCTGCGTTTGGAACGAGAGGACCTCCTCAGGAAGATTGAAGTCAACTCATACTGCGACCTACAGAGCCTGGGTCGCAAGCTGTGATCTGGGATGTGAGGGCGCAAGTCTCACACCGAAACTCATGCCTGGAGGGCTCTGCGCCTTAGAAGAGAGCCGTGCTGCCTTCAAAGAGAGTGTAGAGGGACTCCGTCAGTCTTTGCGCTGGGCACCTTATGTTGATGCGATTTCTTTGCCCTTGGGTATAGGCAGTGCCACTGCTCTTCCTGCGGCAGCCGAGTTTGGGAGCCTTTCTCGCTTTAGCTCAGGCAGGAAGGTCTCTCGGTGGATAGGATGTTCTGCAACCGATCGCTCAGGTGGCCCAAGATGCAGCCCCGGGCACATCCCCAGGGAAGGGCCGACCCTTCTGCGCCGCTTGCTTATTGAGGGTCCTGCATCCATCTGCAGAAGGAAGGACTATACCAAGAGGCATGTGCGTACGTGTGGGGTGTCGCCTGAGATTGGGCGACTTGCCCGTAAGGCCAACAGACGTCTCAAGTCCCGCTTTGACGAGCTTGTTGATTCAGGCAAACATCCCAACGTCGCAAGAGTGGCGGTGGTGCGCGAGCTTGCTTGTTGGATTTGGGTAATTGGGCTTAAGGTGGAGTCTGGGATAGGCTCCATGGCCTAGGCCTGCCACTGACAGAGCCACATCCTTTCGAGCATTCTTATCATCGATGCGTGAAGATGACCCGCGAAAACCGCACACGCAGCCAAAGGGGTCATGTGTGAGACCTGACAGATCACCTTATGCGGTGGTCATGCGGCTCCATCTATACCGAAAGCATCGTAGTGCGGCTCAGTGTATAACCGAAGACCCGCGAATATGTGAGTGGATCGCATGTGAAGCATCCGAAGCTGGATAGATCTTTTTATCCGCTATGAGGACACGCAGGAAGATGAGAGCCCAAAGGGTTTGGAAGCCAGCCCCTGGCTTAGCTATCTAGGGGCTGGCGAGCTCTGCTAAAAATGTCTCACTTGACAGGCCGACGAACATATGTGCGGTTTTGTGAGTCACCTGCGGGAGAAAGACACCCACATGATCGAGAGGGGCAACACCCCGCCCGCCGCCCGCGGGCTACCCGTCGCTCTGCGCGGCGGCGAGGCCGTTGCCCGCGAAGCGCCCGATGGACCGGAACCTCGGCGTGACGGACCACTCCCCCGTCGAGGCATCCGCGACTGTGTTCCGTCAAGTAAAAGTCGACAAACGGGGCCGGTACCGGAAATCCGTACCAAACGATGATGTTTGGAGGATGGCGTGTACTCCCTTGAGCAGAGGACAAGAGCGGTCGAGCTCTATATCAAGTATGGTTTTAAAGCCACGGCTACGATACGCGAGTTGGGATATCCAAGCCGGGCACAGCTTGTAGGATGGTATCGGGAATGGCAGGACAACGGAGGCGCGCTCAGGGGGCGCAACCTAGAACGCTACTCAGAAGGGCAAAGGCGGGCCGCCGTCAACCACTATCTGGAGCACGGCCGCTGCAACGCCTATACGAGACGCGAGCTGGGATACCCCGGAAGTACGCAAAAGCTCAGAGAGTGGATAGACGAGCTGGCACCTGGCGAGAGGCGGACAGCCGAGCCCAGGACGTTCACTCTCGAAGAGAAGCAGAAAGCCGTGACAGCGCTTGTCAGACGAGCCGGAAGCGCGCAACAGATCGCCGACGAGGTCGGCTCCACGCGTTGTACCCTCTACAAGTGGAAGCGAGAGCTATTGCCTGAGAAGGAGCCCCCGATGCCCGACACAAGCAACGCCGTCTCAAATGGCGCGTCCGACGCCGGAGCCGCCAGAGCGGCTCCCGTCACGCAGACAGAAATAGATGCCCTCGAGGCCAGGAAGGCCGAACTCGAGAAAGAGCTGCGCCAACTCGAGCTCAAGCGCGACATCCTGGAGGGCGCCCTCGAGATCCTGGGAAAAGGGACGGGCGCCGACCCGGCAAACGAGCTCACGAACAGGGAGAAGACTCTGCTGATTGAGTCGCTGCGCCCCAAATGGAGGCTGTGCGAGCTTCTCTCGGCGCTCGACATGGCCCGATCGAGCCACCAGTACCAACTCTCGGCCATCGCCGCCGGGGACAGGGACGCCGGGGCGCGGGAGCTGGTCTGCGCCGTCTTCAACGCCAACGACGGCGCCTACGGAAGGCGCCGCATCCACGACGAGCTCGAGGCACGAGGACATGTCATCGGCGAGCGCAGGATAGGGCGAATAATGGCTGAGGAGAAGCTCGAGGCGCACGGCAAGGCAAAGCCCGGGAAGGCCTACAGCTCCTACAAGGGCGAGGTCTCGGAACACCCCGGCAACAAGGTCTGCCAGGACTTCGAAGCCGGACTTCCCAACTTCCTATGGCTCACCGACGTCACGCAGCTCTCGATACCGGCCGGCAAGCTCTATCTGAGCCCGGTTTTGGACTGCTTCGACGGCGCCATCGTAAGCTGGACGACCTCGACCTCGCCCAACGCCGAGATGGCCAACTCCATGCTCAAGGCGGCTTTGGCCACTACGACAGACGAGGAGCGCCGCCATCTCGTGATCCATTCGGACTGCGGCTGCCACTACCGCTGGCCCGAGTGGATCTCCATCTGCGAGAAGGCCGGCATCATGCGCTCCATGTCGCGCAAGGGGTGCAGCCCTGACAACTCCCGCATGGAGGGCTTTTTCGGCACCATGAAGGTCGAGATGCTCTATGGCAGGGACTGGGCGGGCGTCACGTTGGATGAGCTCAAGGAGAGGATAGACGCCTATATAGAGCGTTACAACAAGACGAGGATCAAGCGCTCGCTGGGCTCGATGAGCCCCCTACAATACAGGCAGAGCTTGGGCCTCGCAGCCTAGCAGCAAGGTACGGAAAAGCGGTACCGGCCCTTTCGTCGACTTAGATGTTACGGAATACACTCGGCGAGAAGTCCTCCTCCCGCAGGTACTTGCGCACCGTGGGCTCCGACACGCCGGTGCGCCTGCCTATGCCCGCCACCGACTCGCCCGACCTGCCCAGGCTGCGTATCGCGCTTATCTTCTCCACGCCGATCATCCTCTCCGGCCTCCTTCGTCGACTGCCGATGCATCGACGATATCCGGCCATCTCGCGGTCGGCGCGGCCCGTGCACGAAACCGAAAGCACTTCGTGCTCAGACCCGAAAGAAATCCTTGCTCAAACCCGCAGCTCGGATGCTATCAAACACAACGACAGCCAAGCTTGTGGGCGATACAACCTATCTCAGGACCACGGCAGGCTTCATATATCTCGCCGTCGCGCACCATCTGTGCACGCGCATGGTGGTGGGCTGAAGCATACAGGACAACATGAGGGCAGGGCTTGTCGTCTTTGCCCTGAAGATGGCATATTCGCGCGGATACGTGGCTGGAGGGGCCATATTCTACAGCAGCCCAGGCAGCCAGTACACGAGCTCAGAGTTCGCCGCCTGCTCAGCCGCGCACGACGTGAGGCTCTCCGTGGGGAGAACCGGAAGCTGCCACGATAATGCGGTCGCCGAATCGCTTTTCGCCACGCTCAAGAACGAATGGTACTACCATAAGCGCCTCTCACCATAAGCGCCTCTCGGACGCATCCACGACCAAGCACAAGGCACACGAGTTTATCGAGTCGTACTACAACCGCTTCCGCCCGCATAAGTCCATAGGAGATCGCGTGCTCGCAGAGGTGATGCAGGAGTTCTTCGAGCGCCTCGAGAGAGGCCTTGCGTACGATCCGAAGGCAATGCAGACCGCATAAAAAAATCTGAGATTCCTCTGTCCATTATATTGACAGGGCTCAGTACACGTCCTGCAGCGCCTCTCCCATCTGGCATGCGCGTGCCTCTCTGAGATGGGTCCTGGCGGGGTCGAGCTCCTCCCTCTTCGCGAGCTGGCGCTTTGTGAGCGACTCCTTCTTCTTCAGCCATACGTACTTCGTCTGGGCAAGCTGCCAGCGCTTCGAGGCGGACTCGCGCCGCTCTGTGCACCTCACATGGTCGATCGCTCTGTTCAGGAGCTGCACCACATGGAACCTGTCCACGGTCTGTGTGGCCTGGGGCATCTTGGCGGCGACCCCCAGCGAGTATGCCTTAAGCCATGTCGCGCATGACCTCCTGGATCTTCGCCCGGTCCCCTCCTGTGCTCCTTAAGCTCGGCGCAGAGCCTGCCTAAGGCGAGCTTGTCCCTGCCCTGCGTGACGGCTCAGGCACGCTGACAGTCGAGGTTGGCCATGATGCTGATGTAGCTTTGGTTGCGCCTCCTTGCGGTGTCGTCTATGCCCACGCGCACGACATCCGAGTAGTCGGCGGCATCCCTTGCCTCGGCCACGGCCTTGCCCAGCAGCCTCCATATGCGCGTGTCGGTCTCGTGCATCAGATGCGCTATCGCCGTCACGGTCATTCCCGAGAGCGCCATCACGATCACCTGCGCCTCGAAGAGCGTTGTGAAGTGCGTCTTCGGCCACACCTTTCAGGGCATCCTTGTGGCATGCACGCCGTCCTTCGGGCAGTCGGCCCTGGGCAGCGCGCAGTGCACGATCGTATCGTATTGCCAGATGCTAAGATGCCACAAGGTCCTCTCGCGCGTGTCACAGGTGCTGCACTTCCTGTGGCATACGGGGCTCACCACCACCTGCCCTTTCCTGTGGGCCACCCTCACATGGAGCTTATCTTGCGCTCCCTCGCGCTCCTTAAACCAGACATCGCAGAGCTCCCACTCGTCCCTGAGTCCCATGGGATCTCTTAAAGAGCCTTGCCAGCATCCCTGCCTGAACATCCATATCGCACCTCCAGAACGCAGCCTCCTGTCGGGGAAAATCCTACCATTCAAAGGCCACGCCCTCAAGGGGATGCAGAAGTGCTACCCACCAGAAGTGACGAAGAGCCCTAAAATATAGGCTCTTTACGGTTTCTAGTGGGTAGCGGTCGAGACGGCCAGCTGGGCCGAGAAGTCCAGGCGACCGAGCCTGAGGAATATCATCGTCTCGAAGTACCCGGTGTTCCTGAAGCCCCTCGCGGCCCTCTTGATGGACTGGACGATTGAGTTGAGCCCCTCCAGGATCGCGTTCGTCGAGCCCCTCCGCCACCAGTCGGGGATGCCCTCCCGCTCCTTGCGGAGCGTCCCCGCGACCACCTTCATCTCCGGGACGTTCGAGTGCATCATCCAGGAGCAGAGCCGGTCGAGCGCCCGCGCCGCGGACTCGCGGCCGGGGAGCCCGTAGACGTCGCGCATCGCCTCGGCCATCTGGCATGCCCTCGCGGTCCTCGGGCGCGGGCGCGCCGGGTCGAGCCCGGCCCTCTTCGCGAGCTGCCTCCCCGTGAGGTTGGACTCGCGCTTGAGCCAGACGTACTTCGTGCCGGCGAGCATGGCCCTCTTCTCCTCGGACTCGCGCCTCTCGCGGCACCTCACCCGGTCCGTGGCCCTCGAGAAGAGCTGCATCACGCGGGAGCGGTCGACGGTCTGGGCCGCCTGGGGCATCTCGGACGCGACGCCGAGCGAGTACGCCTCGGCCATGTCCCTGGTGACCTCGAGCACGCGGGAGCGGTCGCCGCCGCGCTCCTCCAGCTGGTCGCAGAGCCTGCCGACCGACCCCCTGTCCCTGCCCTCGGTGACGGCGACGACCCGCCGGGCGTCGAGGTCCACCATGGTGCTTATGTAGCTCTGGCCGCGCCCCCTCGCGGTGTCGTCGATGCCGACGCGCTCGACGGCGGAGTAGTCGGCCGACCCCCTCGCCTCGGCGACGGCACGGCGCAGGAGCGCCCAGACGCGGGCGTCGCCCTCCCGCACCCGCGACGCGATGGCCGCCACGGTCATCCCGGACAGGGCCATGACCAGCACCTGCACCTCGAAGAGGGCCGTGAAGTGCGAGTTCGGCCGGACCTCCCAGGGCATGCGCACGGTGCGGACGCCGTGCTCCGGGCAGTCCGCCCTGGGCACGGCGCAGTGCACGACCGTCTCGTACTGCCAGATGTCGAGGTGGCGCCAGGTGCGCTCCCGGGTGTCGTAGGTGCCGCACCTCCGCCCGCACTCGGGGCGCCCCACGGCCTGGCCGCGGACGTGCTCGACGCGGACGTGCAGCTCGTCCGGGGCCCCGCCGCGCTCCTCGAACCAGACCTCCGAGGCCCTCCACTCCGGCCCCAGCCCCATCGATCTCTCGAAGAGCTGCGCCAGCATGCCGGCCTGCGCGTCCATGCACGGCTCCGATCGTCGCGTCCACCAGTCGCAGGAATCATACCGCCTGCCGGGAGGGAGGCGCGGTGGGAGCCCGTGTGCTACCCACCAGAAGTTTTGAAGAGCCAAAATATAGAGGTATCTCAAACGGATACAAATTAGAGAACGAGGCTGTTGATGAGCGCAACAATTCGAGATGTGGCTAACCAAGCTGGTACATCAATTGCTACAGTTTCTCACGTCATTAACGGGACAAGACATGTTAGTGATGACTTGACGGATTGCGTTTGGAATGCGATTAAATCAACAGGCTATATACATAAGCTCGATTCTCGAATGAAACAAGGGAAAATAAATTTCAATAAGGTGATTGCCATTGTTATACCGACATTCAACAGCCCCATGTATAACATATTAACAAAACATCTATCGAGTAATTTTATGAAAAGAGGGCTACTTCCAGCAATATATTGCAATGAAAATGATTCCGAAAAAGAGCGAATGATTCTAAGGCATATTTTAGGAGATTGTCGTATCGCCGGCATCGCGCTTGTTCCACTTCAAGAGAGAGTAGACGTATATAGCTCTCTTTATTCAAATGGACTTGCAGTGGAATTCATGGATGCAATTATTGCCACGCACGAGAAGGATTGCGTCGTTATGGAAGACTTTGAAGGTACTCGTGACGCAGTGCGATATTTGATATCAATTGGGCACCGACATATAGCTGGCATATTTGGTGACAAAAATAAGACTTCGGTTACCGAACGTATTAATGGTTATCGAGCAGCTCTCTCTGAGGTTGGAGTTCCCTTTGATGAGCATATGATAATTACAATGATGCATAACGATACAGATATATTTAATAGAGTGATTCCTAATTTTATTAATGATGTTGCCCCAACGGCAATAATATCTTGTGGTAATTTTCTAACCCTCAATCTTATTGCGGCACTCAAAAAGAATGGTCTTAAGTGCCCGGATGACATATCCATCGTTGGATATGGATGTTTTGATGAAGCATATCCTTTTGATAAGAATCTTACCTATGTATGCCAAGATCCCAGTCAAATGGCTGATATAGTTAGTGAGAGAATAGTAAATAAAGTGCCCTGCATTGGTATAAAAAAATCTAGTTGCATGTTAGAAGACTCTAATAGAAGTATTAAAGTTCCAACGAAACTGCATATTGGAAATTCAGCACAGGTAGTCGGAGCAGGCCCGTTTGGAGAGTGCGCCACCTCTCCGGATGAAATTGTCCCCTCGGAAAATGAACGGAATCAACTCAAGGAAGGACACTATACAGTCGCTCTTGCATTTCATTATGGTGGCACTGCGTGGCACTCACTGCATCAGCTTGGCATAACGGAAACGCTTAACAATCTTGGCATTTCAGTGATATCGACATGCGAGGCACAGCTTGACCCTCAACTGCAGATGGTTCAAATTGAGGGCATAAAAATGCAGAGACCTGATGCTGTTATAGCCATTCCGGTCGATGACAAAATTACAGCGCCTGCGTTTAAAAGTCTTTCGAAACAAACGAAACTTGTCTTTCTCAGTAACATCCCCTCCGGTTTTTCAAGGAAAGACTATTCGGCCTGTGTTTCTGTCAATGAGTGTGAGAGTGGCAGAATTATCGCGCATATGATAGGTGACTACTTTGCCGGACAAGAAAACGTGCAGATAGGAATTATAAAACATGGCAGTACTTTCTACGGTACCTTCCTGCGAGACATGGTTACAGTAAAAACAATTGAGCGCAACTATCCCAATATCAAAATCGAAGCTACAAATTCATTCATCAATATAGCAGACGCGTATGAGATATGCTGCAAAATGCTAACGGAACATCCGGGTATTAGGGCGCTTTATGTCTGCTGGGATGGTCCTGCCCTACAAGCAGTACGAGCTCTAAGCGACTTAAATCGGACGGATATCGTTCTCTTTACCTGTGACCTTGATGAAGAAATAGGTATGCTCATGGCAAAAGGAGAATTGGTCTGTGGGATATCTGCTCAAAGACCTTTCGAGCAGGGTGTTGCTGCAGCATATGCGGTTGCGCATGCCTTACTGGGAAATGATTCCCATAAATATATAGGTGTTTCACCACTTGGAGTTACTCGCGAGAACTTGGCTGATGCATGGAAGGAAATTTTGCATGAGCCTTTTCCACGGGGGTTACTTTGATTTTGATATGGCTGCTTGCATGAACCAATCCTGGTGGAGGAGAGTCTGCCCATTTGACTTTAAGAGCAATACAGCGTTCTTTAAAAATTTACGTAAAATTCGTAGAAAAGTCCACTTACCGATGTCGATAACATGACAAGATAAACGTAGCACTCCCTCTGTTTAAAATAAGTTACGAAAATCCTATCAAGGTCTTGATAGGAGAAGACGGAGGGAAATCTTAGTATGGGTAATGGTGGTTTGAAGCTAAGCCGACGTGAGTTTTTGGGTGTTGGAGTATCGGCTGCGGTTCTTGGATGTCTGACAGTTACTGGTTGTGGTGTAACACCGAATTCGACTGCGCAGGATTCATCGTCGTCTTCGTCAAAGAATGGTCCCTACTCCTTTGCTTTTCTTACGAACACCCTCAATAACACTTTCCAGTCCTCTATGAATGACAAGTTCCAAGAGCAATGCGACAACGCAGGCTATTCATACGTCTGCCTAAATCCAGACTACAATCTCAATACTCAGCTGAGCCAACTGTCAGACGCGGCAAACCAAGATTTGGATGCAGTATTCGTCATACCGGTCGATTCCGCAGGAATCCGCTCGGGCCTTCAAGAGTTGAAAGATGCGGGCAAGAAGATTCTAAATGTCGATACGGCAGTGACTGAGGATGATAGGTCTCTAATTGACACACTGATCGGGACGAATGCGGAGCAAGCAGGACAGCTTGTCGGGCAGCAAATGGTAAAAGACTATCCGAATGGTGCTGACATTGCCATTCTTGACTTTCCCTCGAACGAGAGTTGTGTGAAGCGAGTCAAGGGCTTCAATGAGGGGCTTGGCGACAGCGCAAGTAAATTCAATATAGTTGCGCAACAGGATGGTAAGGCTACCTTGGATAGCTCACTTAACGTGGCACAGGACATCATTCAAGCCAATCCGAACCTTCAAGCGTTTTTCTGTATAAATGATCCCTCCTCGCTTGGTGCTGTCGCCGCAATTAAGGCCGCAAACAAGCAGGGGTTGATTAACGTGTATTCGATTGATGCTTCTCCTGATGGCAAGAAAGCGCTTATCGATGGCGACTTTAAAGCCGTTGCGTGCCAAGTACCTCTCGGTATAGCCGAAAAAGCGTTCGAGTGCGCAGTTGACCTCATGCAGGGCCAGTCAGTAGACAAGGAGATATGGCTCGACTCTCATCTCATCTCCATCGATGAGGCGAAGCAGACAGAAGATGAATGGCAGTAGCCGATAGCCTGTCTGTACTGTAATTTGTGACTCTGACTAAGCGCAGCCTGTACGAAAGCAAGCTGCGCGTGTCGGATTATCCAAAAGGGGAGGTAGCTTCTTGGGCAAACCTATTCTACAGATGCACGGGATTACCAAATCCTTTGGGAATACGAGGGTTCTCAAAGGGGTCGACTTCAAACTTGAGAGAGGCGAGGTCCACGCACTCCTTGGTGAAAACGGAGCAGGTAAGTCGACACTTATCAACGTTCTCGGTGGCGTATATCCACCTAACGCTGGTTCCATTGAGATTGATGGTAACCAGGTCGACATTGATAGTGTGCCAACCGCCCGAAGAAACGGTATCGAAATCATCCATCAAGAGATAGTGCTCGTTCCCTATCTGAACATAGCGCAAAACATCTTTCTTGGTAGGGAGATAGTCAAGAAAGGTGGCATTGTCGACGAGCAGGAAATGGAAGCGCAGGCCAAACAAAAGCTAAGCGTGCTTGGTGTTGACATATCCGTCACCACTCTCGTGAAGGATTTGAGTATCGCTCAGCAGCAGATGGTTGAGATTGCCAAGGCAGTCTCATTTGATGCTCGTATTCTCGTGATGGACGAGCCAACCTCTTCGCTCTCAGATGAAGAAGTGGAATCACTGTTTAGCATTATCAGAAATCTCAAAAAGCGTGGTGTGAGCATCGTATACATCTCCCACAGGATGAGTGAACTGCTTGAGATAACGGATTGTATTACGGTTATTCGCGATGGGGAGTACATAGGGACTGTCCGGACCAGTCAGACCAATCAAGGCGAGCTTGTGCAGATGATGGTGGGTCGCAGCCTCTCTAATTTCTATCAGAGAACCTATGAGCCCACTGAACATGTCGTGTTCGAGGCCAGACATTTGGAGAAAAAAGGCGTGTTCGGCGATGTGAGCTTCCAAGTACATGCTGGTGAGATTCTTGGATTCGCTGGTCTTATCGGAGCCGGCCGGAGCGAACTCATGCAGGCCATCTTCGGGAGTAGCACCTATGACTCTGGAGAGATGCTGATTGATGGGGATCCGGTTTACTTCAAGAACTGCGCTGACGCAATCATTAACGGCCTTGCCCTCGTTCCTGAGAGCCGAAAGAAGCAAGGTTTGGACCTCTTGGCATCAGTGAGGTTCAACGTGGCTCTTTCCAACTTGGGGAAAATCAGTTATGGCAGCATAGTCAACTGGGGTAAGGCAGATACGCTGGTCAGTAAATACATCGACGATCTACATGTCAAAACACCTTCGTTATCAACAGAGGTCTCGAGCTTGTCTGGCGGGAATCAGCAGAAAGTAGTCCTAGCGAAATGGCTTGCGACAAATCCGAAGGTTCTCATCCTAGATGAGCCAACTCGAGGTATTGACATTGGAGCGAAGACCGAGATCTACTCGATCATCAACGAGCTCTCAAAAGGGGGCACGGCCATTATCCTTGTCTCCTCTGAGCTTCCCGAGCTCATCAACATGTGTGACAGGATCTGCGTCGTTCATGGCGGGCGTATCACCGGTACGCTTCAACGTAGGGAGTTCAGCCAAGAGAAGATTATGCATTTGGCGACAGAGGAGGATCAGTGAGTAAGAAGGCGGGAAATAGAACAACTTCGGTTCTCGGCAAATTCGGAAGTATCATAAAGAAAAACATAGGTATTATTATCGTAATGATAATACTGTTCATATTCATGTCATTGCTCAGCCCATCATTCTTAACTACCAGCAATGTAATTTCAGTTCTCAGGGAAATTTCAAATAACGTGTTTCTTGCCCTTGGCATGACATTCGTTATCATTCTTGGTGGGATCGATCTTTCTGTTGGATCTATCGTCGCCATGAGTGGAACCATAACCGTTGGGCTCATGACCTATAGCCAGTTTCCTATGTGGGGGGCGATATTGGTCGGTCTCTGTCTGGGGGCCCTGGTTGGATTCTTCAATGGCGCTGTGGTCTCTAAATTCAAGGTACCGGCCTTCATCGTTACGCTTGCTACCATGAACATTGCACGTGGCGTTGCGTATATCTATACGGGTGGCCAGTCGACGCGCGTAACTGATGATGCCTTCTCGCTCATCGGGACGGGATATCTCTTTGGTTGGATTCCCATGCCAGTCGTCTATATGGTGGTACTGACCACCATCTTCTCTGTGCTTCTCTCAAAGACAAAGTTTGGTACCTATGTTTATGCAGTCGGTGGCAATCGCGAATGTGCGCGTCTGTCAGGTATTCCCATAAAGAAGACGGAGATCTTGGTTTATACTATCTCAGGTCTGCTTGCTGCTTTTGCAGGTATCGTTCTTGCCTCGAGAATGTTCTCAGGGCAACCGGCCTCTGGATCGGGATATGAGATGGACGCTATCGCAGCATGTGTCCTTGGTGGCATCTCGATGTCTGGCGGCGTAGGGAGCATCAGCGGTACGTTCATTGGTGCTGTTGTGATTGGCATGATTTCGAATGGGCTGAATCTCATGGGTGTAAGCTCATTCTGGCAGCTTGCTGTGAAGGGAATTATCATTCTTGCTGCCGTCATCATTGATTCTCAGAAGAGCTCCTTCAGCACTTGGCTCTTCAAGACTGTGCCTCCTGCCAGCAAGTCCAAAGACACCGTTTCTGGGGAGGAGCAATGAACGGGATATTCCGTAAGCCAGTGGGGGCAGATGCGACCGGGGATGCCATTCCGTTCTTCCATGACGGTATGTACCATATATTCTCTCTGACACCCCCAGCTGGTACGACTGTATATCCCGACCGCCTTCGGACAACATGGAGTCACACCGTTTCTCGAGACCTGTGGAATTGGGAGGAATTGCCGACAGCGTTGTGCCCAGGTATGGGGAGTGAGCCCGACGCCGATGGCATATGGACGGGATCGGTCATCTTTGGTAAAGGTCTCTACCACATTTTTTACACTGGCTACAACTATCACACCAAAACACAACAGACGATATGCCATGCAACCAGTGAGGATGGCATATCCTGGATGAAAGATCCGGATAATCCCATCCTTGTTCCTTTAACCGATCTGTATAGACCTCTTGACTGGAGAGATCCATACATTTTTTTCAATAAGGACGATGGATGCTACTGGCTGCTTGTATCCGCTCGCTTGCGTAAGGGTCCATCATCAAAGTCGGGATGTATCGTGTTGTTTCGTTCCGACGATTTGTCTCATTGGGTGCATTACGGGCCAATCTACACTCCCTATCATACCAACTGTCCAGAGTGTTCTGAGATGTACAAGCTGAAAGATACCTGGTACCTCTCGTATTCGCGTTTCTCAGAGCATGTAGAGACGATCTACCGTATGGCAGATTCGCCTTTTGGTCCTTGGCGGACCCCACGTATTGATGGGATCGGGGGACGGAGATTCTATGCAGCCAAGTCGTGCATCAATAGTGAGGGGCGTTGCATATATTTCGGCTGGGTGCATGATAGGGCCGATGGCCGTGATGACGGGGAGTGGTACTGGGGCGGTGACTTCTGTGTACCCCATGAGGTTATTCCTAATTCTTATAGGGAGCTTGACGTAAAGATGCCCTATGAGATTGAGTCAGGCCTCAGTGCAAGAGTCCTGCCATGGTCACTCGTTCCAAGGCTTGGACAGGTTACAAGTGCTGGTAACAAATCCATATCTATCAACTCTCCGGGTTCGTTCGGCTATAGCCTGCTCAAGATACATGAGAAGACCTTTCTCTTCAGATGTCGCGTCCGCATCTCCTATTGCCGCGATAACTTTGGAATCTTGTTCAAGACGGATGCGGATGCAAATCAGTGCCTCGAACTGCGCTTCGAGATTGGTATGCAACGCGCTTCCCTTCTAAGTCTGCCCATGGATGTTGATCCGTTCTGGAGGAAATCCTGTACAGACGTAGGGAGTCCAGCAGTGCCAGGACCAGATGGAAATCGGGTTGCAGAGAAGCATTTCACAGTTGTGGATGGAAGCACTTTCGAAATTAGCGCTCTTGTTGATCATGACTTAGTGGAGATTTTTGTAGGAGAAAAGATTGCTTTTACCTATCGTATTTATAGACAGGTTGATTACCAGATGGGACTGTTCGTGAGAGATGGGCTAGTGGACTTTACCAATATTAGGATTACTGGTTGTGAATAAGAAAGACTAACTATTAAAAGTCAATCATGAAAAATGGCTGAGTACCTCCAGCATAGTTAGGCTCTCTGAACTGTAAGCGGCTTAGGCAAGATCGAAGGCATCTTCGGCTGGACCGTCGTGGTGGCTGCGATGCCGGAGAGCGAGACATGGATAAGGCACATCTCGTGCAGCAGCTCCATGCAGCCATCCCTTACATCCCTGTGGCTGTATCTTTAGCTGAACGAGTCCGCAAGGAGTGCATGTGGGCCTTGGGAAGGCGCCCTGCACGTAGGCCTTGAAGTTGGATATCACCCTGTGGACCATGGGAAGGGATGCATCCCCGTCCGCTCTGTCGTACTCCCTTTAGACGAGCCCGCGCAACGAGGAGAGGCCGGCAAGCTTTGCCGCTCCAGCCATCCGCCCTTATCTTCGATGTATGGCAGAGCTGGTCATGCCCCACCTGGCGCCAGGAATCTTTCGAGCACTCCTTTGCGCAGCGCAGGGGGCAGGCGCCCTGCCTGCCGCTGTAAGCATCGGCTGCTGCTTTGTGCCGCGTCCGCTTTTGCCTGCCGCCTTGGCACCGATATAGAAGTCGTCCACCTCGTGTGTGTCAGCTGCAAGGACATTGAACGCACTGCGATCTGACCCAGGCGAGCGTATCCTTGCAAGGACCCGCCCTGCCGTCTTTAAGCTGCAGCCTATCTGCCTTTGCAGGGCGCAGGCGCTGATCCTTGCCTTCTGGGCGGACATGAGCCATATCGCCCACGAACCACTTCCTGAGCTCGATATGCGTGCCCTCCATCAATAGTCCCTGCGCTCACGCTCACCTGGTGCGAGCACTTCGTGCACTGCCACTTGTGCGCGCGGCCTCAGACCTTCGAGCAGGACGTATTGGCGCATACGGGGCAGGCAAAGCCGCCGGAAAACTTCTCCTCGAGCAGCCTCCCCTCGCACGACTCCTCGTTTGAGAACCTCTTCAAAAGGCCCATCAATGTCCCCCTGCTCTCGCATTCGCGCCTATTCAGAGCGCCTGCATGCCCCTTCGCCATCTCTTTCTTTGCCCTCTCGGATGCATCAGCCTTGCATCCTCATTGTATGGTTTGGAGGCGACAGGAACTCCTGCGGTTATGCTGGAGGTACTCAGTCATTTCATGAAACATGGCTCCCAAGCTCGCGCATAAGGGCAGCTAATTTGTGTCGCGCCCCCGTCGCACAATCGGTGCCGCAGGGCGAGGGCGTCGAGAGGGGCTGGGCGGCATGACGAGCATGAGCGCGCGGATGGTGGCGGCGGCGGACGGCGGCGGCGGGGACCTCCTGTCCTGGGTCGCGAGGCACGGGGACGAGGCGTCGTGCGAGGAGGGGCTGATGCGGCTGCGCTTCCCGGGCGGCTGGGTCTGCCCGAGGTGCGGCAACCGCAGGTGCAGCCCCGTAGCGGGCAGGCCGAGGAAGCGGCAGTGCACCCGCTGCAGGCTCCAGTTCTCGGTGACCTCCGGGACCCCGATGCAGGGCTCGAGGCTGCCGCTGCCGAAGTGGTTCCTGGCGTTCCGGCTCGTCGCCGGCTCGAAGAGGGGCGTCTCGGCCGCCGAGCTGGCCCGCGCCCTGGGCACGAGCGAGACCACCGCGCGATACGTGGTCCTGAGGCTGCGCGGCGCGATGTCCGCCGGATTGGGGCGCCTTCGGCCGGGTCTCGGGTGAGGCCGAGGTGGACGACTTCTTCGTGGGGGCCGCGGCCGCAGGGACCGTGGGCAGGGGGACCACCAGGCAGCCGATGATCTGCGCGGTGTCGCGCGGCGGCCGGGGCGGCCCCGGGACGTGCGCCCTCAGGGTCGTCCCCGACGCGGCGGGCGGGGCGTACTCGCGCTTCGCCGAGGAGCACGTGGGGGTGCTCTCGCACGTCCGCGCCGACATGTGGCAGGGCGTCACCGCCGGCCTGCGCGGCTGGCCGGGGCTCGACCAGCGCCCGTTCGACGCGTCGGACCCGGCCTCCTCGCTCGCGCTCGTGCACCACGTGATATCGGACTTCAAGGCGTACGCCCTCGGCACCTTCCACGGGCTGTCGCGGGCGAGGCTGCAGGGCGTGTGCGACGAGTTCAGCTGGAGGTACTGCCACAGGGGCCCCGCGCCGGCGTCCGCGCTCGCCGCCGACGTCGCGGCCGCCCCGCACGTCCCCCGCGCCGAGCTCGAGGCCTCGTTCGGCCCGCAGCCCCGCGTCGCGAGCCCGAGGGCGCGCACGGGGGCGAGGGTCAGGCAGCGCGAGCGCGTCGAGGAGCTGCTGCGCGAGGCCGGGCCGGGCGACGGCCTGCTGGGGCTGCTCGACGACGGCTTCCGGGAGCGGAGGGAGTGAGGGGGTTATGCGCGAGCTTGGGGGCCATGTCATGAAATTACGATTGGGACTGCGGTGGAAATCTTGGACCGCAAGTGGTGTAGGAGGATCCATGTACAGCATGGAGTAGAAGCGGGCTGCAATCGAGACATACATCAGGTTCGACCACAGCAGCGCTGACACGATAGCGGAGCTCGGCTATCCATCGAGGACAATGCTTAAGGATGTGGTGGAAGGAATACGAGAGGATGGGGAAGGTCCCGGAAAGGGAACCGCGCACCCCTGCATTCAGCGACGGGCAGATGCAGTCCGCCGTCTCGTACTACCTGGAGCACGGAAGGAGCCTCTCGAGGATGAGGCGTGAGCTGTAATCTTTTGGTGGACAGGGGGATTCAGGGACTGGCAACAGATATGCTCTGTCCAGATACCCACCTACCAACACCAGCAGATTGGAGAGATGAGATGTCGCTAAGCGCAAGCGAGATAGAGAAGGCAAAGTCCCGCACGAAGCCGGAAACACCCAGACACTACACTGAAGGAGTATTGCCTCGAGGCTGTTGAGTACTACAGGAAGGCACGTAAGGCCAACCCGAAGAAGAGCATCAGAGGATGCGCCGCGAAGCTTGAGGCCAACGACAAGACCTTAAACGACTGGATCATCAAGCACTCAAAGACCGGAAGGGTGACCCAGGCAAGAACCGACGAGCACAAGCAGCTCGACGCAGTGAATAGGCGCATGCACGAGCTCGAAAGCGAAAACGAGTTCCTAAAAAAGTGGCAGCCTTCTTCGCCAAGAGCCTCTGACGAAGGACAGGTTTTAGCTCATGCTGGCAAAGAGGGCAACCTACAGCGTCTCGATGATGGCGCGCGTGCTGGGGGTGAGCAGGTCCGGCTTCTACCGATGGCTCAAGGCCGGAGGCGGTGAGGACCCGTGGGGTCCCCTCAAGGAGGCTATCTGCGCGATATGGGAGGAAAGCGACAGGCGCTTTAGCTCCTGCTAGGTCTGATCCAAGCTCACAGGAGATCCGCAGTACGCAAAATTTACAGGCACGACCCGCTACCGCGTGCGGAGGTGCATGGTCGAGCTGGGCATCTGCGGCATCTGATCCAATGCCTCCAAGAGGACGACGCTGCCCGCACCTGACGCCCCCGAGCGCAGCGACCTCACCCGGCGCGACTTTTCGTGTCCCGTGCCGACAGCTGTGTTTAGTCAAGTCTGGCTTTCGGTTTGGGGCCGGTACCGGAAATCCGTACCAAACGATGATGTTTGGAGGATGGCGTGTACTCCCTTGAGCAGAGGACAAGAGCGGTCGAGCTCTATATCAAGTATGGTTTTAAAGCCACGGCTACGATACGCGAGTTGGGATATCCAAGCCGGGCACAGCTTGTAGGATGGTATCGGGAATGGCAGGACAACGGAGGCGCGCTCAGGGGGCGCAACCTAGAACGCTACTCAGAAGGGCAAAGGCGGGCCGCCGTCAACCACTATCTGGAGCACGGCCGCTGCAACGCCTATACGAGACGCGAGCTGGGATACCCCGGAAGTACGCAAAAGCTCAGAGAGTGGATAGACGAGCTGGCACCTGGCGAGAGGCGGACAGCCGAGCCCAGGACGTTCACTCTCGAAGAGAAGCAGAAAGCCGTGACAGCGCTTGTCAGACGAGCCGGAAGCGCGCAACAGATCGCCGACGAGGTCGGCTCCACGCGTTGTACCCTCTACAAGTGGAAGCGAGAGCTATTGCCTGAGAAGGAGCCCCCGATGCCCGACACAAGCAACGCCGTCTCAAATGGCGCGTCCGACGCCGGAGCCGCCAGAGCGGCTCCCGTCACGCAGACAGAAATAGATGCCCTCGAGGCCAGGAAGGCCGAACTCGAGAAAGAGCTGCGCCAACTCGAGCTCAAGCGCGACATCCTGGAGGGCGCCCTCGAGATCCTGGGAAAAGGGACGGGCGCCGACCCGGCAAACGAGCTCACGAACAGGGAGAAGACTCTGCTGATTGAGTCGCTGCGCCCCAAATGGAGGCTGTGCGAGCTTCTCTCGGCGCTCGACATGGCCCGATCGAGCCACCAGTACCAACTCTCGGCCATCGCCGCCGGGGACAGGGACGCCGGGGCGCGGGAGCTGGTCTGCGCCGTCTTCAACGCCAACGACGGCGCCTACGGAAGGCGCCGCATCCACGACGAGCTCGAGGCACGAGGACATGTCATCGGCGAGCGCAGGATAGGGCGAATAATGGCTGAGGAGAAGCTCGAGGCGCACGGCAAGGCAAAGCCCGGGAAGGCCTACAGCTCCTACAAGGGCGAGGTCTCGGAACACCCCGGCAACAAGGTCTGCCAGGACTTCGAAGCCGGACTTCCCAACTTCCTATGGCTCACCGACGTCACGCAGCTCTCGATACCGGCCGGCAAGCTCTATCTGAGCCCGGTTTTGGACTGCTTCGACGGCGCCATCGTAAGCTGGACGACCTCGACCTCGCCCAACGCCGAGATGGCCAACTCCATGCTCAAGGCGGCTTTGGCCACTACGACAGACGAGGAGCGCCGCCATCTCGTGATCCATTCGGACTGCGGCTGCCACTACCGCTGGCCCGAGTGGATCTCCATCTGCGAGAAGGCCGGCATCATGCGCTCCATGTCGCGCAAGGGGTGCAGCCCTGACAACTCCCGCATGGAGGGCTTTTTCGGCACCATGAAGGTCGAGATGCTCTATGGCAGGGACTGGGCGGGCGTCACGTTGGATGAGCTCAAGGAGAGGATAGACGCCTATATAGAGCGTTACAACAAGACGAGGATCAAGCGCTCGCTGGGCTCGATGAGCCCCCTACAATACAGGCAGAGCTTGGGCCTCGCAGCCTAGCAGCAAGGTACGGAAAAGCGGTACCGGCCCCTTTTGAGCAGGCGGATTGTCAAGCTGAGTGCAACATCTCCCTGTAGACCTCGTTGGCTGTCCTGTATTTCAGGACCCTCCTCGGCCTGTCGTCGACCAGGTCCACCGCATGCCGCACCCCCTCGTCCGTGACCCTGCCGAAGTCGGTGCCCTTGGGGAAGAGCTCCCGCAGGGGCCCGTTGGCGTCCTCCACCGTCGGCCTCTGCCAGGGATGGTGGGGGTCGCAGGAGCAGGACTGCACACCTGCAAGGGCCTTTGTGACATCCGCGTGCCCCGCGGACCCCTTGCCCCTGTCCGGGGTGACCGTCTCGAGCGGGCGTCCCCTGAGCAGCGCGACCTCGGCCCTGCAGACGCTGCCGCTGTCATGCCGGCATCTCCTCGCGAGGGGCAGCCTCGACGCCCTGTCGGCGGGCGCGGGCAGGCATGCCGGCCCCGGGCCGACGACCGTGTCGTCCTCCCAGTCCCCGGGGCGCGACCTCGCATCGGCCTCCCCGGGCCTCTCCTCCACGGTGTGCGAGGCCCTGACCCTGCCCCTCGTCTCGGGCCCCTCCCCGCGGGTCCCCCTCCCCCTCCTGCGCAGGTGGCGCCGCACCTGGCCTTCGGGGCCGGCACCCGGCAGGTCGAGCGTGTGTGTTTAGTCAAGCCCCAGTTTCGGGAAGGGGCCGGTACCGCTTTTCCGTACCTTGCTGCTAGGCTGCGAGGCCCAAGCTCTGCCTGTATTGTAGGGGGCTCATCGAGCCCAGCGAGCGCTTGATCCTCGTCTTGTTGTAACGCTCTATATAGGCGTCTATCCTCTCCTTGAGCTCATCCAACGTGACGCCCGCCCAGTCCCTGCCATAGAGCATCTCGACCTTCATGGTGCCGAAAAAGCCCTCCATGCGGGAGTTGTCAGGGCTGCACCCCTTGCGCGACATGGAGCGCATGATGCCGGCCTTCTCGCAGATGGAGATCCACTCGGGCCAGCGGTAGTGGCAGCCGCAGTCCGAATGGATCACGAGATGGCGGCGCTCCTCGTCTGTCGTAGTGGCCAAAGCCGCCTTGAGCATGGAGTTGGCCATCTCGGCGTTGGGCGAGGTCGAGGTCGTCCAGCTTACGATGGCGCCGTCGAAGCAGTCCAAAACCGGGCTCAGATAGAGCTTGCCGGCCGGTATCGAGAGCTGCGTGACGTCGGTGAGCCATAGGAAGTTGGGAAGTCCGGCTTCGAAGTCCTGGCAGACCTTGTTGCCGGGGTGTTCCGAGACCTCGCCCTTGTAGGAGCTGTAGGCCTTCCCGGGCTTTGCCTTGCCGTGCGCCTCGAGCTTCTCCTCAGCCATTATTCGCCCTATCCTGCGCTCGCCGATGACATGTCCTCGTGCCTCGAGCTCGTCGTGGATGCGGCGCCTTCCGTAGGCGCCGTCGTTGGCGTTGAAGACGGCGCAGACCAGCTCCCGCGCCCCGGCGTCCCTGTCCCCGGCGGCGATGGCCGAGAGTTGGTACTGGTGGCTCGATCGGGCCATGTCGAGCGCCGAGAGAAGCTCGCACAGCCTCCATTTGGGGCGCAGCGACTCAATCAGCAGAGTCTTCTCCCTGTTCGTGAGCTCGTTTGCCGGGTCGGCGCCCGTCCCTTTTCCCAGGATCTCGAGGGCGCCCTCCAGGATGTCGCGCTTGAGCTCGAGTTGGCGCAGCTCTTTCTCGAGTTCGGCCTTCCTGGCCTCGAGGGCATCTATTTCTGTCTGCGTGACGGGAGCCGCTCTGGCGGCTCCGGCGTCGGACGCGCCATTTGAGACGGCGTTGCTTGTGTCGGGCATCGGGGGCTCCTTCTCAGGCAATAGCTCTCGCTTCCACTTGTAGAGGGTACAACGCGTGGAGCCGACCTCGTCGGCGATCTGTTGCGCGCTTCCGGCTCGTCTGACAAGCGCTGTCACGGCTTTCTGCTTCTCTTCGAGAGTGAACGTCCTGGGCTCGGCTGTCCGCCTCTCGCCAGGTGCCAGCTCGTCTATCCACTCTCTGAGCTTTTGCGTACTTCCGGGGTATCCCAGCTCGCGTCTCGTATAGGCGTTGCAGCGGCCGTGCTCCAGATAGTGGTTGACGGCGGCCCGCCTTTGCCCTTCTGAGTAGCGTTCTAGGTTGCGCCCCCTGAGCGCGCCTCCGTTGTCCTGCCATTCCCGATACCATCCTACAAGCTGTGCCCGGCTTGGATATCCCAACTCGCGTATCGTAGCCGTGGCTTTAAAACCATACTTGATATAGAGCTCGACCGCTCTTGTCCTCTGCTCAAGGGAGTACACGCCATCCTCCAAACATCATCGTTTGGTACGGATTTCCGGTACCGGCCCCAATCAGCAAATTGAAGGCTATCAAACACATTCGGGAATGTGCACGCATTTCTTTCGGGTCCGTGCACGAAACTTTTGCGGGTTTGCGCACGGACCCGCCGACCCTTGCAACCTCCTAGAACGGGACCTCGCGGACGCCGGGGTCCGGCGGCGCAGGGGGCCCGGTCGGCCCCAGCTCCTCCGGGTCCGCGACGCACTCGGGGCAGTCGAAGCCCCTGCAGAGCGTCACGACGTCGTGGTGCTCCAGCACCCAGTCGTCGAGGTCCCAGATGGGGCACGAGGCGCGGCGCGCCCCGGGCTTCTCCCTCACGTCACTCGCCTCCCTTCCCGAGCATCAGCGAGTTCTCCAGCCTGTGGCTGGGCCCGCCGAACTCCACGAGCCTGCCGTGGCGCGCGACCCTGTCGACGATCGCCGCGGCCAGCTCGTCGCCCGCGAGGACCGTGCCCCACCTGGAGAACTCCACGTTGGTGGTGAACACGATGCTCCGGCACTCGTGGCTGTCGGATATGACCTGGCAGGGCGGCCGCGCGCCGTCCACGTCGAAGGGCACGTGGCCGAACTCGCCCAGGATCACCAGCCGGGCCTTCGCGACGTCCGCGAGAACCCTGTCGAGCGTGCCGTCGCGCTTCGCCTTCCCGAGGGCGAGCACCAGCCGCGCGGTCTGGTAGGACCGCACGGGGGTGCCGGCGGCCACGGCGGCCGTGCCAAGGCCTATCGAGGCATGCGACTTGCCCCTGCCCGTCTTCCCGAAGAACACGAGGTCCTCCGCTGCGTCCACGAACGAGAGGCTGCGCATCTCGTCGGCGCCCCAGCCGTCTGGGAGCCTGACGTTGGGCCAGTCGAAGCCCCCGAGCGTCTCGGGGACGGGGAACCCCGCCTGCCTGAGGAGCCGCCCGCGCTTGGCGCGCTCCCTGTGCGACAGCTCGTCCTCGAGCAGCGACGTGCAGGCGGCGAGCTGGCCCGGGGTGGCCCTGCCGAGGAACGCGTCTATGGAGTCGCAAGATATGAAGAGCGCACGCGCGCACGCGCGGAGGAGGCCCTCGGCCTCCGACCTCTGCCTGCTGCCAGGCTGCATCGCCGGCGCCCCCCTCCACCAGCCCGAACGCGCGGTCGTAGGCCCCGAGGTCGACGTCCTCGCCGTACTCGCGGCGCGCCTCCCCCGAGGCGATGCGCGCCGCGGAGAGGCCGACGGTCGCGGCGTCTATGCCGCCCGTCGCGGACAGGGACTCGGCCATGGCCTCGACGGCGCTGGCGAACCCGTGGGCGCCGGCCTCGTCCCTGAGGATGCGCAGGTCGCGCCCCGGGCCCGGGGCGTCCTCGCCGTCCAGGTGTGCGACGAGCTCGCCGGGCAGGGACATCCTCACGATGCCGTCGCGCCAGCCGGCGGGCCTCATGCACAGCAGCTTGAGCTGCAGCATGGGGTCCGACGAGTCGGCTGGCGCGTCGCCCCACTCCCGCTCGTAGGTGGCGACCACCTCGCCGGTCTCCTGGTCGACCACCGTGACGTCGAAGGCGCCGAGCGCGACGTTGGCCTCCCTGCGGGCGTAGGCGGGGCCCGCGGAGTAGCGGTGGACGCCGCCCATCGTGAACACGCCCTGCCTGCTGCACCTGCGGACCTCCCACCTCGCGCACGAGAAGGCGGCGGGCGGCAGCTCGCGCAGGGCGGCCCTGTCCTCCTCGAACAGCTCGGGCTCGGGGGTGCCGAGGCGGTAGTGGGGCTTGTCGCTCATGTCCAGGCAGTCCGCGAGCAGGCGCCGGTCGAAGGCCCTGACGTCGTGGAAGCTCGGGACCGGGACGAAGGCGTCGCGCCTGTGGCAGCCGACCTCGTTCTCGACGTTGCCCTTCTCGTTGCCCGAGTAGGGGTCGGCGAGGGCGTGGTCGAGCCCGTAGTGGGCGGCGAACAGCCTGAAGAGCTCGCTGGTGCGCACCTCCCCGCACACCCTCCTGCCGACCTCCGTCGCGTTGTCGAGCACCGCGCGCGCGGGCACGCCGCCCACGAACGCGAGGACGCCCGCGAGCCCCTCGCGCACGCACTCGGCGGCCTCGCCCCAGAAGACCTGCGTGAGGCCCACGTCGGGGTGCGGGAAGCTCACCGCGAGGCAGTGGCCGCGCGTGAGCGCGCCCCTCACCCCGGAGTCCGCCTGGCCGAAGTCGACCTGGCACTCGCCGGCGAGCCAGTCCAGCTGCAGGAAGCCCTGGGCGTCCCTCTGGTCCGCCTCGCGGGCCATCTCCCCGCGGCGCCTCCTCACGTACCTCTGCACAGTCGAGTACGACCCGTCGTAGCCCTCCTCGTCCCTCAGACGCACGTACACGCGCACGGCCGTGTGGCGCTGCCTCCTCCAGTGCCTGGCGTCGTCGGCGAGCCACCTGTCGATGGTGCCGGCATAGGGCGCGAGCAGCTCGCTCTCGCCCCCCGTCCTTCTGGGCGGCTCCGGCGACAGGTCCTCCATGTCCCTGTGCTTGCGCACCGTGGGCTCGGACACGCCGGCGGCTCGCGCGATGTCAGCCACCGAGACGCCTCTCCTCCACATCCTCCTGATGTCCTCGATCTTGTCCACGCCGATCATCCTCTCTTGGCCTCCTCGTGTCGAAAACGGACGCATCGACAAAGGTAGGCCACATCAACGGGTGGTCGGCGTGCCCATGCACACATGCGAAAGATTTTCGTGCTCAGACCCGAAAGACTTCGGTGCTCAAACGGGGCCGGTACCGGAAATCCGTACCAAACGATGATGTTTGGAGGATGGCGTGTACTCCCTTGAGCAGAGGACAAGAGCGGTCGAGCTCTATATCAAGTATGGTTTTAAAGCCACGGCTACGATACGCGAGTTGGGATATCCAAGCCGGGCACAGCTTGTAGGATGGTATCGGGAATGGCAGGACAACGGAGGCGCGCTCAGGGGGCGCAACCTAGAACGCTACTCAGAAGGGCAAAGGCGGGCCGCCGTCAACCACTATCTGGAGCACGGCCGCTGCAACGCCTATACGAGACGCGAGCTGGGATACCCCGGAAGTACGCAAAAGCTCAGAGAGTGGATAGACGAGCTGGCACCTGGCGAGAGGCGGACAGCCGAGCCCAGGACGTTCACTCTCGAAGAGAAGCAGAAAGCCGTGACAGCGCTTGTCAGACGAGCCGGAAGCGCGCAACAGATCGCCGACGAGGTCGGCTCCACGCGTTGTACCCTCTACAAGTGGAAGCGAGAGCTATTGCCTGAGAAGGAGCCCCCGATGCCCGACACAAGCAACGCCGTCTCAAATGGCGCGTCCGACGCCGGAGCCGCCAGAGCGGCTCCCGTCACGCAGACAGAAATAGATGCCCTCGAGGCCAGGAAGGCCGAACTCGAGAAAGAGCTGCGCCAACTCGAGCTCAAGCGCGACATCCTGGAGGGCGCCCTCGAGATCCTGGGAAAAGGGACGGGCGCCGACCCGGCAAACGAGCTCACGAACAGGGAGAAGACTCTGCTGATTGAGTCGCTGCGCCCCAAATGGAGGCTGTGCGAGCTTCTCTCGGCGCTCGACATGGCCCGATCGAGCCACCAGTACCAACTCTCGGCCATCGCCGCCGGGGACAGGGACGCCGGGGCGCGGGAGCTGGTCTGCGCCGTCTTCAACGCCAACGACGGCGCCTACGGAAGGCGCCGCATCCACGACGAGCTCGAGGCACGAGGACATGTCATCGGCGAGCGCAGGATAGGGCGAATAATGGCTGAGGAGAAGCTCGAGGCGCACGGCAAGGCAAAGCCCGGGAAGGCCTACAGCTCCTACAAGGGCGAGGTCTCGGAACACCCCGGCAACAAGGTCTGCCAGGACTTCGAAGCCGGACTTCCCAACTTCCTATGGCTCACCGACGTCACGCAGCTCTCGATACCGGCCGGCAAGCTCTATCTGAGCCCGGTTTTGGACTGCTTCGACGGCGCCATCGTAAGCTGGACGACCTCGACCTCGCCCAACGCCGAGATGGCCAACTCCATGCTCAAGGCGGCTTTGGCCACTACGACAGACGAGGAGCGCCGCCATCTCGTGATCCATTCGGACTGCGGCTGCCACTACCGCTGGCCCGAGTGGATCTCCATCTGCGAGAAGGCCGGCATCATGCGCTCCATGTCGCGCAAGGGGTGCAGCCCTGACAACTCCCGCATGGAGGGCTTTTTCGGCACCATGAAGGTCGAGATGCTCTATGGCAGGGACTGGGCGGGCGTCACGTTGGATGAGCTCAAGGAGAGGATAGACGCCTATATAGAGCGTTACAACAAGACGAGGATCAAGCGCTCGCTGGGCTCGATGAGCCCCCTACAATACAGGCAGAGCTTGGGCCTCGCAGCCTAGCAGCAAGGTACGGAAAAGCGGTACCGGCCCCAACCCGCAACTGAGAGGCTATCAAACACACACGTCCATGCCCATGGCTACTCCCCCTCCCCGCCGTCCAGCCAGTGCGCCAGCTCGTAGGGGTAGTACCTCCTCCCCTCGAGCGCCGAGTCGTCGACGCGCAGGCGCCGTGCCAGCGCGGCGTACTCCAGCGCCCAGTAGCCGAAGTAGAGGCAGCGGTCCACCTTCCTGTGGAAGCCCCACCAGTAGTAGCTCCTCTTGGAGCTGTACCAGCGCGAGAGGCGCCTGGCCATCTCGGCGGGCCGCTCCCCCTCCGGGGCGTCGAAGACGGCGCGCAGGTAGTGGTAGTGCCTCTCGGGCTCGCCGGCTATGGAGGCGGGGTCGTCGCCCAGCAGGAGGTCGAACGCCCAGTCGTGCGCGTCCCGGTCCCAGAGGGCGCCCCTCAGGCGGGCCATCTCGGCCGGCCCGTCGTGGACGAGGGCGGCCAGGGAGACCAGCCAGAGGTCGGCGAGGCTGAGGGCGAGCCCCCAGCGCGAGAACTCGTCGAGCGCGAGGCGGCCGCGGCGGGCCACCTCGGGCATGGGGTCGCCCCGCGAGTAGCTGGCCATGGTCGCATGAAGCATGTCACGCACCAGATCCCTGCTCACCGCCCCGACGCGGTCCTCGCGGACCTCGCCGCGCTCGAGCTTTCCCCTCTCCATGTCGGCGTAGTACTCGGTCGTCTCGATGAAGTGGTCGAAGTACGCCTCGTCCCTGTTCCAGTCCCTGACCATCGCCCGTCCCCGTCCTCTCCATACCGTCCCCCGGTTTGCCTGCCCACGCGAGGATCCCCCGGCGCGGCTCACGGGGTCGCAGCCCCGCCGTGCCGGTCACCGGGGAGCGCCATGCGCCTCCTGGCTTCCGCGAGGGCCCCCTCCAGGCGCGACGCCTCGCGGGCCTGGCCGGCCTCCAGGGCGTCGTACGCCGCGCTGGCGTCGTCCCCCGCCATGGCGAGCATGCCGAGCGACTCCTCCATGTGGCGGTTCCCCGGGTTGAGGGAGAGGTACTCGAGCACCCTGGCGCGACGCAGCTCGACCTCCCCCTCGGCCCGCAGCCGGGCCGCGCGGGCGCGCCCGCGCTCCTCGGCGAGGTCGTCCATCCGGCGCTCGGCCTCGCGGGCGGCCAGCCTCGGGCTGTCGCCCTCGCCACATCGCGCGCTCATCCGCGCTTCCCCCCGATGAGGCCCCAGCTCGCCGCCGACGAGGCGTCGGCCCTCCCCAACGCGTCGTCGGCCTCGGCTATGGCCTCCGAGAGGTCGCACACCAGCCCCTTCCACGTGTTCAGGCTCGTCCGTATGCCCACGGAGGCGTCGTCGTGCGGCTCTGCCCCCTGGGCGCTGCTCGTCCCTGAGATGGTCCTGCTCTCGTACGTGCAATAGTCGTCGAGGCCCCTGCGCAGCTCCCATGCCTCCTGGTTAGCCGCGCTGCTCAGGGTCCTTATCTTCCCGCCCCCGACCCCTCCGGGATCCCCGTCGCTCATCGTCATTGGCATCGCCGATCGCTCCTCTCGTGTCGTGTCTCCCAACTCATGCGGCGGCATCGAGGCCGCCCGCAGGTCACCGCAGGTCACCCTCCCCGCGCCCACCTCTCGCCGCGCTCGCGCGCCCAGCGGACCGGCGGGACGGAGCATGCGATCTCGAGCTCCGTCTCCCCGTCCCCCAGCCTGCGCGACCACTCGCCGGACCCCCGGAGCTCGCGCAGGGACGCGGACACGGCGGAGGGGTCGGCCCCGTCGAGTATGCCCAGGTCGAGCTCCCCCCGGGACTCGCCGGGCAGGCGCGGACCGATGGAGACCCTCACCCTCGAGGTAGAGGAGAGGAAGCCGCTCTCGCTCGTGTAGGCGACCGGGGAGGACGGGGCGGGCTCGTGGCGCTCGCCGCCGGGGCGCTCCCATGCGGCGACCCTGTCGCGCCCCCAGCCGGACGCGGCGAGCGCCTCCACGGGGAGCGACAGGGCCGACAGGGCGACCGCCGCGAGGACGATCGCGCCCTCCGCGGTGCCGTGCGCCCGCAGGAGCCCCGACAGCACCCACGCGGCGACGGCCGCGGAGGCCGCCCTCCCCAGCGCCCTGCACAGGGACGCCGACGCGCGCCTACCCACGGCGCACCCCCGGGGGCACGGACTCGAGCACCGACCTCACGGCGCGGACGGCGCCGTCGCCGGAGCCGGGCCCCATCCTGCCGAAGAGGACCAGGAGCCCCTCCGGGGCGGGCGTCACCTGCGCTATGCCGCGCACGCCTTCGGGCAGCGAGCACTCCGCGGAGACGCCCGACATGCCGTCGGCGTCCGGACCGAGCGCCTGCCCCCACTCGACCCCGCCCTCCCGCGAGCCGATCGCGGCCTCGATGAGCGCGAGGAGCTCCGGCGGGGTCACACTCGCAGTCGAGAGGACGGCCATCACCGACCAACCCCCTCCCTCCATGACCACTCCCACACCTGCGCCGGCGGGGAGCGGGCGGACGGTCGTGCCGTCCGGAATCGCAACCTCCGCGCCACCGAGCGCGACCGACCCGCTCACGACGCCTCGCCTTCCCCGACCCAGGTGGGCCCCATGCTCCAGCCCCGGTACGTGTCCTGGTCGAAGTGCCCCATCACCCTGCCCGTGGTCCCGTCCACGATGTCCACGGAGAGCGCGAAGTCCTCGCCGCCGGTCTCCTCCACCTGCAGGTACGTCGCCCCGGGGACCGCGCGGGAGATCCCGTAGGCGAGGTCCTCCCTGCTCGCACCGGGGCCGACCGTGAAGGTGACCGAGCGGTGGTCGCCCGACATCTCCAGGTCGATGTCCCCGCTGGCGAGCTCCTCCCGGGCCGAGTCCAGCTCCACCAGGACCCTGCGCACGACCTCCTCGACCTGCTCCCGCGTCTGCCAGATGTCCACCGTGCCGTCCTCGTTGGCGTAGGCCGCCTCGCAGGTCCTCGGGGAGGCGTCGAGGAGGCCGCGGGCGTACCTCTGGGCGTCGGGCACGCTGCCGCCCGTCATAATCCCGGGGAGCCTCAGGCGCCTCGTGCCCTCCGGCGCGACGCGCTCCGACTCCGGGACGATGGGCTGCGCCTCCGCGTCCTCCTCGTCGGACTCAGCGCCCCCTTCGGCGCCGCCGTCGGCGTCCGCGTCCCGGCCCTGCCCGTCGGCGGGCTGGGACTGCACCTGGGCCTGCCCGCCGTCGCCGCCCCCGGCCGTGCCGGCCCGGTCGAGCGCGGCCCTGGCCCCGACCGCCACCGCGAGGGCAAGCAGGGCGACGAGCGCGCCCCGCCGGTGCCTCCTCATGAACTCTCCCATGCTGTTTCCACCTAACTCTCTATCGAAACTCCACTCACACAGAACTACCGAACCCTAGGTGGCAACAGCTATGGCAAGGCGGCGCCGACAACCGCGCCGGGAGGGCCGGCAACCGCAAAGCCAATCAGAGCCTTCGCCACCTTGAATGCCACGTAAGCCACAACGGCTGTGACTGCCGCAGCCGCCACGCCTTCGCCGACCGTCTGCGCATCGGGCAGCTGCACCGCGTTTGTGTGCGTGGACGGCGCTGGGGACTTCGAGGCGGACGGCATGAGCACCCCATCGAGCTGCACGCCCGTCTCGGGCTGCTTGACCCCCCATTCCAGCGTCTCTTTATCGGTCACAGAGGCGGAAGTAGAGCCAGTGTCTCTTTTTACTGTTGCTTCTGCCCTAGCAGCGCTATACCCATGAACGGGGTCCCACACAAAGAGCACTCGGGATTCGCCTTCTATCCCATCACCTACAGACCCTTTAGTCTCAATTCCTGTCCAAGCCTGCCCATCTTCGTTAACAAAGACAGGACCAGCTGAATCATCACCAGTCAGGTCAAAGGTAAGAGATCCTGGCACAGGTCTCCCGCTTGCATCCTTTTTAATCTCTGTTGAGAGAGGACCATCTCCACCTACATCCCCGCTAGCTGAATGCTCTCGTGTATATAAAACACCATTTGGTAAAAGAACAGAGACCTTGTATGACGCCCCTGTGGCACCTATAGAGGGGAACAGCTTATTAATGGCGTCATCCATCGCCTGGAGCGTCTGCTTCTTCTGCCCCTCGGAAGCCTGATCACTCGGATCGGCACCTTGCATGTTGGTGTTGTAGACATCAGCCAGCTCCTGGGTCACAAATGCCGCGTATGCACCAGTCATCTGCCCATCTTTCGATCCCGCCTCGGCAAACGCCTCGGCGACCCCGTCCTCGTCCGAGTGCTCGTTCCACACGCGTGCGAGGGCCTCCGCCTCGGATGGGGTGAGGTCGTCCCTTCCGAGGAGCTTGGAGAGCGCGTCCCTGTCGATGCCGCCGTCGTGGTAGATACTCTGCGCGCACTCCTCGACCCTGCGCTCGAACACCGTGGAGTAGGCGTCGTCCACTCCCGCGGCCCAGGAGGTGTCCCCGTAGCCGTTGCCGGCGAGGTAGGACGACACCGAGTCGGCGGCGAACTTCATGGTGGAGACGGCGTCCTGCGCGGAGGAGTAGGTGGAGGCGCTGGCCTCGTCGTACTCCTGGGCCTTCTTGAGGTCGTCCTCGTAGCCCTGCTTCTCCGTCTTTTCGCTTTCCAGCAGGGCCTCGTCAACCTGCGTGTTGACATTTGCCGTGGTGTCCTGGGACGTGTTCGTGCCGCCGGACGAGCTGCCGGATGATCCGTTCGTGGACGTGCCGCCCGCGTTGGCGCGATTCTGGGTGATCCGTCTCTGGGTTTCCTCTATGTCGCTCTGGACGGCCTCTATCTTCTTCTGGAACTCGTCCGTGTCGCAGACGCCGCTGGATGACTGGGGGAGTCCCCTGACCGCCTGCGCGTCGGCCGTACACGCAGAGTTCATGGCGTCGAACGCCACGTAGTATGCCTTCGCGGCGGGCACCGCGAGGTCCCGGGCGACGCTCCGGATCGCCGCGTACCCCTCTCCGGCGAGCTCTGGCGACTGCAGGGCGTTTGCCATCCTCGAGATCTGCTCCTCCGCGGCATCGACCTTGCCCGACAGGGACTCTGACTCCCCCTCCAGGGCCGAAGCCGTGGCCTCTATCGTCACCCTCGTCGTCATGCACTCCTTTGGCCCTCCGGTACGCCAGTCGCTCAGAGTCAGGGCGCCGCTCACGCGCGACACGGGAGACAGGCCCCGCAGGCACCGCGTGCCCCGTCACCATTGTAGTGCTCAGGAACGTTGTAGTGCTCAGGAACGCCGGGAGGAGCCGGGAATCCCTCCGCCCTCTCGTCGTTCGTCTCGTAGGGTCCCGTGCAGACGTGGCGGACGTGCGGCGAGCCGCGGCAGGCACTGGGCGTGGCCGGCGCGCGAAACTGGAGGGCCCCTGGTACATGCCCCGGTCGGTCACGCAGCGCGGCCTAGAGGATGGCGGGAGCTCCGGCATCTCGGCAACGGACCACGGGCATGCCCTCGATGGCCCTCGTCAGGCCTTCGTCCGCCATCATCGCGAGCCTCCCGGATCGTTCCGGACCTTCGGGCTGGTGCGGGACGCCACCTGTAACGATACTGCCCAAAATCTACTGACCAGCCATGCAACATCTTTGTTGGACAGTCGGACGGCTTCACCGTTTGCTCGCGGTCGAACAGTGGGGAAGCGCCACGGTACGGCCGTGGTACCATACGGGCGGGAGGAGACGAGCGAAGGCCGCCGCAGGGCGGCCCCGGGGAGGCGAGGCCGCATGGCTTCAGGTTGGCTCACCAGGCTCATGGTCCCCTCCGGGGAGTCGAGGTACGCCGGCCTGACCGCGCGGCAGGCGGCGGGAAGGTTCCTGGGCCGGCGCAGGCTCACCGTGGCCGCGTACGTGGTGGCGGTGTTCGTGCTGGCGTTCTCATGCCGTGCCTGGGCGGGCCCGGACATCGAGCACCCCGAGGCCATCGCCTTCTTCGTGGTGGCCCTCCTGGCTACCATCGCCTTGTTCGCGCTCCTGCTCATCCGCGACATCAGCGGGTTCTACGGGATACTCCACACCGACCTCGACCCCCAGAAGATGCTCGACGTCATCTCCATCGTCATGGAGAGGCGCAAGGGCAGGAAGTGGGCGCAGGCCACCTACGCCATAATCTGTGCCCAATGCTCCCAGCAGCTCGGCCGCGACGACGTCGCCCTCCAATGGGTCGACCACGCCGAGCGGGACCTCAGGCCGCGCACGGCGCAGAGGGTCCTGTGCTGCAACGTGCGCGCCAACGCCACCCGTCACAGCGGTGACTACGAGGAGCTCGCCCGCATACGCGGGCAGGTGGAGGCGCTTCTCCAAACGAGCAGGAGAATGGCCAAGGCGGGCGCGCTGGTGCTTGCGGGCATAGACTTCGGCCTCGCGCTCGAGGCCGGCGACTGGGAGCGCTGCAACGAGGCGATCGGCACGATGCGGGAAACTGCGATCACGCCGATCCAGAGGCTGTCGCCCGACGTCGAAGCCGCCCGCCTCGCCGCGGCCCAGGGCGACCTGACGCTCGCGCGCGAGCGCTTCGCCTCCGTGGCGGCCCGGGGAGGGGGCATTCGGGCCGCGCGCGACGCCGCGGCCTGGCTCGCGGCGCACCCCGCCCAGGCCCGGGAGCCCGCAACCTCGGCGGGACGGGCATAGCCTGGCGTGCCGCCCGGTCACGCCAGGCTGGAGGCCCCATCGGCGCGGGATCCCGCCGTGGGCGCGGTTCCCCACCCGTGTGGGTGCGATTCGCTACATGTGGGTGCCATTCTCCCGTGACCGGCCCACGGGGCCGCAGGTCGCGGGGGGCCGGGCCGGGAGAATCGCACCCACACGGCGCAAATGGCACCCACACGCCTAGGGATGCGCCGACCGCGCTCCCCCGTACTCCTTCGTGACGGGCGCGTGCGCGTCGACCGCGGCGTCCAGGCGCAGCGACCCGTACTCCGCCGCGCCCGCCCCGCCGTCCGCGGGGCGCCCCAGGCGGCGCGCCGCCAGCTCCCCCACGCGCATCCCGGGGGCCGCGGCCGCGACCTGCTCGAGCAGCCGCACCTCCCGATCCCGCTCGCCCCGTGCGGCGGCGGCCTTCGCCAGGGCCATGCGCGCCTCGGCGGCCAGGCGGCGCCCGGCCCCCGAGCCCCCCAGGGCCGCGACGTCCCCCTCGGCGAGCGGGGCGGGGGCGACGTGGGCCGGGAGGAACAGGGCCGCGGACGAGCGCACGGTCACGCCCCCCACGGCCCCCAGGCCCCCGTCGATGCCGCCTCGGGCGGACCGGGGCACGCGCTCGAGGCCCTCGAGGAACTGCGCGGCGTACCCCTGGGCCGCCCCGGCGTCGCCCAGCCGCGCGCAGAGGTCCGCGAGGAGCATGGCCATCACCGCGCAGTCCATGCTGCGGGCGGGGCGCCGGCGCATGCCGAGGCCGTCCTCGATGCGCCTGCGGACCACGGCGGCGTCAGCCGGCCTGCCCACGTCGGCCAGCGCGATCCCGTAGCGGTGCAGCAGGACGGCCTCCGTGCGGTACAGCCCGTTGCGCGGGATGGGGGCGGACAGCCCCATGGCGTCCCCCCGCCGCACCAGGGAGGCGGGGTCGCACCGCTCGTCCAGGAGGCGCTCCGCGGAGGCGACGACGCGCAGCTGGACCAGGGTGGGGGCCAGCAGCGCGAGCGCGGTGGCGGCCAGGACCGCCAGGCTCGGCCCCGCGCCGGCGGAGGGGGCCGAGGCCACGATCGCCGCGTCGGCGGCGACTGCCGCGGCGACGCAGGCGGCCCTGGCGACCCTGTACCAACTGAGCTCGCTCGTCCTTGTCATCGGTCCTCCCGACCGTCACGCGCGCTCGACGGCGAGGGGGCGCGTCCCCGTCCGCCACCGCACGCGCCCCGCCCCCGCCCCTAGTACGGCGCCTCGCCGCCCACGCGCACGCCCAGGCCGTCCACGACCTGCCGGAGGGTGAAGTCGGAGGGGTCCACGCCGGCGGCGGAGAACAGGGACCGCACGTCCACGCCCTCGTAGCACCAGACGTAGCAGGCCCCCCCGTCGCAGGGCACCTCCCGCACCCACGTGGGGGCGGCGCCCCCGACGGTGAGCTCGCGCACGGCCGGGTCGACGGACACGCCGAACGCGACGGGGCGGCCCGACGTGAGGCAGGCCGCAAGGGCGTCGGCGACGACCTCGGCCGTGGTGTAGCCGTACAGGGGGTCAAATGGGGTCGACCTCTCGCCGGGCCTCGCCACGCTCGCGCCCCAGAGGCCGGTGGCGGCGTAGCGCCCGCCCTCGCGGGCGTACGTGACCATGCGGACGGCCGGGCAGCCGGGCGACCCCGAGGGCTGGACCACGAGCGCCTCGCCCGCGTCGGGGAAGTCCTCGACCACCTCGACGGCCTTGCCACCCCCCGCGTCGGCGGAGGCCGCCTCGCCTATCGTGTCGCGCCACCCCGCGCCGTCCGGCGCGGCCGCGGCCGCCCCGGCCGCCGCCTCGGACCTCTCCCCCACGGACTGGGGCAGGTCGGCCGGGGAGGACGGGACGAAGGCGCACGAGTACGCGCAGCCGCCCACCACCAGGGCGGGGACGGCGGCGGCGACCACGGCCGCGGCGACGAGGGCCTTGCGCAGCCGGCGCCGCGTGACCGTCGCGGACCCCTGCCTCGTCCCGCCGCCTACATGCCCACGCTCGCCCATGGGGCCCTCCTCGAACTCGGTGCATGAGCTGCGGGGAATACGCCCCTGATATGGGCGCCCCATGGGGCTACCATCTTATGACCTCGAGAGCCACGAGGACGTTGAGGACGATCGCGCCGACCAGCAGCGCCGGGATGACGACGAGAAACGCCTTACCGAATGTCGCGAGCACGTGCCGCAGGCCACGGGGGCGACCCGCAAGCACAGCGGCATCGGCGTCGAGGACGGCGGGATGCGGATCGACCGCAGGGGCCTGCACGAGTGAGGCATATAGTCCAGCGCCGGATGGGGCCTCCCCCGAGGAGAGCCGCCGGAGAGCCTTGGCAGCCAGCGCGCCGGCGCGGACGGACGGCGCAGCCATCGACGCACCGGCGAGCAGGAGCAGCTCTGCATCCCGGTCGCCCGTGAGGGAGGCCTCCCGGGCGAGGGCGAGCCTCGCCTCGGAGGCGAGTCTGCGTCCCATGGTGCCACGGACCTCGAGGTCCCTGACGTCCCTCTCGGAGAAGCCCGGCCCTCCGGAGGCGTGCCCCGGCGCGAAGAGCGCGAAGGCCGTGTCGATGGACACGGTTCCCACCGTCCCGAGAGCGCGCCAGGTGCGACCCAGTTCGGAGCGGGCGAGCACGTCGCAGAACAGTTCCGCGTACGCCGCTGCGGCCTCCCCGTCACCGAGCCTGGCGGAGACGTCGGCAAGAAGCATGCACAGCGACGCGCCGTAGAGGGACCTACCCGTGCGGCACCTCCTCGCGAGCGACTCCTCCAGCCTCCTGCGGGCGGCAGCGGCGTCGGCGACCCTACCGACCTCCACCAGGGCCACGGCCCACCTCTGCACGAGGACTGCCTCTATCCGGGTGCAGCCCCGTTGCGGCACCGGATCGGCCAGGCCGAGCTCGTCGCCCCTCACCGCCAGCGCCGCCGGGTCGCAGGAGGCATCGAGCAGCCTCTCAGCGGAACCGACGAGGGAGACATAGCGGGACGCCATGACCAGGAGTGCGGCCACGCAGAGCGCGAAGGGCACCCATATCAGCACGTAGCCGAGCGGCGAGTGGTTGACGGCCGCGTCCAGCCCAGGGCAGACGGCGCTGACGGCAATGAGGATGACCACGTAGGCGAGGAAGAGCGCCCCAGGCACCCGGCCCCACCGGCGGCATGACACAAGCATGCTTACCTTCGTCACTCAGAACACCTCCGGGAGGGGCCTGCCAGCCCCGATCGGGACCGTGACCTCCGCGCCGCCGAGCCGAACCAACCGGCTCACGACGCCCCGCCTCCCCCGAGCCACGAGAGGTCCGCGCTCCAGCCCAGGTACGTGTCCTGGTCCGCGTGCCCCATCACCTCGCCCGTGGCCCCGTCCACCACGTCCACGGAGAGCGCGAAGCCCTCGCCGCCGGTCTCCTCCACCTGCAGGGTCGACGCCGCGTTCACGGCCGGCCCGATCCCAAGCGCGAGGTCCTGCGCCGTGGCGCCGTCGCCCGCCGTGAGGGTGACCGAGCGGTGGTCGCCCGACACCTCCAGCGAGACCCCCTTCGAGGCGAGGTCGGCGCGGAGCGAGTCGAGCGCGTCCCCCGCCCTGCGCGAGACGTCCTCGGCCTGCTCCCGCGTCTGCCAGACGTCCACCGTGCCGTCCTCGTTGGCGTAGGCCGCCTCGCAGGGCCTCGGGGAGGCGTCGAGGAGGCCGCGGGCGTAGCGCGCCGCCGCGCGGGCGTCGGGCCCGGAGATGAGCCGCGGGTACACCACCCGCTCGGTGCCCTCCGGCGCGACGCGCTCCGACTCCGGGACGATGGCGGCCTCCTCGCCCCCCCGCGCCGGGCGCGGCGTCCCGACCGGGGTCGCCGCCGGTGGTGCCCTCATCGGCGGGCTGGGCCTGCACCTGGGCCTGTCCGCCGTCGCCGGCCGTGCCGGCCCGGTCGAGCGCGGCCCCGGCCCCGAGCGCCACGGCGAGGGCGACCAGGGCGACCAGGGCGTCCCGCCGGTGCCTCCTCATGAACTCCCCCATGCCACGCCCCTCCCCCCGCGCCGGCGCCATCGCCCGTCACCAGTCTAGCGCCACCGGCGGCGCGTCCTACCCCATGAGCAGCACGACGAGCAGAAGGAACACAGCGGAGAACACGACGATGGACGCCAGCGTGGCCAGCCCCCGCCGCCACCCGGGAAGGCCCTCGTACCAGCGTCGGGCCGGGCCCCAGGGGGAGAGGCCCGGCGGCAGCTCCAGGGGCGAGGCGACGGGCACGCCCCGGCGGCGCGCCGCGTCGAGCAGCAGCTCCGGGGAGGCCCCTCCGCCGAGGCTGCCCCTCTGGACGGAGAGCGCCCTCCTGCCGCCCGACACGAGGGTGATGACGTCGTAGTCGTCGAGGGTGTGGCTCGGGGCGACGCCCACGGCGTCGAGGGAGCCCCACGGCACGTCCCGGTCGGGGAGCAGCATGCGCCTCAGGTGGACGCCATCTGCATCGACCTCCAGGCGCCAGCGGGAGTAGTAGGCGGCAAAGAGCAGGCAGAGCGCGGCGGCGCCGAGGATGATGGGCAGGGCGCCGGCCGCCGTGGGGTTGCCCCTGTACAGGGTGTAGGCGCAGAAGGCCGCACCGAGGAGGAGGCCCGCCGCACAGACGCGGAACACGGCCGGATAGGCCCGGGGCATCCTGTAGGAGGGCCTGCCCGGATCCACTGGGGGCTCGCCCCCCTCACGACGGGCCAGCACCGCCACGAGGGCCAGGACGGCGACCACCACCCCTGTCGATACGAACTGCATGGCTCCCTCACGCTCCCTGCGCTAGGCGCGGCCGTCGTGGACGGGCCGGCGGCCGCGCCTACCCACCGACGGCCCCATCTCAGCGAGGCTGGCGGTGCCACCCGCCCACCGACGAACGTGTACGGCAGGAAGGATAGCACTGCGAATGCGACGCAACCACGGAGCCGGGAAGAAGAACGCAACGAGCTTCCGGTCCTCCGTACCGTGGCACCCGAGGTCACGGGGGTCATGATGCCCTGGGGCAACCCCCATGCGACACGCTCCCCCGCCACCGGCCACAGTGCCAATCGTGGGCATCGGTCGCATGGGGGTGACCATCCCCGTCCGGGCCCCATTGGGAAGGCCGGCGAGGTACGGAGCGGCCGTGGTACCATGGCGGGTGTGGGTCCCGCCGGCGGAGCGTCCCCGTCAGCCGAGCATCCCCTCCGCGGTTACGACGTGAAGGTCGTCCCTCGCCCGCGCCTTCCCCCTCGTCCCCTCGCTCACCTCGCGCTTGGTGAAGAGGTAGTAGTGGCACTCGTCCCATGGCCCGTCGACGAGGGTGGCCCTGTGCTCCAGGGTCCGTATCGCACCGCTCTCGTCGAAGGAGTTCCTCCATTTGCATTCGCCGCATATGAGGGCACGCCGAGACCTGTTGGCCGCTATCACGTCGATGTCAGCCTGCTCTCTCGCCTGGGGGTCGGTCCCCCACCATCTCCCGAACGACGTCGCCAGGAACGGCAGGGAGCCGGCGGCGTTGCGCCGGGCGAGCCACTCCATGCACACGCGCTCGAACTGCGTCCCCTCGTAGGTCGGCAGGGACTGGCTTGACGCCACCTCCCGCGCGACGGCCGCACCCGCGCCCAGCTCCACGGCGTCGGTGCTGGGGCCAACGAAGCGGTACCAGAAGGAGAAGAAGGGATCCGCCATGGCGTAGGACGCCCGCCTCGTCGTGTCCGGGTTGGTGCCGAAGGGCACGCGTCGCTCGAGGATTCCGAGGTCGACGAGCACCCGCAGGTACCTGCCCACCGACACGCGCTCCACCCCCGCACGTTCGGCAATGCCCTTCGGCGTCGTCATGCCGCGGGCGACCGCCGAGAGCACCGAGTTGTACAGGGCCGGCTCCCGCAGCTCCTGGCGGAGCAGCATCGAGGGCTCGGCGTAGAGGAGGCCGGAGGTGCTGAAGAGGAGCCTCGCCACGTTCTCGTCGTAGCTCTGGGCCACGTCCACCTGCTCGACGTAGTAGGGCGTCCCCCCGAACGTCGCGTAGTAGCGGACGACGTCCGTGGCCGACACTCCCGGCAGCATGTCCCTGACGTCCATGCAGTCAAGGGGGCGCAGCCTGATCTGGGCCGCCCTACGGCCGTACAGGGGGCTCTTGCTCCCCAGCACCTCGCTCTCCATGAACCCCTCGTTGCTACCGCAGAGCACCATGGTCACGTTCGTGCCCTTGAAGGAATGGTCTATGGCAATCTGCAGCTCAGAGGGCAGGGAGGGGTCCGCCTGCGCCGCGTACGGAAACTCGTCGAGGACGAGCAGGGATGGCCCCTCCAGCTTGGCCGCCTCGGACGCCACGTACTCGAGGGCGTCGGACCAGCTCGAGAACGCACCGGCCGTGGCGGGCACACCGAAGCTCTCATAGGCAAGCCTCGAGAACCGCCTGAGGTTGGCGATGCCACTCTCCTCCTGTGCCGTGAAGTACAGGGCGCGCTTGCCGCGTGCGAACCGGTCGAGGAGGGTCGTCTTGCCGACGCGCCTGCGTCCGTACACGACAACCATCTGGAACCCGGCGCGGCCGTACACGTCCTCGAGGGCCTTGAGCTCTTCCTCTCGCCCGACAAACACGACGCCCCCTCGTCCCTCGCTGCCCGTCGTGCCTATCGTAGCAGACCCATAGATATCAGACTCGTGCGTCTGCTCCCTGTGCGAGACCGAGACCGCGGCGGCATCGACGGTGGGGCTGTCACCCCCGACGGGCCCTCAGCTCCGGACAAGGCTACCCATCAGGCCTCCCACCCTCGCCGGAAGCACGCCCCGCCCATTACAGTTTTCCAAGGCTCCGAGGGACCGCCCCGAGCCTTTGGGGGATTGATGCCGCGGCGGCGGGCCTCGTCGAGGAAGCGCCCCTGGGAGGCCGGGCCGCCGAGGACGAGCCCGCTTATCCTCATGGCCTTCCTGCCGCCGGACATGACGGCGACCGAGTCCACGCTGCCCGCCATCATACGCTGCGCCATGACGACGCTCAGGGCGTCGACGTCGCCCCAGGCGACGTCGCGCGGGCCGAAGAGCCACCTCCTCGCGTGGACGCCCTCGCCGTCCACGAGGACGCGCCAGGAGGCGATGTGGGCGGCCACGAGGAAGGCGAACGCGGCGAAGGCGAGGAACCCCCAAGCCGTCCACCTGTCGGACTCGGGGGACGCGACGCCCGCCCACACCGCGAAGCCCAGGAAGACGAGGCCGCAGGCGACCAAAAAGGCCGGCCACGCCCGCGACATGCGCCACTCCAGGGCGCCCGCCGCGACGGCGGCGGCGCCCCGGTCGCGGCGGGACGCGAGGCGCCAGACGAGGCCCACGGCCGAGACCGCCAGCAGCATGCCCACCACGCCCACGTCACCCGCCCCCTACGAGCCAAAGGTCGTCAGGACCCAGATCGGGAAGAAGACGGCGAACACGACCCCGCCGCACACGGCGAGGACGAAGAGATCCCGCTGCCAGCCGGCGAGCCCGTCCCACCACCAGCCGAAGCGCCCCCAGGGCCTGAGCTCGGGCGGCAGCTCGCCGGCTGGGGCCACCAGGACCCCGTGGCGCGCCAGGGCGTCGAGGAGCTGCCCCTCCGCCGCGTCCCGGCCCCCCAGGTAGAGCCTCTGTATGCGGAGGAGCCTCCTCCCGCGCGAGGCGAACGTGAGGTTGTCGAACTCCCTGCTCCGCGGGTTGGCGTCGACCGCGACGGCGTCGAGGGAGCCCCACGGCAGGTCCCGGTCGGGCAGCAGCAGCCGCCGCACGCGGATCCCCCCCGGGTCGACCTCCATGCGCCAGGCCTGCCAATGGGCCCCGAGCAGGGCCGAGGGGACGAAGAAGGCGAGCCAGCCGGCCACGCCCCAGTCCCAGCCCACGTGTTCGGCCGCGGCGCCGCGCACCGCCATCACGAGGGCGAACAGGAAGAGGGCGGAGCAGGCGTACATCACGGCCCACCACGCGCGGGGCAGGCGGTACGACAGGCGATCCGGGTCGGGCGACCACGCGCCCCTCCGCTCGCGGGAGGACGACACCGCCAGCAGCAAGATCACCGCCAAGGCCACCGTGGCGGCTACCACCTGTGCCATGGCCACTCGCCCCCTTCCGGCGCGCACGCCCCGCGCACGATGGCGTCGAGGATAGGCGCCAGGCCATTGTACCGCTCGGCGTCGCTCACCTCCTCTCACGATGTCGCCATGCATCTGAAGCATCGCGAGGCAGAGCTTCGCCACCCAGGACGGGGCACCGACCTCCAGGCCAACAGCCTCGTGACCGCAACAAGAGGTGCAACGGCCATGCCTTCACCAGGCACCACACGAGCCTCCCTCCTTACCGCGGCATCAAATCTGCCCGACGGTGGCGCCTACGGCACGCACCGACCGGGGGGTGGTCGCGGCTGGCGCGCCAGCCGCAGGCGGGACGTGGCGGCTACGCATCCCCGACGGGAATCCCGCGCCTGCGGGCCTCATCGAGGAGCTGGCCGGGGGTGGCCCTGCCGCCGCCGAGGGCGAGCCCCTCGATGGACATGGCCTTCCTGCCGCCCGACACGACTACTATCTTGTCGGGGACGCCAGGGGTGTAGCGGCTCGCCCTGACTACCAGGGCGTCCATGTCCTCCCAGGCCACGTCGCGCGCCCCGAAGAGCCACCTCCTCACGTGGATGCCCTCGTCGTCGGCGCGGACGCGCCAGGAGCCCACCTGGACGCCGAAGAGGATTCCGAACGCCGCGAAGCCGAGGAAGAACGCCAGCGCGGGGGGCGTGGCCGTGGGGTTGCCGCTGAGGACGGCAACCATGGCCAGGAGGGCGAAGCCCGCGCCGATCACGATTGCCATCGCCGGCAGCGCCCGGGAGGCCCGCCATTCGAGCCCTCCCGAGCCCCCGGCCCGTGCGCGCCCGGCGGGGCGCGAGGTGGCCATGCCGAGGAGGGCGAAGACGGCTATCACGACGAGCGGGACGAGGATGGCCATGGCTACACCGCCCCCTTTGCCGCCACGGGCGCCAGCTCGCAGGGGTGCTCCACGTAGTACCTCGTCCCCTCCACCACTTCTCTGTAGAGGTCCATGCGCCTCACCGAGTCCCAGGCCAGCCTGTCTGCCCCATCCCTCACCACGGCACCACAGAACTGGCCCGTCCCGTACGCAAGCGCCCCGGCCGCGAGGTCGGCGCCCATGGCGAGCAGGGGGCCTGCCCCGCAGGTGAGCCCGGCGACCCCGCCGCAGGCGGCGCCCTCGCCCGCCTCGACACCTGTCTTCCCCAAGTTCATATCCCCGCCATTCTTTACTTCACTTATGATCTCGCCGGCGCCCTTGCCCCGTCACCAGTCTAGCGCCACCGGCGGCGCGCCCCGCCGCATGAGCGGCACGAGGAGCAGGCACGCCGCGAGGGAGAACGCGGCGCAGGCCGCCAGGACGAGGAGCGCCGTGTGCCCTGACGTCCGCGAGGTTCCCAAGTGTGACATCTCGCGGGCCTGGTCGGCCACGGGCGCCACCCTACGAGCAGCACGCAAGCAGGGCCGCGAACAGCGCGGCCATGAACGCCGCGACGCACTCGAGGACCACGAGCCCCTGCTGCCACGGGCGCAGCCGCTCGTACCAGCGGCGGGCGGGCCCCCAGGGCGTGAGGCCCGCGGGCAGCTCGGAGGGCGGCGCCACGGGTATGCCGCGGCGGCGCGCCGCGTCGAGGAGCTGCCCCGCGGTGGCCCCGCCGCCGAGGTACATGCCGTCTATGGTGGCGGCCCTCCTGCCGCCGGACATGAGGACCACGGCGCCGGGGACGCCGGGCGGCGCGTAGCGGTTGGCGCCCACCGAGACGGCGTCCACGTCGGCCCAGGCGACGTCGCGCGCGCCGAGGAGCAGCCTCCTCACGCGCACGCCCCAGCCGTCCACGGAGACGCGCCAGGAGAGGAACTGGGCGCAGGCCAGGAGGGCGAGTGCCGCGAAGCCGAGGGAGAACGCGGCGACGGGGAGGGCGCTCGGGTCGTCCATGGGGGCTATCCACGCCGCGAGGCCGAGGGAGGCGGCACCCCCCACCGCCATCGCCGCGGGCCACACGCGGGGCATGCGGTACTCGAGCCTGTCCGGGTCGGGCGACCCGGCTCCCCTCCCCGGGCGGGCCGCCGCCAGGCCCAAGGCGCCCAGGACCGCGACCGTGACGATGGGAACAAGGGCACGCATGGAAACCCACCTCCACTGATTGACAGCCAACTCCGACAGGGAACGCCACGCCGCCCCCCTAACTACGCGCAATCCCCTACAGGTGCCCCATGGCCAGGTAGTACACAAGCATCAAGAGGCCGAAGAAGAGGGCGAGGCCCACGGCGGTGATGGCGACGGCGGCCACGTTCTGCCCCCACTTGGGCAGCGCGGCGTAGCGCCGGTGCAGCGGCCCCCAGGGGGTGAGGCCCGCGGGCAGCTCGGAGGGCGGGGCCACGGGGATGCCGCGGCGGCGCGCCGCGTCGAGGAGCTGCCCCGCGGTGGCCCTGCCGCCGCCGAGGTACATGCCGTCCAGGGTGGCGGCCCTCCGGCCGCCGGACATGAGGACCACGGCGCCGGGGACGCCGGGCGGCGCGTAGCGGTTCGCGCCCACCGAGACGGCGTCCACGTCGGCCCAGGCGACGTCGCGCGCGCCGAAGAGGAGCCTCCTCACGCGCACGCCCCACCCGTCGACGGAGACGCGCCAGGAGAGGAACTGGGCGCAGGCCAGGAAGGCGAACGCCGCGAAGCCGAGGAAGAACGCCAGGACGGGCCAGGTGGCGGTCGGATTGCCCCGATGCATCTCGTAGGCGCAGAGCGCCGCGAAGCCGAGTATGATCACGCCGCACGCCGCCATCGTCGCGGGCCACACGCGGGGCATGCGGTACTCGAGCCTGTCCGGGTCGGGCGACCCGGCACCCCTCCCCGGGCGGGCCGCCATCAGGCCCAGGACCCCCAGGACCGCGACCGTCAGGACTGGTACCAAGGCACGCATGGCTACTCCCCCCGTCCTTCCTGGGCGCACTGGCGGCCCGCGAAGCGGTCCACCGCACCCATGATCTTCCCGTACATCTCGGCCCGCCTCCCCGGGTCGAGCACGGGGTCGGTCCCCTTCACGACGCCACGGGCCCCTACAGGTGCCCCACGGCCAGGTAGCACACCAGCATCATAAGGCCGAAGATGGCCGCCGTCCCCAGGAGCGTGGCGGGTACGACCACGAGCGCCTGCTGCCGCGGTGAGCGTCGGCACGAGGCGCGGCAGCATGCCGAGATCCACGTCAGCCCCCCTCCCCTACCTTATCTGCCCGACGGCGGTGCCTATGACGTACAGCAGGAGGAAGAACGCGCCGAGCGAGGCGGCGGTGATGGCGATGGCGACCACGTTCTGCTTCCACCCGGGCAGCGCGGCGTAGCGCCGGTGCAGCGGCCCCCAGGGGGTGAGGCCCGCGGGCAGCTCGGAGGGGTGCGCCACGGGGATGCCGCGGCGGCGGGCCTCGTCGAGGAAGCGCCCCTGGGAGGCCGGGCCGCCGAGGACGAGCCCGCTTATCCTCATGGCCTTCCTGCCGCCGGACATGACGGCGACCGAGTCCACGCTGCCCGCCATCATACGCTGCGCCATGACGACGCTCAGGGCGTCGACGTCGCCCCAGGCGACGTCGCGGGGGCCGAAGAGCCACCTCCTCGCGTGGACGCCCCCGCCGTCCACGAGGACGCGCCAGGAGGCGATGTGGGCGGCGGCGAGGAAGGCGAACGCGGTGAAGCCGAGGAACCCCCAAGCCGTCCACCTGTCGGACTCGGGGGACGCGAGGCCCGCCCACACCGCGAAGCCCAGGAAGACGAGGCCGCAGGCGACGACAAAGGCCGGCCACACGCGGGACATGCGCCACTCCAGCACGCCCGGGTCGGGCGACTCGGCGCCCCGGTCATGGCGGGACGCGATGCGCCAGACGAAACCCACGGCAGACAACGCCAGAAGCACGCCAACAGCCCAGAGCATCGTCACTCCCCCTGCCCCTCGGGAACGCAGCCGCCCTTCCTGAGGCCAGCAAGCGACCTAGAAAGGTTTCCGTACATTTTTGCAAGGGCCCTCGGATCCGTCACAACGCCCTTCACGAGGTTCTCATGGAACTGCTGCGCGGCGAACGCGACGTCCCTCCCGGGCGGGCCCTCGCCAGCCTCCGCCGCCGGCTCCCGACCGCCACCCAAGGTAGCACAGTACCAACCTACCTTCCCTGGACTGAGAGCCTATGCCCCACCATCTCCATGCCCGCCCCCCACCCCGGAGGCCACGGGGACGTCCCCGCCGACGGCGCCCTACCCCATGAGCAGCACGACGAGCAGAAGGAACACGGCAGAGAACACGAGGATGAACGCCAGCGCGAGGAGGAGCTGCTCCCACACGGGAAGCGCCCTCATCCGGTCGTCGAAGGACTGCCGACGCTCGAGCCCGTGCGGGCCCGGCACCCCCTCCGGCAGGTCGCGCTCCAGCTCCGTAGGGACCCCATGAGAGCGCACCACCTCGCCAAGTCGAGCCGAGTCACCTCCATACGCCAGGCACACCACGGGGAACGAGGCACGTTTTCTCCCGTCAGAGACGATGTAGGCCCCCTGGCCGTCGTTCGAGAACGCGAACGAGTCGAGCCTTCCCCAGGGGACGTCGAGGCTCGGCAGCAGCAGGCGCCTCAGGTGCAGGCCCTCGCCGTCAGCGACGAGCCGCCACGTGCGGTAGTGCGCGCCAAGGAGCGCGCAGAGGGCGGCCGCCGCGAGGAAGCCGAGCTTGGCGGGCAGCTGGCCAAGGGGGTCACCACCTGTGAGCGCGGGCGCGGCGAAGCCGAGCATGCCGACGAGGGCAAGCAGGATGAGGGCGGCCACGAGGAAGAACCTCCAGAGCGCAGGAGGAAGGCCGCAGGAAACGGCACCCTCCACCGGCAAAGCGGCGCGCCTCTCCTGGGACTGCTTCCCCATGCGACGAAAGAGCAGAACCATTAGCGCAACGGTAACCAGCGCCCCCACGACGCGCGAGAGGATCGGGTAGTCCACGCTACCGACCCCCTTGGGCGCACGCCACTACTGCGTACCTCGAATAGCGCTCAAGCCAATCGGAGAGGACGGCTAGCCCATTGGCAAGCTTGGACGTCATGCCAGCCTGGTCCGCCGCCAATGACATCCCCCCAGACGAGATGAACGAGAGGGCCTCCTCTAGGGCGTCATAGCCAAGGAGGTCGCCCCACTGCCCCCGTGTCGTCGCGCTCGCCCCGCTCGGGGCGAGCGCGGCGCGCACCCCGAGCGCCACGGCGACGGCGGCTAGGACGACGAGCGCGTCCCACAGGCGCCTCCTCATGAAGTCCCTCATCCCGTCCCTCCTGATCTCCTCACGCCTCGCATATATGCCCGCGCTTATTTCGCAAGGCCGAGAACCCCACCGACAGGACCACCGGCCGCAGGGACAGGCAGGGTCCTCGCCACCGCATCTACAGGTGCCCCACGGCCAGGTAGCACACCAGCATCATAAGGCCGAAGATGGCCGCCGTCCCCAGGAGCGTGGCGGGTACGACCACGAGCGCCTGCTGCCGCGGTGAGCGTCGGCACGAGGCGCGGCAGCATGCCGAGATCCACGTCAGCCCCCCTCCCCTACCTTATCTGCCCGACGGCGGTGCCTATGACGTACAGCAGGAGGAAGAACGCGCCGAGCGAGGCGGCGGTGATGGCGATGGCGACCACGTTCTGCTTCCACCCGGGCAGCGCGGCGTAGCGCCGGTGCAGCGGCCCCCAGGGGGTGAGGCCCGCGGGCAGCTCGGAGGGGTGCGCCACGGGGATGCCGCGGCGGCGGGCCTCGTCGAGGAAGCGCCCCTGGGAGGCCGGGCCGCCGAGGACGAGCCCGCTTATCCTCATGGCCTTCCTGCCGCCGGACATGACGGCGACCGAGTCCACGCTGCCCGCCATCATACGCTGCGCCATGACGACGCTCAGGGCGTCGACGTCGCCCCAGGCGACGTCGCGCGGGCCGAAGAGCCACCTCCTCGCGTGGACGCCCTCGCCGTCCACGAGGACGCGCCAGGAGGCGATGTGGGCGGCCACGAGGAAGGCGAACGCGGCGAAGGCGAGGAACCCCCAGAGCACCCAGGCCTCCTCGGGACGAGCGCGGCTAAGGACCCAGGCCGCGGGCACGAGGAACGCCACACCGCAGGCGGCCACGAAGGCCGGCCACACCCGCGACATGCGCCACTCCAGGGCGCCCGGCGCGACGACGGCGGCGCCCCGGTCGCGGCGGGACGCGAGGCGCCAGACGAGGCCCACGGCCGAGACCGCCAGGAACGCGCCGACTGCCCACGCCATCGTCACTCCCCCTCCCCCTCGGGGGCGCAGCCGCCCCCCATGAAGCCGGCGAGCGCCTCGGAGACGCTCTCGTACATCTTCGCGAGGGCCCTCGGGTCCGTCACGACGCCCTTCACGAGGTTCTCGTGGAACTGCTGCGCGGCGAACGCGACGTTCCTCCCGAGCAGGTCCTTGCCAGCCTCCGCCCCGGCCACCTTCGTGGCAGACTGCCAGGCCAGGCCACCCACAGTCATGGTTACCGCGTTCAGCGCGCCATCTTTAAGGGCGTTGAGACCAAGCGCACCATAGTCCGTGCTACGACCATGAATTCCATCGTCTACGACTGTGCCCAAGGCAGAGGCACCAGCACCGACTCCAAAGTTTGCGAGTAGGAGTGGTGCAAGGGAAAGCCCGTTGGTGGCTCCCGCCAAAGCGCCACACACGGCGCCCTTGCCAGCAGCAACACCTATCGTTGCAGGATCTAGCGGCTGGCCGCTGATAGCCTCGTTGGCCGCCTCGGCGGCGGCAAACGCCGCCCCTGCAGCAATAGCACCAATAGCGGCAAGTACCACCTCCCCTCCCGTCGGGTCAAAGTAGCGCGTGGGGTTGGAGGCGGCGTAGGCGTAGCGGTTGAGGGTGTGGGGCCTGTCGGGCGCGCCCCCCACGGGGTCCGGGGAGAGGAAGCGCCCGAGAGCGGGGTCGTAGAGCCTCGTCGGCGAGGCGAGCAGGCCCGTGGCCGGGTCGGCCACGTAGCCGAACGCGCCGAGGGGCACGAGCGGGTCGGACGCCAGCGGCGCGCCGAAGGGCGTCGATCCCAGCGCGGCGCCGAACTCCCCGCCGCGGCAGACGCGCAGCGCCTGGCCCAGCTGGTCGCACATGACGGGCTCGAGCTCCCCCGTCGCCGGGTCGACGGCGCCGACGCAGCCCGCCGGCGTCTGCAGGTAGACGCGCTCCCCCCGCCGCCGTGCGCCTGCGCACGAGCGAGTGGATGGGCGCCGACGGGTCGTGCAGGTCCTCCGAGAGGCCCCCCACGCCGCGCGGGCCGGCCAGCCGGCTCACGACGCCCCGCCTCCCCCGACCCAGGCGGGCCCCATGCTCCAGCCCTGGTACGTGTCCTGGTCGAAGTGCCCCATCACCTCGCCCGTGGTCCCGTCCGCCACGTCCACGGAGAGCGCGAAGCCCTCGCCGCCGGTCTCCTCCACCTGCAGGTACGCCACCCCGGGAACCGCGCGGGAGATCCCGTAGGCGAGGTCCTCCCTGCTCGCGCCGGCGCCGACCGTGAGGGTGATTGAGCGGCGGTCGCCCGACACCTCCAGGCCGATGCCCTTCCCGGCGAGCTCCTCCTCGGTCGAGCCCAGCTCCTCGGAGACCCTGCGGACGTTCTCCTCCGACTGCTCCCGAGTCTGCCAGACGTCCACCGTGCCGTCCTCGTTGGCGTAGGCCGCCTCGCAGGCCCTCGGCGAGGCGTCGAGGAGGTCGCGGGCGTACCTCTGGGCATCGGGGACGCTGCCGCCCGTCATCATCCCCGGGAGCCTCAGGCGCCTCGTGCCCTCCGGTGCGACGCGCTCCGACTCCGGGACGATGGCGGCCTCCTCGCCCCCCGCGCCGGGCGCGGCGTCCCGGCCGGGGTCGCCGCCGGTGGTGCCCTCATCGGCGGGCTGGGCCTGCACCTGGGCCTGCCCGCCGTCGCCGCCCCCGGCCGTGCCGGCCCGGTCGAGCGCGGCCCCGGCCCCGAGCGCCACGGCGAGAACGAGCAGGGCGACCAGCGCGTCGCGCCGGTGCCTCCTCATGAACTCCCCCATGTCGCCCCTCCCCCGCGCCAGCGCCATCGCCCGTCACCAGTCTAGCGCCACCGGCGGCGCGCCGGGACGGCCGCCTCCCCCCTCACGACGCCGTCGCAGAGCTGGGACATGCCGTATGGTACGTCCCGCGCCAGCCCCCCGGCGCCGAACGTCGGCCCGGCGACCTCCGAGGCCCGCTCCCGCATGGAGCCCCCCGGGGGCGTACGCCACGGAGCTCGCCACGCCCTGCTCGGCCGAGTCCACGAGGAGCCCCCCAGGGTCGACGGCGCGCCCGTCGGCAGTGGCCTCCCCCATTCTCCAAACCCATACCCAACCGCACCAGCAGCGAAACTTGCCCCCATGGTAGCTGGGCCCAAGCCCCCCGTGAGGCCGGCGGCCCCGCCGTTGACGGCGCCCTACCCCATGAGCAGCACGAGCAGCAGGTACATCGCGAGGGAGAACGCGGCGATGAACGCCAGCGCGAGGAGGAGCTGCTCCCACACGGGGAGCGCCCCCACCCGGTCGTCGAGGGTCTGGCGCCGCGCCCCGTGGGGGCCCGGCACCCCCTCGGGCAGGTCGCGCTCCGCCGACACGAGCGCGCCGTGGGAGCGCGCGGCCCCGTAGAGCGCCGACAGGGCGTCGCCGTGGGAGACGCACACCATCGAGAAGCCGGCGAGCCTCCTTCCGCCCGCCATCACGTAGAGCGTCTGGCCATTGTTGGAGATGACGAGCGCGTCGAGCTCCTCCCAGGGGACGTCGAGGCTGGGCAGCACGAGGCGCCTGAGACGCAGGCCCCCCGCGTCGGCCGTGAGGCGCCACGTGCGGTAGTGCGCGCTCGCGAGGACGGAGAGGGCGGCCGCGACGACAAAGATGAGGTCGGCCTCCCACTGCCTGAAGGGCGGCTTCCCGGCGGCGAGGCTCCCCAGCTCGATCATCAGCGGGAAGGCGAGGAACCCCAGGCCGATCAGCATGACCCTCCAGAAGACAGGCGGCAGGCCGTAGGAGAGCTCGCCGCCGGGGGCTGCGGGGCGGCCCTCCGCCGCCTCGCGCTCGCGCGCGGCGCGGCGCGCGAGGAGCGACACCACGGCCGCCGCGGCGAGTGTCGGCACGAGGCGCAGGAGCATGCCGAGATCCACGTCAGACCTCCTCCCCGGCGCAGGCGCTCGTCCTGTAGCCCGTGACCCTTTCCCAGAGCATCATCATACCGCCGATCAGCGGCTGCGAGTTCAGCTGGTACAGGGAGAACAGCCCGAGCTGCTTCGCCAGGCCAAGCCCGACCCCCTCCTTCGCGATGACATGGTTGGCCAGCGCGCCAATCGTCGTGTACTGCGTCGCCCCGGAGAGGCCGTTCCACGCGCCATAGACCAGCGCGTGCCCGACCACCGCCTCTGGAGGGTTGTACCGCGCGGTTCCCTCGACCAAGGTCTGGTCAGCAAGGTCGGTCAAGACCCCCACCCCAGCGTTTGCGGCAATACTCGCACCGAGGGACGCCCCGCAGGTGAGGCCGGCGACCCCTCCGATGACAGCGTTCTCCACGCCCTTTGCGGCAATCTTCTTGCCGTCCAGCTGGTCGAAGGACTTCCCCTCGATCAACATCTCCTTGCCCATTTCGATGCCAGCCCCAAAAAATCCACTAACGACAGCGCCAACCCCACCAGCCAGCAGGTTTATAAACCCGCCCGTGGGGTCGCAGTAGCGCGTGGGGTTGGAGGCGGCGTAGGCGTAGCGGTTGAGGGTGTGGGGCCTGTCGGGCGCGCCCCCCACGGGGTCCGGGGAGAGGAAGCGCCCGAGAGCGGGGTCGTAGAGCCTCGTCGGCGAGGCGAGCAGGCCCGTGGCCGGGTCGGCCACGTAGCCGAACGCGCCGAGGGGCACGAGCGGGTCGGACGCCAGCGGCGCGCCGAAGGGCGTCGATCCCAGCGCCGCGCCGAACGCGCCCCCGCGGCAGACGCGCAGCGCCTGGCCCAGCAGGTCGCACATTGAGCTGTGCCAAGATTTCGGACACAAAACGCCGCTCCCTCGCCAGGCGGCCATCCTCCCCATGCACGCCGGCTCCGAGACGGCGCTTCCGGATGTTTGCCTCGTCCGCTCGAAGAGCGCCCCCACCGCTTCGGCGGGAACCCCGTAGCCGATCGTCGAGTGCGGGCGGCTTCGGTCGTGGAGGCGCTCGATGCAGCCGATGGCCGTGTCGCGCGCCCCGTCTCGGGCGGCCCATCTACGCAGGCCGTGCATCTCGTCCTTGAGCGTGCCGGAGAGGGGGCTCCGCCGCCGCGCCGTCGCGGCAGCCGCCGGTGCGCCCGACGGAGAGCCTGGCCTCGTGCTCGTCGGCCCGGCGGGCCAACAGCCCGGAGGCGTGCTGCGAGCCGCGGTCGGAATGGAGTATGGCGCTGCCGGCGGCGCGGCCGCGCCGCCGGGCACGCTCGAGCGCCCCGACGACGATGCCCGCGGCCATGCGCCCCGAGATCGCCCAGCCGGCGACCATGCGCGTGCACAGGCCGGCCGCGGCGGCGAGACGAAGCCGCCCCTCCCGCGCCCTGGGGTAGGTGATGCCGCCGACGAGCTTTCAGGCGGGGACCGGGCCCGTGAGGTCGCGCTTGGCCAGGCCCGGCCCGGCCGGGGCGCCCTCGTCGGGAATGGCGGCCCTCTTCTCCGAGCTGGGGGCCATGCCGCGTATGCCCGGCCCCCTCACGCACTTGCGCACGCGGCAGGGCGTGGCGCCGGCGAGCCCCCGGGCAGAAGCGCCAGCACGGATCCGGCGCCGAGGGTGCGGCCCGACTCCAGCCAGACGCGCCCGGCGGCCTCCCTCAGATCGGCCCACGGGCCGTCCGGCCCGCCCTCCGCGGGCCAGCTGCAGGAGCCCGAGCGAGACGCCTCCGGCACGCGGGCCGTCGTCGTCACGGGATGATTCGCCCTCCCCGCCCCCATCGGGCGGCGCTTGTCACCTTGCCTGGCTGGCGGCGAAGAGGGCGCTCGCCTTTCTCAGGGACCCGTTCCCCCGCCCGGGCTCGCGCACGCGCCTGCACAGCTCGCGGACCCCGTCGGGCTCCTGCTTGCCGGGAGCTTTGCCGTCGGGCCGGACGCGCCGCGCCTTCACCCGGCGCTGCGGCGTCTCGTGGTGGAGCCCCAGCCCCTCGCCGCTCCCGTCGCCGTCTCGCCGGACGACATGACGTGGTCGGCGCGCTCCGACCTGCATTCGTCGGTGCAGGTGCCCGCGTTCGCCATGCTGCCTCCTCGTCTCTCTCGGACCTCGCATCCCGCACGGGGGGGCGGCGATCCGTGTCCGAGGAAACGATACAGCTCAGAGCTCACGGCCGAGAGCGCGGACTCGCAGGCCTGGCGGATCGCGCGGACGGCATCGCACAGCCCTCCGCCGAGCGTGCTCGCCGCCGAGGTCAGGCTGTCGGGGCCGCCCAAGAGGATCGCGCCGTTCGTCGCCGACGCCAGGCTCGTCAGATCGCCGCCCAGGTCATCCGCCATGCCCTCCGCATGGGCACAGTCATCCAGCAAGGTGCTGAGGATCCTCATGTCGCTCTCGCATGAGGCGAGCCCCTCGTAGTAGTAGGCCACTAGTCCACTCCCCTCCAGCCCGACGCGGAGGCGTCGTCCGCCTCGTGCAGCGTGGCGTTCGCGCCCGCCACGGCACCCGACAGCGACGAGGCGCTGCCGCCCGGCCTGTCCAGCTCGGCATACGCCGAGCTGGCGAAGCCCAGGCAGGCCCGCGCGGCCACCCCCTCGCAGCTCCCCCGCACCCCAGAGATCGCGTCCGAGAGCGCGCCCCTGGTTCCGAGCACCGCACGTGCGGCGCCGGAGACGCTGGACGACGCGCCCGCGTTCAGGCCGTCGTCCGTGCCTACCGTCACCATCTTGTCCGTCATCCGTCACACCCTCCCATCCGTGGGTCATCTCCCCTGCACGCCCCAGCCACGGCCGCCCCGGCCCCCCTACCCCTCCTCCGGCACCGTCGCCAGGAAGACGTCGGCGGCGGGCATCCAGAGGGCGAAGGAGTAGGCGGGCTCCGTGAGCCAGGTGCCGTCGGGGGAGGCGATGCCCCACGGCCCGTCCTTCGTGGCGCCCGCGACCACCCTGCCTCCCGCGTAGTCGCAGACCGCGCGGAAGGACGGCCCCACCTCCCAGGAGCCGTCCGGGGAGGCCACGCCCCACAGGCCCGAGGAGGGGTCCTGGGCGCAGAACCCGTCGCCCAGGTGGGGACGGGCGTTGTAGTACCCGGAGCTGACCTTCCCCCATGCGGGGGCCACCTCCCAGGAGCCGTCGCCGAGGGAGGCCACGCCCCAGAGGCCCGAGGACGGGTCCCGGGCGAGGAGGGAGCCCCCCTGGCACCACGCATCCTGGAAGGACGGGGCGACCAGCCAGGAGCCCTCCGGGGCGAGGACGCCCCAGAGGCCCGAGGACGGGTCCCGGGCGAGGAGGGAGCCCCCCTGGCACCACGCATCCTGGAAGGACGGGGCGACCAGCCAGGAGCCCTCCGGGGCGAGGACGCCCCAGAGGCCCGAGGACGGGTCCCGGGCGAGGAGGGAGCCCCCCTGGCACCACGCATCCTGGAAGGACGGGGCGACCAGCCAGGAGCCGTCCGGGGCGAGGACGCCCCAGAGGCCCGAGGACGGGTCCCGGGCGAGGTAGGCCCGCTCGGCGAGGAGGGGGCGCAGGCGGGCGAGGGAGGGCTCGAGCACCCAGGAGCCGCCCTGGTCCCTGAGGCCCCAGAGGCCGTCCGACGCCGCGGACGGCCACCGCTCCACCGCCCACGGCAGGGACGGGTCCGCGTCGGAGCCGTCCGCGCCGATCCAGCGCACGGACTCCGTCTGGGGGTCCTCGCTCGACTCGGCGAGGGCGGTGCCGTCCGCGCCGAAGTCCCCGGTGCTCATGGAGAATCCGGGGCCGAGCGCCCAGGAGCCGTCCGGGGCGAGGTAGCCCCAGTCGTTCCCGCAGCCGCTGTCGTCCTCCTCCGCCTGCGCCGCGGCCAGGCCGCACACCGAGAACCCGCGGGCCTCGTTGAGGGAGGGGGCCACCGCCCAGGAGCCGTCGCAGCCGACGTAGCCGTAGTCCGTCGGCCGGCCGCGCCCGTCCACGGCGCGCACGGCGGCGGTGTCGCCCGCGGCGGAGACGACGGGGCCGCCCGAGGAGGGGTCCCCCGCCCAGCGCGGGGTCACGACCCACTCCCCGGACGCGTCGGCGATGCCCGTGAGCCCGGGCCAGCTAGCTGCCCCGGTCGGCGGCGGGCGCGACCTCGCCGACGCCGTAGCCGCCGGGCGCCTCCCCGGCGCCGGAGCACGCCGGGAGCGCTGCCGCGCCGGCCAGCGCCGCCCCCAGGAGCCCCCTCCTCGTCAGGACATGACCCATCGGAAGCCCCCCATCCCTCGTCTCTGCGGCCGCCACGGCCCCTCGCACGCGACCTGCCGCCCCATGCACATTCTAGACGCAGGCCCCGCGACGGGGGCCACGACGACGGCCGCGCCAAAGTGCGCGTTCGATGCGATCCGGCCCGCGTTTGCCCAGGAAAGATTCTTCGGAACGCGTCGAGCGCGCACTTCGGGGCACTCATCGCTGCGTGTGGGTACCTTTCCCCACCCGTGTGGGCGGACTTCGCCGTGGGCAGCGCCCTCGAGGGGCAGCTGGGGATGCCGAGGGCCGCCGAGCCGATGGTATACACGCCGCCGTGCACGGTCGCCTCTTGCGGCGCTGTCAGCTCGGCGGGGTCGGCGATGAGGAAGCCCATGCCGCCCTCGGCGGGCATGCGCCCCTCGGTTGTGGGGCCGAGGCCCTGCGCGGAGAGCACGAGGCGCAGGCGGTGTCCGGGCCTGAGGCCGTACTGGATGGGCTTGAGCGCCATCTCGAAGGTATGCATGGAGCCGGGCGTGAGAATTATGGGCAGGCCGTTGTTCGTCCACGCCTGCCGGTACTGAGCGCCAGTGCCGATGCTAGCGGCGAGCACGGCTTTCAGCGCAGAGCCCTTGCCCACCCTCGCGGCCGTGGCCAGCGCCAATGCGCCGGGGTAGGACGAGCCGAAGAAGCCCACCTTGCCGTTGCTGCCGTCGAGCTTTGCCGCCCACTCGACGACCTTCACACCATCAAGCCCGTCGCGGCTCGTGAACTGCTCCAGCACGCCAGTCGACTTGCCCGACCCGCGCGGATGCACCTGCGCCACGATGTAGCCGTGCTCCACGAGATACGTGTGCCGCAGGCCCTCGTAGCCCTGCCGCTGGTAGGGCGTGAACTCCACCAATACGGGGAACGTCCCAGAACTGCGCTTGCCCGTCACCGTGTCCGTGGGCCAGGTCACCCCCGCCTCCAAGCGGATGCCGTCATCGACGACGTCGATGAAAAGATCGTGGGCAAGCTCGTACCCGTACTGCGCCTCTCCAGGCTGCCATCCCTTCCCGCCTGGGCAGATGGCCCCGCTGGCGCCAGCTGTGTTATCAGTGTTCTTGGCATCCATGTTCGAAAGAGGTTGATTGCCAAGGATAACGCAGAAAAGGATGCAGTAAGTCTGTCACAGGGTCTCGAGGATGGCGGGCGGTCCCGTGGCGCCATTCCTGCATGGCGGGCCTCGCCCCCCGTGCGGCCTTTAGCGAGCGCAGGCTCAACTTCGGTGTCCAAGCACTTTGAGGTCACAGTTTGTGATCTCAAAGCTGCTGAACGTTCTATTCACCTACTCGCCAAGCGCGGCGACAATCGAGCTGATGACGGAGGAATCCTCAAGTCTGGCAAGGGCAAAGCTCTTCTTACCGGCATCCTTCAGGGACGCTCCCACCAGGTAGCCCTCGGTGCCGTCCAGGATGAGGAAGCGGTCGTGGAATGAGGCTGTATGGCGCACTTCAAGCGTCGGGTATTGTGCGTTGAAGGTCTCGACGTCGCGTTTGGTGAGGCTGGCCTTGGGATGCGTCCACACGGTGACAGTGACGCTAGGCCCCTTCTTGGCGAGGATGTTGAGCGTCCCCGTGTCCACGTAGCCGTCGATCAGGACGATCTCGCGCTTTGCCCTCTGCACGAGCGAGACCAGCAGCTCGAACGCGTCGTAGACCTGACCCTCGAAGAAGACCTTCTGGCTCGATGCCTCGTGGGTCTCCATGTAGTCGAAGACGCGCTCGAAGCGCTCGTCGGTCGAGCGCTCGAGACCGTCCAGCCTATGGTCGATGCTCCTGATTTGCTCGAACATGTGGGCGTTGTCTGCAATGAAGTGGCGCATCTCGACGAAGGCATCCATGATGCGCACGCTCACATCGATGGCCGTGTCGCTGCGCAGCACGGCGGAGAGCATCGACACGCCCTGCTCGGTGAAGACGCGCGGCATGTAGCGCCACCATGTGTCCTGTTTGCCCAGTTCAGGGCGTAAGGTCACAATTTGTGACCTTAGACTTTCAGCTTCTTCTCGCGTGACTCGGAAGCAGAATCGGTCGGGAAAGCGTTTAGAGTTTCTGCTCACGGCCTGGTTGAGCACCTTCGTCTCAGCGCCATACAGCTCGGCTAGGTCACTGTCGAGCATGACCTGCTGGCCCCGCACGGTGTAGATCATGTCCCTGATCTGCGCATCGCTTGAGAGGGCAATCGCCGATTCATTCCTGGTGGGTTCCTTGTCGGGCATGGCCGTAGTCTTTCTCCTCGAACCGTTGATGCAATTTTACCAAGCGCGCTCACGTCCACCGTTATGAGTCTAAGCCCATAACCCGCGACTGCGCCCTGGACGGACCATTCACGGTCGTCTACGGACACCACATGGACGACGGCAGCGTGTTCGCCGACTTCGCCAGCTTCAGCGATACCGATTACGCGGAGGGCCATCGCACGATTCACCTCTACACGCGCTCCGACAACCAACGGCACGAGCTCGAAGCCGTCGCCGCCAACGTGGTCGACGCGAGCTACGAGCAGCTGCGGACCGAATTCGAGGATGATGCGGCCTTCACCGAGTACGCCAAGGGATGCTTCGGCGAGAGCGAGGTGGTTCACGAGGAGCCAGTAGAAGTCGAGCACCTTTACGCTTTCTCCACTTGCTCCTACGAGACCTGGAACTCGCGCACGGTCGTGTACGCTATCGGTAGTTAGCCACAGCCCTTTGGGGCGTGGGCCATTTCACCATGAGGGCGCAAGCCCGTCAGCCGTTGATCTTGTCCTCCAATTGCCCCATGAAGGCGAGCACGTCTTCGAATGGCGGGACTTCGCCGAAGATCATGGACCGCATGGAGCTGTAGTCGCGTTGAAGTTCCGGTACCCGGTAGCCCGGAGGCACCAGCTTGATCGTGCCGGGTCTCGCATCGGCAAGCCTGGACCAGGGCGTCCGGTAGAACTTCTCCTTGAACGCGACGACCTTGGCGAGCAGCTCCGGGCGGGCGATAGCCCTGTCCGCGATGTCGGAACGGCCGAGCCGGTACATGTCGTAGTAGTGGCGCGAGTAGCGCCGCGGCATCGCCTTCGCCTCGGGGCGGTTGGCTTCCTGGTGGAGGATGGTCGCCTTCTCCCAGAGCGTGCGCTCGGGTATCGCGGTCCTCACCGAGGTAGACGGCGCGTCGAACACCTCGGGATGCCGTTCGGCGACGTACGGCATCACCTCCGCCATCGTCGACGGGGTCCATAACGCGAGCGGCCCGATCTCGAGCCTTATCGCGTCGAGCGTCGCCGAGGAGGCGAACATCCGCGGGTACGCGAATACCACCCGTCTCCTCCTCTTCTGCAGGGCGGACGTCGGCGTCGATGCCGAGCTCTTCGGAGATGGACGCCCTGAGCGACGGCGCGAACGTTTCGGCGAGGTAGCGGTTCGTGCGCTCGATGGTGTCGAGCTTGAACCTGTCCTGTTTGGTGTTGCTGCGCTCCTCCCAGGGCTCGTCGATACTGTAGCCTATGAGCCGCCAGTCGAGTATGAGGTCGACATCTTCGGGTAGGCTCCAGAGGTAGGTTGCCGTTGCGACCGCTGCCAGCCAGATGCTTGCGACGCGGACAGCGGGCGGCAACCCCGGTACCATGCACAGCCCCCCTCTCCTCTGCTGCCGCGAGCATCGCCTTGAGCTGGTCCACCGAGAATGTGAGTGCGCCCGCACCTGCGCTCGGCGCTGCAACGTATTTCGGGAGGTCATAGAGCGAGTCGAGGCCCACGTCGAACGAGTCCGCCACCTTGTCCACAGCCGCACGCTTCGCCTCGGGGTCAACGTCGGCGTAGATGTCCAGGGTCATGGACACGCTCGCGTGCCCCAGGTAGCTCGCCACGGTCCTCACGTCGCAGCCGCCCGCAATCATCATGGTGGCGAAGCTGTGCCTGAGGTCGTGGAAGGTGCAGCCACCGTCGGCCAGGATGTCGGCGCCGGATTGGTGGAATGGGGATATGGGCGCTGGTCGGCTGGATTGTCGCGCGAAAGCGTGGCGGGACAATCACAGCGACACGGCGGCAGGAGCCGGGTACTCGCTGACGAAAAGCTCGACGGGCGTCTCCCCACCGCTGCCATAGAGCCGTTCGGCAGCCTCGGGGTACAGCTGCCGCAGCAGCCGCACGGCATCCGCATCCGCCGAAAGGGGCGAGAGCTCCGGTCGCTTCGGGTCGAAGAGCCTCTCGCTGTGCGCCACGCGGTTGCGGACCTTGTTGATGGCCAGGAGGGCGTTGTTGAGCGCGCTGCGGTCGACACCGGCGGGCCAGGCCTTGTACAGGTGGGGAATCCACAGGTCGCGCTCGCGGCTCCTGTCCGTCAGATGAACCCAGAAACCTAATGTGAGGCCCGTGATCACTTGGTCGGGGCTCGTCCCGTCGTGTGCCCTTCCGATGGCGTCGTCAATCGCGCGGCGATTGACGAGGTTTACGTCCCTCGGTTTCTTGGCCTTGCTGTTGCGCACGATGGGCCTTCGCACCGGGGACGTGGCGTCGAAAAGCCACCCGTCGCCCACGTCATTTCGGAGCACACGAGCGTAGGCGTTGCGCAGCGCGACCTCGAAATGCGCAACGTCGCCCAAGAGCACCTGGCCCAACCGCAGGTCCCACTCGTGCAAGTCAAGCGCCGTCTCGATGTCGTCCCCACAGGCGGCGAGGTATGGCGCGAGACGTTTGGCGGACAGCCAACGCTCGGGCCAATCCAATGTGTCGGAGCCTTGCGCCTCGGCGCTGTCGCCATCAGCGCTGGCATCGAGCTCGGAGGGAGGAACGGTAGTGCAGTCAGCCGATGCGATGCTTTCATCGGGTGCGGGTGCCGCCTGTTCGGTTTCAGCCGAAATGCTCTGTGCAGCCTCGTCTGCCAGGCGGACCTCCCGTAGATACGAATTTAGGCCCGGTGACTTGAATCAGCGGTCATCCCGGGCCCATCTCCTTGAAGTATACACGGGGGGTCAGCGCCCGAGGCAATCAACGCCTTGCCAGCTCCGTCATTTCGCCGTCAACGCGGCAATCGCAGGCAAACAGGGTTGGAAGCATACCTCACACGCAACCGTCATCCCGCTCGTAAGCGCATGAACTTTATTTGTCCCGCCCGCCGCGCCTGAGCTCGAGCGACCTCACGCCCTCGAGGCACCCCTCGAAGACGAGCCTCCCGGAGTGGTCCGCGAACTCGAGCCTCCCGAGCCACTCCCTGTGGGCCTTCGTCCATGCGCTCCTCCCCGGATAGACGACCCCCTTCCCGAGCGGGAATTTCGAGAGCAGGTGCTTCGCGCGCATCAGGTTGCGGCAGCAGCCCTCGCGGGCGCGTGCCGAAGTGCGCGTTCGGTGCGGTCCGGCCCGCGTTTGCCCAGGAAGGATTCTGCGGGCGCGTCGAGCGCGCACTTCAGGGGCGCCCGTCGGGTGTCGTGGGCACCTGCCGCCCCGTGTGGGAGCCTTTCCCCACCCGTGTGGGCGCCTTTCGCTGGCTGTGGGTGCCTTTCTCCCGGCGCCGGCCCACGAAGCCGCAGGTCGCGAGAGGCCGTCCTGGGAGAAAGGCACCCACACGGATAAACCGGCTCCCACACGGGCCCGCACGGGCCCCGCCCGCGGGCGGCCGCCGGGCGCTGGCCTAGGACGAGCCCCGGCGCTCCCCCTCGCCCCCAAGGGGCAGCACGCGCATGGGCCGCACGACCAGCCACAGGGCCGCGAAGGTGGCGGCCATGCCCGCCGTGGCGGCGAGGTCGCCGGGGAGGGCCTGCCGCACCGCCCGGAGCAGCGCCTCGCACAGGCCGCCGGCCGGGACGGCGAGGGCCAGGGACAGGGCGAGGTGACCGACGCGCGGCCTCGCGCGCCACCCGGCCGCCGCGACGGCGGCGGCGCACGCGGCGAGCGAGGCGAGCACCGCGGCGTCCCACCAGGGCACCACCTGCGCCGACTCGGCCGCCGGCAGCGCGGCCCCTCCCGCGAGGGAGACGAGCGCGCCGGCCGCCAGGGACGCCAGGGCGGCCAGGGCGCCGCCCCGCCGCCGGGGGGCGGCGCCGTCGCGCAGCGCGGCCTCGCGCGCGAGGGCGAGCGCGGTCACGGCGAGGAGCACCGCCGACCCCGCCCCGGTGCGGGTGGGCAGCCCGGCGCCGACGGCGGCCTCCGACCAGGCCGCCCACAGGAGGCAGCCCCCCGCGAGGGAGGGCCAGCCCGCCCGCCCCGGCGCGCCCGCGGCGCGCCGCGGGCTCACCAGAGCCTCCAGCCGGACGTGTCCGGCCCGCCGGGGGTGGTCCTCACGGTCCCGTCGGCGAGGAGCGCGGCGCAGAAGCCCACGCCCGCGGCCGCGGCCACGGCGCCGTCCCAGCCCCACAGGCGCGAGCCCGACCACCACACGGACCCGTCGGCGCGCACCGCCGCCCACGACCCGTCCGAGAGCACGCCGTCGAAGGAGGCCGCCCCGCGGCAGGCGATTGCGCCGCCGGGCTCGGCGGAGCCCAGATCGAGCGCGCCGCTCCTGCTCATTATCCGGTCCCTGTGCACGCGGCCGTCCTCGAGCAGCGCCCAGTACGCGTGCGCGGAGGCGTCGCTGGGGACCCCCCCACTGCCAGCCGAACTCCCAGGCGGCCTCGTCGGCGCCCGCCCGCCCCAGGCCCGCGCCGGGCTCCGCGACGACGCCTGACGCCCTGAGGATGGGCCCCCCGAAGCCGAACGTCCGGTCGAACGGGTTGTACCAGAGCGTCCCGTCGGCGCACAGCACGAGGAGCCACGTGCCGCCCGGGTCCCGCCCGCATGCGATGTCGACCGCCCGCGGGCCGCCCCCGCCCGAGAACCTCCCGAGGCCCGCCGCGGAGCCCTCCCCGCCGTGCGCGCGCGGCGCCGCGGCGACCACCCCGCCGCCCCCCGTGAGGCCGGCGACGAAGCCGCGGCCCCCGTCGACCACCTTCGCGCAGGCGGGCCAGGCCGACAGGTCGTAGGGGACGTCGTAGAAGGTGGCCGGGTCCTGCAGGAGCGGCCTGCCGTCGGCGCCGACGGCCGAGAGGAAGCCGTCGCAGAACAGGGAGGCCACGCCCGACCAGCCGGAGACGGCGGCGGCCCACTCCCCGTAGGTGCACCCCACGGTGCCGTCCCGCAGGACGGCCGCCACGTGGGAGCGCGGGGGGCCGGCCCCCTCGTCGACCCAGGCGAGCACCGGGGACGAGACCGGGCCCCACCCCGACGCCGCGGCGCACACCCCCGGGTCGCCGGCGCAGAGGAGCTCCCCGCCCTCGGCGAGGCCGACGACGAGGTCGCGCCCGGCGAGGAGCCTGCCGCGGAAGCCCGCCATGCGCCAGCGCGCGGCGCCGAGCCCGGCGCCGGCGAGGGCCGGCCCCCACGGCGCCAGCGCGACCGCCGCCGCGGCCGCCCCCGCCGCTGTGAGGAACGCGCGGCGCGGGACGCGCCTCCTGAGCAGGATGTCGCCGCCTCTCATCCCAAAGGCCCCCCTCGCCCCCGCCTCACGCACGGCCGCCACCGTCCCACCTCGCGGCGGCGAGGCCGCCGTCGCCGAAGGGGCACGCGTCCGGGAAGCGGGCGGCGGAGACCCACGAGCCGGACGCGTCGATGACGCCGAGGCCGGCGTCGCCGTCGGCGGCGAGGGCGCGCGAGCCCGAGGGGTCGAAGCCCGTGACCTCCGGGAAGGCGGGGGCGACGGCCCAGGAGCCGTCGGCAGCGACGTGGCCCCAGAGCCCCGTGGCGGGGTCGAGGGCCGGGCAGAGCGGGGAGGCGGGCTCCCTGCCGAGGGCGGCGAAGGACGGGGGCACGGCCCAGGAGCCGGAGGCGTCCACGAGGCCCCAGAGGCGCGTGGCGGGGTCGAGGGCGCCGGCCAGGCCGGAGGCCGCCGGGGGGTCGAGCGCGAGGAACGCCGGGGCGGCCGACCAGGACCCGTCGGCCGCGACGAGGCCCCAGAGCCCGCTCGCGGCGTCGCGGGCGGCGGCCAGGCCGGAGGAGCCCCCGGACAGGGCGCGGGAGAGGCCGGGCGCCACGGCCCAGGAGCCGGAGGCGTCCACGAGGCCCCAGAGGCCCGTGGCGGCGTCGCGGGCGGCGGCCAGGCCGGAGGACGAGTCGAAGGGGCCCACGGGCGACTCGAAGGGGGAGGGGGCCCTGAAGGCCCTCTCGTCGGTGGCCCACGTGCCGTCGGGGGAGACGATGCCCCAGGCGAGGCCGGACCCCGCGGCGAAGGCCACGTCGGACGGCCGCGCGCCGGCGGGGATCTGCCCCCAGGTGTGCCAGACCACGTAGGCGTCCCCCTCGTCGGCCATCGCGTCCGTGGAGGCGACGTGATAATAACCACCCAGCGAGACGCTCACGAAGCAGCGCCCGCCCCAGGGCGAGCCGAGCCCGCGGAACATCGGGGCGACCGCCCACGAGCCCGAGGAGTCCACGAGCCCCCAGCGCCCGGGGACGGAGCCCTCGGGCATGGCGCCGGGGAGGGCGGGGCACCCCGCGAGCGCGGGCAGGGCGGCCGCGGCGACGCCCGCCGCGGCGCCGAGCGCCGCCCTGCGGGTCAGGCGGCGACGCCCGCGTGGGCCCCCCGTCATGGCAACTCCGGGTCGGTCCGCGCCGCCGCGAGGCCGCCGTCCCCGCACGGGCGGACGGAGAAGAGCCTCGCTTCCGAGACCCACTCCCCCGACGGGTCGACGAGCCCGTAGCCGCCCCCCTCGCTCGCGACGCCGCGCGTCCCCTCGGCGTCGAAGCCGCGCGCGTCGGTGAAGCGCGGCTCGACCGCCCAGGAGCCGTCGGGGCGGACGAACCCCCAGCCCCCCCACCGGCTGTCGCCGTCCCGCTGCACGGCGACCAGCCCCGAGGCGGGGCTGGCCTCCACCAGGTGGAAGGAGGGGGCCATCGCCCAGCCGCCGGAGGGGCCCGCGTAGCCCCACGCGCCCGTCGAGGGGTCCTGCGCGGCGGCCAGGCCGGAGGCGCCGGGGGGCTCGAGCTGGGAGAACGCCGGGGGCGCGACCCAGGAGCCCGACGCGTCCACGAGGCCCCAGAGGCCGCTCCCGGCGTCGTGGGCGGCGGCCAGGCCGGAGGAGCCCCCCGTGGAGGCGTGGGCGAAGCGCGGCCCCACGACCCATGCGCCCGACGCGTCGATGAGGCCCCAGAGGCCCGTCGCCGCGTCGTGGGCGCCGGCCAGGCCGGAGGCGGTGTCGAACGGGCGGATGGGCAGGCCGTCCCCCTCGTTCGGCCCGTCGGGCAGGAACGGCTCGGCCAGCCACCCCCCGTCCCAGCCGGCGACGCCCCAGAGCCCCGAGCGGGCGTCCCTGGCGGCGAACGCGTCGCCCGCGAGGCCGGCGGTGCGGACGTCCTGCCACCTCGGCGGCACCACCCACGCGCCCGACGCGGCCTCGGCGACGCCGTAGGCCTCGAGGCCCACCGGCCTGCCGACGAACGTGCGCGAGGCGAGGCAGAGCCCGCCGCGCGGGGAGGAGAGGTCCCCGAACCGGGGGCCGAGCGCCCACCCCCCGGAGGAGTCGACGAGGCCCCAGTAGCCCTTCGGCAGGGCGCCCGGGTCGGCCCCCTCGTCCCGCGAGCAGGCGGAGGGGCCCGCCGCACCGGCGGCCACGGGGGACCCGCCCATCGCCCCCCGCCACAACGTGTCCCGTGCCACTCCCGTCACCCCCCAGAGGTCCCCGGCACAGAAGCCGGCCCGCCGGCCGGAGCTAGTCCGCCTGTCCATCGCATTCCTGCTTGTTGGTCTTCCCGTCCCCATCCTCATCCTGCATCTCCCAATCGCCGAACGAGGTGCCCGGGCGCCTCCCCCTCATCATAGCGGCACCGCCAGGGGGCGTCGGCCGGCACCCCCTGGCGGCGCGCGAGCCCGGCGCGGACGGGGGCCGGGCCCCTGGCCGCCGACGCCCCGCCCGGGCCGGCGGCGGGCGCCCGCCGCCCGCGGGCTACCCGTCGCTCTGCGCCGGGGCGAGGCCGTTGTCCGCGAAGCGCCCGATGGACCGGAACCCCGGCGTGACGGACCACTCCCCCGTGGAGGCGTCCGCGACGCCGCAGGGCGAGTCGGGGCCGCCCTCCTGGGCGCCCAGGCTGTCCGGGCCCACGAACCAGGGGGCCGACCGGAACGTCGGCGCGAGCGCCCACTCGCCCGTGGCGGCGTCCGCGAGGCCCCAGAGGCCCGAGGAGGGGTCCCGCGCGGGGGTGCGCCCGCCCTCCTCCTCGGCCGCGGTGCCGGCGTACTCGCCCTCCGAGCGGCCCCCGACGTCCTGCCATCGGGGCGAGACGGCCCACGACCCGTCGTCGGCGGCGACGCCCCACAGGCCGCCCGACGCGTCCCGGGCCAGGAGCCCGCCCCCGGCGAGGCGCCTGGCCTCCGACCACGAGGGGGCGGCCGCCCAGCCGCCGGCGCCCGCGAGGCCCCAGAGGCCCGAGGAGGGGTCCTGGGCCAGCAGCGTCCCCGCGTCCGGCCCATGGGCGTGCGCGGCGGCGTACGCGGGGGCCACCGCCCAGGAGCCGTCCGGCGCCAGCGCGCCCCACAGGCCGCCCGACGCGTCGCGCGCGGGGGCGAGCAGCCCGACGAAGGGCCGGGCGGCGGCGAGGGCGGGCTCGACGGCCCAGGAGCCGTCCGGGGCGATGTAGCCCCACAGGACGTCGCCGGAGTCCATCGAGGGGCCGCTGCCGGCGGGCAGCAGCGCCGCGCGGGCGTCGGCCCCGGCCCCTTGCAGGCGGCGGCCCTCGTACGCCGGCCGCAGCAGCCACCCGCCGTCCGCCCCGAGGACGCCCCAGCGGTCCCCGTCGGCGGACGCCAGGGCGTAGGGACGGCCCATGAAGGCGTCCGGGGGGTTGAAGGGCCCCGCGTAGTAGAACCTCCCGTCGCCGCGGCCGTCGCCGTCGCCGAGGAAGGAGCCGTGCCGGTCCATGTAGCGCCAGCTGCTGTGCGCCACGGACACCAGCCCGCAGCTGAAGAACATCCCCCCGCCCTCCCCGCCGACGTCGTGGGCGCGCAGGGGCTCGAACGCCAGCCGCCCCGACGCGTCAGTGACGCCCACGTACCTGTCCAGGAGATCGTCGCCCACCCAGGCGACGAGGGCGGCGCCGTCCTGGAACCCGCCCGCGCGCCCCCAGCGCGGTGCGATGGCCCACCCGCCCGAGGCGTCCACGTAGCCCCAGAGCCCGGCGGTGTCCCTTGGCTCCGCCTCCCAGGGCCTGTCCGGGTCCGGCCCCCCGCCGCAGCCCGCCAGGGCGAGCGCGGCCGCGGCCGAGCCGAGCAGGAGGCCCCGGCGGGTGAGGGGGCGGCCCCCGAGGGGGGCGCGGCGTGTCGTTGCCTGCGTGTCCATGGCATGCCCTCCCCTGCGGCTACCGGTCGGTGGGCGCGGGGACGACAGGACCCCCCATCTACAATGGAGATGATAGCGTACCGGTCGGCGGGCGCGGGGACGACAGACTCGACGTGCTGCCGGTTGGTGACCTTGCCGCGCCTCCGCAGCCTCCCATGGGTCATCAGGGGCACGCTGCCTCTCCCCAACGCCACCACCGAGCCGAGGGGAGGCGTCCCCCTATCAAGGCTCACCACCATCGCGCCCCCCACCCGTTCCGCCCGTCCCCCCATCCGCAGGGCGCCCCGCCTCCCCCATGCGGGCCCACAGGTCGCAGAGCAGGCCCGCGGCGCGCATGCGGCCGACCCTGAGCCGCGACCGGGGCATGCGCGTGCGCAGGTGGAAGAGCGACCTCCCGCGCAGCATGGCCGCCATGGCGGCGCCCACCGCCACGAGGGAGGCGGCGAGGAGGGCCTCCTGCGCCGCGTCGCCGCGGCCCACGGCGGCCTGCCGGGCCATCACCACCCCGAGGGCGGCCAGCACGACGGCGAGCGCACGGAGCGTCCAGGACCACAGGCGGCGGACGAGGCGCCCGGAGGGGGTGCCGATCCTCCTGCCGCCGCCGGGTCCCCTCCTGGCGAGGCTGACCGCCCCCTCGAGGAAGCGCGCGAGGGCCTCCCGCCCGCCGGGGCCGAGGGAGGAGGCGTCGGCGGCCGCGGTCGCGGACGGCACCAGCGCCCGCCCGGGGCCGACCCACACGAGCAGGACGTCCCCGCAGACAAGGGCGCGGGACACCTCCGAGTAGGGCGCCGACCGGCCCCTCCCCCACTCGAGGCGGTCCTCGTAGAGGCGCATGGGGACCAGCGGGCCCCCGGTCCCGCGGCCCCCGGTCACGCGGCGCAGGACGCCCCGCCGCCAGGCGACGAGGCGCTCGCCGAGGAGCAGCATGCAGGCGGCGTGCGCCGTCGCCCACAGGACCAGCGCCACGGCGGCGACCTCGAGCGGGGACGCGCCCGCGCCGCCCGCCGCCATCGGCGCGAGGGCGGCCTCGAGCAGGACGAGCGACAGCAGGGCGAGCGCCAGCTCGCCGGCCGGGTAGGTGAGCTCCGCGGCCGTGACCCTGGCCGCCGCCCGCCGCGGGTCCCTGCCGGGGTCGACGGGCAGGTCGAAGACGGGGCGCGCTGCGCCAGGTGCGCCGTGTTCGATTAGCGGCACCCCTCTTCCGGCCCTCTCCCCTTGCGGTCGGCCATGGCGGCGTCCATGCGCCTCTCGAAGTCAACCTCCGCGGCGCCCTTGTAGCCCAGGAAGGCGACCGACTCCACGTCGTCCCCGTCGAAGCACCGGCGGTGCTCGTCGTCCACGTCACCCAGCGGGTAGAGGCAGCCCGCGTACTCATGGGGGACGCCCTCCCGTGCGTCCCCGACCATCCTGGCCACCACCATCCGCGGGAGCCGCTCACCCCTGAGCATCACAATGGGGCCCAGCGGAAGCCAGCCGATCCTTACCATACTCATTGTGAATCACTCCCCTATCGACCTCTTGCCGGACAGGACCTCGCCGGCCCTGCGGATGGCGCCTCCGATCCTCCGCCTGGGGCGGCTGCGCCTGATGGCGCCCTCGATGTAGGCCCTGACCTCCCCCCACGGGGCGCCGAAGCCGCCCTTCAGGAGCAGGGTCTCCCCCAGCCGCTCGCTGCGCAGGACGGCCACGCCGCCGGGGTCCCCGTCCTCCAGCAGGTCGTGGACCTCCGACCAGGGCACGAGCTCCCCCGACGGGCCCCGCCGGACGCCGTCGGCGCACACGGCCGCCGAGAGGGGGACGGGCCGGGGGCGCTCCCGGCCACCGTCGCCAGAGGGCAGGCCTCGGAGGAAGCGGTAATCGTCGTACCAGTCGTCACCGAACCCGCGCACCAAGAGGAGCCTGTAGCGGAAGTCGAACACCTTCTCGATGGCCGGGTCGTAGGGCGAGCCGCCCCGCCCGGCGGCCACCCACGCGAGAGAGAGCCGGGCGCGCTCGCGCCAGTCGGGCGATGAGGGGTCCGGGCGGCAGCCCCTGAGCGCCCGGACGCCGAGCACCAGGCAGGCGACCCCGTCCACCAGGACGACGACGAAGAAAAGGAGCAGCGGGACCCCCAAGGCCCCCACCATGTCACCCATGACCGCCTGGATGCTCCTGCCCGCCGCAAGCCCCACGATGGGGCCGACGTAGAGCACCGCTGTGAGAAGGAGGTAGACGACCGCCTGCCCGAGCAGGTCAGACGCCAGGGAGGCCTCATGCGGCCCCATGTGCACGGCGAAGTAGCGGTAGAACGTCGCCTCGTCGTAGTCGAAGGACTCGGACCAGACGGCCCCCTCCCCCATGTCACAGCCCCCTCTGGTACAGCCAGTTGCGGCCGTAATAAATGTCATCTCTAAGAGTATTCCCATCCCCGTTGAAATCTGTATCGAGCACAACGTTATAGCCCTCTTTGGCCACATCCGAGGTCATGAACGGAAACTTGTCGTAAAGCACCGCATCAACCGCATTGATGTCAAACTCGGCAAGCGAGTTACTCTCCCTGACATCCTCGGGTAGCTCGGGGTGTGTCGCGTAGTAATTATCACGTGCCGTAACCGCATCCACCATGCCCGCCGCAAACGCCATGATGTCGCCACCATACTTTGCACGCTGGGCAAGCAACTCTAGAGTTGCTGCGTTGCCAGCATCTCCCAAACCATCATTCAGGCCGCCGAGGAAGGACAGACCATAGTTACATCCCGTAAATAATCCGTTGGTATTTGAGAGAACACTCTTAAAGTATTCGATGATACTCGCTTCCTCTTCCTTTCTGCGCTCCTCCGCGGCCTCCTGCTCCCTCTGGGCCGTCCTCCGCATGGCGGCCTGGGCGGCGGCCCTGTGCTCGCCCACGTAGGCGCCCGAGGCGGCCGCGGACCGGGCGAGGTCCTGCCCCTGGGGGCTCTGGGGGAAGTCGCCCGGGGCGTAGGAGGCGCCGCCCGCGTAGGAGCCGAGCCTCGAGAGGGAGCCCCGCAGGCCGGAGAGCGCCGCCTCGAAGTCCCGCCCGCAGTCCCCGGAGTGCCACGACTCGTGCTCGGAGACGCGCTTGTCGAGGTCGTCGGCCACCGTGGCCGCGTCGGAGAGCGCCCCGTCCGCCGGGCCCCCGTCGGGGGCGTCGCACCCCAGCATGCCGAGGGCGGGCTCCAGCGTGGACGAGAGGTCGGAGGCGTCCCGGGAGAGGTCGGAGCGCATGTCCCCGAGCTGCCGCGCGGCGTCCTGTATGGACCCCTGCTCGAGGTGGGCGTCCAGGCTGGAGTCGATCTCGCCGCCCGTGTAGGGCTCCGCGTAGAGCGCGCAGCGCGTCGCGAGGTCCTGGAACGCCACGCCGAGGGCCTTGGCCACCGGCGCGACGGCGTCGCCCCAGTACGCCCTGGCGTTCGAGGCGGCCTGCCCGCGGAAGTCGTCGAGCGCGGCGACGCCCCCCGCCGCGACGCCCACCGCCTCGAGCTGCCTGCCGACGGACGACGACGCGCCGCTCGCCCACTCGGCGAGGGACGCCACGTCCTGGATCCTGATGTCGTACCCCATGGGCAGTACGCTCCTCCCCCCGCGCGCGGGCCGCTACCGCATCCCGCACTGCCTGACGATACTCCGGAAGAAGCCCGCCGCGCCGAGCCCGCCCACGGCCGCGATGACCATGGGCCTGCCGGTCGCCGCGGTGACCACGACGCACGCCGCGGCGGTGGCGGCGGCGAGGGCGACGAGCGCCCGGTCCGCCGCCCGGGCGAGCCCGGGGCGGCGCGGGAGCGCCAGCAGCAGGGCGCCGCTCGCCGCGAGCGGCGCGCCGAACGCGAGGAGGGTGGCGCATATGCCCGCCTCCGACGCCGGGTCGCCCGCCGCCCGGCCCGCGAGCGTCAGGCACCCTATGTACACCCCCATCCCGGCGAAGACCAGCCCCGGGATGGCGAACGTTACCCCCGCGAGGGTGAGGCTCCTCCTCGCCCTCCACCCGCCGGGGCCGTCGCCCCACCCATCCCCGTGCCGCATGGGAAGCACCCCCTCCCTCCGCCGGGGGCCATCCCCCTGGCGCCACCGCCAGTCTAGCGCCGCCGGCGGAGGGGAGGGGCAAAGAGGCGCCCGACGCGCCTACATGAGCCTCCTGAGCTCCCTGAGGGCCATGCCGACCGTGGCCGGCACCTGCACGAGGAGCACGAAGAGCGGGTAGTGGGAGCGCGTGGCCACGGCGGCGGCGACCAGGAGCGCGACGGCGACGGCCCCCATCGCCAGGGTCGCGCGGTGGGCGGCGCGCGCCATCGCCGGGCGCGACGGCACCAGGAACATGAGGGCGCCGCCCGCGGCGAGGCTGGCCCCGATGACCACGCAGGAGACGATGAGGCCGACCCGGGGGGCGTCGAGCGTCGGGTCGTGGGCCGCCTCCGGCAGCGTGTGGGCCACGACGCCCAGGAGCGCGGCGCCGATGATGACGAACGCCACGCCGCCGCGCCGGATCGCCCCGCAGCCCGGGCCGACGCCCGGCAGCCCGCCCGACGGGAGGGGCGCCCCCCGGCCCCCTCTCGCCATCGCGGCCATCCCCCGGGTGGCCCTACAGGTCCTCCCAGCGGGGCGCCCCGGCGCGCATCGCGTCGTAGGGGGCGCCCGCCTCGCGCAGCTGGCGCTCCGCCTCCGCGGCGTAGAGCCTCACGCCCGCGAGGTCCAGGTTGGCGAGCCAGCAGGCCGCCTCCGTGCGCCGGGGGTCCACGGGGTCGGGCACGACGAGGTCCGCGGCCTCCATGACGCCGCACCCGCGGTCGCGCGCCCACGCCAGGGCGGCCCGCGCGACGTCGGCCAGGCCGCCGGGGAACTCCGCCGCGAACGCGGCCGCGGCGGCGGGGTCGCCGTCGAGCGCCGCGAGCAGGCGGGCGACGGACGCGGCGGGCAGCCACGCGCCGGAGCGGTAGCTCTGCGTGATGCGGCCGTCCCTGGGGTTGGGGGGCAGGTGGCGCAGCGCCGGCTCGCCGCCGAGGTCCGCCGCCAGGCCGGCGGGGGCGCCGGGGCGGGCGAGGAGGCCCGTGAGCGAGGAGCCCCTCGCGTACCAGTAGGGGCCGAAGCAGCTCTGGGCCGCGCAGAGGGCGGGCCCCAGGCGCGCCTCGAAGGGCTCCGACGGGTCGCCCCGGGAGGCCGCAGCGGAGAGCACGCGCAGGTAGAGGTCCGTCGCGCCCCTCCCGAGGCCCGCCCTGCGGGCGGCCGCCCGCGCGGCCCTGGCCCGCGCCGGCCCCGCGGCGGCCAGCGGCGCGAGGAAGGCCGCCTCGGCCCACCCCGTGTCGATGGGGTGGTACGTCACGTCCATGCCCATGGCTACTCCCCCCCTCCGCCGTCCAGCCAGTGCGCCAGCTCGTAGGGGTAGTACCTCCTCCCCTCGAGCGCCGAGTCGTCGACGCGCAGGCGCCGTGCCAGCGCGGCGTACTCCAGCGCCCAGTAGCCGAAGTAGAGGCAGCGGTCCACCTTCCTGTGGAAGCCCCACCAGTAGTAGCTCCTCTTGGAGCTGTACCAGCGCGAGAGGCGCCTGGCCATCTCGGCGGGCCGCTCGGCCTCCGGGGCGTCGAAGACGGCGCGAAGGCGGTGGTAGTGCCTCTCGGGCTCGCCGGCTATGGAGGCGGGGTCGTCGCCCAGCAGGAGGTCGAACGCCCAGTCGTGCGCGTCCCGGTCCCGGAGGGCGCCCCTCAGGCGGGCCATCTCGGCCGGCCCGTCGTGGACGAGGGCGGCCAGGGAGACCAGCCAGAGGTCGGCGAGGCTGAGGGCGAGCCCCCAGCGCGAGAACTCGTCGAGCGCGAGGCGGCCGCGGCGGGCCACCTCGGGCATGGGGTCGCCCCGCGAGTAGCTGGCGAGCGCCAGCTCGAGGAGGTTCTTCACGAGCCCTCCGCTCACCGACGCGACGCGGTCCTCGCGGACCTCGCCGCGCTCGAGCTTGCCCTCCACCTCCCGCGCGAGCCCCTCCCTGCCCTCGATGAAGTGGTCGAAGTACGCCTCGTCCCTGTTCCAGTCCCTGACCATCGCCCGTCCCCGTCCTCTCTATACCGTCCCCCGGTTTGCCTGCCCGCGCGTTATGCTCGCGCTCGATTCCTCAACTGGCTGGGTCTCCGTGACCTTGGACGCGATCCGCTGGGACCCGGTCGCGTAGCCGCCCTTGCTGTTGGGCTTCACGCGGTAGAGCTCGCGCTGGTAGCCGGCCTCCCGGATCTCCCTGGCCTTCGCCTCGCCCACGGCGTCCTCAAGCCTGTCCCTAAAAACGGCTACAGCCCCGGGGCCGAGACCGAGAGGGAGACCGGGGGCTCGAGCGCGCCGATCTGGCGCGCGGCGGAGTCGAGCAGCTCGTCGCACCTCGGCCCGAACGGCTCCTCCATCCTGAGCTCTATGCGGAAGGACGTCACGCGGGCCGCGTCGGCCCCGACCGCCCCGCGCCACCGGCCGGACGACACGAGGACGGCGTAGCCGCTGATCTTCTCCCCCAGCAGCCTGAGGTGCTCCCCCTCGTCCCCCCAGCCCATGCCGTCGGAGATGAGCATGACGAGCGTGCCGTCGCCGTCCACGGCGAGCCCGTCCACCACGTTCGCGTCAGAGAGCGCCATCGCGCGCCGCCTTCCCCTCGTGCCTGTCGATCCACGCCACTACTCGGGCGCAGTTGTCCTCGTCCCACGGATTCTTCGGCCTCCACCGGGCCGACTGCTTTGCCGCAGAGCGACGGGCCTCCCCAAGCCTGCCCGCCGAGGCGAGGATGATGCTGCGGGAGAAACCGTCGGGGAGCCCCTCGAGCAGGTGGCCGCAGAAGCGCCCCTCGTCGCGGCCACAGGAGTCCAGCAGCGCATGCGCCGCCGCGAACGGGTCGACCATCCCGGCGGCGACTCGGAAGGCCTTCGCCACGGCCTCACAAGGGGTCGAGGCGAAGGCCCGGGCACGCTCAGTCATAGCCCACCACGAGGACGAGCCTCACGCCGAGCGAGGCCGCGTAGCGCGTGGCGGAGTTGATGGCAGCCACCTCGCCGTCCGTGAGGCCGGCGGGGGGCACGACGACCTCGAGCCTGCGCGCCCTGACCGACGGCGCGGGCACCGCGAACCCATCACCACCAGGGCGGGCGGTGCCGCGGAAGGACGCGAGCGCGTCCGCGTCGCGCCGCAGCATGCCCTCGAAGCGCGGCCCCGGGCGGTAGGAGCGCAGGCGCGTGTCCCTGCTGGTCACGCGCACGGCCACCCCGCCGCCCGGCTCGAAGCGGCTCACCAGGGGGCCGCCCACGCGCGCGGCCGGGGCGCCCGTCACGGCGCCACCCTGGCGGAGCGCACGACGGACAGCAGCGCCTCGCGCACGTCGACGGGGGCGTCGGGTTCCACCACGGCGATGGCCTCGACCGGCCGCCCGTCGGCGCCCGGCAGGAAGCGGGCCTCCACGAGCGTGCCGTCCGCGCACGAGGCCGACGCCGAGGCGATGCGCCCGTCCGGCCCCTCGCCGTGCGAGAAGGACGCCAGGCCGCCGAACCAGCCCTCCCAGGCGGCGCGCACGCTCCCGGCGTCAACGGTGTCGAAGCCGCTGCCCTCCCGGTCGTAGCCGGAGTCCACCATGATGCCGGCCCGCGAGCCGGAGCCGGGGCCCGGGGGGGCGCCCCACACCTCGTAGGCGTCCGTGTGGCCGTCGCCCAGGAACTCCAGGCAGTCGGCGGGCTCGTCGTACTCGACGGCGCCGCCGCCGAGCGCCTCGACGCGGCGGGCGGCGGGAGGGGCTGGGGCGGCCCGCCCCAGCAGGGAGAGCGCGGCCGCGGCCACATCCCCGCCCGGAGCGCCCGCGGGCAGCGCCACGAACCGCGCCGTCTCCTTGGTCGGCCAGGGGGAGTAGCCGTCGGCGTCCGTGAGCACCTCGTAGACCACAACCTCGTCGTCGCCGTAGGACACGGTCAGGCCACGGTACTCCCGGGCGAGCTGCCGCTCGCTGCGCACGCCCGCGAACCTCACGAGCTTCCCCAGCCCGAACTCCCCCCTGGCCATCTGCCGGTTCGCCAACGAGCTGGCGTGCGCGCGGTCGAGCGCCGCGCCCAGCTCCCCCGCCCCCGCGCCGGGCGGCAGCCTGAAGGTGTGCGGGGGCTCCAGCGGCGCGGGAGCCCCCCAGCTCGCCAACGTCCCGCAGGGCTCGACCACGTAGCCCCTCTTCTCGCTGTAGTAAAGGTGCGTGTAGAGCGTCCCCATCGTCTCCTCCTACCTCCCGACCGTCAGGGTGAGCCTCACGTCATGCTCGTCGGCATAGAGCTTCGCGTCGTTCAGGGCGCGGACCTGGTCCTGGCTCAGCGGCCTGTCCGGCAGGACGACATCCAGTTCACGACCCTTCACCATGTCGGGAGTAATCTGTCCACCATCCGGCAATACATGTTTGTTGTCACCATCATACAACGCGACCTTGTCTATGTATGCCTTGAGCTTCGAGTACAGGCCGCCGTATCCCTGGTATGACTTCGCTCCCGTGTCAAGGCTCTTGAAACTAACCACGTTGCCAGTATCCTTGTCGAAGTAGTCGATCACCGGGAAGTTGTGCCCCGTGTTGTTCCCCTTCGCCCTGTCAACAATATTCCCGCGCTCAAGTGCAGAGTGCACCTCCTTATTCCAGGTCCCTTCTGGAAGATCCATAATCTTGACCTCCACATCGACCTGATCGAAGCCTTCGGGCAGACTCCCCTCGGCGCTCCCAGCCCCGCCCTTGACCTCTACGCCGCGGGCGACGCCGACGGCGGTGCCGAGCAGGGCGAGGGCGGACAGGGCGAGGTTCATCCTGGAGACGGCCACCTCGCCGTCGAGGCCGCCGCCGAATCCCTGCCGGACCGCCGGGACGACGGCGCCGCCCACCACCGCCTGGCCGCCGAGCATGGAGGCGACGCCGCCGGCGGTGAGGCCCCCTCCGGCGGCGAGGAGGCCCACCCCGGCGACGAGCGCGCTCGCGCCCTTCAGGGCGTCGTAGACGTCGCGGTACCTGTCGCCGAACAGGTCGCGCAGGGGGTTGGCCGCCGTGCCCCAAGGGTCGCCCTCCGCCGCGAGCCTCTCCTCCTCCATGCCCTCGGCCATGTCCGAGGCGCCGAACGCCACGCACGCCGCGCCGGCGACCGCGAAGGCCGCGACCCCGCCCGTGGCGACGGTGGCGACCACCGCGGCCGCCCCGAGCAGCGCGAGGCTGAGGCCGTTGTTGCGGTCGATCTCGGCCCTCTTCCTCCGCGCCTCCGCGGCCGCCGCCCGCACGGCCTCCTCGTGGCGCTGCCGCTGGCGCTCCGAGAGGCGCCGGTAGGCGTCGTCCGTCGCCTGGGCGTTGGCCGACGTGTAGTCCTGGGACGCGTCGTATGCCCTGGCGGCGTCCGCGAACGCCTGGCTGCCGGCGAGCCTCGCGCTCGAGTAGCTGACCCCGCCGGCACCGTAGCTGGCCCGGAGGTCGGACACGAGCCCGGAGGCGGCCCCGATCATGTCGTCGGCGCCGAGGGCGTCCCGCGCGTGGTCCGACTCGAACTGGGCGACCGTCTCCGAGAGGCCGCGCGCGCCCTTCGCCGCGGCGGAGAGGGCGTCAACCAGCGCGTCGGTGGAGGGCACCGTGAGCGAGATGATGTCCGCGACGTCCGAGATGGCCTGCGCCACCCCCACGGCGTTCTCCCGCACGTCCGGGTCGGTGCCCTCCATGTCGCCGGCCGACGCCTCGATCGTGTCCTGGCAGAGCCTGGCGTCGCGCGCCCCGTCTATGGAGTCGCCGTCGTAGCCCTCCATGTACGAGGCGTACCTCGTCGCCAGGTCGTCCGCGGCCTGGCAGATGGCGGCGATGGCGCTGACGTGCGCCTCGCCCCAGTAGGACTTGACGCTGTCGGCGGTCGCCCCCTCGAAGTCCCCGAGGTTGGAGAGCGCGGTGGCGGCCTCGGACAGCCTGCCGAGCTGCTCGCCGAGCCGCGACGACACGCTCGCCACGGGCCAGCGGAGGCACCGTGGCCCCAACCCCGAGAAGAGCGTGCCGCCGATGGAGACGAAGGCGCGGGCCGTGGCGGAGCTCGAGGCGCGGACCCGCGGCGCCGCAGAGGTCGCCGACGGGCACGGCGCGCCCCGCGTCGCCCCCTACGCGTGGAGGCGCGGGGCCTTGGGCCACAATGCGGGGGCCCCGAAGAGAGGGGGGCTCCCGCGAGCGAGCCCCACGACGGGCCGCCGGACGATATCGAAGGGCCGGGGGAGATGGAATCCGGCCCGAAGGCGCAGTTCAGGAAGCTGCAGATCGAGGTCGAGGCGCGCCAGGCGACGCCCGGGATCATAGGAAGAGACCCGGGCACCGACCCGAACCGGCTGACGAACGCGGGGGGGCGGCGATAGTCTCGTCGCTGCGGCCGAAATGGAGGCTCGTTGGGCTGCTGGCGCCGATGGGGATGGCGAAGAGCGGCCATGGGTACGCGTCAGCCGCCTTGGAGCGCCCGGAAAGCGCGGGGCGCGGCGAGGAGGGAGCGCCGGCCACAGCTCCTACCAGGGGGAGGCATCCGAGGCCCCGGACAACCTACTGCGCGACGGGCGCGGCAGGCGCCACCTCAGGGCCGGGAGGCCGAACGGGCCCTGGATCGCCGACGTCACGGAGCTCCGCATCCCTGCCGGAAAGGCGTACCCCTCGCCGATAATCGACTGCTTCGGCGGCATGCTGATGAGCTGGGCGATGTCCGCCTCGCCGGACGCCGGGATGGCGAACACGTCGCTTCTGGGCGCATGCGCCCAGCTCAAGGGGGGCGGGCGTCCCAAGGGGCACGCCGACCGCGGGTGCCACTACCGCTGGCCGGGGTGGATCGAGGCCCGCAACGACTACGGCATCGTGAGGTCGATGCCGGGGGAGGGGTGCGGCCCGGACAACGCAAGGGCGGAGGGCTCTTCGGGGGGCTCAAGATAGAGCCCCTCTACGGAGGGGGCTGGAACGGGGCCACGCCGGGGGAGCTCGCGGAGATGCTCGACGCGTACCTGAGATGGCACCGCGACGTCAGGCTGAGGAGCGATCCGGGCTACAGGAGCCCGATGCAGTATCGGAGGGATCTGGGCCTGGCGGCCCAGACCAAAACGGTCCAGGATTCCCACCGCAGTCCCAGGCCGAAAGCCTGGCTTGACAAAACACACTTGTAGTCCACCAGCACGAAGGAGGCCTGCTCGGGCGGGAAGGCCACGCAGGTGGAGAGGATCCAGCTCACGAGCAGCTCGCTCTTGCCCGAGCCGGTGGTGCCGGCCACCAGCCCGTGGGGGCCGTCGAAGGCCTCGTGGGGGTCCAGCACCGCGGGCATGCCGCGCGAGTCCACGCCGAAGGGGGCCGCCAGGCTCCTGGAGGCGTCGGCCCGCTCCCAGCGGGCCCCAGCCCACCCTATGACATCCTGGAAGAAGCCCGCCGCACCGAGCCCCCACAGAGGAGAGCGCCATGGACCTGCCAGGAGCCCTGACGCCTCCCACATTAGCGAATGCGACGCGCCGCAGGACGAGGGCGGACCGGACGCCAGCGGCACACGCCGAAGGCCATCGACCCCAGCCCTCTCGCAGGGCCCGGGGCCCATGACCGGGCGCTGGCCTAGAACGGCCCCCACCGCTCCTCCGGGTCCCTCCTGGGCCCCGGTGGGCCCGCGTGCAGGCGGATGGGCTGCGAGACGGCCCACACCATGGCGAACGCGAGCGACGAGGCGGCCGAGGGGGAGCAGGCCGGGGGGACGAGCCCGCAGAGGGGCACGGCCCACCACAGGAAGGGACCGGGCGCCACGAGGCAGGCGAGCAGGGAGAGGAGCAGGCCCCTCGCACGCACCCGCGCGCGCCACCCCACCCGGAGCGCCATCGCCTGCCCGGCGGCGGCGAGCGCCAGGCAGGCGGCGCCGTCCCGCCAGGGCGTCACGCCGTAGGAGGGCTCGAGCCAGCGCGGCGCCGCGGCGAGGAGCGCATGGGAGGCCGCGACCACTGCGGCCCCGCAGGCCAGGGACGCCGCCACGGCGAGGAGGCGGCCGTGCGCCCGCGGCTCCGCCCCCGCGCGCGCCGCCGCCCCGCGGGCGAGCAGGAGGGTCGTCGCCGCCCACAGGAGCGCCGCGGCGGCCGGCTCGCGCGTGGGCAGGCCGAGCCACAGGTAGAGCTCCGACCACGCCGCCCACAGCAGGCAGCCCGCCGCGAGATGGCGCCAGCCCAGGGACGCCGCCCACGCCGCGAGGCGGGCGCCGGCCCGCCTCCTACCCGACGCGCTCACCACAGCCCCCATCCCGACGTGTCCGGGCCGCCCGGGCTCGTGCGCACGGTGCCGTCCCCGTAGAGGGCTGAGCAGAACCCCGAGCCCGCGGCCACGGCCACCGCGCCGTCCCAGCCCCACAGGCGCTCCCCCGAGAGCCACACGGAGCCGTCCGAGCGCAGGGCCGCCCACGTGCCGTCCGAGCGCACGCCGTCGAAGTCCACGACGCCCCGGCACAGGGCGGCAGGGCCGAGCCCGGGGGAGAGCCCGAGGGCGCCGGCGGCGGAGTCGCCCCACAGCCCCGCGGGGAGCGCCCCGTCCCTGGCGAGGACGGACCCGTCCCCCAGCAGCGCCCACGGGGCCGGCTCGTGCCAGCGCTCGTCGGTCCCCAGGGCGACCACCGGGGCGCCCAGCTCCCCGGACGGCGGGTCCGGGAAGGCCCGCAGCCTCCCGCCGGAGACGGCGACGACCGATGCCCGGTCGGGCGTGAAGCCCATCGCGACCAGGTCGTCCACGCCCTCCCAGGAGGAGACGGCGTCGACGAGCCTCCTGCCCGCCGGGGTGTCGGAGGGCCCTCCCGAGAGGTAGTGGTCGTCCACGGAGGCGACCACGCGCCCTTCCCCCGTGAGGCCGACGGCGAAGACGCCGCACGAGTACGCCCGCTCGCACGGGGGCCAGGAGGAGACGTCGAAGTCGTAGAGGCCGCCACGCTCCCCGGACGACGGGGAGGGGGGAAGGAGGACCCTCCCCGCGGCGTCCACGGCCACCAGGCCCCTCGCGCGCGTGTCGACGGAGGGGAACACCGCGCCCACGCCCGACCAGCCGGCAACCTCCTCGTCCCTGCCCGGGCAGCGGACCGTGCCGTCCGCCATGACCACCGCGGGGTGGGGGACCTCGTCGTTGCCGCCGAACGTCACCGAGCGCGCGGGGCCCCACCCGCACGCCTGCCCGGCCCACTCGTTGCCCGCGGCGAGGACCGTGCCGCCGTCCGCGACGGCGGCGACGCTGTCGCCCCATGCGGAGAGCCTCCCCCGGTAGGGGGCCACGCGGACGCGCGCGGCGGCGACCGACGGGGACGAGGCGCCGCCGGGCGCCGTGAGCCACGCCTCGAGGGCGAGCGCCCCGGCGCCGGCTGCGCAGGCGCCGACGAAGGCGCGGCGGCCCATGGACCTTCTAGGCAACATATGACAAGAAACCCCCTCGAGGAAGACGTGCCCGAGGGACAGGGCGACATCGGCCCCGCCCCCGCTAGGGCCTTGCGTCATGCTCTATCCTCAGGTACGCCTCCAGCTCCTCCCTCAGGCGCTCCGGCACGTCCGGGCCGTTCCCGACGTTCGTCCCGTACCGCTTCACGTAGGCCACCATCTGCTCCGCGTCCCCCTCGCTGATCTCCGTGGGGCCCCTTTGATCCCTACGGTCGTCCATTCTCGCAACACGCACGGCGACGTCACGAGCGCCAAGGCGCCGCTCAGCCCGCGCTGCGCGCGGGCACGAGCCCGTCGTCGCCCGGGGAGCGGAGCTCCCCGAACGCGGGCCCCACGGCCCACGAGCCGGAGGCGTCCACGAGGCCCCAGGGGCCGCCGCCCGGCCCCTGGGCAGCGGCGAGGCCCGGGCCGAGGTCCCACAGCGCGCCGAAGGCGGGCTCGGCCGCCCACTCCCCCGTCGCGGCGTCGGCCACGCCCCACAGGCCGCCCTCGGGGTCGGAGGCGGCGACCAGGCCGGGGCCGAGGCCGGCGAGGGCCTTGGGCGAGTCGCCCCACCGGGGCGCCACCAGCCACGAGCCGTCCCCCGGCGACGCGGCCCCCCAGAGGCCCGTGCCGCCGTCCCGGGCGAACAGGGGGCCGGCGGAGGGGATGGGGGAGGGCGCGGAGGGGGGGACGAGCCACGACCACCTCGGACCCGCCTCCCAGCCGGAGAGGTCGCCCCGGAGTGTGCCCCACAGGCCGGTGCCGGGTTCCTCGGCGAGGTAGAGGTCGGCGTCGGCGAGGCGGACCACGCCCCCGAGGACCACCGTGCCCTCGTAGGCCGCCGGGACCACCACCGAGCAGTCCTGCGCGAGCAGGCCCCAGAGCCCGCCCTCCTCGAAGCCAGCGAACCGCCCGCCGAGGCCCGGCCTGAAGGTCGTCATGTCGTCGTAGCGGGGCCCCACGACCCACGAGCCGGACGCGTCGGCGACGCCCCAGGACCCGGGGCCGCTGGAGGCGGAGGCGACCAGGAGGCCCGCCTCGTTCGGCGCGTCGTAGAACCGGTCCATGACCTCACCCCCGAACCTCGGGTCCATGAGCCACGAGCCGTCCAGCGAGAGCGCGCCCCAGCCGCCGGCCGACAGGCGGGCGAGGGCGTAGGGCTCCCCGAACAGGGCGTCGGCCGGGCGGAAGGGGCCCGCGTTATTGAAGCCCCCCTCCGCGGGGGCCACCCTGTGCCCGTCCGTCCCGTAGAAGGCGAGCTCCAGCGTGCCCCTCTCCCAGTTCGTGTCGACCGCGAAGGCGCCCTGGGAGAGCTCGCAGCCGAAGTCGCCGACGATGGGGTCGAACGCCATCTCCCCGTCCTCCGTGATGAGTCCCACCAGGGGCGGGTCGTCCCTGGTGGCGGAGCCCTCGTCGCCGTACTGGACCGTCGCGAGGCCGCCCTCGAACCCGCGCGCCTCGTGCCAGCGCGGGGGCAGGGCCCACTCTCCCGAGGCGTCCACGAAGCCCCAGAGCCCCTCCGTGGACTCGGGCTCCCCCTCCCAGGGGCGCCGGGCGGCGCCCCCGGGCAGCCCGCAGCCGGCGAGCGCCGCCGCGCCGGCCAGCGCCGCCGCCCCCAGGAGCCTCCTCCTCGTCAGTGCGCGCATATGGCCCCTCCCCTGCCGTAATCGGCAGGCCCATCCCACCATCACGTCACCAGTCTAGCGCCACCGGCGACACGCCTCCCACGTCGCGAGGGCGGCCGAGCTGGCCGCCCCGGTATAGCCCGGGGGTGCCGCGCGAAGTGTACACCCGGTGGCCTTCCGCGCCGCCCTCGCCCCCTCGGGTGCAATCAGATGCGCACCCCGCCCGCCACCGCACGCGCCCCGGGGCCGCCCCTAGTACGGCGCCTCGCCGCCCACGCGCACGCCCAGGCCGTCTATCACCTGCCGGAGGGTGAAGTCGGAGGGGTCCACGCCGGCGGCGGAGAACAGGGACCGCACGTCCACGCCCTCGTAGCACCAGACGTAGCAGGCCCCCCCGTCGCAGGGCACCTCCCGCACCCACGTGGGGGCGGCGCCCCCGACGGTGAGCTCGCGCACGGCCGGGTCGACGGACACGCCGAACGCGACGGGGCGGCCCGACGTGAGGCAGGCCGCAAGGGCGTCGGCGACGACCTCGGCCGTGGTGTAGCCGTACAGGGGGTCAAATGGGGTCGACCTCTCGCCGGGCCTCGCCACGCTCGCGCCCCAGAGGCCGGTGGCGGCGTAGCGCCCGCCCTCGCGGGCGTACGTGACCATGCGGACGGCCGGGCAGCCGGGCGACCCCGAGGGCTGGACCACGAGCGCCTCGCCCGCGTCGGGGAAGTCCTCGACCACCTCGACGGCCTTGCCACCCCCCGCGTCGGCGGAGGCCGCCTCGCCTATCGTGTCGCGCCACCCCGCGCCGTCCGGCGCGGCCGCGGCCGCCCCGGCCGCCGCCTCGGACCTCTCCCCCACGGACTGGGGCAGGTCGGCCGGGGAGGACGGGACGAAGGCGCACGAGTACGCGCAGCCGCCCACCACCAGGGCGGGGACGGCGGCGGCGACCACGGCCGCGGCGACGAGGGCCTTGCGCAGCCGGCGCCGCGTGACCGTCGCGGACCCCTGCCTCTCTCTGCCACTCATCTGCATACGTCCCCTCATGGGATCCTCCTCTCAGGCACGGCGCACACGACACAGAGGATACGTCCTGAGGCCGTCCGGCATTCCAACACGATGGCAGGGCACAGCCTACCCCGCGCATGCGGCAGCGAAGGCCGGCGCCGACAGGAGCTGCCGTAGGACGTAGGCCCAACCGGCTGCCGCAGGAGCCTCGTCGACCCCCTCGACGCCCACTGCATTGTCGGCAACCGCCACGATGACCAGGACCGTCATGCCGACCAGAGCGGCCGCGTAGCCGATCTGCGGCCAGCTGAAACCCTTGCCAACGCTAGCCCTCGTCCCAATCGTCGTGCCAATGATATTCGGAAGCTTGGAGGAAACCGAGTGCTTTACCCCTACGCCGGAGTGGGAAACTTCCCATCCATATGAAGACGTGGGGCCATCACCATTTGTATAGTTAACGGAATCTGAAATTCCCCACTTCTCCCCCCAGCGCAATGACGCACTCGTCGAGACCTTGATCTTTGTACCTGGTATAGAGATTGATGGGAGGTTCAGGTTCACTCCAGTGGTCTCATTGTCTGCATTCCGCTGCACTACAATTATTCCGCCCCCTGTGTGCCGATAGGTCTCCCCACCGACCTTGACGCCGTCAATATCCACTTCCTCTTTCTTGAGCGTCCGATCGATGCCATAAACCTGCTTGTCCCAGAACTCCTGCGCGTCGTGCGCCCGGTCGCTGAACCACTTGCCCACGTCCGGCCAGCCGCCGTCGACGTCCACGAGGTTCACGGGGTCGCCGAAGCAGCACGCCCAGCGGTTGAGGGTGCGGGGGGAGGCCATGTAGCCCCGCCTCGGGTCGGGCGAGCAGAACCTCCGGGCGGAGGGGTCGTAGTCGCGCAGGCGCGCGTGGAGCAGCCCCGTCGCCGGGTCGGGCGTGTACCCCGCATAGCCGAATGCGAGGCCGTCCCAGCCGCCCTGCCCGAAGGGGTCCTCCAGGAGCGTCGTGGCGAGGTCCGACGTGGTCGCCAGCGGCGTGCCGTTGGCGTCGCTCACGAGGCAGGTGCCGCTCGACCACAGGGGCATCGCCCCGTCCGCGAGGGCGGGCCGCAGGTCGCCCTCGCGTCCCCAGCCCAGGGTGTTGCGCGTCGCGCGGAGGGGGTCTATCGCCCAGCCGAAGCTGCCGTCGGGCCCCTCCTGGCAGACGCGGTTGCCGAGCGCGTCGTAGCCGTAGGTGGTGGTGCCTCGCTCGTTCGTGGAGGAGACGAGCCTGTCGGCCGCGTCCCACGAGAGCTCGAGGACGGGGGCGCCCTCGCCGTCGGTCACGCGCGAGAGGCGCGAGCGCGCGTCCCACTCGTAGCGCCTGGTGCCCTCCGGCCCCTCGGAGCTCGCCATCCTGCCGGCCGCGTCGTAGGCGTAGGTGGTGGTACCGCGCGGCGTGCTCGCGCGGAGCACGTTGCCCAGGGCGTCGTAGTCCCAGGCGTCCCGCTCCCTGCCGTCCTCCGACACGGAAAGGAGCCTGCCCGCCCCGTCGTACGAGTAGGCGTACGAGTAGGCGAACTCGCTCGTCGCGCCGTCGCGGGTGACCGTCCGCGCCACCCTCCTGCCGAGGCGGTCGTAGGAGTAGCCCTCGGACAGGGCATCGTACCCGTCGGCGTCCCTCGCCACGAGCGAGGCCAGGTTGCCCCGCCCGTCATAGGCGTAGGAGACGCTCGTGCCATCCGAGAACTCCCTGCGCGCGATCCTCCCGGCGTCGTCGTAGGCATAGCGGACGCCCATATCGCCCTGCGTGATACCCGAGACCCTGTCGGCCCTGTCGTAGGCGTAGGTGACCTTGGGTGCCCGCGAGTGGGCCACCGAGAGCAGCCTCCCCGCCCCGTCGTACTCGTAGTCGACGGCCGTGCCGTCGCCCATGTCGGCACGGACGGGGTGCCCCAGCCCGTCGAAGCTGACCGCCACCGACGCGCCGCCGTCGCTCACCGTGGCGCGTCGCATGTCGTGGGAGAGCGAGCCCTCCCAGACGCTTCCGTCCGGCCTGGTGACGCGCATGCTCCGGCCGTCCGTGCCCACCTGCGACGTGGTGGTGCCCAGGGCGTCCTCGTGCGAGCGCAGGCTCCCGTCCCGTGCCCACGTGAAGGACTCCGTCCCGAGGGGCCCCTCGATGCGGCTCAGCCGGCCACCCTTGGTGTACGTGCGGCGCTCCTCGAGGAGGGCGGGCCCTCCCCCTCCCTCCGAGACGGAGACGGCGCTCGTGCGCCCCGCGGCGTCACGCGAGACGGAGGCGCTCACGCCGTCGGCCGCCACGCGCACGATCCTGCCCGCCCAGTCCCGCTCGAAGTGCGCCGTCTCTCCCACGGCGTTCTTGGTGGAGGTAATGGCACCTCGGGTATCGCGCCTGGCCTCGAACAGGAGGCCCTCCCCGTCGAAGGAGGCGATGGCCCTCCCGAGCGCGTCGCGGGCAATGCTAAATCCGCCCGTACGATTGTCAGAGACGGACCTCACGCGGCCATCGAAGCCGTACGCGACCGTCGACTCCGCACCAGAGGAAGCACGCGAGCGCACCGGCCTGCCCGCCTTGTCGTAGGACCATTCGACCCAGGAGCCCGCCGCGTCGGTGGCGCGGCGCAGGCGCCCCGCCTCGTCGTACTCGCACGCCAGCGTGCGGCCGTGGGAGTCCTCGCAGGACGTCATGCGCCCCGCCTCGTCGTAGGCGGCGCTCATCCACTGCCCGTCGTCGAGCTCCGCCCTGACGACGCGCCCGGCCTCGTCCCGCTCGACGCTCAGCCGATGCTCCCCCTCGGTCACACGGGCGAGGTCGCCCCGGGCGTCGTAGGCATAGGTCCGCGGGTCCTCGCCCTCGGCCTGCTCGGACGTGAGCCTGCCCTCCGCGTCCCAGCCATAGCGGACCGTCCCGGACGGCGTGACGACGCGGGTGGGCCTCCCGAGGGGGTCGCGCTCGACCCTCGTCTCCCCCTCGCCGGGCACCTGGAGCGACACGGGCTCGCGCGAGGCGTTGAGGGCGATGGACGTCCGGGTGCCATCCGGGTCGACCACGGAGAGGCCGCCCCCATCCTCGTCCCAGGAGACCGCAAACGCGTTGCCCTCCCCGTCCGTCACCGAGGTGGGGAGCCCGTCCTCGTATGAGACCGAGAGGAAGCGCCTTCCGGCGACCGTCACCCCGCTGACCCTGCGGCCGTCCCTCTCGATGTCCACGCCGGCCCCGCTCGGGAGCTCCATCCTGCTCACGTCGCCCGCGGCGTCGTAGCCCCAGCGCGTGCGGGCGCCCGCGCCGTCCAGGCGGCCCTCCCAGAGGTTCCGCTCCGTGTAGGTGTAGCGCTCGGAGACGGTACCCCTCCTGACCTCCGTGGTCCTGCCCTGCTCGTCCTGGACGAACGCCTCGCGCCCGGAGCGTGCCGACTCGTGCGCCGTGCTGCCGGTGGCGTACGAGAAGACGTCCTCGCCCTCCCCCGCCATCCGCTGGCGCGAGACGCGGCCGTGGGCGTCGTAGGACTGCCTGAGCCTCCACCTGCCCGCCGGGTCGACGACGCCGCACAGGCGGCCCTTCCCGTCGTAGGCATAGCCCCAGGTGGCACCATCCGGCTTGGTGACGGACGCCAGGAGGTCGCCCTCGTAGGCATAGCTCACCTCGCGACCGGCGTGGTCGCGGACGAGCGCGACGCGCGTCCCGGCGTAGGTGACGTCGACGTGCCTGCCGCCGCCACCGGTCTCGAGGCGGACGGGGAGCCCGGCCCCGTCGCGACGCACGACGGCGGTGACGCCCAAGGGGTCGCGCACCTCGACGAGCCTGCCGTCCCCGTCGAAGGCCCGGCTCGTGCCGTCCGGGCGCTCGAGGACGTAGGAGTCGCCCTCCCGCGTGATGGTCTCCTCCGCCTCGTCGACCGTCTTCCACACGTCGCCGTCACCGGCGGGCGCGAAGGCGCGCCGCCTGCCGTCAGGGCGCAGGTGGGTGACGAGGGCGCCGTCGAACGCCAGGCGCTCGTCGAGCGTGCTCGACCAGCCGAGGCCGAAGAGGCCCACCTCGGGGGAGTCCGAGTTGTACATCCTCTCCACCGAGGCGCCCGGCGTCCCACCCAACCTGAGGTCGAGCTCCGGGTAGATGAAGTTGCCCGTGACCATGTTGACGGGGTCGCCGCCGTAGGCGCAGCTGTTAGTGGCGAGGCCGCGCAGGGCCGCTGCCGCCCCCGCGGACTTGGCGTAGTTCGCGACGGCCTTGGCCGTGGCGTTCTCCCTCATCGCCGGCTCGTTCGGGTCGAGCTTGGCCATGCCCGAGGTGATCTTGTCCACGAGGGAAGACACGCCGCTGAGGTAGGCGTCCCAGTCCCCCGAGAACGTCTCGAGCTTTCCCTTGGCGTCCTTGACCGCGGCCTCCGCGGCGTCGTCCACGCCGAGGGAGCAGGTCCTGAGCTGAGAGAGGATGCCGCGTATGTCCGCGATCGCTGGCTCCACCCTGTCCAGCGCCTCCCCAAGGGCCGTCACGTCGCCCCTCACGCCGCCGGCGGCACCGTCGTCGAGCACGAGCCTGGCGCCGCCGGAGTCCCCCGAGCCACCCAGGGAGGCGGGGAGCGCCTCGGCCTTGCCGCGCAGCGTCCTGGCGTCCTGCGCGACGTCGTCGAGCAGGTCCCCCACCGAGGAGATATCGTCGGCCACGCCCTGCTCGACCTGGTTGGCGACGATGTCGATGCGGTGTGCCCACTCCTCCGCGGCGCCACCCCTCCACGCGTCCTTGACGCTACCGCTCGTGCTGGTGAGGCCGGCCTTCTGGTTGCCGACCTCCCGGGCGACGCTGTGGTACTTGCTCGCGGCGCTCTCGCACTCGCCTATGGTCAGCTTGATGCTCATGCACGTCTCCTTGCGCTTCGTGGTGACCGTTCCCTGGGCTGGTTCCTGCTCCGCCGGCGTGGGCCTCTCGCCTCCGCCCGAGCTGCGCGGCTACTCGGACTCCATGGAGCTTGCCGCCTTGTCGTCCGCCTCTTTGTACGTCTCGTTCGACTTTGCGATCGACCCCGACTCCGCCCTGAGGATCCGCGCGGCCGCCTGCGTGAACCTCACGAGGGTTCCCGAGGCGGCCGAGAAGACGCCGCGGCCGTCCCCCTCCCACGCGCCGAGCAGCGCGCTCGAGGCGTCGCTCAGGGACGTGGCCTGGCCGTCCATGCCATCCGCCAGCGTGCCCAGCTTGTGCGAGGCCGCGCTCAGGGCCCCGTGGTCGACCACTATCGTCTTTCCCGCCATATCCGATCCTCCGCTTCCCCGACTGCCGGGATGCAGGACAAGCTACTTGCTGCTCGCTTCCTGCTCCCTCTGCCGCTCCTCCGCTTCCTTCCTGTCCTGCTCGGCGTGGTAGGCCCTGTCCTCCTCCTGGTACGCCTTGAGCGTGGACTGCAGGTCCGCCCGCTTGGCGCGGATGTCGGACGCGATCTTGCTCCGCGCGTCGCGCACGCCCTTGGAGTAGAGGTCGCTCGTGACGCTCGCCACGGAGACCTCCACGGCCGTGCCGACCGCGCTCGCGAGGCTCCTCGTCGCCCCCTCTATGCCCGAGGCGGCGGTGTCGAGCCCGGCGAGCCTCCCCTCGGCCCGCGCGAGCGTGTTAAGGTCCGCGTTGACGTTCCCGATGTCAGAGCATCTGCATGCCATGTCGTCCGTCCTTCCTTGGTCATGAGGCGAGCCGCCTCGCCTTTGCCACTCGGCAACCCCCGGAGCCGCCCCAGGGCGCCCATCCTCGCTCCGTCCCGGAGACCACGGAGATGTCCTCGCCGATAGCGCCTACCCCATGAGCAGCACGACGATCAGAAAGAATACAACAGAGAACACGAGGATGAACGCCAGCGCGAGGAGGAGCTGCTCCCACACGGGAAGCGCCCTCATCCGGTCGTCGAAGGACTGCCGACGCTCGAGCCCGTGCGGGCCCGGCACCCCCTCCGGCAGGTCGCGCTCCAATTCCGTAGGGACCCCATGAGAGCGCACCACCTCGCCAAGTCGAGCCGAGCCATCTCCATACGCCAGGTACACCACGGGGAACGAGGCACGTTTTCTCCCGTCAGAGACGATGTAGGCCCCCTGGCCGTCGTTCGAGAACGCGAACGAGTCGAGCCTTCCCCAGGGGACGTCGAGGCTCGGCAGCAGCAGGCGCCTGAGGTGCAGGCCCTCCCCGTCGGCCGTGAGGCGCCACGTGCGGTAGTGCGCGCTCGCGAGGGCGGAGAGGGCGGCCGCCGCGAGGAAGCCGAGCTTGGCGGGCAGCTGGTCAAGGGGGTCACCACCTGTGAGCGCGGGCCCGATGAAGCCGAGCATGCCGACGAGGGCAAGCAGGATGAGGGCGGCCACGAGGAAGAACCTCCAGAGCGCAGGAGGAAGGCCGCAGGAAACGGCACCCTCCACCGGCAAAGCGGCGCGCCTCTCCTGGGACTGCTTCCCCATGCGACGAAAGAGCAGAACCATTAGCGCAACGGTAACCAGCGCTCCAACGACGCGCGAGAGGATTGGGTAGTCCACGCTACCGACCCCCTTGGGCGCACGCCACTACTGCGTACCTCGAATAGCGCTCAAGCCAATTGGAGAGGACGGCTAGCCCATTGGCAAGTTTGGACGTCATGCCAGTCTGGTCTGCCGCTAATGACATCCCCCCAGACGAGATGAATGAGAGGGCCTCTTCTAGGGTGCCATAGCCAAGGAGGTCGCGCCACTGCCCCCGTGTCGTCGCGCTCATCACAAGATCCTTGTCGATATCCTTGAAGACTTCCTCGCCTACAATCTTGTTAGTCAACGTCTCACTCACAGGAGCCGAGAGCCACTTGTCAACAGGAAGAGCCGGCCCGTTAGAAAGGGCATTCGTACCACCTGCTATTAAGGCATGTGCAGTAATCTCGTAAGGTGAGCGCCCCTGCGCGGTGCCCTCGACCAAGGCCTGGTCAGCAACATCGGTCAAGACCCCTGCCCCAAAGTTTGCGGCGACACTCACGCCGAGGGACGCCCCGCAGGTGAGGCCGGCGACACCACCAATGGCAACTCCCTCCAGCGCCTTTCCTCCCACCTTCCCCCAGTCCGGGGACTTATGCTCGATCAGCGTTTCTCTACCAAGCTCGATTGCTCCGTTCACCAAGGCTCCACCTACAGCAAAGGCAGCACCAGCCGCCAGGTTTATGAACCCTCCCGTTGGGTCAAAGTAGCGCGTGGGGTTGGACGCGGAGTAGGCGTAGCGGTTGAGCGTGTGGGGCCTGTCGGGCGCTCCTCCCACGGGGTCGGGCGACAGGAAGCGCCCGAGGCCGGGGTCGTAGAGGCGCGTGGGCGAGGCGAGCAGGCCCGTGGCCGGGTCGGCCACGTAGCCGAACGCGCCGAAGGGCACGAGCGGGTCGGACGCCAACGGCACGCCGAAGGGCATCGAGCCCAGCGCGGCGCCGAACTCCCCGCCGCGGCAGACGCGCAGCGCCTGGCCGAGCAGGTCGCACATGACCGGCTCGAGGGCGCCGCCGGCGGGGTCGACGGCGCCGACGCAGCCGGCCGGCGTCTGCAGGTAGACGCGCTCCCCCGCCCCCGTGCGCCTGCGCACGAGCGAGTGGAGGGGCACCGACGGGTCGTGCAGGTCCGCCGAGAGCCCTTCGACGCCGCGCGGGCGGCCGAGCGGGTCGCGCAGGTGCCGGCGGCGGCCGCCGCCGGCCCACTCCGTCGAGAGCGGCGCGCCCGCATCATCCAGCGAGAGCAGGGACGCGCCGGCCGGCCCCTCGACGGACGCGAGGCAGCCCGCCCCGTCGTAGGCGTAGCACGTCGTCCCGCCCTCGCCGCGCAGCTCCACGAGCCTGTCGGCGGCGTCGTAGACATACGAGGCGCCGGGCGAGGAGACCCTGTTGCCGCGGCCGTCGTAGGCGTAGCGCTCCAGCTCCTCGCCGTCGCGCGAGACGGACGTGAGACGACCTGCGGCGTCGTAGGAGAGCTCGAAGCGGCCGGACTGCCCGGGGGCACCCCAACGCTCGGCGACGAGCGCCACCAGGTCGTCGCGGCCGTCCCACTCGTACGACAGGGAGTCGCGGTGCCCGGCGGCATCCACCAGCTCCATCGACGCCAGGCGGCCCGCCGGGTCGAGCGCGATGGACTGCGACGAGCCGTCCGACCAGCGGCGGCGCGACAGGTTGCCGCGCTCGTCGTAGTCGAGCTCCACCCAGCCGCCGCCGGCCTCCACGCGCGCGAGGCGACCGAGGCCGTCGTGGTGGTAGCGAATCTCCGTGCCATCCACGTCGAGCAAGGCCCTGTTGCCGCGCTCATCGTACGCCCACCCGAGGTGCACACCGTCCGGGTGCCTCACGGCCGTGGGCCGCCCGGCGGCATCGACCTCGATGCGCGAGGTGCCGCTCCCGTCGGCGGCCTCCACGAGGTTGCCCGCCCCATCGTAGGCGTAGCGGTGCTCCCCGGCGGGGCCACGGTCGGCCACCGCGCGCCCCATGGCGTCGTACGCCCACTCGTGCACGACGCCGCCGTCGTCCCTGCGACAGACGTTGCCCGCCGCGTCGTACTCGAAGCGGGACACGCGCCCCGTGGGGTCCTCGATCGACGTGATGCGCCCGAGGGAGTCGCGCACGTACCTGGCGGGGCCCGCATTGCCGGGCCTCAGCACCTCGGCGGCCTCGCCCGCGGGGTCCAGGACGCTCGCCGTCCTGTTGCCCGCCGCGTCCGTGACGGCCGAGAACGTGCCGTCCGTCCCATAGGAGAAGCGCAGCTCGCCGTCGATGCCGTCCTCGGACACCCTGTTGCCCGCCGCGTCCAGCCGCCAGCGGTACCCGCGCCCGAGCGAGTCCTCCCGGGAGACGAGCCTGCCGCGCCCGTCGTACGCAAAGTCGATAGTGTAGTCATCATTCACGATGAGGCGCGCCTGGCGCCCTGCCGCGTCGTACTCGTACCGGACGCTCGAGCCGTCCGCGAACCTCCTCTCGGAGAGCCTGCCCTGCGCGTCATACGAGCGCTCCTCCCCATCGCGGGGCCCCTGGGCCGAGGTGAGTCGTCCCGCCGCGTCCCATGTGTAGGCGTTCGTGCCGGCAGGCCCCTCGATGCCGACGATGTTGTCGTCAGCATCGAGGCTCAGCCCCGTCCTCTCGCCACTTGGCAGCGTGAGGGCGGCGAGGCGCATCGCCGCGTCGTAGCCGAAGCTCGTCTTACCCCCGTCCGGCCAGGTGAGGGAGAGGAGCTCCCCGCGGGGGCCGTACTCCCACCGCACCTCGGAGCCGTCCGGTTCCGTCTCGGAACTGACCCTGCCCGCGGCGTCGCGTCGCGCGCACGTCCTCTGCCCGAGGGCGTCCGTGTGCGCGACCGCCCTGCCGGAGGCGTCGCGCTCCCACGTCTCGGTCCCCCCGCCCAGAGGTTCGTGCGCCATGAGACGGCAGCGGGCGTCCCACCGCCAGCGCTCCGTCGAACCATTGGGTCTCGTCACGGACGCCAGGTTGCCCCAGGCATCCCACTCGTATCGGGTGACGTGCCCCCCTTCGTCCACGAAGCGCGCGGGCAGCCTCGAGGAGCCGGCGTAGTCCCACGACTGCGACGAGCCGTCGGCGAACGTGACGCGCACGAGCCTGCGCATGGCGTCCCACCGCAGCCCCATCGTCGATCCCGAGCCATCGGAGACCTGCACGGGCAGTCCCCGTTCATCGGACGTGGAGCGGAGGGTCACGTTCCCGTCCACCTCGACGCTCCTCGGAAGCATGCCGTCGTCCCACATCGTACGGGCCTCGCGGCCGGTGGGGTCGCGCAGGGAGGTCGCCCTGCCGGAGCGGTCGCGCGACCACGACCAGGACGCCCCGCTGGGCGCCCTCAGCCCCGTCAGGTAGTCGCGCGCGTCGTAGGAGCGCGCCCTTGCGAGGCCGAGCTCGTTGACGCTGAGCGTACTGCGTCCCGCGGAGTCGCTGCGATGGAGCGTCACCGAGCCGTCGCGCTCGGTGACCTCGACGGTGTCCCCGTCCCAGCGGTAGGAGACCTCGCCCCCCGGCAGCAGCTGGGAGAGCACCCGCCCGTCCTGGTCATAGGCGTTCGAGCAGATGAGGCGTCCCTCCTCGTCGCGGAGCTCCGCCAGCAGATCCCCCTCGTTGGAGAAGGCGATCGCTGCTCCGGTCTCGTCCACGATGCCCGCAAGCATGCCGCCCGCGTCGTAGGAGAGGGAGACGGAGCGTCCCGTGTCATCGGAGACGGACTCGAGCCTGCCTTCGTCACCATACGAGAACGACAGGGTCAGCTCGCGCACGATGGCCCGACGGACCCTCCCCTCAGGATCTCGCTCGAGCGTCGTCGCCCTCCCGAACGCGTCGACGATGGAACCGAGCCCACCATGCTCGTCGAAGTACCACTGCTCCCCACGACGGTCCTCGAGCCTCCACCCCTTGCCGAAGCGGGACATGTACTCGTCCCGGCCGCGCGACTCGGACCAGACCCCCTCGGAGATGGCGACGAACCTCTCGGTCGAGCCATCCCCCCAGGTGACGGTGATGCCGTCCGGCCCATCCTCGAGTGACGCCTCCAGGCTGTGGCGCCAGCCGGGCCCCAGCGCGCCTGCCTCGCGTCTAAGGGAGTTGTAGGTGAGCGTAAGCGCGGGCCTGCCACCGTAGAGGAAGTACCCTCTCGCCCACGTGAAGTTCCCGTTGACAAGGCTCACGGGGTCGCCGCCATACTCCGTGTTCTCGTCGCTGCCCTGCTGCCCATCGGACGCGCTGTTGGCGATGGTCTCGGCAACCTTGGCCGTCTTCTTGTCAAGGTCGGCAAACGTACTGTCATCGAGCTCGCCCCAGCTGTTGGTCTCGGAGTTCCAGCCTGCGGCCGAGATCGCTCCCATGGCTTTCTGGGCCGTGTCGATGAGGTCGGAGAGGTCGACGTCCCCATAGATGCCGTTCGTCTGCTCGCAGTACTGGTAGATGCGCGAGAGCATCGCGCCCGCCTCGCTGGCGGCCTGCTCCTGCTCGGCCCTGTCCGACTTGTAGGAGGCCTCCTGCTCGTCAGAGCATCCCTCGTCGGAGCTCGCGGCCTGGCTGTGGTCGGAGTCGAGCTTTTCGATGGCGGAGTTCGCGGCGTCCTGCTTCTGCTTCCACTCGTCCTCGCTCACCTTGTCCACGCCCCCGAAGAAGCCCGAGAGCGCCCCGGAGACCTGCGTGTCGATCTGCGAGACTCGTGCGGCGGCCGTGCTCAGCGCCGTCAGCACCGACGCGTATGCCGCAAAGCGCTTCTTGGCCGCCGCATACCCGGCCCCCGAGAGTCCGTCGTCCCCAACGAGTCCGTTAATGGCCTCGACACGCGACTTGGCCTCCTCGCACAGGTCGCCTATGCCCTTGTCCTTGCCGTCTATCTGTCCCATGACGGCGTTCGGCCTAATCTCGATTCCCACGTCAGTCTCCTCAGTCTTGCGTATGGGTGGTATCGTTCACAAGCGCTCTCATGCGAGCGGCTATCCCGTCGTAGCGGGCGTCAAGTAGGGAGATCCTTGCGCGCCCCCTCTCGGCTTCCGCCTCATGGGCTCGCTCGAGCTTCACGCACGCATCGCGGTGCAGCTCCTCAAGGCAGGCGTGCGACATCCTGAACCATGGGTCGCAGGGTATCCTCGCACCCATCTCCTCTATGAGCAAGCCACGCCGGGCGATCGATGCGTCCTCGTCCTCATGCCTCGCCCGCATCGCAACAATCCCGGCATGCGCGGCATCCATCTCTGCATCGATGCGACGCAGATCGCCGCGCAGCGCGTCCACCTCCCTCTCGTAGCTCCCTTCCATCAGAAGTTCTCCGCACTGTTCTGGTCGGCTTGGCTGATCGCGTTGCCGGCGGCCTCCAGATTGTCCGCATCCGCCGAGAGCCCCTCGAACGCCTTGCCGGCAATGGAGAAGACCTGCTGCGCCGTGGAGGTGACCCCCGCCTCGGCCTGCGTGTTGTCATCGCCCACGCTATCCACCGTGGGCGCCGACCAGGATGACTTCATTGCCTGCGCGTGCTGCTGTGCCTGCCCATTTTGGGCGATCGTTCCATCCGCCATACAAGTCTCCATTCCACTCGTTTCCCTCTATCGCCTCACGCCCCTGCCCCGTGTGGCGTTCTCGCCGGTATGTCCCCTCCTATGGGCCCCAATCATCATCGGAGACGGCCACGAACTTCGACGGCCTCGCCTGGGCGTCGCGTATGTAGCAACCCCCACCCTCGCCCATGTTCTCCCTCAGCTGAGAGGCCGGTGTGACCACCTGAAGCGCATAGGCGCTTGCCAGCCCCGTCCCAAGCCATATCACGCCATTGCGGAACATCAGGCGCTGACCCCACTGATGCGCCTGTATAGCATTCAGGTCAGAGGCGGATGCTGCCGCAAGCAGCAGCATGTCCCCGCGCCCGCCATCGCACACGGCCGAGGCCAGCTGGGCCTCGGCCGGCCCATCAAAGGCACTACGGGCATCCGGTACCAGCACGAGGCGCTTCCCGCCATCTCCCTCATGCGAGCCGAGCGTCATGGCGGCGGGACTGGAAACCGCCCACCATGGAACGGCGCCCAAGATGCCGGCCGGGTCGACGATGACGACATCCCACCCGCGCTCGTGGGCAACCGCCGCGCACGCCTGCATGAACGGGATGCACTGAAACGCCTGAGTCGCACACACGAGGTTGGCATGCTCTCTGCTTCTCCCAAGGACTACGGGCATGAAGTCATCACCCATGATGCCCACCGGCAGTCCGCTGCCATAGTCGCCCCGTGGGAGGAGGGACGGCGTGAGCACTTCGGGAAGGGTGGGAACCCGCCTTGTCGCAGTGGAGCCCCACCTGTCAATCTCATCCGCAACGCGTTCGGAGATCGCCGCCTGAACGGGCACGCCCTCCCCACAGGCATAGGCACACTGGAACATGTAGAGGTCGTCACCCTGCCGCACGAGTCCCCGGCCATTGCCCTCCGGAAGGGCAGCGCCACGGATGCTGCCGAGTATCGCAAGGTAGTCGGACTCATCGGCAAGCGCCATCACGAGGGACTGGCCCACGTTTGCCCGCATGCGGAAACGCACGTCGCGCTGGGTGTCCGCGAGCAGTACGAAATGTATCCCGTAGCGTGGCCCCTCGCGCATGAGCGAGTCGAGCCGGTCCTCGACGCTCGGGACGAGCTCGAAGAGCTCCGCAACCCCGTTGAGCACGACCGCGATGGAGTACATCCGATCGGCGCCTTCGTGCTGCGCATTGTAGTCGTCCAGCCCCGCATAGCCCCTCCCGAGCGCGGCGCGCCGGTCCGACATGGTCTTTCGCAGGTACTTGAAGAGGTTGGAGACCCTTTCCGCATCATTGGCGGGCATGGCGTCGGGCACCTGCGGGGCGCCGCCGAACGCGAGCAGCGCGCCGGCACCCGCGTCAACGACGTACGCACACGCCTCGTCCGGATCGACGTCCAACATGTTCCACAGCAGGGAGACGGCAAGGTCCTCCTTGCCTGACGAGGCGTGGCCATAGATGGCCACGTTGCCCTCCCGGGAGAGCGGCAGCGTGAGGGCACGCTTCTCCTGGCGGGCCGGGTCGTCGAGCTCGCCCACGAGGGGGTCGAGCTCCCAGGGGGCGTCGCCGGAGCGGGCGTTCGGGTAGCGGGACCTGAGGGCCTCCACCGTGGGGTGCGGCTCCAGGGGGTCGAGCCAGAGCCTGCGGGCGGCCCTGCCGCCCGCGGCGCGGCGCAGCTCGCCCAGCACGGCGTCGAGCTCGGTCAGGCCGGCGGCGGCCCGCGCGCCGGCGGGGGCCGGCGGCTGGAGCGCGGCCACCGGGGCTCCCGGGGAGCCGGCGGCCTCCACGGCGCGGTCGCCGCCGGCGCCGGCGGGGTCGTAGGGGCCGCCCGCCCAGGCGGCCTGGGCCTGGAGCAGCCGCTCGTCGTAGCCCACGAGCAGGATGAGCCTGCCGGCGCCCTCCAGCGCCGCGGCGTCCGGGCGCCTCACCATCTCCTTGGAGTCGGCGGCGTCGGCCACCCGCAGGCACGCGCGGAAGCGGGAGTTGGCCTGGATCTGGTCGGTGACCACGCCCGTGGGGCGCTGCGTGGCCAGCACCAGGTGCACGCCCAGCGAGCGCCCGATGCGCGCGGCCGACACCAGGGCGTCCAGGAACTCGGGCTCCTGCTGCCTGAGCTCGGCGAACTCGTCGGCCACCACGAAGAGGTGGGGCATGGGCTCGGCCACGTCGCCGGCCGCCCAGTGGCGCTGGTAGGAGGAGACGTCCATGGCGGCGTCGCCCGTCGCGCGCTTGGCCCCGGCGAGCATCCGCTGGCGGCGCACGAGCTCGGCGCGGATGGAGGCCAGGCTCCTGGCCACCGACGCCCCGTCCAGGTTGGTGACGGTGCCCGCCAGGTGCGGCAGCCCCGCGCCCTCCCGCGAGAAGGCGTCGGCCAGGCCGCCGCCCTTGTAGTCCACCAGCACGAAGGAGGCCTGCTCGGGCGGGAAGGCCACGCAGGTGGAGAGGATCCAGCTCACGAGCAGCTCGCTCTTGCCCGAGCCGGTGGTGCCGGCCACCAGCCCGTGGGGGCCGTCGAAGGCCTCGTGGGGGTCCAGCACCGCGGGCATGCCGCGCGCGTCCACGCCGAAGGGGGCGGCCAGGCTCCTCGAGGCGTCGGCCCGCTCCCAGCGGGCCCCCACGGAGAGGTCGGCCGCGTCGCGCACGCCGAGCATCTCCAGGAAGCCCAGGGAGGACGGCAGGGCGAAGGCGGCGTCGCCGGCGCCCAGGCCCACGCGGGCCAGCGCCGAGGCGGCCCGCGCCGCCTCGGCGGGCGTGACCGGCGCGTCCATGGCGAGGTCCACGAGCGTGGAGGAGGCGTCCTCGCGCGCGTAGAGCCTGCCCTCCCGGGGCCCCACCTCCGCCACGCGCACGGTCTCGGAGGGCAGCCCCGCCACGTCCGGCGCCAGGAACACCAGGGAGACGCCGAGGTCCTTCTCGGCCTCAAGCAGGTCCGCCACCACGTCGGAGGCCTCCCAGAGGCCGCGGTCGGAGCACAGGAGCAGGCAGCGGCCGCCCTCGGCACCGCCGCGCCTGCCGGCGGCCTCGCGGGCGAGCAGCGCGCCCAGCTCGCGCACGCCAGCGGCGTCCGTGGCCACCAGGCGCATGCGGCCGTCGGCGGAGAGGGTGTGCGGCAGCTGCGCGAGGAAGCCCCACTCGTCGCGCTCGCCCTCGCCCACGATGGCGGCGATGCGCACGTCCGTGGGGGCGTAGAGCGCCGCGGCCTGCAGCACGAGCGAGCGCGCGAGCGCCCAGCGGCTGGCGGGGTCGCCCGCCACGCCCAGCGTGCGATCCTCCAGGAGGTCCACCGCCACGGGCACGTCCTCCAGCATCGGCGGGCGGTCGGAGAGCCGGCGCGCCATCTCCACCAGGTCATCCGCGTCCAGCGAGAAGCGCATCTCGGGCCAGCGGAAGTCCGCCTCCAGGGGCAGGGTGCCCGTGCCCACGCGCAGCTGCATGAAGTCCGCGTCGCGCGAGCCGCGGCCCATGAGGCGCTCATCGCGGCCGTGGACCCAGCCCAGGCACGTGCGCGCGTCCACGCGATTCTCCCGCAGGATCGCGGACTGCTCCCGCCCGTCCTTGATGAAGGTGCGCTCCAGCGCGGCGAGGTAGTCGGAGTAGGCCGAGCGCCGGTGCGCCTCCTCGCGCACCGCCTTGCGCCGCTCGTAGCGGCGGGCGATGAGGGGCCACAGCACCATGCCGCCCATCATGGAGACGCACATGGCGATGGAGGGTGCCGATGAGAGCACGTCCGCGCCGCCCATGATGCGCGACACGGCGCTGGCCGCCATGAAGATGGACGCCAGGCCCATCAGGAAGGAGGGGCCCATCTTCATGATGGCCGGGGAGTCGTCCGGCTTGTGCACGGCCGGGGGCTCCTCCACGTTGTAGGCGCGCCGCTGCACAGAGCGCACCACGCGTGGCGCGGGCCAGAACTCCCGCTGCGCGGGGATGCGGTCGGCGGGGGTCGCCTCCGGAGCGCGCCGCACCAGCTCCGCGTGGCGTATGGGGACGGCCAGCCCCTCCAGGGCCTCCGTGAGCCCCTGGGGCGCGTTGAGCGAGAGGAAGCCCCGCCCCACCTGCACGCACAGGTCGAGCACCTGGACCACGTCGCCCGGCGCCAGCTGCCGCGAGGCGCCGCCGGCCAGCAGCGCGCCGTTCACGAAGGTGCCGTTGGTGCTGCCCAGGTCGCGCACGGTAAAGACGCCCGAGCGGCACCTGAGCTCCGCGTGGCGTTGCGAGACCCAGCGGGAGGCGTAGCGCAGCTGGCACCCCTCGTCGCCGCCTATGAGCAGCTCGCAGTCCCCCGTGAGCGCCATCTTGTGGAAGCGGCGCGCACCCGGGTCGCACGAGCGCAGGTAGACGATGCACGCCTCGCCCGTGCGGGCGTCCGTGAGCGTGGCCGTGGCCGTGGCGCTGCCCGCCGAAAGCAGCAGCTCCTCCGCCTCGGAGCCGTCCTCCAGAAGCAGCGTCGACGAGCCCAGCGGGGTCAGCCGCACGCCGCCCTCCGCCGCCGAGAGGCGCGCGAGGGCACTCTCGCGCACGGTCTCGCCCGTGGCCGAGAGGTAGCGCTCCGCCTTGTCCGATGCGTCGAGCGTGCAGGCGAAGCGCCTGCCGCCCGCCACCATGACGACGGTCCACCAGGGATCCGCCAGGGTCGCTGCCACGCTCACTGGGCTCCTTCCCCGAGGATCTGGCCAAGCGCCTCGGTGGCACCATCCAGGTCCTCGGCGATGGCAGATGCGTTCGTCCCCATGGTACCATCCAGCTCCGCGGCCTTCTGGAACGCCTCCTCGATCTTCTGGGCGTTCACGCCGTTCATGTCGATCTGCTTGCGAAGGTAGCCGTCGATGTCGCTCTGGCAGTTCTCCGCTGTGAGGCCACCGCCCAGCGACTCGATCCGGTACCAGACGTCCCAGTGGGTTGGGTCCCAGACCTCCTCCTCATCGACCTCCTGGACGATGGAGAGCAGCTTCTCCTTGTACTCGTCGCTCCAGTCGCGCACGAGCGACTGCCTCACCTGGATGGTGGTCGCCTGCTCCCCCGCGGCAACGTGGGCATCTATCCTCGCGCAGTCCGTTGCGTAGGCCGAGGCGTACGCGCGGGCCCACTCCCCGCCGCCACCCGTGGCGCCCGCCGGCGACGCGCCCGCACCATTGCTGGCAGACACAATTGTCGCGATGATGCCAGAGTCGCATCCCAGTCGAACCAGCACGGCGGCAGCGGCGTTGACGCCCGTGCCGACGCCGCTCGAGGCAAGCGCCCCGTCATTGGCGCCGTCGGTTCCAGCCAGCTGCTCAAGCAGGCGCTGCGTTCCTGGGTACCTCGTGAGGACCGCCATGAGCGCGGCAACCTTCTCGGGATCGTCCAGCGCCTCGGACTGCCTGCCCTCGGCGCAGTCGCTCAGGAACTCGATGACCAGGGCCTGCATGTCGGCAGGGACGTTCTCGGACACCCATGTCGTGAAGTCGTTGATGGTGCGGGAGTAGTCGGTCCGCGTGCCCGTGAGGTCGAGCGACAGGTCTGTGTCCGAGGAGAAGAGGTTGAGGGGCGCATGGTTGGATAGCTGGAAGTTGCCGTCCCCGCGCAGCAGCGTCTGGAGGAGTCCCGTGATGCCCTGGGCCTGGGAGCCGCCGTTGGTGTAGTGCGTGTCCCCAGCAATGGGCGCCATGAGGGCACTCACATAGTCGCCCTCCTGGTTGTAGGCATGGATCCTGCCCCGTACGGCAGCGATGCGCTCCTCGTACTTCCTGAGGAACGGGTTGCCAAAGCCCTGGCCGTCAAAGGAGTAGCACTCGTCCACGCGGCCGTCCACCACGGTAACGTACTGCGCCTTGTTGCCGCCCTTGGAATGTCCCGTCACAACGACATGCTGGCCACCATACAGCGCCAGCATCTCGTCAAGGTAGGCCTCGGCACGTCGCTGGGAATCCGTGTCCGCCTCGTTGAGGCCCTCGAAGTCGTCGCGCCACTCCCCGTGCTCGCCATCCGTACCCCTATAGACCACGTAGAGCGTCCCGTCGCCATCGGTGAGGGCCATGCAGTGGCTCGTCTGCGTGGTCCTGCCTTCCACGGGAACACCGGGCGACGTGAAGTCGCACACCGTGAGGTCGGACAGACGCGAGTCAGAGGAGACGGCCTGCCTCAGGGCATCGTAGCCGTCAGGGGTCGTCCACTCGTCCCCACCGTCCGCAGGCATGGACGCGACGACGTCGCCAAGGGTCACCGGTCTATTGCCGGCCCCATCGAGCGCACGTGCGCATGCATTCTGGAACTCAGACTGGTATATCAGGGTACTGAGCTGGGCAAGCTCATCTGGACGCAGCGACATGCTTCTCACTTCCCCCAATCAATTCCTGGCACATGCAAGTCGTCCAAGCGGACACGGATGCCCCTATGGATAGGGATGCTCATTCTTGTTCACTTCCTTATGCCGAGACCAAAGGAAGCCTCCCTCCCCAGAGAGACCAGAGACGTACGCCTCGTCAAACGCCTGGCCCTCGGGTGGGTTCACCACCCGATCAACGTAGATGCCCACGTTAAGTCCCGTTTCCTCCTCAACGGAAGTCAAGTCGTTCAGGAGCTGCTCAAGCTGCTCGTCACTCAACGGGCAGGACTCTACGACCGAGACGGAGATGGACCCGTACACCCCATTGCCCACCTCGGCAACCGTCGTCCCCTCGACTCGAGACGATACCGTCGTCGCCGTCGAGATGTGCACCGAGCTCGTCCACGTCCCCTCGGGTAGCCCCTCCAGGACGGGCTGGGCGGCAGCGGCGACCATGGACTCCCATTCCGGCCCGACGATCCTGGGCAGCCAGTCGTCCCGCCAGCGGGGGTCATCCGCGTCCCAGATCTCCACGCGGCAGCTCTCCCCCTCGTGCTCCCCCTCCGTCGCCCGGAGGTTGATGACGTTGTAGTCCTGGATGATCCAGGTGGAGATGAAGCAATCGTAGGCCGCGAAGGAGGTGCCATAGCGCAGGCGGAGGTAGTCCTCCGCCGCCTCGGCATAGCGGACGTTCTTCCGCGAGATGGACGAGGGCCACGTCCCCTCCTTGAGGGACGAGATGATGTCGTCGGGCGCCCCGAGCTGTTCCGCCATGGCGAGGTCGCGATCCGTGACCTCGTCGCTCGAGAGGTCGGGCCTGAGGTCCGCGACACGTGTGGGCTGCTCGGCCGGGTTACCCTGCTCGGGGCTCGAGCACGCCGTCGTCCCGGCCGCGCACGCCGCCGCCACCAGGCAGGCCGCGGCGGCCCTGCCCATGCGTCCCCTACTGGTTCCCATTGGCCCCACCTTCCCGTATGCGAGGCGATATCGCATCCTCCGGTTTGGGCACGTTCGAAGGGGCGTCGGGATCCTGCCCGCGTGCGATTGCCTCCATCCGGCTTGCCGCAGCGAAGTCGGCATCCTGGTAGTCGGCCTTGGCCTCCTGGAGCCTCGAGCGCGTGCGGGAGATGACGCTGCCCAGCGCCTTGGCACAGGCATCGAGGCTGCCGCCGAGCGCCACAAGCGCGGCCGCACCCTCGCCCGTGCTCGAGACCTCCGGCACGCCCGTCCCCTGCTTGCAGTCGCTCTCGAGGATCGCAAGCCTGGCAATGACCTCATCCACGTTCTGGTAGGTGACGGTAATCTGTCCGCTGGCTGCCATGTCTGCCCTCCTCAGTCGAAGTCGGCATCGGCCGCATCGAGGCCCTCTATGAACGAGTTCACCTGCGAGGGCAAGCCGCCCAGCGCCTCCTTCATGGAGGCGACCGCGGCAATGACCTGTGGAGGCACATCCGCGATGGCATCCGAGAAGTTTGCGGACTGGATGCCCGTCGCCACGAGGATGTCCAACGTCTCGATGTACGTCTCCGCCGCCTCGCACAGGGTGTGAGCACGCTTCGTGAGGCTGGACACCACATCCGCAAGCTCTTGGTCATACACCTGAAATCCCACGGTCATCATCCTCTCACCACAGCGACGTGCCCTGCGTACGGACCTCTTGGGCTCGCCGCTCGGCCTCCTCGCGACGCAGCCGCAGCCGCTCCTGCTCCATGTCCGCCCGAATGCCCCTCAGAAGGGCGCGCGCTCGCCGCAGATCCTCCTCCGTGCGGTCTGCCTGACGTGCGATCTTGTCGTCCAGGCTGGCAAGCGCGTCATCCCCTGCGGGCCCAAGCTCGTGCGTGAGCAGGCCGGTGGCCATCTCCGCGTAGCGCGCTCCCATCCGGAGGCCCGAGAGGCTGGCCGCGCTGCTGGCAACCCGGTACCTGCGCTGCATCTCCTCCTGGAACCGGCGGGAGAGGACCGAGACGTCCTCCCGCCCCTCATAGAGGTCTTCGAGCCGCTTCGTGAGACGGTCGATCTCGTCCCTGCAAGCTGCCTCACGTGCCTCAAGCTCTGCAAGTGTCGACATGGGGCAAACCTTCCTCGCTGTGAAGCGACGTGCGACGTGCCGGGGGCGGGCGCCGCCCCCGGCACCGGGATCACGCTATCCAGACCCCGGTCTGAACCTAGCCGCGGAACTGCGCGGCGATGTTGGAGTCGGTCTCCTCCAGCGACTGCGCGGTCGCGTCGAGCGACTGCGCGATCTCCGTGATGAGGTCCTGGGCCTTCACGAAGCCGGGACGCAGCTCCTGGAAGCGGCTGGAGTAAGCCTGGGCGGCGCTGCCTTCCCACTCCTCCTGCAGGGCCTGCAGGAGCGAGTCCATGTGCTGGATCACATCGCCCACGTTGCTGGCCTCGGTGCGATACTGGGTCGCACGGTCGCGCATCTGATCTGGCGTGATCCTAATCTGTCCTGCCATTGCCGTTCCTTTCTCTCGTGTGCCCGCAGGCACGCTTGACGGTATATCGACACCCGCTCGCGCGGGGGACGACCAAGTTTAGTGGCCAAAGGGGTTGCGCAGCCCCTCCGTGGCCCGGTGATGCCTCACACCCAGCACGATGCCCATGGCCGCAAGGCCCAGGGCCATGACGACGAACGCGACGAACGCGAACAGCAGGTTGGGGTTCGCCTTGAGGTACTCCACCCAGTTGGGCGCGACGGCAACGGAGCCGAGGGTGGTGGAGTGCACGTTGCCCGCCTTGTCGTAGGCCGCGATCGTGAGGGTGTGGAGCTTCGCGTCGGCGGGGATCGGGAGCGAGGCGGGTCCCCCGGCGAACTCGTCGGGCGAGAGCTCCTCGGGCTCGCCATCGTCCACCTGCAGCGTCACGCGGTCGAGCGCCAGGTTGTCGCCCGCCAGGGGGAGCGCGTCGTGGCTGGCCCCAAAGTAGACGCCCCCGGTCTTGGCGCCGGCAAAGCCCACGGTTGGTGCCGTGGTGTCCACCGCGAAGTTGACCTCGGCCGCATGCTCGCGGGTGGCGTCCTTGTTGCCCATGGTGTTCTGGGCCAGGTTGCCGGCCTTGTCATGCGACGTCATCATCACGCGGTAGTAGCCGTCCTGCGAGAAGTTGGAGGCGGGGATGGTGTAGGTGGTCTTGCTCCAGCCGCTGTCATCCGCCGTCTCGGTGGTGTAGGATGCGCCCTCCATGAGGTCCGTGACCTCGCTGTCGTGCGCCAGCTCCACGTGCGTCCCATCGTCGTCGAGGCCCGACACGTTGATCTCGGTGATCACCACATCCTGGGGAATCCTGAGGTACGCGCCCAGGATGCCCGCCGTGGCATCGGAGTAGAGGTAGTTGGAGCCGTAGCGGTTGACCGAGAACACGCGCGTCACGTCCGAGGCGTTGCCCGCGAGGTCCTCCGCGTGGACGGCGAGCGTGTAGACGTCGTCCCGCTCGACCTTGTGCTCGAAGTCCGCATAGGTCACCGACTCGCTGGTGTCGGAGTAGGAGGTCTCCATGCCGCGCATGTAGTCCACCTTGCCGGAGTGGGCACCCGTGAGGCTGTACTTGGAGTTCCCGATGGAGAGGTTGGTGTCGCTCATGCTCAGGGATGGGGCGATCTCGCCGGCATAGGCGGTCTTGTTCTCGACGTGCTCGATGGAGGCCTGGGGCGGCGTCATGTCGATCACGAACTCTGGCACCTCGTAGGCCTCCGCCTGGTTGCCCGCGGGGTCCGCCGCCGAGACGGACAGGCCGTAGTGGAGCTCGCCCCCAAAGTGAACCGTGCACGACCAGGTGTCCTCCTCGCCCGTGGCGCTCCAGCCGCTGGCCTCCGGGGCGTCCGCGGCGTTGCCGGAGGCGTCCTTGGCCGAGGCGGAGACGCCCATGAGCGAGGGGTCGAAGTTGCGCTCGCGCACCGTGACCGTGGCCGTGCGCGGACGGTTGAAGTACATGCCGCTGCGGGCGTCGTTGTTGTCGAACTCCACCGTGATCATGGGGGCGAGGGTGTCGATGGTGAAGGCGTCGTGCACCTCGTTGGAGGCGTAGCCCACGGGGTCGGTGAGCGAGACGTCCACCGTCCAGTCGCCGTCCTGCGAGAGCTCCTCCGTGTACACCCAGGTGACGCCGTCGCCCGAGGGGTTCTCGAACTGCCTGGCCGTCACGTCGTGCGTGGTGCCGTCCACGCCGATGGTGGCGATCGCGCGCTCCGCGTCATTGTCGCGGATGTAGGAGAAGCTCCCCTCCACGACCGTGATGGTGACCGTGCGCGCCTTGTTGTAGTAGCTCCCACGGGCGTCGTTGTTGTCATACAAGACGGAGACCACAGGTGCCGTGGTGTCCACCACGATGTCCGTGGTGTCCTTGGCGAGGGGCTTGCCGTCGCCCGTCATGAGCCCCGAGAGCAGCAGGCCCTCGGTGTTCGGGTCGTCGGGGTCCACGAGGGGGTTGCCCGCCAGGTCCCTCAGATGCAGGCGCGTGGAGGTGAGGTCGAGGGTCTGACCGTCGCTTGCCAGCGTGATGGTGAAGCCGGAGCCTCCCGCGTCACGCTCCACCTGCACACCCTCGATGGGGGTGCCGTCGGACGCCGTCAGCGCAAGGCTGTCCCAGTCGACGCCCGAGACGGCGTCCGTGGCCTCCATGTGGATGGTGGTCGCGCCCGGCGTGAAGGCATGACCCCACATCACGGTAGGCTGGGGGCTGACCTGCACGTTGCCCACGGTCGGCGCGGTGCGGTCCACATAGAAGTCGTCTGCGCGCAGCGTACGCGTTGTGTTGAAGAACCCATCCTTGTACTCGAGCCGGACGTTGGTGTAGTGGCCCTCTTCAAGAGTGAGAGCAGTGTCGAAGTCAAACCACCGGTTATCCGATTTCGACGGCTTCAGCGTCACATCCTCTTGCAACGCCACATTGTCTTTCCGAGTACCATCCGCATAGACAACCGTAGCCATGAGCGTGCCGTGCAGCTCGGATATGTTTGCATAGTGGGCAAAGGGCGCATGTACCTTCGCCGTCGCCGTCACATTGCCGCGATGATAGTTCGTGTCAGCACCACTCGCATCACGTATCGTGAGCGATTCACCATCACTTGGATGGTAGTCCTCGCTCATTACCAGCAGCTGTAGACCATCAGATGGTGGGTTCGGCTGATTCTTGAGGAGGTCGCCCAGATGCACCGGAGTCGCTGGATTGCCTGCACGGTCATAAGCGGACACCTCGGCCTTCAGGATGTCGTACACACCCGTGTCCGAGAAGGTAAACACGTACACGTCGTGATCTACTCGCACCCCAGGCTTGTACTCGCTGTTGTCATCAGTTCGCTTGACCGTCATCTTCACAGTGGACGCAACGACGCCCGAGGGAGCGTCACCTGTATCGGTCACCTTGAGGCGCACCTCGTACCCATTGTCGACGCGAACCAGGTTTCCCTGTGCGGCGGGGAGGCTCCAGCCGTCCGCCGGCGCAATGTCGGGTGGCGTGTGGTCCACCACAAGGCCCAGGTTGTGGGCCCCCTGCGCCCCGTAGTAGGAGCCTGGGTCGACGCTCACCTGGTATTTGCCCTCGGGAGCCGCATCGGACGCACCGTTTGGAGGAGCGAGCGTCCACGAGACGGACCAGGTGCCGGTATTCTTATCATACGTCGGCTCACCGTGATTCGTCAGCTCCGTGCCGTCCGGCGCGTCCGGCGCCTTCACGCTCGGCGTGGGATACTCCGCACGGCTCGTGTCCCCCGCCAAGAGGAAGAGCCTGAAGAGCGGATCCGTCGACGTCATGGTGAACGAGATGTCGCCGAGCTTGGAACCGTTCTGCCACTCATTCCCTGACAACTGCACGCTCGGCTTCGAGGCGGGGTTGGCGGGCGTGGTGGCTATGGCATTCGGCACCGGCGCGGGAAGGCCGTCGGCAAAGGCGATGGTGACTGGGATGGGCGTGTCACCCGCCTTGAGGGAGATGCTCGCAAGGTCGACGACCACGCCCTCCGCAAACGTGATGCGGTAGATGCCGTTGCCCCGGTCCTCCACATCGGCCGTCAGCGTGTCGGTGCCCTTGAACTGCGCGTCGTGATCCTTGTAGGTCCAGGAGAACGACGCGGCGGAGGCACCTTCGGCTGCCCCGCCGCCCGATAGGGTCAGGCGCACGTCCACGTAGTTGCCCTGGGCCACCGCGACGGTCTCGCCGTCATAGCTCAGCGTGGAGAGCTCGGCCGGGTCCTGCGAGCCCACCTTCGTGATGGTGGCCTGGGCCGTCAGCGCCGGCGCCGCCACGACGACGGGATCCGCATTGCCACCCGGCGTGTCGACCTCATCCGCATGCGCCGGGAGCGCCGGCACCGCAACGGACACTGCCAGGGCGAGCAGGGCGACAAGTGCCCCTCTGCGCAGGGATGGTAGGCTCGGCGTCATTGCGCGCCCTCCTCATGCGAAGGTTGGTCGGGCAGCAGCGTGGTGCCCGCCTCGTCGGCGGAGGCGGGGGCGTCGGCGGAAAGGAGCGTGGTGCCGGCCTCGTCGGCGTTCGCTCCCTCATCGGCAAGCAGGGTCGCCCCCGTCTCGTCGGCGTTCGTCTCGTCGCCGTTGGCAAGCAGCGTGGTTCCCGTCTCGTCCGCATCCGACGCGTCAGCGGAAAGCAGCGTGGTGTCGGTCTCGTCGGAGTCCGAGCCGGTCCCGGCATCCGAGAGCAGCGTGGTGCCCGCCTCGTCCCCCGCAGACGTGTCCTGCGACCTCTGGGACCTCACCTTCCGCAGGTGCAGGCTCCCGCTGCCCTCGCCCTCGGGCGCGTCGGGCCCATCCGCCGTGAGCGCCCGGGCCGACCGCTCGCGGCTGCGCCTGAGCGCCCACGACTCCGCGCGCATGGTGGCGATCGCGCGCTCGGCCGTCCTGCCGGTGAGCTCGTCGCGCACCGCCCGGATGTCGAACGCGAAGAACATGAGCGCGGCGGCGATCACCAGCAGCACCGCAAGCACCAGCAGCACCGTCGAGATCGTCCCCAGAAGGTTTGCCGTCATCACTGGCTGTCCTCCTCCCCCACGTCCACGAAGGCGTCCTCGATCGCCTGCCTCGTCGCGTCGGCGTTGGCCCTCAGCCGCCGCAGCTCCTCGTCCTGCTGGTCCGTGGTGGTGGAGACGCCGTCCGCGATGCCCTGCGCCGACGCCTCGAGCGCCAGCATGTCCTCCTGCGAGATGCCGTCCGCACGGAACTTGCGCGCGTACGTCCTGAGCGCGTCCTGGGCGAGCGCGGCGGCATCCAGGCGCATCACGTTGTTGTCGCTGTCCGCCATCTCGTCCAGCAGGGTCTGCAGGCGCGCGAAGTACGGCGCGTAGGCGCCGGCGTCATCCCCCTCGCCCATACGCGGCACCACGTCGCAGGCGAAGTCGGCCATGTCGGCATAGGCCTCGGCCATCGGGGCGCCATAGAAGCCCTCCACCTCCGCGGCGCTGTGCATCCACCGGGAGGCGGCGCGCATGCGCGGATAGCTCGAGCCGGCGGAGGTGCCGTAGCCCGCGTCCCCGTAGTAGTACCAGTAGAGCTTGCCCGTCTCGAACGAGAGCTCCGCCCAGGCCTGGCCATCCGACCTCAGCGCGTCCATGTTGGGGGCTATCGTCTGCTCGAACTGCTGCTCCTCGGTCGTGGAGAACACGCCGTCGGAGCGATAGAGCCTGAAGAGCCCCCTATAGGGACGGAGGTCCGCGGGCAGGATGCCCGCCGCGTGCACGTAGGCCGCCGACGCCGTCTCCTGGTCGACCGACTGGTCTCCCAGCCCCATCCAATAGTCGAAGTCGGAGTTGAGCAGGTTCCAGCGCACGGCGATGAGCACGAGGCCCACGACCAGGCACGCGGCCGCCCCTATGAGGGCACCGGTGAACGCGCGCCACTTGCGACGCAGCCCCCGCTGCTGTGCCTCGTCGTGCGTCGTGTAGTTCTCCAGCACATAGGCGAACTCCGCGGCGCCGGAGTAGCGGTCGTTTGGGTTGGCCGCCATCGCACGTGCCACGATGGACTCGATGCCGTGCGAGAGCTCGGGCACGACCTGTCTGAGGGGTGCCGCGTCGGCGGGGTCGTCGGGCGGTCGTCTGCCCGTGAGCAGGGCGTACATGGTGGCCCCCAACCCATAGACGTCCGCACGGCCGTCGAGCGGCGCGCCCGCGCGCTGCTCCGGGGCGGCATAGCCGTGGGTGCCCAGGTGGCGATGGCCGTCCTCCTCGCCGCCGTGCACGGTGCCCTGCTCGCGCGCGATGCCAAAGTCGATGAGGCGCACGGTGCCGTCCGGGCGCAGCATGACGTTGGAGGGCTTCATGTCGCAGTAGATGACGGGCGGGCTCTGCTGGTGCAGGTAGTCCAGGACGTCGCATAGCTGCACGGCCCACGCGACCACGTCGTCCTCGTCCTGCGGGCCCATGCCCATCACGGACTCGAGCGTGCGGCCGTCCACGTAGTCCATGACCACGTAGAGCTCGCCGCCCTCGTCCACCAGGTCGACGATGCGCGGGATGGCCGCGTGGTCCAGGCGCTTGATGAGGTTGGCCTCTGCGACCAGGCTCGCCTCCACGACCCTACGCTCGGCCGGATCCGAGGAGAGCCGGATCTCCTTGACCGCCCACTGCTTGCCCAGGGTGGTGTCCAGCGCCAGCCACACGACCGACATGCCACCCCGGCCAATCTCGCGCTGCAGCTGGTAGCGCGACCCGACCGTCCTGGGGGCACCGCCTGTGGCCTCCTCCTGGCGCGGGGGTATGGGCTGTTCGTCCATCGGACCGTCCTCTGGCGTAGGCATGTTCCCGACAGGTACGCCACCCGCCCTCGCAACCGAGGCAGCAAACAAGCAGAGTACCATCCCATCTATTCTTAGGTTTCTTCCATGATTAAACAACGTGTTTTATGAACGTCATAAATTTTTGACAAGTTTTGTAGAAATAATACAGCTACCTGTCCTCCTACAAACTTACCCTCAGTCTCATGTCCCACGAGACCCGGGAGGCGCAGCGCCCGGTGCCATCCGGATCCGCGGCGGCTAGCGCACGGAGAACGACTCGTCCGCCAGCGTGAACACGTCTCCACGGGAGAGCAGCGCGGACGCGTGCGGGACCAGGCGCTGGCCATGCACGTAGGTGCCGTTTGCGGCACCGCAGTCCACGACGCGCAGGCCCTCGCCCACGCGCATGACGCGCGCATGGACTCTGCTCACGTTCTGGTTGCCGCCAAAGTGCAGGTCGCACGTTGCGGACCTCCCCAGGTTGTGCTCGCCGGGACCAACCTCGAGGGCCAGCCCATCGCGCATGCGCATGACGTACAGGGGCGCGGCCGTCGCCTGCTCGCCCGTCGAGGCGCCCAGCGAGCCCGACCCCAGGCTCGAGGTGTCATCGCTGCCGTCCCGGCCCTGTCCCGCATGCTGCCAGGCGGGAGGTTCCTGGGGCAGCGCCCGGTCGACCTCCCCTATGCGTTGGGCCGTCGTCTGGGCCACATAGCCAGCCTCGCCCCCGCCCAACAGAGTGAGCGGGTCGAAGGACGCCACGTTGTCCCCCGCTATGTCGGCCGGTATCGGCGGCCGGTGCGACCCTTCCCCTCGGCCCTCGAAGCGCGTCAGGGGCACGCCCTCGAACTCCTGATCCAGGAAGCGCGAGAAGGCATCCGGCGAGAACACGCGCTGCCTGCGGGCCCAGTCCGCCACCGCATGCCGATGCGCCTCGTCCTCCCTCACGACCATGTGCGCATGGGCCTTGTCACCCAGCCAGGTGAGCAGCGAGAGCGGCGTCCCGTGCTTGGACGCGCGCTTGGAGGTGGTGGCCTGGGCGGGGCGGGGCACCAGCACGTAGCACGCCTCCCCCTCGGGCGTCACGAAGACGTGGGCAGGGTCAAACCAGAGGTTGGCCGTGGGGATGCCCTGCTCGACGCAGGTCTCGCAGACGTGCGCGACCGACCTCAGCAGCCCCTCGTACTGCGCCGTGCTCAGGGCGGCCTTGGTGAACCTCTCGAGCGTGCAGGTGCCCTTGACGTCGTAGCTCAGGTGGTCGCCCCGCTCCGTGCCGTCGAACTCGAAGGGCAGCAGGATCCGGTCGGGCTGCTCGCGCAGCCACTGCGACCATACGTAGTCCGCGCGCTCCCCCTTCTTCAGGGTGAGCCGCAGGAGGCGGAGCTTGCGGGTCATCGTGCGCTTGAGCTTCTCCTTCATGACAGCTCACATGAGGGCCAGGAGGGAGCCGTCCGCCACTATCTCCCGCGCCTTGAGCGCACGGATGCTCTCGTTGGGGTTGAGGAGCTCGCCCGTGGAGGGGAGGTCCGGATCGCACAGCATGAGGTCCTCCTCGCCCGTGCTCTGCCAGTAGCCGTGCTCCATGCGCTCGAACAGGCGCGAGACGAGGTTCGCACACTCCGCCACCGAGAGGTCCAAGGGGAGAAAGAAGCTATGTTCACTGTGCGTTGGGGTGAGCAGGACCCTCACCTGCAATTTGTCCTTCATGGGGCCTCCTGGGACGATGGCGCGCGACGCGCCGAGCGTTCTGACACAAGCTTACACGAAATGCGTGTACGGCACGTGTTCGACCGTTGCCATGCCGCGCGCCTGATGCGCGTCGCCATGCCCGACCGCACGCATCTTGCCCCAGGTGTGACCCAGGGACATCGAGGGCACTCGAATCGATGCCACCAGCGGGGCGGGACGCCACGGCTACCCCATCACCGGGTGGCCCGGGTTCCAGGTGATTGGCCTGCGCCTGGCGTAGCCCGGGTCGCCGGGGTCGCCCGTGCCGTCCCAGGGTTCGTAGCCGTCCCACGGGGAGGTGTCGTCGTCGCCCAGCACCCACATCAGCCTGCGCACCGTCGCCGCGTCGGGCGGCTCCGCGTCGCGCGTCTTGGGGGACGTCTGGGAGATGTCGAGCGTGTAGAGCGGCGAACTGGAGGAGAACGGGTCGGTGCCCTCGACGCCGGCGTAGACGTCCATCCTGCGGCCGAGGCCCCAGACGGCCGCGAGGGCGTCGTGTATCGTGGCGGCCCACGAGCCGAAGTCCCCGTTGCGCAGGAGCATGAGCAGGACCCTCACCCTCGGGTGGGTGTAGCCGCTGTTCAGGTACTCCTCCAGCTCGTCGGCCCTCCAAGGGCGGCGGCACGGCATCACAGTAACGCACGAGAGATGCCTAGCGTTTCCCCAACATACCCAGTCTTCCATATATCTTGGCAAGCTGAGCTGCGGCGCCCTCAATATTGGAAGCAATCTCATCCATATCTTGCGTATACTGGCTGTGATGCTCCTCGGCCGCGTTAAAGGCGGCAATGATATCCTCTCTCGACACATCGTTCATATCAACCTGTTTGCGTAGGTACGTATCCATATCGTTACGGTAGTTTTCCACGTCGAGTCGACCGATAAGGTCCTCAAAGCGATAGTTCACATCCCAATGCGTGACGTCCCACCATGGCTCGGCATCAACCTGAGCCACAATGTTGAGAAGCTCCTGCATCCGCTCGTCCGACCAGTCACGAACCTCCTCTTGGCGCACGTCCACAACCTCACGGCCACGCGCACCATTCTCAATACCACTTTCCGTAGCGCTAAACGAAGACTCGAAGCGCGTCTTCCACTCTTCGTCTATCTGTATGCCAAACTTCTTAGCCAAGAGATCCAAGAGCAAAGAACGCGCATTCTTGCTCTTCAAACAGTGCATGATCAGAGATGCCATGACATCGCTCAGCTTGCCGGAATAAACCAGCTGCTTTATGAGGTCTTCAGTATGGGGATACTCGCAGAGCATTGCTATGAGCGCCCCAAAGGCATCGGGATCTTGCTGGATGTATTCCTTGGCCTTGCCCGAATCGTTTATGCATAGCCCAAGCAGATCGGCAACGGCCTTCTGCTGGTTCGCAGGGACATTGTTCATAATCCATATGGAGAAGTTGTTGATTGTCTTCCAGTAGTCACTCGCCTCGCCAGACGTATCCAGCTTGAAGTCCTTCGAGTTGGAGAAGAGTGACATGGGCGCATGGTTCTCTGGCCGAAATTCTGGATCCCTCCCGGACCTCGTGAAGTTAACGTCCCCCGCAATGGAGTAAAGCAAAGCGCTCACAAAGTCGCCCTCGTAGTTATAGGCATGAATGTGCGCGCGGTTGGCAGCAATCTGCGAGGCATACTTGTTCATGAAGTCGCTACCAAAGCCCTGGCCATCGAAAGAGTAGCACTCGTCGACGTTGGGGTTGGTCACGGCTGTGTACATCGCCTTATTGCCACCTTTGGAGTGACCCGACACCGTAATGTGGTAGTCTCCACCCTCTGCCATCTTGTTGACGTAATCGTTAGCCGCCTTCTGGTCGGGAGTGTCAGACTCATAGAGTCCTTTGAAATTGTCACCCCACTCCCCGGTGGATCCCTCCGTACCCTTGAAGACGATATACATGTCGCTCGTCTTGTCGTTCACAAGGGTCATGTTGCGGCTTGTTTGGCCATTCGTACCCGGTTGCGTAAGGTCCTTTACGCGAAGGTTCGCAACCTCGGGTTCCTGCAGGGCATGGTTGATGAGTGCCTTGTACTGCACGTCACTGATGTACTGATCATGCTGGCCAGATTCTCCCGCATGATCCTTCATGTACGTGAGCAGGGACTTCATGTCCTTGGCATTGCTTGCGTCATAGGCGTTTGAGAGACCCTGCTGATAAATGAGAGTATTGAGCTGAGCGAGCTCGTCTGGGCTCAGAGACATGTCATCTCACCCCCGAAAGGTCACCTGTCAGCTGCCATGTGTACTGGCCAGCCTGCACGGCATTACGTGCCCATTCCCCGGTGAATCCTGCATCCCCAAGGGGTTGGGTAACCTTGTAGGCCTCCCAGTGGATGTTCAGGCCAAGCTCCTCCAAGGAGGCGACCATTGCGTTCACGTGTCTCTCATACTCCTCCTCGCTGAGCGTGGAGTCGGGCGAGAGATACGCCCATACATGTCCTCCCAGATAGGGGCCCGCCTCAGTAAGGGAGGCGTCCGCAGCGAGGGTCACCCTCTGCCCTTGGTTTCGAGCGTCATTCATCACCTCTGGGTAGGGCCTGTCATCCATACCGACGACACACGTCCATGTGCCTTGTGGCACATCGGAAAAGGCAGAGGCTGCGGCCGTCTCCACAGCCGACTCATACCCTCCATGGAGACGTACGTAAAGATAGGTATCAGCCCACTCCGCGTCACCACTTTGCGGCGCGCCATCGGGGAAGAAGGTGCATGTGCACGTCTCCCCCGTAAAGGGACCGGACGCCACTGTGCAGGTCACGCTATCGGCCTCGCTCAACGCACCACGAGAGAGGGTCACCTGCGACGCGTGGAACTGTTCCCCATAACGTTCCGAGAGATGATCCTCCACCGCCTCGGCATAGCGGACGTTCTCCCGCGAGGTAATTGAGGGCCACGTCCCCTCCTTGAGGGACGAGATGACGTCATCGGGAGCCCCGAGCTGCGCCGCCATCGCACAGTCGCGCTCACTGACCTCTTCGCTCATGTTCACTACTCCCTGATTCGTCTGGGAATCCCCAGGTGCGTTTGACGCACAACCCACGCAACCTATGCCAACCGCCAGTATAAGCGCGACACCTGCCGCCACAATGCGAGCTATCCTTACCAAGATGAGCCCCCGCCCCCATGATCTGCTCCACTTGCAGCAGGGCTGGCTGTGCTCTCCCCTACGGAACTGGACGCACTTTCTGATGCGTCGGCATGCATCATCTGTGCGGCGAGCTTGAAATCCGCATCTTGAAACTCTTCCTTTGCCGTGCCGATGGCGTCGGCAAGCCCCAGGATCGTACGTGCGAGCATCTCCGCGTAGGCATTTGTTGCGTTTCCAGCACGCACTAGCGCCTCGCCACCCGATCCTACAGTGACCCCCAAAGAGTAATCGGCATTAGCTACTTCTTCGACACAGCTGCCTATCTGACGGAGTCTGGCAATCACGTCATCAATATTGGCAGGAACAACAACGATTTGCCCTTTGTTTTTCATGAATCTACCTCAATCAAATTTGGCGTCGTCGGCATCAAGCTCCGCAATAAACGTGTTGGTTCTCTCGGCGATGGGGGCAGACGCCTCTTCGAGCTTTTGGAGTACGGCGATAAGTTCGGCCTCATCAGTCTGAAGCGATGCGCCAATGAGGTCAGACTGGATACCCGTGGCAAGAAGAAGGTCGATCAGGTTAGAAGTTTCCTTACCTAACTCAATAAGAGTGTCCACATTCTGCTTGATGAGCAGGGCATCATATGCCAGCTCAGGATCAGATACCTTGAAGCCCATGATACCTCTCCCTTGATTTTAGTTAGATACGAAATCCCTGATGTTGGCGTTGCTCTTCAGCCTCGTGCCGAGCCACCTCAGAACGCTCAAGGGCTCGCTCGCTCTCGATGCACGCTCGTATAGAGACAAGACGCGCCTGCTCTTCGGCAAGCTCGCGCTCGGCCTGACGCGTCGCAGCAGCCACTTGAGCATCCACCTCATCAAATCCAGTTGACATTGCCTGGTTAAATTCTCCCGTCAAATATTTGACGGTACGATCAGCGTACCGCGTCGCTATGCGCGTACCCTGCATATCACCAGCTTGACGAGCTACATTAACCTTGTAGGCAAGTTGGTCCTGGAATCTGGCGAGGGAGCGAGAGACCTCGCCGCGATACTCTGCCAGACTATCAAGCACATGATTGAGCTCATCGATACGCGAAAGACAGGATGCCTCTCTGGCCTGCATTTGAGAGATATCAGACACTGTGTGTCACCTCATTCATCGATTCTTTTGTCTATCAGGACATAAGACATCAACGGTCGTAGCGTTCACATCGGAAAAGATTATACGCAGTGTACCTTGCATGGTCAATAATGGTACGGGTGGCCATCTATAAAACTCGAACTCAAGAAAAGACGCAGGCTGAGATGCTTTCAGCCCCTCCGATGGGATCGATACTCGGGGGGTGCCTCCCAAAGTGAACACAGAACGCATTTTGGAAAACGCCAACTGGGCAAACGTCACGGAAAACGCGTTGCGTGTGCACTTTGGGCGGCACCCCCCGAGTACACGACCGTCGCACGGCCAAAGCCAGATCCCTCAAGGCCAGGTGAGGCCAACCGACAGCCCCACGGCATGGAGAAGGCCCGCCGGCACCTGCCGACGGGCCCACGACACCACGCTGAGCTGCGAGTCTAGAAGTCCACGGGCACGTCGTTGTAGACGCACTCCAGGAGCCGCTCCATCTCCTCCTGCGTGGGCTTGCGCGGGTTGGCACCCGTGCAGGCGTCGAGCAGCGCGTTGGCGGCGACGTCGTGCCGCTTGGCCTCGAACTCCTCGTAGCTGATGCAGGAGGTCTCGCTCTTCACGCCGCCCTGGCCGTAGTTCTTGATGCCCTGCGGGATGTCGAGCTTGTCGTTGAGGCCGCGGATGAACTGCACGAGCGCGGCGACGAGCTCCTCGTCCGTCTGGCCGGGAAGGTGCAGGATCTCCTTGGCGACGTAGGCGTAGCGCTGGCGGGCACGCTCGTCCTTGGCATTGAACTGGATGACCTTGCCCAGGTACATGGCATTGGCGCAACCGTGGATGATATGGCCGCCACTGAAGGCCGCCCCGGTCTTGTGGGCCATGGAGTGCACGATGCCCAGCAGGCCCGAGGAGAAGGCGATGCCGGCGATGCACTGCGCCTCGTGCATGTGCTGGCGGGCGCCGTGGTCACCCGTGTAGGAGACGGGCAGCCACTCGGTGATCTCACGGATGCCGTGCAGGGCGTTGGCATCGGTGAACATGGAGGCGGCGGTGGAGACATAGGCCTCGAGGCAGTGGGTCAGCGCATCCATGCCGGTGTGTGCGCAGAGCTTGGCGGGCATGGAGTAGGTGAGCTCGGGATCGACGATGGCGATGTCGGGCGTGATCTGGAAGTCGGCAATGGGGTACTTGATGCCCTTGTCGTAGTCCGTGATGATGGAGAAGGCCGTGACCTCCGTGGCCGTGCCCGACGTGGACGAGATGGCGCAGAAGTGGGCCTTCTGGCGCAGCTCGGGCAGGCCGAAGATCTTGCACATGTCCTCGAAGGTGGTGTCGGGATACTCGTACTTGATCCACATGGCCTTGGCCGCGTCGATGGGCGAGCCACCGCCGATCGCGACGATCCAGTCGGGGCCAAACCCCTCCATGACCGCGGCGCCCTTCATGACCGTCTCGACGGAGGGGTCGGACTCGACGCCCTCGATGAGCTTGACCTCGAAGCCGGCAGACTCGAGGTCGGCCTGCACGTCCTGCAGGAAGCCGCCGCGGCGCATGCTGTGGCCGCCGGAGACGATGACCGCCCTCTTGCCCTTGAGATTCTTGACCTCGTGGCGGGCTCCCTCACCAAAGTACAGGTCACGCGGGTTGGTAAAACGTCCCATGCTGATTCTCCTTCCGTTCTGCCGTCATGCCGCCGCCTCATGCGACGGCGAGATGTCGCTTCTCATTCTAGGATCTTTTGGTCATCCAACCCAAGGGTCATCCGGTTTTTCGACCGAATGTGGGGGAGGTGCGAAGACGCCCCACCATTGTCGCCTGGGGAGTCTAGACTATGGTCAGTCACACCGCGCCGAATGGGTAGACTTTGGCTTCAGGGCAACGCACGAGCGAGCAGGGGGCGACCATGGCGTTCGATCCGCACCGAGAGGACTACCAGCGCATGGGCCTGCGCTTTGCCCGCGCGCTCGACGGCGAGAGCCCCGCCCAGGCGGCGCGCTCGTTTGCCGCCTTCGGCAGGCGCTTCGCACAAAACCGCGACGGCCTGCCCCAGACGGATGAGGACCGTGCCTTCCACCTGGTGGCAAAGGCGACGACGCTCATAGACTACGAGCTGCCCTTTACCGACGACGAGCACGCCGAGCGGCTCATCGCACAGGGGCATGCCATGCTGGACGAGGCGCTCAAGCTCGACCCACAGAATCCCGATGCCCTGCGCATGAAGATGGCGGCCGGCATCCCCAACTTCGAGGGCTACTACGACTACCTCGCATCCGAGGCCGAGGGCGTGCGCGAGCGGTGCGAGCGCAGGCGGCACAAGGCACGCTCCATCCCCGGCGAGGAGCGCTCGGCGCTCGCGGCGCAGATCGCGCTCTACCCCTATCTGCGCTGGCTGGCGTCCCTGGCCTCGCGTGCGGTGGTGTGCGGGCACAACCACGATGCCATCTCCCACGCCCGGCGTGCGCTCGAGCTGGATCCAACCGATCAGGCGGACGCCCGCTTCACGGCATACCTGGCGTTTGCCAAGCTCGAGGATGCCGCGGGCCTGGAGGCCCTCGCACGCACAACGGGCCGCACGGCCGTCCGCGGCGCCACCCCCGCAGACGCATGGCTCGCCATCACGCGCTGCGCCCTCGCCTACAAGCGGCTCCAGCTCGATGAGGCGGATCACCAGCTCGACCTGCTGGCGAAGGCCTACCCCCATGCGGCCGTCACGCTCTGCGCACAACGCGAGCTGCCCGACGGCGTGTTCGCGCGACTGGCCGTGGCGCCCTTCTCCGAGGACGAGCTCATCCTTGCCGTGTCGGAGGCAACGGTGCTCCTGCAGGAGGGTCGCGACGCGCGGGCGCGCGGTGCCTTTGGCTCATGGGTCATGGGACGGATGGAGCCGCGCATGACGCCCGCCGAGCGCACGGCCCTCGAGCTTGCCCGGTCGCAGCACCCCAACGGCGACCGCTATGGCACGCCCAACGCCTGATGCCCCGATGGACGCCCGCGAGGAGCACATACGACGCATCGCCCTGCGCGAGCGTGCCCAGCGCGGTCTCTCCGACGCGGGCTTCGCGGAGCTGCTGATAGCCGTGCGCGCCAATCCCGCCCAGTTTGCCCAGGGCCCCGAGGACGAGGCCATGGGCATGCTCGTGGATGCGCTCGAGCGCTTTGGTGCGTCGCGAGACAAGGACGACCTGCGCGACGACGACGAGTTTGCCCTCGAGCGCTCCCGGCGCCTCGAGCTGATGCGCGTGGCCTGCGCGCACGCGCTGGACGTGGACCCCACCTGCACCGACGCCGCGCTCTGCTCGGCCATCGCCGCCGACCCCGACCCTGACGACCTGCTCGAGCTGCTGCTGCCCCTGGAAGGGGACGCGCAGGCGGCCCTTGACGCACGCGGGGAGACGGAGGCCCTGGCCGACGATGCCACGACCGGTCTGCGGCGCGACCTCTGGGCCGACGTGTTCGCCCATCCCCTGCTGCGCGTGAAGGACGCCATCGCCCGCACCTACCTGGACTCCGCCCGCTTCAAGCTGGCGCAGGCAAAGTCGCTGGAGCTCTTGGACCTCGCACCATCCGACGTGTTGGGGGCCCGCCACACCGGGGTGCTCAGCTATGCCCGCCTGGAGGACGAGCAGGGCCTCGACGAGCTGGACGCCCGCATGGGCAGGCGTGGGGATGCCTGGCAGAGCCTGGCCCGCATCATCGTGCTCTTCAAGACCAACCGCCGCGGTGCCGCCCTGCGCGCGCTCCGCGGCTTTGACGGCCTGTGCGAGGGCGGCGTCTATGCGCTGTTGCGGCCGGTCTTCGTGGACTCGTACCTGCCCGACCGACCGACCGTCGCGCCCTACAGCTTCGAGGAGGCGACGCTCGCCGTCCACGAGGCCGACCCCATCATCGTGGACGTGCCGGACCTCCCCCTGTGGGTCGAGGGCCAGAAGGACATGAGGGCCTCCGCCCTGCGCTTTGCCGAGCGGTCCGGCCTCGACTTCTGACGCAGGGGGCTAGCGTCCGAGGGCCCCCTCCACGGCACGCGCAATGCCCGCGGCATCGAGGCCCATGCGCGCAAGGAGACGCGCACGCACGTCCGCCTCGAGGTAGCGGTCGGGCGTGCCCAGACGCAGCAGGCGTGGACCTGCGCCCAGCTCCGCCAGCGTCTCCGCAACGGCCGATCCCAGCCCTCCGATGGCGGCGTGCTCCTCGACCGTGACCACCAGCTCGTAGCCGGAAAGCCCCCGCACGACGTCCTGGTCCCATGGCTTGAGGCAGGGCGTGGCCAGAACGTCGGCCCCTACGCCGTGCGCCGCCAGCACGTCGGCCGCACCCAGCGCGTTGGCGGCGATCGTCCCGCAGGTGACCAGGGCGACGCGCCCGTCCCCCCGCCGCAGCCACCGGGGGGAGAGCGGGTCTTTGCCCGCCGACAGGCGCAGGCCCGCATCGTCGTTCATGCGCACGTAGGCGGGACGGGGATGCGCAGCCAGCTCACGCAGGACGTCCATGAACCCCTCCACGTCCACGGGGCTCGCTACCGTCATGCCCGGAATCTGGCGCATGCAGCCCAGGTCCTCGATGGCCATGTGGCTGGGGCCCAGCGGGCCGGCCTCACAACCGCAGCCCACGCCCACCAGCACCACGGGGGAGCCCATGATGCCCAGGTTGACGCGCACCTGGTCGAGCACGCGGGCGGTGATGAACGTGGCATAGGTGGGGGCAAAGGTCGCGAAGCCCTCGTTGGCCAAGGCCGACGCGACCTCCACCTGGTTCTGCTCGGCAATGCCGCACTGCACGTAGCCCTCGGGGCAGAGCTCGCGGAAGCGCTCCAGCCCCAGGCGCCGCCCATAGTCGGAGACCACCACGGCGAGGTCGCGGCGCGCCTGGGCGAGCTCGCCCATCACCCGCCCAAAGGCCAGCTTGTGGCTGTGGGCGTCCGCCAAGGACGCATGCTCACCCATGCCTGATCGCCTCCTCGCGCTGGCCAAGCTCCACCCGGGCACGCTCGTAGTCGCCCTGCGCGAGGGCTATGTCATGCCAGGCCACGTTGTTCTCGGCCCGCGAGAGCCCCCTGCCCTTGACCGTGCGCGCCACCACGGCGAGCGGTCCCTCGTGCGGGGCGGCAAGTGCGCGCGCGAGCGCCAGCACGTCGTGGCCGTCCGTCTCGGCAACGGCAAAGCCAAATGCCTCGAACTTGCGGCGCAGGGGGCCATTGTCCAGCACCTGCGCCGTGGGGCCATCCAGCTGCATGCCGTTGGCGTCCACGACCACCGTGAGGTTGGAGAGCCGCTGGTGGCCCGCGAACGCGGCCGACTCCCACACGGAGCCCTCGTCGCACTCCCCGTCGCCCACGATGCAGAACACGCGCGCGGGCAGCTGGCGGCGGCGCAGCGCGAGCGCCAGCCCGCAGGCGTAGCCCAGCCCCATGCCCAGGCTGCCGCCCGAGAGCTCTATGCCGCGGCCGGGGTCACGGTGCGGGTGCTTGAAGAGCACCGCATCCGGGCCGAAGAGGCCGCGATCGAGGTCATCCTGGGAGATGATGCCGGCCCGCAGGAGCGCCGGGTAGAGCGCCACGGATGCATGCGCCTTGGAGACCACCAGCCGGTCGCGCCGCTCCCAGGGGGTGCCGTCGGCGCCCGTATGCATCACGTGCCCCAGCAGCACCGCGACCACCTCGGCCATGGAGAGCGCGCCGCCCAGGTGGAAGGGCATGTGGGGATACCGGTGCGCGATCTCGAGCACGCCACGGCGAACCTCCAGCGCCCGAAGGTCGAGCTCGCGCCGCAGCGCCGCGGCGCCCGCGCCCCCCTCCGCGCCGTCGGCTCCCACCGACAGCGCGGCCTCCCGCACGGGACCCTCCACCGAGACGCCCACGACGGGGGTGCCCGGCCTCATCCACGTCACGCTCCACTCGATGGGCGTGCCGTCCGTCAGGCAGATGTCCTGCTCCAGCACGAGCGTGGAGCTCTCCGGCTCGCTGGCCAGGAGGGGGGCATGCGCCCGGCCCACCCGCTGGGAGGAGTAGTGCACGACCGAGCTGCCGATGTGGCGGCCCGAGGTGCGCTCGACGGCATCGAAGAGCGACTCCTCCGTGAAGTCCGCCCGCTCGAGGCCGGGACAGGGCCTCAGGCTCTCCCAGCTCTCCTGGCAGACGAGCGGGCGGGCGCCCACGCTGCGGATGCGTCGCAGGAACAGCACGGGGCTGCCCTCACCCACGCCCAGGTGGATGGCCACGTTGCGGGGGGCGCCCATCACGCTCTGGGAGAGCACGCGCGTGGTGAAGCGCAGCCCGCGCTCGCGAAAGAGCGCCGCAAACGAGAGGGGACGGCGCGTGGCGGGCCGCGGCAGCCCACCCTCGGCCACGAAGCTGCCGCTCCCCTTGCGGGTGACGATGTAGCCATCCTGCACGAGGCTGGAGAGCGCGCGGCGCACCGTGCCCCGGCTCATGCAGAACTGCTCCATGAGCTCGGCCTCGGAGGGCAGCGCCATGCCGCTGGGCCATTCGCGGTCCACGATCTTCTGGCGCAACAGCGATGCGAGGCGGGCGTGGAGCGGGCCGCTCTGGCCAAGCTCGTCCCCCTGGCCGCGCGTGGCATCCAGGGTCTCTGGCGTAGGAAAGCGCGCTCTGTCACCCGTCATGGCCCACCCATCCCTCTGCCCTATCCATATCATGGATAGATCCCCTATACAGAACGAATACATGTTAGCCGTGATGGCGCGTGTGCGCACGCGCGGCGCGCATGTGGAGGGAAATCACATAGCCTGGGGGCACACCCCGCACCCTGGCGCCCCCTGGGGAGGCGTCTGGTATACTTGCTCCCGCGTCCCCATCGTCTAGCGGTTAGGACATCGCCCTTTCAAGGCGACGACACGAGTTCGAGTCTCGTTGGGGGCACCGGTGCGTGGCGCGGCCCAGGCCGTAGGGCTTGGGCCTTTTTGTGCTGGTAGGGGCGGTGGGACTCGAACCCACAATCCTTTCGGCGAGAGATTTTAAGTCTCCTGCGTATGCCAGTTCCGCCACGCCCCCTCGCACACCAGCACGAGCTTACCACGTGCGGCGCGCACGCGCCCATCCCTATCTCAGGTCGGCAGGCAGAGGCGTCCACGCGATGGGGCAGGGCAGGCCCACCGTCGTCCGTGCGGCGCAGACGGCAAGGCCGAACAGGAGGTCGCTCTCGCTTGCGGTGTAGGCGGAGGCGCCAGAGAGGAGCATGAGCTCCGAGATGGCGATGGCCCCGGCAAGGATCAGCGGTGCGCGCTGGGGCTGCAGCCCCTTGAGCTGGGCACGCTCCTCGACCGTACGGGAGGACAGGAGGCCCGTGAGCGCGTCCACGTCCGCACGCGACAGCGTCGCACGATGCACCTGCGCCGGGTCATAGGGATCGAGCCGCTTGTGTATGGCAACGAGGCTTGTGGCCGTGCCGCCCGTCACCACCAGGCGCTCGGGCGGCTGTTCCGCGATGCGCTCCTCGGCGAGCACGGGTGCGAGGAGCCCGTCGGCAAAGGCGCGTGCGACGGCGATGTCGGCCTCGGTGGGAGGGTCTCCCGCAGAGAGGAAGCGCTCCGTCATGCGCCGACAGCCCACGTCCGTCGAGCGCACGCACTCGAGGTCGAGCAGGGGGGCCGGGGCGGGCTGCGCGCCGGCGCCCCCTCCCTGCCCCCGCAGCGCGCCCACGGCCAGCTCGGTGGATCCCCCTCCGTTGTCGGCAACGAGCAGGCGCTCGCCCACGAAGTCCTGTGCCACGCCCAGGAAGGTGAGCGACCCCTCGACCTCCCCGGCTATCACCTGCGGGTGCAGACCCCGCCGCTCGAGGTCACCGACGAGCACGTCCGAGTTGGTGGCGTCGCGCGCGGCGGACGTCAGCGTGCAGCAGCAGGCGGCCGCACCAACGGAGCGGGCTATCTGCAGGTAGGCATCGACGCAGCCGACGACGCGACCCCGCGCCGCGTCGTCGATGCGTCCGGTGGCCGAGAGCCCCTCGCCCATGTTGCAGATCGTCGACCGCTTGAGCATGCGCGTCACCTTCGACGAGGGGACGTCGACGTCCGCCACGGCAAGACGCACCGTCACCGTACCGACGTCTATGCAGGCCACGGGGCCCATGGCTATCCGTCCCACGTGGTCTTGGGATCGTACCCAAAGAGGGCGTCAAGCACGCGGATGTACCATGCGCGCTGGTCGGGATATGTCTCGGGTGTGGTGGGATCGTCCTGCCGCGAGCCGTCCTGTTCCCCCTCGACCTTCACGGGCGTCTCGCCCTTGCCCACGTACCCGCGCTTGCGCGCCTCGTCCTCGATGCCCTCCTGGGACTGCAGGCGGTCGTCATCCTGGCGCAGCGCCACGTTCTGGGCGCTCACCTCGTCATAACGCTGCTGCAGCACCTGGCCGGTGCGCACGGCGACGTAGTAGTTCTTGACGGGCCCAAAGAGTGCCACCACGACCACGACGAGCGCCGTGAGCGCACCCAGGGCAACCCGGTGCACCACCACCCAGTCGCGCGCCGCCTCGATGGCATCCTGGGGGCTCGCGATGGTGCGACGCATGCGGCCGGGTGCGACGCGAGCGTCGCGACCCACATCCCGCCGATCGGTCGAGCGGCCTCGTCCCCGCCGGCCCCTGCCGCGCCCTTGGCCCTCCGGCTCCTTGGGCGCGGTCCGCCTTGCAGCCGACGCGCCATCCTTGGCATGGTGACGACGGGGAACCGGCCTCTGGGCACGACGGCCCTCGCGCTCGGGCGGCTCCCCGTGGATGGCGAGGGGCCTCCCAGCCTCCCTGGATCGCGCCGCGCCGGCATCGTGACGCCTGGTGCCATGCGCGCGCACCTTTGCCGCCGAGGCGGGGGCATCCTGTCGCTGGTCTGGGAAAGTCATGCCGGGCGTCATCTCATCTTTGGTTGGCACGAGTGCGTTAGGCTAGTTATACCAAAGGCGCGGCATCGATGTCGCGCCCACGGCTGATGAGGACAACAACTCCGCACGCCCCGGGCATGGGCCCGGCCTCTATTCCCCGTGCTTGGCCTCGTCCCAGAGGTCGTCGAGCTGCGCGGTGGAGAGGTCCTCCAGCCTCACGCCGCGTCGGCGTGCCGCCGCCTCCATCGACGCCCAGCGCCGGCGGAACTTGCGGTTGGAGGCGGCCAGGGCCCCCTCGGCATCGATCCCCTCGTGGCGCGCCACATTGACCAGCGCAAAGAGCAGGTCCCCAAACTCCAGGGTGGCCACCGCAGAGCCAGGCTCCTCGGCCTCGAACTCGGAACGCTCCTCGGCGACCTTGTCCCACACGTCCGCGACCGTCTCCCACTCGAAGCCAGCCTTGGCCGCGCGCCTCGACAGCTTCTGGGCCTGCATGAGTGCCGGCAACGAGCGCGGCACGCTGTCCATCAGGCCAGGCCCATCGCCACCCTCATCGGCCTTCCCAAGGCGCTCCTTGCGCTTGACGCCGTCCCAGATGTCGAGCACCTGGCCGGCGGTGTCGGTGGCCCCGTATGCGGCGGCGTCGCCAAACACATGGGGGTGGCGGCGCACGAGCTTCTCGTTGAGGTCGTGGCACAGGTCATCGAGCGTGAACTCGCCTGCGTCGGATGCGATCTGCGCATGGAGGAGCACCTGCTCCAGGACATCGCCCAGCTCCTCGCGCACATGATCGACGTCGTCGGCCTCGATGGCGTCAACGGCCTCATAGGCCTCCTCGATCATGTTCCTGGTGATGGAGTGGTGCGTCTGCACCTTGTCCCACGGGCAGCCGTCCGGCTGGCGCAGGCGCCAGATCGTGCGTACGAGACGGTCGAACTCGGGATGCGCGCCAGGGGCGCCGGAGCGCCCGCTCGTCTCGGCGTCCACCCTATCGGATAGCCTGGCCATATGAATCCCCCCCAAATGCAGGGAGCCCCCGACGCGTACGCCGGGGGCTCCCCCACGAAATGCCGCTCGTTGGTCGGCGGCGTCCTGCTCTCCCACGGACTGACTCCGCAGTACCATCGGCGCTCGGGGGCTTAACTTCCGGGTTCGGTATGGGGCCGGGTGTGCCTCCCCTGCCATGGTCGCCGACCAACGAGGGACATTCCACTGTCAACCGAGGACGCCTGGGGCGTGCCCTCAGGGCCGCACAGCGCGACTTCGGACGACCCCCAGACGGGGGGATCGCATCGATCCGATCACCTGAGTGAAGGGAAGAGCTCGGCCGATTAGTACCGCTCGGCTGAACCCCTCGCGGGGCTTACACCTGCGGCCTATCACCTCGTGGTCTACGAGGGGCCTTACCGAAGGGAAAACTCATCTCGGGACGGGCTTCGCGCTTAGATGCCTTCAGCGCTTATCCCAACCGGACTCAGCTACCGGGCGGTGCTCTTGGTGAACAACCCGTGCACCGGAGGTCCGTCCACCCCGGTCCTCTCGTACTAGGGGCAGCCTCCCTCAGTTTTCCTACGCCCACGGAGGATAGGGACCGAACTGTCTCACGACGTTCTGAACCCAGCTCGCGTACCGCTTTAAATGGCGAACGGCCATACCCTTGGGACCTGCTCCAGCCCCAGGATGCGATGAGCCGACATCGAGGTGCCAAACCTTCCCGTCGATGTGGACTCTTGGGGAAGATCAGCCTGTTATCCCCGGAGTACCTTTTATCCGTTGAGCGACGGCCATTCCACTCTGGGCCGCCGGATCACTAGAACCTGGTTTCCCACCTGCTCGGCTTGTGGGCCTCGCAGTCAAGCCTGCTTGTGCTCTTGCACTCAAGGGGACGGTTGCCGACCGTCCTGAGCAGACCTTACGTGCGCCTCCGTTACTCTTTAGGAGGCGACCGCCCCAGTCAAACTACCCACCAGACACGGTCCCCCGCCCGGATCACGGCGCGGGGTTAGGATGCCAGAGCGTCGAGGGTGGTATTCCAAGGGCGACTCCCCAAGGACTGGCGTCCCTGGTTCTGCGTCTCCCACCTATCCTCTACACGACGAACCGGCAGCCAATGTCTAGCTGCAGTAAAGGTTCACGGGGTCTTTCCGTCCTTCCGCGGGTAAGTCGCATCTTCACGACTAGTGCAATTTCACCGGGTCTATGGTTGAGACAGCGTCCAAATCGTTACGCCTTTCGTGCAGGTCGGAACTTACCCGACAAGGAATTTCGCTACCTTAGGACCGTTATAGTTACGGCCGCCGTTTACCGGGGCTTGGATTCGCCGCTTCGCCTTGCGGCTGACGGCTCCTCGTGACCTTCCGGCACCGGGCAGGCGTCAGACCCTATACGTCGTCTTACGACTTCAGCAGAGTCCTGTGTTTTTGATAAACAGTCGTTTGGACCTCTTCACTGTGGCCGCCTCCAGCTCAGGGAGCAAGTCCCCCCACCGGCGACGGCACCCCTTCTCCCGAAGTTACGGGGTGGTTTTGCCGAGTTCCTTAACCATAGTTCTCCCGATCGCCTTGGTATGTTCTACCCACCCACCTGTGTCGGTTTGCGGTACGGGCTCCTTGCGACTCCCTAGGGGTTTTTCTCGGGAGCATGGGCTCACTCGCTTCACTCAGTCGCTTCGTCAGCCACCTCAGCCGTCGTGGGAGGCGCATTTCACAACCTCCCAGCCTACGTGGCCTCACGGGGACGTCCAGAACCCCGCCGAGCTACCCTTCTCCGTCACCCCATCGGTCAAGCGCCGCTTCGGAGGTGCAGGAATGTCCACCTGCTGTGCATCGGCTACGCCTTCCGGCCTCGCCTTAGCCCCCGACTGACCCTGGGAGGATTAGCCTTGCCCAGGAAACCTTGGGTTTACGGCGGCGGCGTTTTCCACGCCGCTCTCGTTACTCATGCCAGCATTCTCACTTCCGTCCGCTCCACCGGCAGTCACCTGCCGGCTTCGCCGCAAACGGAACGCTCCCCTACCACCGGACTGCGTCCGGTCCGCCGCTTCGGTGCCATGCTTAGCCCCGTATATTGTCGGCGCATGTCCACTCGACCAGTGAGCTGTTACGCACTCTTTGAATGAATGGCTGCTTCTAAGCCAACATCCTGGTTGTCTAGGCAAACGCACATCCTTTGCCACTCGGCATGGACTTCGGGACCTTAGCGGGCGGTCTGGGCTGTTTCCCTCTCGAACACACGGCTTAGCCCACATGTTCTGACTCCCGGGCTCTGGACCTTGGGCATTCGGAGTTTGATTGGACTTGGTAGGCGGTGAGGCCCCCGCATCCATTCAGTGCTCTACCTCCCAAGGTAAACGCCCGGGGCTAGCCCTAAAGCTATTTCGGGGAGAACGAGATATCTCCAGGTTTGATAGGCCTTTCACTCCTATCCACAGGTCATCCCCCCAGTTTTCAACCTAGGTGGGTTCGGCCCTCCGCGGGGTCTTACCCCCGTTTCAGCCTGCCCATGGATAGCTCACCTGGCTTCGCGTCTACGACCCGCGACTGAACGCCCTGTTCAGACTCGCTCTCGCTGCGGCTCGCTTCCTAGCTTGACCTCGCCGCAGATCGTAACTCGCTGGCTCATTCTACAAAAGGCACGCCGTCACGCCCGAACGGGCGCTCCGACTGCTTGTGTGCACACGGTTTCAGGTACTGTTTCACTCCCCTCCCGGGGTGCTTTTCACCTTTCCCTCACGGTACTGGTTCACTATCGGTCACAGGAGAGTATTTAGGCTTGGAGGGTGGTCCCCCCTGCTTCCCACCGGGTTTCACGTGTCCGGCAGTACTCGGGATCCGATCGGCAGGCCACGCGGGTTCGCGTACGGGGCTCTAACCCTGTCTCGCCGGCCTTCCCAGGCCGTTCCGCTCCCACGCGGCTTTATGACTGCACGATGACCGGCCCCACAACCCCGGCGCGCCGAAGCGGCGCCGGTTTGGCCTCTTCCCCGTTCGCTCGCCACTACTGGGGGAATCTCGTTTGATTTCTCTTCCTCAGGGTACTTAGATGTTTCAGTTCCCCTGGTTGCCTCCTGCCACCCTATGTGTTCAGGCGGCGGTAGCGGGGTATGACCCCCGCCGGGTTCGCCCATTCGGAGATCCGCGGGTCGAGCGGGCATGTGCCCCTAACCGCGGCTTATCGCAGCTTGTCACGTCCTTCGTCGGCTTCCTGTGCCAAGGCATCCACCGTGTGCACGTACCATCTTCTCTTCCTGATGGTCGGTACATACATACACTCCAGGGGACTCGCCCCTGGTGCGATCAGATGCGATCTTCTTCTTGACAAGAAAAATCGTCTTAGTCACGCTATGCAGCTCTCAAGGTACGCGGGGCGACCCCCGAAGACCGGACACCGCGCGCCACCAGGCGCGACAAGGGACTGACCAGCGGAATCTGACGGGACGACCGCCTGTTGTGACAATCGCTTCTAGAAAGCCAATCTCCCTAGAAAGGAGGTGATCCAGCCGCACCTTCCGGTACGGCTACCTTGTTACGACTTCACCCCCCTTACCTTCCACACCTTCGGCGCCTCCCTCCCTTGCGGGTTGGGCCGACGACTTCGGGTGCAGACGACTCGGGTGGTGTGACGGGCGGTGTGTACAAGGCCCGGGAACGCATTCACCGCGGCGTGCTGATCCGCGATTACTAGCAACTCCGACTTCGTGGAGGCGGGTTGCAGCCTCCAGTCCGAACTGGGGCCGGCTTTGGGGATTCGCTCCCGCTCGCGCGGTGGCAGCCCATTGTGCCGGCCATTGTAGCACGTGTGCAGCCCAGGACATAAGGGGCATGATGACTTGACGTCGTCCCCACCTTCCTCCGGCTTGACGCCGGCGGTCTCGCATGGGTGCCCGGCCGAACCGCTGGCAACATGCGACGAGGGTTGCGCTCGTTGCGGGACTTAACCCAACATCTCACGACACGAGCTGACGACAGCCATGCACCACCTGTCTAGGCTCCTCTCGGCCACGGCGTCTCCGCCGCTTCACCTAGATGTCAAGCCCTGGTAAGGTTCTTCGCGTTGCTTCGAATTAAGCCACATGCTCCGCTGCTTGTGCGGGCCCCCGTCAATTCCTTTGAGTTTTAGCCTTGCGGCCGTACTCCCCAGGCGGGACACTTAATGCGTTGGCTGCGGCACGGACGGACAATCCGCCCACACCTAGTGTCCATCGTTTACGGCTAGGACTACCAGGGTATCTAATCCTGTTCGCTCCCCTAGCTTTCGCGCCTCAGCGTCAGTCGTGGCCCAGAAGGCCGCCTTCGCCACCGGTGTTCTTCCCAATATCTGCGCATTCCACCGCTACACTGGGAATTCCACCTTCCCCTACCAGACTCAAGCCAGCCGGTATCGGGAGCGGACGGGGGTTGAGCCCCCGGATTTGACTCCCGACCTAGCAGGCCGCCTACGCGCGCTTTACGCCCAATGAATCCGGATAACGCTCGCCCCCTACGTATTACCGCGGCTGCTGGCACGTAGTTAGCCGGGGCTTCTTCTGCAGGTACCGTCACCTTGCGGCCTCGTCCCTGCTGAAAGCGGTTTACGACCCGAAGGCCTTCGTCCCGCACGCGGCGTCGCTGCATCAGGCTTTCGCCCATTGTGCAAGATTCCCCACTGCTGCCTCCCGTAGGAGTCTGGGCCGTGTCTCAGTCCCAATCTGGCCGGTCGGTCTCTCAACCCGGCTACCCATCATCGCCTTGGTGGGCCACTGCCCCACCAACAAGCTAACAGGCCGCGGGCCCATCCCTCGCCGTCTGGGCTTTCCCGCCTCCCCCATGCGGGGGTGGCGGAGTATCCGGTATTAACCACGGTTTCCCGAGGCTGTCCCGATGCGAGGGGCAGGTTGCCCACGTGTTACTCAGCCGTTCGCCACTTTATGCACATCCGAAGATGCTTTAACCGTTCGACTTGCATGTGTTAGGCGCGCCGCCAGCGTTCATCCTGAGCCAGGATCGAACTCTCCGTTCAAAAGGTCGAATCGGGTTGCCCCGACTCCATTTCCCTTTGCGGTCTGTCGTCCGTCTTAGGATCTCGCTGATCTGGATTCGCTTGGCATCGAATTGACGTACTCGTAAAATTCGAACTTCGCTCTGCTGTCTCTTGTCGATCTTTCGATCGCGGTATCCGGTTTTCAAGGTTCGCCGCGCCACCGTTCGCCCACTGCTCCCGTGCGGCGCGAAAAGAAATAATACGCTTCCGCCCACCCCGCTCAAGGGTCACCCAACCCCTCCATAAGACGGACACAACTCCTTCCGTTGGCCTATTCCCTAGGCCGTTCGACAGGCAGGTCGCAGCCTACTGTTGTAGGTATGCCTTGTAGCCACCACGGACGATGGCGGAGGCCTCGTCCATGAGCTCATCGCGCTCGCGCGTGGTGGGGGCCTCGGCGTAGATGCGCATGAGTGGCTGCTCCCGTGAGGGGCGCAGCATGAGCCAGGAGTCGTCCTCGAAGTCCACCTTCAGGCCCTCGGCATGGGAGGTCCTGACGACCTGCCTGCCGCACAGCTCACGAGGGTTGACACCCTGCAGCACGTTCGCGAAGGCCTGCACCTTGGCAACCTCGAGCCTGATGTCACGACGCCCATAGTCCCTGTGGCCGATGAGGTCGTCCAGCTCCCTGGCAAGCCGACTGAGGGGCCTTCCCGACTGGCGTACCAGCTCCACGAGCAGCAGGGCGCCGTATATGCCATCGCGTTCGGTGAGGTGGCGTGGGATGCTGACGCCACCATACTCCTCGCCGGCAAGCATCACGTCGCCATCGGCCATCTCCGCATGCATGCGCGAGAAGCCGACGGGGACGGGCGTGAACGGCAGGCCGAGGCGCTGCGCCATGAGGCGCACGGAGCACGAGCTGGACATGGTGGTGACGACGCGCCCGCGCTGGCAACGGTTGCGCACCAGATGCGAGATGACCAGGGGGACCATGCGCTGGGGCGAGATGAGATGGCCCAGCTCGTCGACGACGGCAGACCTCATGGCAACGCTGTCGAGCACGATGCCCATGTCGGCATGGCTCTGCCGCACCAGCTCCTCGCACCCATCGGCCCAGGGATCGGCCGCCACGGGGTGCAGGCCACCAAAGTCCTCGCGCACCTCCATGTGCAGGGAGCGCACGCGCACGCCCAGATGACCGAGGGCACCCACAAGTGCGGGCCCGCCCACGCCGTGCAGGGGGTCAACGACGACGGTGAGCCCAGCGTATCCCGCGTCGGGCACGAACTCCGCCGTCAAGGCATCCTGATAGGGCGTGGTGACGTCGCGCAGGCCATACGCGCCCAACGTCATCGGCTCGGCTATGCCGGCCAGGCGGTCGACCTGCTCGGCGAAGCCGGTGGAGACGGTGGATCCATCGGGCCCGAGCACATGGATCGCGCTGTGCTCGCAGGGGGCGTCGGCGGTGCCCACCAGCACGCCACCCGCAAGCGCCTCATCGTGTGCTATCGCCCATGAGAGGGCGGGCAGGGGGCAGGGGGCCTGGGACAGCTGGGCGCCAACACCCTCCCCCGCAAGGATGGAGGCGACCAGCTCCGCGAACGGACGCCCCTGGTGCCTGCCGTCATATCCCACGACGACGCTCGCGCCCGGAGCCCCCTCACGCCAGGTGCGCGCGAGGGCCGCCGCGATGGAGGAGACGTTAGCCTCGTCGAAGCCGTCATCAAACCGGGCATGCCACCCGCTGGTGTCAAAGGTGATGAAGCTCATGGGGCGAGACGCCTACCCACACAGCTGGGAGGCGCAGGAACCCAGCGCCTCCCAGAAGGGTGCGCGCGACGCGTCATCGGCAAGGGCGAGTCGGGCATTCACGGCAGCCCAGGCAGCGGGCGTACCCGTATCGCAGCCCTCGTCGGGATCGACGACCAGGGCATACATGTCCTCCTCCTCAAGCAGGCGCTCCATGGCATCGGTGAGCTGAATCTCCCCACCGGCACCAACGCCCTGGGTTTCGAGAAGCTCCATGACGCGGGGCGAGAGCAGGTAGCGGCCGACGATGAAGAGGTGGCTGGGCGCGTCCCGTGGTGCGGGCTTCTCGACCAGGCCCGAGACCTTCCAGACGGCACCCTCCCGCTCGTCGTCCTCGGGGTGCGCATCGGGCAGGGACTCCACACGGGTGCCGGCGATGATGCCATAGCGGCTCACCTGGTCGGCGGGAACGGGGGCGACCGCGATGACGGAGGCGCCCCCATGCGCGTCGGAGACGCGCTTCATGTTGACGCACATCTGGCGATCGGGCACGAAGTAGTCCCCCAGAAGCACGAAGAAGGGGTCGGCCCCCGTCTCGCCCGCGGCGCAGAGCACGGCATGCCCCAGGCCCTTGGGCTGATCCTGGTAGACGAAGCTCACCGGGAGCGAGCCGGCATCGTGTATGGCGTCCGCCTCGGCGTCCTTGCCCCGGTTGCGCAGCATGTCCTCGTAGCCACCATCCACACGAAAGTATGATTCTATCTGCGGCTTCTCGCGCGAGTTGACGATGACGACCCCGTCGACCCCATCGGGCTCGAGGGCCTCTTCCACCACATACTGGATGACGGGCTTGCTGAGGATGGGAAGAAGCTCCTTGGGGGTCACCTTGGTGGCAGGGAGGAATCGCGTCCCAAGGCCAGCTGCGGGAATGACTGCCTTCATGGGTTGTCCTTTCGTGTCACGCGTTGCCAACGCACGGGCATGCGCCAGGGCCTTCAGCATACCCGTCTGGCATGCGTCACGCCAACCGACTCTCCCGAACGGGACGGTACGGAGAGCGGCGCGGCCTAGTCGTCTATGGTGATGCCCTGCCCCTCCAGGTACGTCAGCCACCTGCGCTGCGTGTCATACGAGAGGGCATGCTCCATGAGGCACGCCTCGGCGTCGGCGGTGTCATAGTCCACGCCAAGGTCCCTGTTGAGGAAGGTGCGCAGCATGCGGTGGCAGCGCCAGACATGCGCGGCGTACTCGCGGCCCGCGGGCGTGAGCATCACGCGGCCATAGCGGTTCTGCTCCACGTAGCCGCCGTCCTTGAGCGTCGAGATGGCCTTGTTGACGCTGGCCTTGGAGACCTGGAGCTGGTCGGCGACGTCCACGGAGCGGATGCCGGCGGGGTCTTCCGTCTCAAGCGTGATGCGGTAGATTGACTCGAGATAGTCCTCGTTGGCCATGGTGAGATCATGGTGAACGCCTTCGGTTGCCTGTGGCATGGTTCCTCCGCTGGGGTCGACTGCAGAACGCTCGTTGGCCTAGATATACCCGATTCGACGGATGCGCGAACCGACGGGGCCGACTCATCCCTGCGAGAGCGGCTATGCCTCGTCCTCGACGTCGGGGACGGTGAGCCGCTCGACGTGCGCGCCCAGCGACTGGAGCTTGCCCACAAAGCCCTCGTAGCCACGGTCGATGTGGTAGATGTCGGAGACGGTCGTGTAGCCATCCGCCACCAGCCCCGCCATCACCAGGGCCGCTCCACCACGCAGGTCGGGCGACTTGACCTCCGCGCCAGAGAAGCGTGGCACGCCATGCACGATGGCATGGTGGCCCTCGATGCGGACGTTGGCGCCCATGCGCGAGAGCTCGCTGGCAAACATGAAGCGATTCTCAAAGACGTTCTCGGTGATGACGCAGGAGTCGTCACCCTGGGCGAGCAGGCACATGGTCTGCGCCTGCATGTCGGTGGGAAAGCCCGGGAAGGGCAGCGTCTGGATGTCGACGGAGTGAATGGGCCTCGTGCGGCTCACGACGCAGCCATCGTCCTGGCGGTCGATGGAAAGGCCCATGAGCTCGTACTTCTTGAGGACGAGCCCCAGGTGGATGGGCTTGAAGCCGCGGATCGTGATCGGCCCTCCGACGAGGGCACCCATGGCGAGGAAGGTGCCGGCCTCGATGCGGTCGCCCACCACTCGATGCTCCACGGGATGGAGCGCTCCCACGCCCTCGATCTCGATGACGGGGGAGCCCGCCCCGCGCACCTTGGCGCCCATCTCGTTGAGGAGGTTGGCGAGATCCACGATCTCGGGCTCGCGGGCGGCGTTGTCGATGGTGGTGACGCCCCTGGCGTGCACGGAGGCCATCATGAGGTTCTCCGTGGCTCCCACGCTCGCGAAGTCCAGCGTGACGGTCGCACCCGTGAGCCCCTGGGGCGTGGTCGCATAGATGTTGCCATGATCGATGCCGAAGGAGACGCCTAAGGCCTCAAGGCCCAGGATGTGCATGTCTATCTTGCGGGCACCGATGTTGCAGCCGCCCGGCATGGCGACGATGGCCTTGCCGAAGCGAGAGAGCAGCGGCCCGAGCACCGCCGTCGAGGCGCGCATCTGCGCCACGAGGTGATAGGGGGCCTCCCATCTCGTGACGTCCGAGGTGTCGATCCGCAGCTCGTGCTTGCCCAGCACCTCGATGGAGGCGCCCATGTAGGTGAGCACCTTGCCCATGACATGGACATCGGCGATGTCAGGCACGTTGGTGAGGGTGGAGACGCCCGGGGCCATGAGCGTGGCCGCCATGAGCTTGAGCGCCGAGTTCTTGGCGCCCTCCACCATCACCTCTCCCCCAAGGGGGTGGCCACCTTCGACCCTAATGACTTCCATCCGTCCTCCAGCCCATGGCGCCCTAGGCGTCAGGCGTCACCGCCGTGTCCTGCGCATGCTTCAGCAGCAGGTTACACCACTTGATCTTCTCATCGTAATACGCGCGGCGGCTGTCACGCTCGGGAAGGGCGTCGCGCGCGTCAAATGCGGCCTCGCGCGTGTCGCGCACCACGTCGGGCTCGATGTCATCGGAGCGCCGGGCATGGTCGGCCAGGATGATGACCTCCTCGCCGCCTATCTCGGCATAGCCGCCCGAGATGATGATGTGGGTGGTGCCGCCACCGTCCTCCTCGCGCAGGTTGAGACGCACGACGCCATCGCCCAGCGCGCAGATCTCGGCCGCATGGCCGGGCCACACACCCAGCTCGCCGGAGGCCGTGACCAGCACCAGGCTCTGGACGGGCCCCTCGAAGAGGAGCCGATCCGGGCGCACGAACTGACAGGTAAGCTCCGCCATGCCGTCGCCCTACTTCTCGCCGCTGTCGTCCGAGGCCATCCTGCGGGCGCGCTCGCGCACGTCCTCGATGGTGCCGGCATAGCGGAAGGCCTGTTCGGGGATGTCATCGCACTTGCCGTCGATGATGGCGGCAAAGGAGCGGACGGTCTCCTCGACGGAGCAGTACACGCCGGGGTTGCCCGTGAACTTCTCGGCCACGTGGAACGACTGCGAGAGGAACTGCTGGATCTTGCGGGCGCGAGCGACAACGAGCTGCTGATCCTCGGAGAGCTCGTCCATGCCCAGGATGGAGATGATGTCCTGAAGGTCGGAGTACTCCTGGAGCGTCTGCTGCACGGCCATGGCCACGCGGTAGTGCTCCTCGCCGACGACCAAGGGGTCGAGGGCGGAGCTAGAGCTTGCCAGTGGATCGACCGCGGGATAGATGCCCAGCTCGGTAATCGAGCGGGACAGCACCGTCTGCGCGTCGAGGTGTGTGAAGGTGGTGGCGGGAGCGGGGTCGGTGAGGTCGTCGGCGGGGACGTAGACGGCCTGCACCGAGGTGATCGACCCCTCCTTGGTGGAGGTGATGCGCTCCTGGAGGTCTCCCATCTCGGTGGCCAGCGTCGGCTGGTAGCCCACGGCAGAGGGCATGCGGCCCAAGAGGGCGGAGACCTCGGAGCCCGCCTGGGAGAAGCGGAAGATGTTGTCGATGAAGAGCAGCACGTCCTGCCCCTGGTCGCGGAAGAACTCGGCCGTGGTGAGGCCCGCGAGGCCCACGCGCAGACGTGCCCCGGGCGGCTCGTTCATCTGGCCGTAGACCAGACAGGTCTTGTTGATGACCCCGGACTCGGTCATCTCGAGGTAGAGGTCAGTGCCCTCACGCGTACGCTCGCCGACGCCGGTGAACACCGAGGTGCCGCCATGCTCTTGGGCGAGGTTGTTGATGAGCTCCTGGATGAGCACCGTCTTACCGACGCCGGCACCCCCGAAGAGGCCCGTCTTGCCCCCGCGAACGTAGGGCTCAAGCAGGTCGATGGCCTTGATGCCGGTCTCGAAGATCTCGGTCGTGGTGGTGAGGTCCTCGAATGCCGGTGCGGGATGATGGATGGGATAGTGCTGCACGTCGTCCGGCACCTTCCCCCCGTCCACGGGCTCGCCCATGACGTTCCACACGCGGCCGAGCGTGGAGGGGCCGACGGGCATCATCATGGGGCGGCCGGTATCGCGCACCCTGAGGCCCCGCTGCAGGCCGTCCGTGGATGACATGGCGACCGTGCGCACGACGCCATCAGGAAGCTGCGACTCGACCTCGAGCACGGCATGAGCCCTTCCGCCGGGCGTGTCGTCGTCGACAACGAGCGCCGTATAGATGGCGGGCACATCGTAGTCGAACTTGACGTCGACGACGGGCCCCACGATGCGGATGATCCTGCCCTTGCCCACGCTGTGGTTGAGGTGGTTGTAGGCCGCCTCCTCGAGTGCGGTGCGCTGTTCTTCCATGGTCTGTGGCATTAGTTGTCCTCCAATGCGGAAGCGCCGCCGATGATCTCGTTGAGCTCCGTGGTGATGGCGCCCTGGCGCTCGCGGTTGTACGTGCGACCCAAGGTCGAGAGCACCTCCTTGGCGTTGTCCGTCGCCGATTGCATGGCCCTGCGTCGGGCCCCGTGCTCTGCGGCGGCGGAGTCGAGCAGCGCATGGTAGATGACCGTCCTGAAGTAGGCGGGCATGAGGTATCCCAGCACCTCGTGTGCCGACGGCTCGAAGGCGTAGTCGGTGTAGGCATGCCTGCCCACCTCGCCCATCGCCTCGGGCGTGCGCGGACGGTTGGGCATGAGCAGGCGTTCCTTGGTGATGGGGAGGATCTGCTCGGTGACCTGCGTCTGGTCGACGCGGTTCTTGGCATGCCAGTACAGCAGCATCACGCGGTCGATGGTGCCCGCGGCATAGCCGTCCATCGCGTAGGAGGCGATGCGTGCCGCCTGGTCTCGCGTGGGCTCCGAGGAGCTGCCCTCGAAGGAGAGGACGGGCTTGATCTTGCGGTAGGTGAAGTACTCCGTAGGCTTGCGCCCGCAGGTGATGATGGAGGAGGCGACGCCCCTGGCGGCAAGGGCACGCATCTCGCGCTCGACCGCACGCTGCTGGAGGATGTTGAACCCACCGGCCAACCCACGGTCTGACGCCACGAGGATGAAGAGCACGTGCCTCTCCTGGGCGTACGTGCGCAGGAGAGGCTGCGAGCTGTCGAACCCCGCAGCCGCCACGTTCGCCAGCATGTTGGTGATGGCATCCTTGTAGGGGGCGGCATCCTCCGCACGGACCAGCGCCTTCTGGATGCGCGCCGTGGAGATCATCTGCATGGTGCGGGTGATCTGCATCGTGCTCGTGATGGAGCCCATGCGCCTCTGTATTTCGCGAAGGTTAGCCATCGGGCGCTACTCCTGGCCCTTTGCGTCTGTGCCCGCCGCCAGGCTGTCGGGTGTCGCGGCGACTTCGGCAACCGTCGACCGGTTGGGATGCTCCTGCAGGAAGGCCTTCTTGAAGGAGGCGACGTGATGATTGATGCGCTCGCCCAGCTCGTCCGTGATCTTGCCCCCCATGACCAGGTTGCGCACGCCCGGATGGTTATCGGCCATGTACTTGGCCAGGTTATCGCGGAAGAGCGTGACGTGGTCGAGGTCGATGTCATCGAGGAAGTCGCCCTTGGCAGCGTAGATGGCGATGGCCTGGTCGGCGGCGTCAAGCGCGGCGTACCTGCCCTGCTTGAGCATCTCCATCATGTGCGCACCATGGTTGAGCTGGTACTGCGTGGTGGCATCGAGGTCGGAGCCGAACTGTGCGAACGCCTGCTTCTCGCGATAGGAGGCGAGGTCGAGGCGCAGCGTGCCGGCAACCTGCTTCATGGCGGGAAGCTGCGCGGCACCACCGACGCGCGACACCGAGATGCCCACGTCGACGGCTGGCCTCTGCCCCTGGAAGAAGAGGTTGGACTGCAGGTAGATCTGGCCGTCGGTGATGGAGATCACGTTGGTGGGGATGTACGCCGAGACATCGCCCTCCTGGGTCTCGATGATCGGGAGGGCCGTCAGCGAGCCGCCGCCGTTCTCGTCGGACATCTTGCAGGCGCGCTCGAGCAGACGAGAGTGCAGGTAGAAGATGTCGCCGGGATAGGCCTCGCGCCCGGGTGGGCGGTGCAGCGTCAGTGACATCTGACGATAGGCGACGGCCTGCTTGGAGAGGTCGTCGTAGACCACCAGCACGTGACCGCCACGATGCGCCTCGTCCGCAGGATGGCCGTTCTCGTCGTTGTACATGAAGTACTCGCCGATGGCCGCGCCGGCCATGGGAGCGATGTACTGCAACGGTGCAGAGTCGGCCGCCGTCGCGGCAACGATGATGGTCTTGTCCAGGACGTCCTGACGGGCCAGGGTCTCCCTGATGGCCGCGACCGTCGAGGCCTTCTGGCCGATGGCGACGTAGATGCAGAGCATGTCGGTATCGCGCTGGTTGACGATGGCGTCGATGGCGATGGCCGTCTTGCCCGTCTTGCGATCGCCGATGATGAGCTCGCGCTGGCCACGGCCGATGGGCACCATGGCATCGATGGACATAAGCCCCGTCTGGACGGGCTCGCACACGGGCTGGCGCTCCATGATGCCCGGCGCCTTGAACTCGATGGGGCGGCGCCCGTCCACATCGATGGCACCAAGGCCGTCGATGGGCTGGCCGAGGGGGTTCACCACGCGTCCGAGCATGGCACGGCCGACCGGAATGTCCATGACGCGACCGGTGGTGCGGCACTCGTCACCCTCGCGGATCGAGTCGACCTCGCCAAAGAGTACGGCACCGACCTCGTCCACGTCGAGGTTCTGGGCGAGGCCATACACGCTGTTGCCCGTGCTGGAGCTGGTGAACTCCAAAAGCTCGCCCGCCATGGCGCTCTTGAGGCCACTGATGTGCGCGATGCCGTCGCCCACCTCGGTGACCACCGAGGCCTCCTGACGGTCGACGGTGGAGCGAATGCTCGCAAGCTCCCGCTGGAGCGTGCTCATGATCCTTGCCGAGCTGATAGTCTCTTCTGTCACTGCTCATCACTTCCGATGAAGGTCGAGGCGAGCTGCTTGCGGATATGCGCAAGCTGCGCACGGATGGATGCGTCGTGGCGCTTGCCGCGGGCCTCGATGACAATGCCCCCGAGGATGGAGGGGTCGACATGCTCGATGAGGTAGACGGGTGCCCCGAGCTCCCTGCTGGTCTTTTCGATAGCCTTCTGGCGCAGGGCATCGTCCATGGGGACCGACGTGGTGACGCTCACCGAGACGGTCTCGTCCTCGCTGTCGAGTATCTCCTTGTAGCGGCGGGAGACGGCCCTGATGAGGGCGTCGTCTCCGCTTGCGCGCATGGTGGCAAGGGTCTCGAGGACCTCCGGCGAGAACTTGCTTGCATGCTCCCACTGCCTGAGGTCGGCGTTGGCCCTGTCCTCCCCGCGCCCCGCTTCGATGAGGGCGCGGGCATATGCCTCCACCTTGCCATTGTCGCTACGGTTACCTGTCATCTCGTGTGCTCACTTCCGCGAGATAGCGCTCTGCGAGCCTGCGCTGCTCGTCCTCACTGAGGTCGTTGCCGATGATCTTGCTGGCAATCTCCACGGACAGGTTGACCACCTGGCCCGAGAGCTCGATCATGGCCTTCTTGCGCTCGGAGCTTACGGCGCCATGTGCCTTGGCGATGACCCCGGCTGCGTCCCGTTGCGCCTTTGCCAGCACACGGGAGCGCTCCTCCTCGGCCTCGCGCTTGGCGTCGGCAATGATCCGCTCCGCCTGCCTATGGGCCTCGGCGATCCGCGCCTCGTACTCCTTCTGCTCCTCGACCGCCTTGACCTTGGCCTGCTGGGCCTCATCAAGGTCGTTCTGGATCTTCTGCTGGCGCTTCTCCATCATCTCGACGATGGAGGGCAGTGCGAACTTGGCCAGAACCGCCCAGATGACGAGAAAGGCGATGAGCGCGGGAACGAACTCGGCGGGCTTGGGTAGCAGCAGATCGGTGCCACTCGGAGAATCCGCGAGCGCCACTGTGGGGAACTGCATCGTCATCGCGGCGGATGCGAGCGCCGCCGCCCCCACGCGCCCCAACCCCTTCATGTTCCTGTCCATCAAATCCTCCAACCCACAGTTTCCGTCGAGTGCCTGCCCTAATGGACGATCAGCGAAACGACGAATCCGATAAGGGCCAGGGCCTCGACGAACGCGGAGCCAAGAATGAAGGTAGTGAACAGACGGCCTTGCATCTCGGGCTGACGGGCCATTGCGGTCGTTGCGCCATAGGCAGAAAGACCGATGCCGATGCCGGCACCAATAACACCAAGACCATATCCGATGACTCCCACGATTCCTCCTTCATCACGCGCCTCGCTGAGGCGACCTTGTGACCACATCGACTGCGGACGTGGATGCCCGCGGTTCACCAAACATGAGATGCTACTTGCCTACAGCCTTCTCTTCCTCGGGCTCGCTCTCATTCTCGACCAATTGGATGTAGACGGACGAGAGCAGCGTGAAGACGTATGCCTGAATGACGCCCACGAGGATCTCCACCATGTAGATGATGATGAGCAGCAGGATCCAGAAGACGGAGGCCGCGGCATTGCCAAGGGCGATGACGGAGACCTGCTGCAGCAGGGGCTGGAAGAAGAGCGACGCCAGGATGGCGAAGGCGCCCATGACCACGTGTCCGGCGAACATGTTGCAGAAGAGTCGGACGGCGAGGGTGATGAGGCGCAGGAACGTCGAGAAGGCCTCGATGATCCAGAGGGGGGCGGCGGCGATGCCATGGATGCCCTCGGGAGCCAGGCTCTTGAGATACCCCAGGACACCCATGCGTTTGATGCCCACGGCGATGAAGTAGACGAACGAGCAGATGGCCAGCGCGGACGTCACGCCGATGGAACCGGTCCCGGGATGGCAGCCGGGAATGACGCCCACGATGCTGTTGGCGACGATGAAGAGGAAGAGCGCCGCCAGGAAGGAGTAGTGCCTCTTCCAGGTGTCTCCCAGGATGGACCTGCACATGTCATCACGGATGAACTCGAAGAGGCATTCCATGCCGTTGACGAAGAATCCCTGCGGAACCAGGCTCCTCCTCTGCTTGGCACGAAACACGAAGATGGTGACGAGCATGAGCGTGAGGGCAACCAGCATCCAGAAGATGTAGTTGGTGAAGCCGAAGTTGGTGTTGCCCTGGAGCACATGGGTGCTGAAGCTGTCGAGCAGCTCGTCCATCGCACCGCCGAGCTGATCCAGGGGGCTGTCGGCAGCACCTGCTGCCATGAGCGCACTTCCCACTATCCGTCATCCCCTTCGCTCGCGCCACCAGCGTGCATGGCGCGCGAGGCCTTGACCGAACGTATTCCCAAGCCAGCCAGGAACACGCTGACCATAGCACATGCGAACGCAGGCACAAGGGCGCCTGCAACCACATGCACGACCACGACCGCCAGCACCATGACCGCGAACGATACCACTATCGCCATGACGCCCACCGCAACAACGGTCGCGCCCTGCATCTTACTCTTCTCCCACGCCTGCGCAAGCAGAACGCACACAGGAGCAAGCCCCAACCCCCCCACTAGGGCACCCGCAAGCAAGGCCACCACGTCTGCCAAGTTACACCCTCCTTTTCATGCCAGAGGCCATCCGGGACGAACATCAGGGACATCCCGCATTGACACAGAACCAACACGTTGCGGCACGCCGCGCACCCCTACTTGGTGCCGTAGATGCGATCGCCCGCGTCACCGAGGCCGGGCAGGATATAGGCGCTCTCGTTGAGCTGACGGTCGAGCGCGCAGGTGTACAGGTGCACGTCCGAATCGAAGTCCAGGACCGCCTTCACGCCCTCGGGGGCGCTCACCAGCGTGAGGGCGCGGATGTCCTTGACGCCGGCATCGCGCAGGAACCTGATGGCCGCGGTGAGTGAGCCTCCCGTCGCCAGCATGGGGTCGACGATGAGGCAGATGCGGCTCTCCACGTCGGGCGGGAACTTGCAGTAGTACTGGTGTGGCTCGTGCGTGTCGGGATCGCGGTACATGCCCACGTGTCCCACGCGCGCGGAGGGGACGAGGGAGAGCAGGCCATCAACCATGCCCAGGCCGGCACGCAGGATGGGGATGATGGCAACCTTCTTGCCCGAGATGCGCTTGCAGGTGGTGACCTCGAGCGGGGTCTCCACCTGGACGTCCTCGAGCGGGAAGTCGCGCATGGCCTCGTAGCCCTCGAAGATGGCGAGCTCGGTGACCAGCTCGCGGAACTGCTTGGTACCCGTGTCCCTGTCGCGCAGGATGTGCAGCTTGTGCTGCACGAGCGGGTGATCGATGATGGTGAAGCGCGTTGTGTCGAAGTCCATGTTGATGCCCCTTCTGCCCCTCGCATACGGGAAGACCGACCGGCCGTCCAGAAACCCTTGCCACAGTGCTCGGGTATCAGCTTAGCCCGAAGTCCTCGCCCACCCCCGTGAAGCCGGGATCATCCTCGCGCGCGATCTTCTCGACGCGCTGGGTGTGACGCCCTCCCGCCCATTCCTGGGTGAGGAAGACGTCCACGATCTCCTCGTTCGTCGCAAGCGACGTGAAGCGGCCCGACAGGCACAGCACGTTGCCGTCGTTGTGCTCGCGGAAGAGCTCGGCGAACTGGGGCGTCTGGATGTTGGCGGCACGTATGCCGGGCACCTTGTCGGCGGCAAGCGCCATGCCGATGCCCGTGCCGCAGATGAGGACGCCGCGGTCGGCCTTGCCAGCGGCCACATGGCGCGCGACCTTGTCGGCGTAGTCGGGATAGTCGCAGCGGGCGTCCGTGGTGGGCCCCATGTCCATGACCTCGTGGCCGAGGGACTCGATATGCTCGGCGAGGGGCCCCTTCTGCTCGAAGCCACCGTGATCGGACGCAATGGCGATTCTCATGCCGCTCCCCCTGCCCTGGTGCTGGTCAACCTCTGGTGCCTGTGACAAGTATAGGGCAGGGCACGGCCAGCGCCAGGGCGGGGCCCCACGGCGGCCCCGAACGGTCAGGGCCCGATTCGGCCCGCACCAGTTCGAGTCGTACGCAACTCTTGGCGGGAGACAGAGGAGGGCCGCCGGCATCATCGCAGGTAGATGAGATAGGGCATCTCCATTGCCTACCTGGAAGGCCTAGGATTTTGCATACGACTCAATCTGAAGGCGACGCGCGCTACGCCTGGGCGAGGGCGGAGCGGATCCGTGCCGGGGAGATGGCCCCCTCGCGCAGGATGCGCGGCTCCGCGCCCGTGCAGTCCACGATGGTCGATGCCACGGCAAGGGGGGCAGGGCCCCCGTCGAGCGTGAGGTCGGCCTCCTCCACCAGGCGTCCCTCCACGGTGGCGCCACTCGTCGCCGAGGCCTCGCCATGTGTGTTCGCGCTGGTGACGGCCAGGGGAACCCCCACCTCGCGCGCAAGGGCGCGCACGAGGCTCGAGTCGGGGCAGCGCAGGGCGATGGTCCCCCCACGCGCGTACTCCGCCGGCACGAGCGGACCCGCCCTGACCACGAGCGTAAGCGCCCCCGGCCAGAGCTCCCGTGCCAGCAGCTGGGCCCCTGCGGGCACGTCCGCGCCGTAGAGCATGAGGTCGCTGGGGTCGGCCACCAGCCAGGGCAGCGTCTGGCCGAGGTCGCGCCGCTTGATGGCGAAGACGCGTCCCAGGCCGGGGTTGTGGGGCATGGCCGCGCAGCCTATGCCGTACACGGAGTCCGTGGGCATGACCACCACGCCGCCACCCACCAGCAGCCGCGCGACGTCACGCACGAGGCCGGGGTTGGGCGCGCCCTGGTCGACGGCCATGATCCTGTCGGGCCTCACGAGCGCTCCCCCCTCGGCGAGGCTTCCCTCGCGCACGGCCACGAGCACGCGCGGCCGTCGCGTGAGGTCCTCGCGCACCTCGACCGTCGCCCAGCCACCCTGGGCCCGACAGAGCTCGGCCGCCGTCTCCACGGTGGTCTCGAAGAGCTCGCAGCAGAGCATGCCACCCGGCCGCAGCGTCCGTGGGGCGAGCTCGAGCAGGCGACGGAGCACATCGAGCCCGTCGTCTCCGCCATCAAGCGCCAGTCCGGGCTCATGGCCCACGACCTCATGGGGCAGCGTGGCCACCACGGCGCTGGGGATGTAGGGCGGGTTGGAGACGAGCACGTCAAAGGTGCCCATGAGCTCTGGGCTGACGCCCGACGCCAGGTCGCATTCGACGAGGTCGATGACGCGCGTAAGGCCCAGGGCGTCGCGGTTGCGCTCCGCCAGGCCCACGGCTGCAGGCGAGAGGTCCGTGGCCGTCACGTGCGTGCCCGGACGCTCCGATGCCACAGAGCAGCTGATGCAGCCGGTTCCCACGCCCACCTCGAGCACCTGGGCCGCATGGCCGGCAGCCACCGCGCCATCCACGCCCTCGAGCGCCGCGTCCACGAGCACCTCCGTCTCGGGACGCGGGATGAGCACGCCGCGCTCGCAGCGCAGCACGATGTGGCGGAAGGGCATCTCGCCCGTCACGTATTGCAGCGGCTCGCCCGCGCCGCGCCGCAGCACGGCGTCGTGCATGGCAGACAGCTCCTGCTGGGAAAGGGGCCGGTCGAAGTTGGTGTAGATCTCCACGCGGGAGAGGCCCGTGGCATCGGAGACGAGCCACTCGGCGGAGAGCCGCGGGTGCTCGTCACCATGCCCCTCCAGGTATCCCACGCACCACTCGAGCATGCGCCTCACGGTCCATGTCTCCTGTCGAACCTGGGACACCCTGCCCTCCTCCATTCGCGCACGAGTCCAGTACCTCTCACCTTACTTTGTGATGTGGGACGCCACCTGCCAAAGATTTTGTCATCCTAAAATGCTCTGTTTTTAGCATACACTATGGATCGACCATTTTAGAAGGTAGGTTTGGAGTCCCTATGGGAACGAAGCTCATCGCTCGGCCACATTATATGGAATGGCTGCAGCGCTGGCAGGGCAAGAGGGTCATCAAGGTCGTCACCGGACTGCGACGCAGCGGGAAGTCCTGTGTCTTCGAGCTGTTCCGGGACGTGCTGCGCTCACAGGGGGTCCCAGACTCGAACATCCATGACATCAACTTCGAGAGCCTTGACGAAGAGTATCCCGCCGAGGCGCGAGGGCTGTACCGCTACCTCATGCAGCGCCTTGGTCCCGGCACAAACTATGTCTTCCTGGACGAGGTCCAGCACGTCAGGGACTTCGAACGCGCCGTCGACGGACTCGCGCTTCGCGATGACATCGACCTTTACATCACAGGCTCGAACGCATACCTGCTCTCCGGCGAGCTTGCGACGCTTCTTACGGGTCGCTATGTGGAGTTGCACCTGCTTCCCTTCTCCTTTGCGGAGTTCCTGAGCGCACGGCCCCGTGACTCCAACCCCGAAGTGGAGTTCAATCGGTTTCTCACCTACGGCGGCATGCCCTTCTCCGCACGGCTGGATGACGAGCGCAGCATCCTCGACTACCTGGGAGGCGTATTCAGCACCATTGTCCTCGAAGACGTGGCACGAAGGTACCCCCGCATGGATATGCGCTCCTTCAGGGACACCGCGGCATTTCTGGCCGACAACATCGGCAGCATCACCTCGCGCAAGCGCATTGCCGCGGGACTCGCATCGGCCGGCGCAAAGGCGACAGCCACCACCGTCGGTAGCTACCTGGACATCCTTGTCGAGAACTACCTCCTCTTCAAGGCAGCGCGCTATGACCTGCGGGGACATGAGCATCTGGCCACCCTCGAGAAATACTACCTCGGTGACCTTGGTTTCAGGTTCTGGCTGCTCGGGAAGGCGCAAGGGGACGTGGGGCATCGCATCGAGAACGCCGTCTACCTCGAGCTCCTGCGACGCTACCGTACGGTCTCGATCGGCAAGCTGGGAACCACCGAGGTCGACTTCGTGGCCATGGGCGACTCCGGGCCCGAGTACTTCCAGGTCGCACAGACCGTGCTTCCCGATGCGACGCGAGAGCGCGAGTTCAGACCACTCCGGTCGCTTGCGGACAACTATCCCAAGACCGTCCTCGCCCTTGACCGCGTGGGCACGGGAGACTACGACGGCATACGGCAGGAGAGCATCATCGACTGGATGCTCGGAACGAGCCGATAGGCCGCCCCGCCTATGCCATCCGTGCGAGCTTCTCGGCACGCTCGGCGGCGGCGAGGGCCTCGATGACCTCGGGCAGCCTGTCGCCCAGCAGCACGCCGTCATAGGTGCTGTTGAAGCCGATGCGGTGATCGGTCACGCGATCCTGCGGCTGGTTGTACGTGCGGATCTTCTCGGAGCGGTTGCCATGGCCTATCTGCGAGAGGCGCGCGGCGCCCTGCTCCTCCTGCTGCCGCTCGAGCTCCATCTCGTACAGGCGGGCGCGCAGCATCTCCATGCACACGGCCCGGTTCTGGATCTGCGAGCGCTGGTCCTGCGACTGCACGACGGTGCCCGTGGGCAGGTGTGTGATGCGCACGGCGGAGTACGTGGTGTTGACGCCCTGCCCGCCCGGTCCGGAGGCGCAGTACGTGTCCACGCGCAGGTCCTCCTCCTTGATCTCGATGTCGATGTCCTCGGCCTCGGGCAGCACGGCCACGGTGGCCGTCGAGGTCTGTATGCGCCCCTGGCTCTCGGTCTTGGGCACGCGCTGCACGCGGTGGACGCCGCTCTCGTACTTCATGACGGAATAGACCTTGTCGCCCGTGACCTTGAACTCGATGGTCTTGAAGCCGCCCGCCTCGCTGGGGCTGGACGAGAGCACCTCGATCTTCCAGCCACGTGACTGGGCAAGGCCCTCGTACATCTTGAAGAGGTCGCCCGCAAAGATGCCCGCCTCGTCACCACCCACGCCCGCACGGATCTCCACGATGGTGTTCTTCTCGTCGTTGGGGTCGCCGGGAATGAGCATGACCTTGATCTCGTCCTCGAGGCCGGGCAGCCGCTCCTCGTTCTCGGCGATGTCGGCCTGCAGCATCTCCTTGTCCCCGGCGTCGGAGGTCTCGTGCAGCATCTCCTTTGCCGCCTCGATGTCCTCCTTGGCTTGCAGGTACGCGCGCGCCTTTGCCACCAGCTCCGCCTGGCTGGAGTGCTCCTTGGCGATGCGTGTGTATTCCTTGGGATCCGACATCACGGCCGGGTCCATCATCTTCCGTTCGAGCTCCTCGTAGGCAGCGATGATCTTCTCTAGCTTGTCGCCCATGGCGCATCTTTCCCTCATGCCCCGGCACGGCCCCTCCGGCAGGGCTGTCGGAGGGGCGTCTCATGGTGACGTGGCGGTTTGTTCGGCGTAGTGAGGATACCACCCCACAGCCGCTTCCATTCATTCTGCAGGGCGCGTGGGGACGTCAGCGTGCGGCCAGCTCCTCGCCCATGAGCAGCCCCATCACGGAACTCATCATGAGCCCGCGCGTCCAGCCGCTCGAGTCGCCCAGGCAGTGCAGGTGGGCCACGTTGGTGTCAAAGTGCCCGTCCATGCCCACCCGGTTGCTGTAGAACTTGAGCTCCGGCGCATAGAGCAGGGTCTCGTCGGCGGCAAAGCCCGGCACCACCTGGTCCACGGCCCGTATGAACTCGACGATCTCGATCATCGCACGGTGCGGCATGGCGGAGGTGATGTCGCCCGCCTCGGAATCGGGCAGCGTGGGCACCACGTTGGAGCGACACAGCTCCGCGGGCCAGGTGCGCTTCCCATCCAGGATGTCGCCGAAGCGCTGCACGAGGATGTGCCCGGCGCCAAGCATGTTGCACAGGCGGCCCACATGCTGGGCATAGGCTATCGGTTCGTGGAACGGTTCGCGGAAGTTGAACGAGACCAGCACCGCAAGGTTGGTGTTGTCGCTCTTACGCTCCTTGTAGCTGTGCCCGTTGACCACGGCGAGGCCGCCGTCGTAGTTCTCCTGGCTCACGAAGCCACCGGGGTTCTGGCAGAACGTGCGCACCTTGTTGCGGAAGGGATCGGGATAGCCCACGAGCTTCGACTCGTAGAGCACGTTGTTGACGTCCTCCATGACCTCGTTGCGCACCTCGACGCGCACACCGATGTCGCATGGCCCCGCATGGTGCCCGATGCCATGCTCCAGGCACATCCGATCGAACCAGTCCGCACCACGGCGGCCCGTGGCCACGATGGTCTCGGCGGCGGTGACGCGACAGGTGCGCTCGCCCGGCGCGGCATTGATGGGATGGATGATGGCGCCCGTGCAGCAGCCGTCCCCGACGAGCACCTCGGAGCACTCGTTCCCAAAGAGCAGGGTGACGCCCGCCTCCTCGAGACGATGCTCGATGCGTGCGTAGATCTCCTGGGCCCTCTCCGTCCCCAGATGGCGGATGGGGCAGTCGACGAGCTTGAGGCCCGCCTTGATGGCACGGCGGCGGATCTCGGCCACCTCCTGCGTGTTGCCCACGCCCTCCACGCGTGGGTCCGCACCATACGAGAGGTACATCTGGTCGACGCGACTGATGGTCCCCTGCACACGGTCGGCGCCGATGAGCTCGGGCAGGTCGCCACCCACCTCGTGCGAGAGCGAGAGCTTGCCATCGGAGAAGGCACCCGCACCCGAGAAGCCCGTCGTGATGCGGCAGGGCTCGCAGTGCACGCACTGGCTCGTCCGCTCCTTGGGACAGCTGCGCCGCTCTATGGGAAGCCCCTTCTCGACCATGGTGATGTGCCGCGCGTCGCCGCGCTCGATGAGGCCAAGTGCGCAGAAGATGCCTGCTGGTCCGGCTCCTATGATGAGGATGTCCGTCCTGAGGGTCCCGGGGAGCTCGGGGGCTGCCTCGGGGGCAGCCCTCAGGGGTGTGTCAGGCATCAGAAGTCCTTTCGAGGCGGAGGGCGGGCGGCATGCTCACGTTGGAAGACTACCCCAAGCGCGCGGGGATGAAACGCACGGAGATACCGGCTGACGTGTGGAAGACGGGCGAACCCCTGGGCGCGAGGCGCCATCATGCCTCGCGCCGCACCATGGGGGTGGGGGCCTGGTTCCTACCACGAACATCCACTTGCATTCCTTCGGTGGATGGATGGTTTCGTATGGGGCGTGGCAGGAGCCGCACCCCGGGCTGCACCCAAGCATCTCCGCACAGCCCGATGCCGTGACCGGCGCCTCATGGCCCATGGTTGACATTTGGTAGAATCGGCCTTAAGAATGCCCAGGTCACAGAGGCCGCATCCATCAAGGGGCACCCACAGGCCCCAGCTCCGCCCATGGACATTCCCGTATCACCAGACCTCTTGCCCCACAGGGCAAAAGGGGCAAAAATAGGCAAAGAAGGCAAAAATAGGCAAAGAAGGCAAACGATGACCGAGAGAAACCCCTTCACACCCGCCTTTGGAACGACCCCCGCCATCCTGGCCGGCCGAGACGAGCTGCTCCACGAGATGCGCGAGGCCCTCGTGCAGGGCACGGGCGACCCCAACCTCTCCAGCATCCTCGTCGGCCCGCGTGGCACCGGCAAGACCGTCTGCCTCTCGCGCATAGCGGAGGATGCGGAGGCGTGCGGCTGGATCGCCGTAAGCAGCTCCGCCATCCCCGGGCTGCTCGAGGACCTCTTCGAGCAGACGCTCCGCAAGGCCTCCCACCTCGTAGACCCCCACGGTGGCGTCCGGATCACCAACGTCGGCGTGGGGCCCCTGAGCGCAGGCTGGGAGTATGGTGCCGAGCGGCGGGGCAACTGGCGCACGCGCATGGGCGCCCTGCTCGACCAGCTGGCAGAGCATGGCACCGGGCTGCTCCTCACCGTCGACGAGGTCGATGCGAGCCTCGACGAGCTGATCACCCTCGCCTCGATGTACCAGCACCTCGTCCGGGAGGACAGGAAGGTCGCGCTGGTCATGGCGGGACTCCCGTCCCACGTGGGCGCCCTCCTCTCGAACAGGAGCGTCTCGTTCCTGAGGAGGGCCCAGCGTCACACGCTTGGTAGGGTATCGGATGCGGACGTGGCCGACGCCTTCAGGCGGACCATGGCGCTCACCAGCAAGTCGCTGGACGCCGAGGCGTTGGACGCCTGCACCACGGCGACGGAGGGCTTCCCCTACATGCTGCAACTCGTGGGGTTCAGGAGCTGGCAGGCGGCGCAGGACAAGGAGCGCGTCGGCCCCGACGACGCCCGGGCAGGGGTCGACAACGCGCGGAGGGACTTCGAGGAGCACGTCCTGGCGCCAAGCTACCGTGAGCTCTCGCCCATGGACGTGAGCTTCGTCAATGCCATGCTGCAGGACAAGGTGGAGAGCCGCCTTTCCGACATCGCCCAGCGCATGGGCGTCACGAGCCGCTATGCCTCCACCTATCGCAGCAGGCTCCAGGAGGCGGGGGTGGTGGAGAGCCCCGCCCGCGGTATCGTGCGCTTCTGCCTGCCGGGCTTCCCGGCATATGCCCGGCACAGGGTGGAGCTGGGGTAAGGGGGGACGGACCCGATACGGATCGGGAGGAGCCTGGGCCGTCCCCTCGACATGAGAAGGCGTCAACGAGGACGCCGCCCCATCGCCACACCGACGACATAAGGAACGAAGGAGGCCGACCCACCAGGGGCCGGCCTCCACATACAGCCTGGCATGCCGTATCTCTCGTGCGCGCTACTCGGCCGCGGGAGCCTCCGTGTCGGCAGCGGTCTCGACGGTCTCGGCGGCAGCTTGGGCCTCGGCGGCAGCCTGCTCGGCCTGCTTGACCGCCTTGGCCTCGGACCTCTTGGCGTACTCGGCGGCACGCCGGGCCTTCTCGGCGGCCTTTGCCTCCTTGGCGGCCTTCTTGGCGGCGGCCTCCTCGGCCGCCCTGGCGGCCTTGGCGGCCTTGGCCTCCTCGGCCCTCTTGAGCTGGGCAGCAGCGGCACCACCAAACTTGTCGGAGAAGCGCTGGACGCGGCCGCCGGTGTCAACGAGCTTCTGCTGGCCGGTATAGAAGGGGTGGCACTTGTCGCACAGGTCGACGGTCATCTCGCTCTTGGTGGAGCGGGTCTTCCAGGTGTTTCCGCAGGTGCACCGTACGGTGCACTCAACGTACTCGGGATGTATTCCTTGCTTCATGGTTCAGGGCTCCTTCGTTGGGCCTGGTTTCCGACCAGGCGAGGAATGTCTCGGCCTCCCGAGACGACGAACTGCAGTAGTGTAGCAGAATGCCAGCCACGCGCCTGGTCCTCTGGACCCATAATATGGAGAATGGATGCATCTGATGGCAGGCAGTGCCTACCAGAGAGGGGAGGACGCCGTGCTTCTTTCCGTGGACGTTGGCAACACGCAGACGACGCTGGGACTGTTCGCTGCGGATGGCGCGTGCCGTCGCCAGTGGCGCATGGCCTCGAGGAAGACGGACACGGCCGACGAGCTGCACGAGCGCCTCTTTGGCTACTTTCTGATGCTGGGGCTCGACCTGGGCGACGTCACCGACGTGGCCATCGCCAGCGTGGTGCCCCTGCTCACGCGCGAGTGGACGGACATGATGACGCGCATCCTCAACAAGGGGGACGTGCTGGTGGTGGATGCGACGCGCGATTGCGGCATCGCGATCGCCATGCCCGACCCGCGCCAGGTGGGGGCGGATCGCATCGCCAATGCCGTGGCGGCACGCGCGACGTATGGCTCCCCCGTCATCGTGGTGGACTTTGGCACGGCTACCAACATCGACGTGGTCGATGGGAGGGGCCGCTTTCGTGGTGGCGCCATCATGCCGGGACTCATGCTCTCGGCGGGGGCGCTCTTCTCGCGCGCGGCAAGGCTGTCGAGCGTGAGCCTCGTGGCTCCCGAGCACGCGCTTGGCACCACGACCGAGGAGGCGGTGCAGTCGGGAATCGTCATCGGCGCCGCCGCCCAGGCGGAAGGCCTGGTGGCGCGCATCCGGCACGAGCTGCGCGACGAGGATCCCACCCTGGGGGCGTGCCGTGTGGTGGGCACGGGCGGGCTTGCCGAGGAGATCGCCAAGGCGACGGACCTCTTTGACGCCATCGACCCCGACCTCACGATCCGCGGCATCCGACACATATGGCAGCACCGTGCCACGAAGCGCCAGGGGAGGCGGGGCTAGCTGCCCTCCCCTCTCTCCCTCCGCTCACGCCCCTCCTCCGTTCGTGCGAGGTTTTCTTGCCCAAAACGTCTCGCGTGCGGACTAGAGTCAGCACGCGAGACAGAATCGGCCGAAAAACCTCGCACGATCAACATGAAACCTAGCACGGTCAGCGTGGGACCTACCATGACCGACATAGGACCTCGCACGAACGGAGGAGGGGCGGGAAGCAGCGAGCGAGGCCGCTAGCGGACAGCCCGCAGACGCGCCTGCTCGGGCGCCACCTCCAGCTCGGAGCCATCGGGGCGCCTGATGGCGGCACGCCCCCATGCGTCGATGCCCGCCAGCGTGCCACGGTCGAAGACGCGGCCGTTGGGATGGACGACCTCCACGGGGCGTCCCATGAGGTGCACGAGGTCGAAGTACTCGGACAGGAACGGGGCAAGGGGTCCCGCCTGCGGGCCATGGGCGGCCACGCCCCGCTCCCACACGCCCAGCCGCGCGGCAATCGCCCGGTCGACCCGTCCGAGCAGGGATCGGCTGGGCCGCGGAACATCGCCTGCGGCCGCAAGCGCGAGGCGCACGAACATGCCCCTATCGTCATAGCCGCCCCGCGCCGCGAGCGAGAGCGCGGGCGCACCACCCACCACGACGTCATGCGGCCAGGCGATGCCCACGTCCGTGGCACCCGTCGCCCTCAGGGCATCCACCACGCCCAGGGCGGCGCACCACGGGACGCCCACCAGCAGGGCCATGGGGATCTGGGGGCGTACGACGAGGGTGTGCGGCTGCTCGGGCATGGGCACGTCGCCTACGCCTACTGCCAGTCGAGCACGCCAAGCTCGGCGGTCACATGGCCCACGCGCTCCTCGGGCGCATACACGGGCACGCCCGCATGCATGAGGAAGCGGACGGGGTCGTGCAGGAGGTCCTCCATGGGGACGAGCACATAGTCGCGCTCGCCCAGGTGCGGGTGGGGCAGCGTGAGCTTGCCGCCGGCATGCTCCTCGCCCTCCACGAAGACGAGGTCGCAATCGATGGTGCGCGGGCCATGCCCCGGCTGCTTGGGATCGCGTATGCGCTTGAGCTGATCCTCGACGTTGAGCAGCGCGTCAATGAGCACGACGGGGTGCAGCTCGCTGCGTATCTCGGCCACGGCATTGGCCACGGGCGTCGCGATGCCGTAGGCGGGCTCGGTCTCATAGGCACGACTCACCTGCACGACGCACGTGAGCGGAATCTGGTTGATGAGCTTGACCGCCCGCGTGAGGTTGGCCATGCGGTCGCCGAGGTTCGAGCCGAGCGAGACGAACCCCTGACGCGAGTCGGACTTCGAGACGGCCCAGTAGCCGTTGAGCGCCTGGGCGGTACCAGCCACGTCGTGCACGCGCACGATGCGCGCGCCGTGCTCGATGGCGGAGAGCGCCATGCCGACACTGGCGGCGTCACGCCCATCGGGATCGATCACGCCGGAGACCGAGCCCACGAAGCGCTTGCGCGACACCGCCGTCACCACGGGATAGCCCATGGAGGCAAGCTTGTGCGTGGCGCGCTGGATGACGATGTCCTCGTCGGCGTTCTTGTCGAAGCCCGGGCCCGGGTCGATGCAGATGCGGCCGTGGCTGACGCCCGCACGCATGACCAGGCGCGCCTGGTCACCCAAGAAGCCCATGATCTCGCGCATGAGCGGCGCCTCCTCGGGCAGCGTGAAGCGCCTGGTGCTGGTGGGGATCTGGCGCTGCTGCGGGGGCCTGCCGGGGCGCGCGGAGTCGAGCGTGACGGAACGGCGGCTGCTGACGCCGCTCAGCTTGTTCCAGTGCATGATGATGCAGCCGCATGAGGATTCGGCGGCCACCTGGATCATGGCAGGGTCCGTAAAGCCGGAGACGTCATTGATGATGGAGACACCCAGGCGAACGGCCATCTTGGCAACGGCGGGGTGGCGCGTATCAATCGAGACGATCGCCGACGGCGCCGCCGCGAGGATGCCGCGGATGACGGGAACGACGCGCTCGCCCTCCTCCTCCGCGGCGAGGGGCGTGTGCCCCGGCCTCGTGGACTCGCCACCCACATCGATGATGTCGGCTCCCTCGTCCAGCATCTGGAGTGCCCGGGCGATGGCCTGCGTCGTGTCGAAGTTGTCTCCCCCATCGGAGAAGGAGTCGGGCGTGACGTTAAGGATGCCCATGACGCGCGGACGCGTGAGCGACAGCTCGTGCCTGCCACAGCGCCAAGTTGAGTAGTCCTCTCGTAGCATGCGCTCGTACCTCCCAGAAGCGGGCCGTCCTTGGCCATATGCCCTCTGATTGTAGTCCCCCGCTCGCCACGGGGGCAAGGGAGCTGCCAAAGTAGCGCAGCCGCTATGCTGCGAGGATACGAAGCGCCCGTGCCGAGCCACCACCCCCCTACCGCGTCAGCGGCTCCCCCGCATGATGAGGCTCATGGCCTCGTCACGCGTGGCACCATGGTGCTCGAAGGCGCCGCGCACGGCAGAGGTGGTGGTCTTGGAGCCAGGCTTGCGCACACCGCGCATGGTCATGCAGAGGTGCTCGGCCTCCATCACCACGAGCACGCCCAGCGCATCGACCCCCTCCATGATGGCGTCCGCCACCTGGCGCGTGAGCTGCTCTTGGATCTGGGGGCGCTTGGCGTACACATCGACCACGCGGGCAAGCTTGGAGATGCCACAGACGCGGCCGTCCCTGCCCGGCAGATAGGCCACGTGCGCCATGCCAAAGAAGGGCAGCAGGTGATGCTCGCACAGGGAATAGAACGGGATGTCGCGCACGATGACCATCTCGTGGCAATGGGCGTCAAAGGACTTCTCGAAGAGGGGGGCGGGATCCTGATGGAGGCCCGCACAGCTCTCCTCGAGGGCGCGCGCCACCCGGGCGGGCGTCTCGAGCAGGCCCTCGCGCTCGGGATCCTCGCCCATGCCCTCCAGCATGAGGCGCACGCCCCGCTCGATCCTCGCACGATCCATGTGAGCCCGTTCCGTCATGCTGACCCTCTCCCGCCGCGATGGCATGGACGACCGTTCGCATCCCGCTGCGAGATTGTACCGCCACGCGAGGCCCCGCTACCAATCAAACGCCCTGGCGATGTCGCAGGCGCACACGAGGTCGGCCCGGGCGTCCTCGGGCGTGGGCTCCTGGTTGCAGATGACGAGGTCGTTCCCCGAGAAGTAGCTCACAAGCCCGGCGGCCGGATAGACCACCAGCGAGGTGCCGCCTATGACGAGCAGGTCCGCCTCGCTCAAGGCCGTCACGGCAGCCACGAGGTTGCGCTCGTCCAGCGCCTCCTCGTAGAGCACCACGTCGGGCTTGATTGGGCCCCCGCACGCCTCGCAGCGCGGCACCCCCGTGGTGGCAAGCACCCACTCCTGCGAATACATGCGCCCACAGCGCTGGCAGACGTTACGGTGCGTGGAGCCATGAAGCTCGATGACGTTCCTGGAGCCCGCCGCCTGGTGCAGGCCGTCGATGTTCTGCGTGATGATGGCCCTGAGCCTGCCCTCCCGCTCGAGGTCGGCAAGCTTCCTGTGCACCTGGTTGGGCCTGGCGTCGGGGGCGCACATCATGGTGCGGTAGAAGTCGAAGAACTCCTCCGGGTGCTCGACGTACAGGTGGTGGCTCAGCAGCTCCTCGGGCGAGTACGCGCTGGAGAAGTGCTGGTGGTAGAGGCCTCCCGGACTGCGAAAGTCGGGAATGCCGCTTGCCGTGGAGACGCCTGCCCCGCCAAAGAACACCATGTCGTGCGCCTTGTCCACATGCTCCCTGAGCGCGCGGGCCGCCTCATGTGGGTCTGTGATCGTCTGAGCCATATCGCCCTCCCCCTGACGCCATGGGCCCATGGTAGCGCCTCGCCCTTTTAGGTTTCGTTGTCCTTTGTCAGGTGGTGCACGATGGCGCCCAAAAGGGGAAGACTGGGAAAAACGACCAAGGATAGGCTATGGACACTCTCACCAACAACATCCTCGATTGTGCGCTGGTCTTTGAGGGCGGCGGCTACCGCGCGGCCTACACGGCAGGCATTGCGCGCGTGCTTTTGGAACAGCAGATGTACTTTGACTTTGTGTGTGGCCTCTCCGCCGGCGCAAGCCATACGGTCGACTATGTCTCGCGCGACCTGCATCGCACGCGGTGGGCCTTCATGGGGCACAAGCCCACAGGCGTGCAGATTGGTGGCATACCCTCCCTGGTACGGGGCATGGGCTACTTCAATGCCGACTATCTCTATGCGGGCTGCGTGGAGGATGGGTACCTGCCCTTCGACTGGGACACGTTCCAGGCCAACCCGACGCGCATTCGCATCCAGGCCTTCGAGCGCGACAGCGGCCGCACACTGACGTTTGGCAAGGAGGACATGCCCGACGTCATCACCACCATCAACCTGGTGCGTGCCAGCTCGACGCTCCCCGGCATGATGAAGCCCCTGCCCATGGATGGCCGCGTGCTGCTGGATGGCGGACTGGGCCACGGCGCCGGCATCCCCCTGCACATGGCCGAGGAGGCGGGCTACCACAAGTTCTTCTTCGTGGCGACGCGCCCCAAGGGCTATCGCAAGATGCCGCCCTCCAAACGCGACCGCATGCTGTATGGCGTGATCGCGCGGGATCATCCCTATCTGCGCCATGCCCTGCTCACCCGCTGGGAGCGCTACAACGACGAACTGGGGCGCATGGAGCGTCTGGCTCGTGAGGGACGCTGTCTCGTCGTGTACCCCGACGAGATGCCCGTCCAGAACAGCACGCTCGACACCACACGCCTTGAGGCGGCCTATGACATGGGCCACGCCCAGGGGATGCGCGACCTGCCCCAGTGGCGTGAGTTCCTGTTTGGCGCACCCGACGCCGGCCCGCACCCCGATCCTGCGGACATACGCGAGCGCATCCGCCGGGCGGACGGCAATGACGACTATATTGTTCTGGAGCCATAGGCCCACCGCCCCTGCCACCCGCCAACCAACAAGGAGACGCCTTGCCCACCACCACCAGCGACGCCACAGGACGCGAGCTCACGCTCGTCTCGTGGAACGTGAACGGCCTGCGCGCCGTCATAAGGAAGGATCCCGGCTTTGCCGAGGTGTTCTCCTCGTGCGACGCCGATGTCTTTGCCATCCAGGAGACGAAGCTCCAGGAGGGCCAGATCGAGCTGGACATCCCGGATTACACACAGACGTGGAACTATGCCAAGCGCAAGGGCTATTCGGGCACCGCGGTCTTCAGCCGGGAGGAGCCTCTCTCCGTCATACGACGAATCGGCTCGCCCGTTGCGGATGACGAGGGGCGCGTGTGCGCGCTGGAGTTTCCCACCTACTGGTTCGTGGACGTCTATACGCCCAACTCCAAGGACGGGCTCGCCCGCCTGGACGAGCGCATGACGTGGGACGAGCGCTACCGCGCCTTCCTGTCTGGCCTTGCCGAGGACAAGCCCGTCATCACCTGTGGGGACTTCAATGTGGCCCATGAGGAGATCGACCTCAAGAACCCCGCCACCAACCATCAGAACGCAGGCTTCTCGGACGAGGAGCGCTCGAGCTTCGGCAGGCTGCTGGATGCGGGCTTCACCGACAGCTTCCGCAGGCTCTACCCCGACCGTACGGATGCCTACAGCTGGTGGAGCTATCGCATGCGCGCCCGTGAGCGAAACGTGGGGTGGCGCATCGACTACTTTCTGGTGAGCGACGACGCGGCCAACCGCATCGAGGGCGCGTCCATCCTCTCGGACGTGTATGGCAGCGACCACTGCCCCATCGAGCTGCGGATCAGGCTATAGGACGGTGCAGGGCACGCGACGGTACCGTGCCACAAGGTCGCCCATACCCGCTAGGCGATGACGAAAGATCTGCCGTCCGCTTGAGAGGGGGCGTACCGTCGGCCACTGGTGGCCTGAAGACGACGTCCTTGCTTCCCAGCCCGCTGTAGGTATAGGGGATGCCCAGCGCATCGAGGGCGTCCTCCACATCTATGAGCGCACCTCCATGCTCGAGAAAGCCTGACAGGGCATCTCGCGCACCCGCCACATCCCAGCCACGTATATCCAGGCGCTGGGTATAGAGCGTCTCCCCATAGACCAGACGCGTGGTGGGACCAGAGCTCACCTGCTCGATGCGTACGCCGTCCCCATGGGTTCCCACGCGTACCACACGATGCTCGTCGGCATCAGACTCTTCCCATATGACCTCTGACTCTTCCATGGCCATGGGCTCCTCTCATCGGCTTTTCTTGAAAGTAGAACAACTGTTCCTATTTGTCAACTACCTTTCGGGAGGGGAGGGAACCCCTTCCCCCTGGCGCCCCGCAGGGCGGGGACCCGCGGTCAGTGCTCCGGCCGTATGACCTCAAGGCCGCGCATGTAGGGACGCAGGGCCTTGGGCACCGTGATGGAGCCGTCGGCGTTCTGATAGTTCTCCATGATGGCGGCCATCGTGCGGCCCACGGCCAGGCCGGAGCCATTGAGCGTGTGCACCAGGCGTGTGCCCTTGAACTCCTTGGGATCCCGGTAGCGGATGTTGGCGCGACGGGCCTGGAAGTCCCAGCAGTTGGAGCAGGAGGAGATCTCCTTGTAGGCATCATAGCTGGGCAGCCAGACCTCGAGGTCGTAGCACTTGGTGGCGGAGAAGCCAAGGTCGCCCGTGCAGAGCGTGACCACGCGGTAGGGCAGGCCCAGAAGCTGCAGGCAGCTCTCGGCCTCGACCACCATGGACTCGAGCTGGTCCATGGAGTCCTCGGGCCTGGCGAACTTGACCATCTCGACCTTGTCGAACTCATGCACGCGAATGATGCCACGGGTGTCGCGGCCGGCGGAGCCCGCCTCCTCGCGGAAGCACGGCGTGAAGGCCGTGTACCACAGGGGCAGCGAGGCGCCGTCGAGCACCTCGTCCCGATGGATGTTGGTGAGCATGACCTCGGCCGTGGGGATGAGGTACATGCCACCGTTCACGTGGAAGAGATCCTCGTCGAACTTGGGCAGCTGACCCGTGCCAAAGAGTGAGTCGTGGTTGGTGATGACGGGTGGCCACCACTCCTTGAAGCCGGCCTGCACGTGCTGGTCGACGAAGAAGTTGATGAGGGCGCGCTCCATGAGGGCGCCCGTGCCTCCCAGCAGGTAGAAGCGGGTGCCGGCGAGCTTGACGCCGCGATCGAAGTCGATCATGCCACAGGAGGGACCGAGGTCCCAGTGGGCCTTGGGCTCGAAGGCGAACCGTGTCGGCTCGCCCCAGCGGCGCACCTCGGGGTTATCGGAGTCGTCCCTGCCGTAGGGCACGGACTCGTGGGGGATGTTGGGGATGGCGGCAAGCAGGTCAAAGAGCTCCCCCTCGGTCTGGTCGCGCCTGTCGTTGAGCTTTGCGATGCGTCTCTTGTTAGCCGCGACCTCGGCCTTTGCGGCCTCGGCCTCGTCCCGTCTGCCCTCGCGCATGAGCTGGCCGATGAGCTTGGACGCGGCATTGCGATCGGCCTGCAGCCGCTCGACCTCCGTGATGGTGGAACGACGCTCCTCGTCGAGCTCGAAGAAGCGTTCGCGATCCCAGTGGGCATTCTGGCGAGACGCGCAGGACGTGTCCACGATGTCGGGATTCTCTCGAACGAACTTGATGTCGAGCATGACGGTCCTCTCGGTTGTCGCTACGTCTCGATGGGCGGCGCGGCATGGCTGCGCCCGGCGCACACCTGATGCCCAAGTATATACTTGTGATGAGGCCATACGGCCGATGCATGGCTTCCCTCATGGAAGGAGCGCGCGATGGAGCAGGTGTCACGGTTCTTTGATTGGCTCTTTGGCACGCGACCCGGCGTGCTGACCCTCGTGGGCGGCGGCATCGTGCTGTTCTTCATCATCTCGCTGGTGCTGGAACGTCGCACGCATCGCCTGTACAAGAACCACGAGAGGTCCGAGGACGATTGGGATCTCTTTGATGACGAGGATGACTCCGAAAGCGGTTGGTCGGCCTTCGATGACGACAACGTGTAGCAACGTCGTCCGTCCCCAGAGGCGTCCACGAAAAAGGGGTTCTTTACGGTTTCTAGTGGGTAGCGGTCGAGACGGCCAGCTGGGCCGAGAAGTCCAGGCGACCGAGCCTGAGGAATATCATCGTCTCGAAGTACCCGGTGTTCCTGAAGCCCCTCGCGGCCCTCTTGATGGACTGGACGATTGAGTTGAGCCCCTCCAGGATCGCGTTCGTCGAGCCCCTCCGCCACCAGTCGGGGATGCCCTCCCGCTCCTTGCGGAGCGTCCCCGCGACCACCTTCATCTCCGGGACGTTCGAGTGCATCATCCAGGAGCAGAGCCGGTCGAGCGCCCGCGCCGCGGACTCGCGGCCGGGGAGCCCGTAGACGTCGCGCATCGCCTCGGCCATCTGGCATGCCCTCGCGGTCCTCGGGCGCGGGCGCGCCGGGTCGAGCCCGGCCCTCTTCGCGAGCTGCCTCCCCGTGAGGTTGGACTCGCGCTTGAGCCAGACGTACTTCGTGCCGGCGAGCATGGCCCTCTTCTCCTCGGACTCGCGCCTCTCGCGGCACCTCACCCGGTCCGTGGCCCTCGAGAAGAGCTGCATCACGCGGGAGCGGTCGACGGTCTGGGCCGCCTGGGGCATCTCGGACGCGACGCCGAGCGAGTACGCCTCGGCCATGTCCCTGGTGACCTCGAGCACGCGGGAGCGGTCGCCGCCGCGCTCCTCCAGCTGGTCGCAGAGCCTGCCGACCGACCCCCTGTCCCTGCCCTCGGTGACGGCGACGACCCGCCGGGCGTCGAGGTCCACCATGGTGCTTATGTAGCTCTGGCCGCGCCCCCTCGCGGTGTCGTCGATGCCGACGCGCTCGACGGCGGAGTAGTCGGCCGACCCCCTCGCCTCGGCGACGGCACGGCGCAGGAGCGCCCAGACGCGGGCGTCGCCCTCCCGCACCCGCGACGCGATGGCCGCCACGGTCATCCCGGACAGGGCCATGACCAGCACCTGCACCTCGAAGAGGGCCGTGAAGTGCGAGTTCGGCCGGACCTCCCAGGGCATGCGCACGGTGCGGACGCCGTGCTCCGGGCAGTCCGCCCTGGGCACGGCGCAGTGCACGACCGTCTCGTACTGCCAGATGTCGAGGTGGCGCCAGGTGCGCTCCCGGGTGTCGTAGGTGCCGCACCTCCGCCCGCACTCGGGGCGCCCCACGGCCTGGCCGCGGACGTGCTCGACGCGGACGTGCAGCTCGTCCGGGGCCCCGCCGCGCTCCTCGAACCAGACCTCCGAGGCCCTCCACTCCGGCCCCAGCCCCATCGATCTCTCGAAGAGCTGCGCCAGCATGCCGGCCTGCGCGTCCATGCACGGCTCCGATCGCCGCGTCCACCAGTCGCAGGAATCATACCGCCTGCCGGGAGGGAGGCGCGGTGGGAGCCCGTGTGCTACCCACCAGAAGTTTTGAAGAGCCGAAAAAGGGAGCTCCCGCGGGAGCTCCCTCTCTGTGAACTGGTGCGGGCGAAAGGACTTGAACCTTCATGAGATTGCTCTCATACGGACCTGAACCGCACGCGTCTGCCAATTCCGCCACGCCCGCGTAGGCCAGTATCGTACCCCAAGTCCCGTGCTACGGCAACGGTCATTTCATGTCGCTATAATCGTGTCTCACGAGGGGGCGTGGGCATGGGCGTGGTGGTCTCGCTTATAGTGCTGGCGGCGGTCCTGGTCGCAGGCCGTCTTCGGCACGGCCTGCGCGGGACCCTCGTCATCACGCTGTCGCTGGCCCTGATGGCGGGGATGCTGCCGGGATGCGTGCCGCCCATACCGGGACAGCCCTCGGCCTCCTACCGGGATGGCTCCCCCGCCTGGACCGCATGGTCGGAGCAGGACGCCCCCAACTACGTGCGGCTCGTGGGGAAGGCGCACATAGATGCCCCGCTCTCCCCGGGCCAGGTGACGTACGCGCCGCTCGATGCGCAGGGTCGTGCGGGCACCGTGAGGGCATGCATCACCAGCGGCCTCATGCGCGCGGGCGAGGGCCGCGAGCGGGAGGCGGCACCCGACCCCGCGGGCTGGCCCAGGAACTCGAGGGCGACCATCGTGCTGCCCGACGGCAGGGTCTCCCGCGACTGGTTCTGGAACCGCTGCCACCTGCTGGCCAAGTCGCTTGGCGGCGAGGAGCGCAGGGAGAACCTGGTGACGGGGACGCGCATGCTCAACGTGGGGGCGAGCGACGGCCAGGGCGGCATGGACGTCTTCGAGGCCGCCATCAGGGGCTGGCTCGCGGCCTACCCCGACGTGACCGTGCAGTACGTCGCCACGCCGGCCTACGAGGGCGCCGAGCCCATCCCGCGCTCGGTGCTCGTGGACGTGCTCTCGTCGGACGGCCGCCTCGACGAGCGCCTCGAGGTCTACAACGCCGCCAAGGGCTACGCGATCGACTATGCGAGCGGCACCTACGCACCGACGTAGGAGCCGCGGATGGCGCCGCCTCGCACCGTGCCAGGCCACTGGGTCGTTTGCGTCCTTGGCCTTGGCATAGCGTGTGTCATAGTTGAGACGCTATCTTGATACGTGGGTGCGAGCCATGCCGCCCCAACCGTCTCGCTACTCGACGACCTTGAGCGCCAGCGACAGCGGCACCTTCTTGATGTGACGCATGTGCAGTAGCGCCACCACGAGGTAGGTGATGAGCGCTATGACAAGGTCGATGACAACAATTTGCAGGGTCAACGTATAGACGTAGTTGCCGTTTTGCGCAGCCAGCATGAACCTATACACCACGCCGATGAGCTCCCTGAGGATGGGCACGCTCACGAACAGCGAAATGACTACGCCCACCGTGATGGAGCGCAGGTAGAGCATGTCTATCTCACTATTCTTGTAGCCAAAGACCTTCATGTAGGCGATGGAGCGTGCGCTTCTGTCGATGAGCGTCTTGGTGAGCAGGTAGATGACGATGATGAAGATGGGAATCGAGAGCCATGTGATGACGTTCATGATGTCGCCATAGCTGTCTTCAAGCTGGTCGGCAATCTTGTCGGCGTCTGCCGGGGTGTAGTCGGACACAAGGTAGCGCCGGTTGAGGTCGAGCGCCTCGTTGGAGAAGTATCCGTTGAAGTAGCCCTCGTCATTGCCGAACATCTGGTTGAACGTATCGATGCTCATGTACACATTGGTCGAGGCCGCAAGCGCAGTCGCCCCGTCAATCGTGATGTCGTAGGCGTCACCCGTCGTGCGGTCGGTAAACGTGGCGGGCTCGCCGAGCGTGATGCCGCACTTCTCAAGCAGCCCGGGATCTGCCACGATGCGTCCACCGCTCACGTCGATGTCTGGGTAATATGCGGAGCCCTCCTGGATGCCGTATATGGTGACCGTCTCGTTGCTGTCATCGAGCGCACGGCCGCACTCGAGCCGAGTAACGGCGAAGGGCTCTGCCTGGTCGATCGTGGCCTGGCTCATCTGGGCGGGGTTCACGGCGATGTCGAAGTTGTCCACCTTCGAGACGTCAACGATGAGGTTGCCAAAGTCCTTGCGTTCGTCGTCGGTGAGGGGGGCGATCTGTTTGCTCAACTCACGCGCGTGCTCGAGCAAGGTTGTGAGCTGACCGTCAGTGGCATCGGAGAGGTGCACGCCTTGTCTGGCCATGACCGCGACAAACAGCTTGTGGAAGTTGGTGTCGGCAAGGTCGGTGAAGTCATCCACGCCATAGGCTCGCATGAGCATCCTAAGCTCGTCGGAATCGTCCACGTCGGCCTTCGTGAGGTTGCTCATGAGGGCAAGTGCGCCAATGGCGTCCTTATCAAAGTCGCGGAAGCTCGAGCCTGCAGCCCGCAGGTCATTGGCCACATCCTCGATGAGGTCAAGGTCGATGCCGGCGTACTTCTCATTGGTGGTGATCTCCTCAATGGCGGCCCATGCGGCTCGCTCGTCGGCAGTGCCATCAATCCGCAGCTCGTCCTTGAGCGTATAGACGTGCTCCGCCGGGATGCCGCGCTTCAGCTCGACCGCATAGCTGCGAACCGACGGCATGACGGAGAGCGAGAAGAGCAGCAGCGTGTTGGCAACGAGGATGCCAATGAACAGTATGACGAAGCTCGAGGTGTTACGCAGGAAGACGCGCAGGCGAAAGCGCTGCACGTAGCTCATACCCTCGGGCAGCGACGACTCCTTCTTCGCCCCCCTGCTGCCCCGTACCTCGCCGCGCAAAAATTGCAGCGGCGTAAGGCGCAGCTTGAGTAAAAGGCCAGCGAGAAGGATTACGAACAGTAGCACAAGCGGCACAAGAACCGTCTTGAGGTAGATGTCAGGATGGAAGCCGCGCACGTAGGGAGGCAGGCTGTACGTGTTGTAATACGACTGTCGGATAGTGTCCTCCACCAGGATGGCGTACCCGAGGCCCAGCAGGCAGCCCACCGCGCCCACGATCATCGGCAGCGTGAGGTAGTGCCTGACCAGCTCGCCCTTTGTGTAGCCCATCGAGAGCAGCGTGCCGATAGCACTGCTCTCCTGCTCGATGGTGGCATTGGTGAGCAGCACAAAGATGAAGGAGAGGACGATCGTGAGGATGATCGTGAGGGTCAGGGCCGTGTTGAGGTCACCCTCGTTGTCGCCCGTGGCATAGCTGATGCCCTGGTTGTACTCATGGTCGATCATGTCGCTCACCGAGACGCCATGGTCGATGAGCACGTCGACCATGCGCTTCTCAAGGCTGACGCGATCGGCTAGGGACAGGTCGCGGTCACCAAAGGAGAACGAGTACGTGAAGGTCTGGTCACCCTTGGCCAGCGCGTCACGCGCCCCCGACGTGACTTGGCCCACACCAAACGTGAGGGCGTCATACACAGTATCGCTATTGTTCTCGAAAAGCGTGACGTAGTCGGGGAGAGACACGATGCCGCAGATTGTGAACGTCTTACCGTCGAACTCCACGGTGTCGCCCAAGGACAGCTTGTTGTTCTGCATGAACACACGGTCGAGCGCCACTTCGCCGTCTGCCTCGGGCGCACGGCCATCGGTATAGCTCACCTCATCGAAGCCCTCGCGGTCACCATAGAGGCGAACCGTCGTGTCGTCGATGGTGCGCCCGGGGATGGTAAGGCTGGCATCATAGCTGAAGTTCTCGTGCACCGTGCAGCCCAGCGCCTCGACGTCCTTGATGGCATCTGCCTTAGCCTCGAAGTCGGTCATGAAGCGACCGTCCTCGACGCTGTACTTCTCACGCATGCCGCTCATCATGTCGATGTTGTTTTGCGCCGCCTGCATGTAGCCGTTGCCGAGCCCTACGGCCATCATCAGCAGAATCAACAGCCCAATATAGCGCCCGAGGTTATGTCTGATCGAGCGCGGGTAACGCTTCCCAAGAGGAGACATCTGCATGCCCCCTTACCAAGTCAGCTCGGACGCGGGCATGGGGGTGGGGTTGGCCTCGTCCTCGACGAGGAGGCCATCGCGCAGGCGCAGGATGTGATGGCTCATCCTGCAGATGGCATCGTTGTGCGTAACGATGACCATCGTGGTGCCAAACTCCTGGTTAACGCGCTCCATGAGCTCCAGGATCTCCTTGGACGTCTTGTAGTCGAGCGCACCCGTAGGCTCGTCGCACAGCAACAGGCCGGGCGCCTTCACGAGGGCGCGACCGATGGCACAGCGCTGCTGCTGGCCACCCGAAACCTGGTTGGGAAACTTGTTACGATGCTCCCAGAGGCCAAGTGAGTGCAGCAGGTCGTCCACAGACAGTGATTCTTTGGAGAGATACTCGCAAACCTCGATGTTCTCGCGTACCGTGAGGTCGGGCACGAGGTTGTAGAACTGGAATATGAAGCCAAGCTCGCGTCTGCGGTACTCCACAAGCTCCTTGCCGGCAATCTTGGTGATGTCGGTATCGCCCACGATGATGCTACCGGCATCTGCGGGCTCAAGGCCGCCCACGACGTCCAAGAACGTCGACTTGCCCGAGCCTGAAGGGCCGAGGAGGACACAAATCTCGCCCTTGGTGATGGTGCAGTCGATGCCTCTCAGCACCTCGACGCGCGCCTCTCCCTCGCCATAGTGCTTCTCGACACCCTTGACGACGAGGTATGCCTCATCTTCTGCCATGCTGCCTTCCCTTCTTCCCGTACGGACGCCAATGGGTGCCGGGTCACTGCCTGAAGTTTGGATGATCTAACTCCTATCAAAGATAATACTAGCTGTTGCTACCTGTTTGTATGCATCCTTTTTCGCGAGTGGTCTGTCGTGTCTGGCGGGGCATGTCACTGCCAGCGTTGTACTCGGCGTGCGCCACCGAGGTAAGCAGCATAATTCGGTTGAGCTGGTTGATCTCGCTGGCACCTGGGTCATAGTCAATCGTCATCATGTTGAGCCCGGGGTATCTACGACGCATCTCCTTGATGATCGCCTTGCCCGCGATGTGGTTGGGCAGACACGAGAACGGTTGCAAGCACAGGACGTTGATGCAGCCATGTTCGACCAGTTCGGTAACCTCGCCTGCAAGCAACCAGCCCATGCCGCAGGTATTGTGTCCCGAAATCACTCGTGTCCCCCGCTCGCGCAAGGCGCAGAGGTCGAACGGCGCATCAAAACGAGACGAACGCTCAAGCGCACGGGTGAGTACGGCACGCATGCTCTCGAGGGTCTTGATCGCAGCTGCCACGCGTGCTGAGGTGCCGTCGGCTTCGGTTGCGTCTGACCCTTGCGTACCTGCACGGTCGCCACTCATCTCAAAGAGCAGATAGTTCATCAGGCTTCCCACCACCGCCTCACAGCCCTGTGTCTCAATGATGGCTACGATGTCATTGTTGCCGTCGGGATCGTACTTCGTATGTATCTCGCCCACCACGCCCACACGCGGGCGACTCCCGTCGTCTACTAGGGTAAGTGTGTCGAAGTCTGCCACAATGGCCGCGACATCATGGGCGAAGCTTGCGAAAGTGTAGCCTGCCAACGCCTCCTTGCACCGATCCATCCACAGCCGGAAGAGCGCATCGGCGGATCCCGGAACCTGCTCGTAGGGACGCGTGCGGTGCAGACATAGCATGAGGGCGTCACCAATGATGCAGGCGCGAGCCATGTCGACGAACGTCTTCATAGACGATCGGAAGCCAGGGTGACGACCATCAAACGAAAGCAGCGATGACGAGATGATGGGCGCCTTCGCAAAACCCGCGTCACGCAGGGCCCGACTGATGGCTGAGAGGTAGTTGCTCGCACGACAACCGTCTCCGGGATTGGTCATCATGATGGCCAGGTGGTGCGGGTCATACCTGCCCGAGAGCACCGCCTCCATGACCTGCCCCACAATGTGAATTGCGGGATAGCACATGTCGTTGTTGGCGTATCTGAGCCCCAGTTCAACGGTGCGTTCGCTCACCGCAGGCAACACCTCGAAGTTGTAGCCGCCATCTTGTATGGCCCGCTCGAATAGCTCGAAGTGAATAGGGGCCATCTGCCCACAGAGAATCGTGTAACCCTCACGTCGCATCTCACTCGTGAAGGGGGCAAACTCATACACCGTGGAGCGAGGGTGCGCCACATGGCCCGCCACAGCGCGGTCGCGCAGGGCGGCGATCAGTGAGCATACGCGGATGCGCGCAGCACCTAGCTATTGCGCGCCAACAGGTTGTTGACACCCCGCGTGTGACAAAGGAGGAGGGCTCCACCAAACTGTGAGTTGACTGGACTTGCGGCGAGAGGAGCCCCCATGTACCAGTATCCTAACGCGAGGCTGACCCCGAGGGTCCGGCGCAGGCCCGTCGGGCACGTGGCGTCCGGCGGGCTGGCCCAGGAACTCGAGGGCGACCATCGTGCTGCCCGACGGCAGGGTCTCCCGCGACTGGTTCTGGAACCGCTGCCACCTGCTGGCCAAGTCGCTTGGCGGCGAGGAGCGCAGGGAGAACCTGGTGACGGGGACGCGCATGCTCAACGTGGGGGCGAGCGACGGCCAGGGCGGCATGGACGTCTTCGAGGCCGCCATCAGGGGCTGGCTCGCGGCCTACCCCGACGTGACCGTGCAGTACGTCGCCACGCCGGCCTACGAGGGCGCCGAGCCCATCCCGCGCTCGGTGCTCGTGGACGTGCTCTCGTCGGACGGCCGCCTCGACGAGCGCCTCGAGGTCTACAACGCCGCCAAGGGCTACGCTATCGACTACCGGGACGGAACCTACGCGCCCACGTAGCCCCGCCCCTCCGGCCCCGCCTCCCCGAGTCGTTCGCGATCCCGTGGCGTGCCCTCCCGAGTCGTATGCAATCCCTCGGACCGGCCTCCCGGGTCGTTCGCAATCGCGGACGACCCGGCGTTCCGCGAGCCGCAGGCAGAAGGCCTGCCCCCGTCGGGAGGGACGCCCCCGAGGACCGTTTTGGCCCCAGAAATCGCATACGACCCGCGGGGAGCCTCCGCGCGACTGCATACGACTCGAAGGGGGCCGCCGCGAAAGTGCGAACGACTCCCCCTCCACTCCCCCAGGGAGGGCTACTCGTCGGCGCTGTTGAGCAGCCCTCGCATGACCTGCTCGGGGCTTGCGCCATCGTAGCGGGCCAGCGCCGTGATCCGCTCCCGTATGCGCAGCTCGTGCATCTCGTCCTCAAGCTTGCGCACGCGGGAGCGCAGCCGGTCTATCTCCTGGTCGCGCGCCTCCGCACGCTCGCGCATGTCGAGGATGCGCACGACCCCCGCCAGGTTGATGCCCTCGTCCGTGAGCTTGCTGATGAGATTGAGCCGCTCGATGTCGCCCCGCGAGTACAGGCGCGTGTTGCCCCGCGAACGGCCGGGGTTCACGAGCCCCTTCTGCTCATAGACACGCAGCGTCTGAGGATGCATGCCCGTGAGCTCAGCCGCTACGCTGATCATGTACAGCGGCTTGTCCTTTGAGGCACGGTCGGGGATGCCGGCCCCGTCCTCATCGCTACGCGCCATAGCGATTCACGCCCCTTCTATAGTCACGCTCGTCCTCATCGCGGAGTGCCTGCAGCTCGTCACGCTCCCTTGCGGAAAGCCGCGTGGGAACCTTGACGCGCACCGTCACGTAGAGCGCTCCGGTGCCTCCCGAGTGCTTGACGTCGGGCGCGCCCATGCCACGGAAGCGGAACGTCTTGCCGTCCTGGGTACCGGCGGGAACCTTGAGCAGCAGCTCCCTTCCTGCGGGCGTGGGAATCTGTATGCCCGCGCCCAGCGCCGCCTCGTACATGCTTATGGGCAGCTCCATGCGCACATCCGCGCCATCACGCTTGAAGAGGGGGTGCTCAAGCACGTGCGTGGTGACCACGAGATCGCCACGGGCCCCACCGTTGGCGCCATACTCGCCACGACCACGGTAGCGCAGCTTGCCGCCATCGACGGCTCCCGCCGGAACCTTGACGTTGAGCGACTGTCGCTCCCCCGTGGAGGGGATGGTGAAGGTCACCCTGCGCTGGGTGCCCTTGAAGGCCTCGTCGGCGCTGACCTCGATGGTCATCGTCAGGTCGGAACCCTTCACGGGACGGCTGGTGCGTGCTCCCGCAGCCTGGCCGCCAAAGATCGTGGAGAAGTCGAAGCCCGAGAAGGCACCATCGCCGTTGCGGATACTGTCGAAGATGTCGCCCCAGTCGCCGCCGACGTTGGTGGTGTAGGTATAGCCGCCGCGATTGCGGCCGCCCGAACCGCCGAAGTCGGATCCGGGAATGCCGCCGAACATCAGCAGCTGATCGTATTCCTTACGCTTCTGGGGGTCACTGAGCGTAGTGTACGCCTCGCTGACCTCCTTGAACTTCTGCTCGTCGCCGCCCGCATCCGGATGATACCTGGCCGCGAGCTTGCGAAACGCCTTTTTTATCTGGTCGTCTGTGGCGTCACGCTTCACGCCAAGGACGTCGTAGTAGTTCCTCTTTCCTGCCATGAGGCGAACGCCTCCCTTCTTGCTTGTACGTCGTCCGGCGCCTAGGCCCAGGACAACTCAAAGGGTGCGCCCGAACCACCTCGATCCGGGCACCTGGCAAGCCGTTGCCTTACTCTGCCCCTCCATCGTCGGCAGAACCCTGGGGGCACGCGCCCTCCGCGCCTTCCTCCGGCGCTGCCACCTCGGGCTCGGGGGTGGGTCGCTTGGGGCCGCCGTAGGTGACGATGACCATCGCGCTGCGGATGACCTTGCCCCCCATCCGGTAGCCCTTCTGATACACCTGCTTCACCGTCTCGTCGTAGGCCTCGGTGTCCTCCTCACGGCCCACGGCCTGGTGGATCCTCGGGTCGAAGGCCTCGCCCGTGGGGTCTATGACCTCCACGCCCTCCTTGTTGAGCACGCCATACATCTTGTCGTGAATGGCCTCCACGCCCTCGACGAACTGCATCACGCCGGCGTCGCCCGCATTGTTCTCCTGTGCATGTCCACACGCGCGCTCCATGTCATCCAACACGGGGAGCAGGCTCACCACCAGCCTCTCCGCAGCGCGCTCGCGCTCGGCGAGGCGCTCCTGCGCGGTGCGGCGGCGATAGTTCTCCCAGTCGGCCTGCAGGCGCGCGAGGCGCTCCGTGGAGTCGTCCGCCTGCCTCTTGGCAGCGGCGATCTCATCCGCCACGCCATCAAGCTGCCTCTGGAGTGCGTCGCGCTCAACGACCAGACGCTCTGCCTCCGCCTTGAAATCCTCCTCGGCAGCCTCCTCGCCGGCCTTGATGGCCGCCTCCACGCGGGCTCGCTCCTCGGCATCCTCGTCAGTCGTGGCATCCGTCGCACGGACATCGTCCGTCGTCTCTGCACCAGTGGTGTCAGCCCCTGCCTCCTCGGGCTTGCGCCCGTCATCCTCGATTGGCACGTTCACGTCACCCTCCTCTGCGCCCAAGGGGGCGGCCCCATGAGGGCCGCCCTCCGGTCTCATCTACGAGCCGCGTCTGACCAAGGGCACTACTTGTTATCCTTGTCGTCATCGACGACCTCGTAGTCTGCGTCAACCACATCGTCGGTATTGCCCGTGGCCTGTGCGCCCGAGGCGTCGCCGCTGGCGCCTGATGCCTGGGCGTTGGCGTCGGAGTAGACGATCTCCGCCAGCTTGTGGCCAACCTCCTGGAGCTTCTCGCCCGCGGCCTTGATGGCATCGACGTCGGTGCCGTCAAGCGCCTTCTTTGCCTCGGCCACGGCATCCTCGACCTGCTTCCTCACATCGGCGGGAGCCTTGTCACCCAAGTCCTTGAGCGTCTGCTCGGTGGAGTAGCACAGGCTGTCGGTCTGGTTGCGGACCTCGATCTCGTCCTTGTGCTTCTTGTCCTCCTCGGCATGGGACTCGGCATCCTTCACCATGCGGTCGACCTCGTCGTCCGAGAGGGCTGTGGAGCCGGAGATGGTGATCTGCTGCTGCTTGCCGGTGCCCTTGTCTTTGGCCGTCACCTTCACGATGCCGTTGGCGTCGATGTCGAACGTGACCTCTATCTGGGGCACGCCACGCCGCGCGGCGGGAATGCCGGTGAGGTTGAACTTGCCCAGGCTCTTGTTGTCGGCAGCCATCTCGCGCTCGCCCTGCAGGACGTTGATCTCGACGGACGTCTGGTTGTCGGCGGCCGTGGAGTAGATCTCGGTCTTGCTCGTGGGGATGGTGGTGTTGCGGTCGATCATCTTGGTCATGACGCCGCCCATGGTCTCCACGCCCAAGGAGAGCGGCGTGACGTCGAGCAGCAGGATGCCGGACACGTCGCCCGTGAGGACGCCCGCCTGAACGGCGGCGCCATCGGCCACGACCTCGTCGGGGTTCACGGACATGTTGGGCTGCTTGCCGGTCATCTGCTTCACGAGGTCCTGCACGGCGGGCATACGACTGGAGCCGCCCACGAGAATGACCTCGTTGATGTCGGAGAGCTGCAGGTTGGCGTCGCGAAGCGCGCTGGTGACGGGCGCCTTGCAGCGCTCGAGCAAGTCGCGCGTGATGCGCTCGAACTCGGCACGCGTCAGCGTGTACATGAGGTTCTTGGGGCCATTGGCGTCCATGGCGATGAACGGCAGGTTGACGTCCGCCTGCTGGGCGCTCGAGAGCTCCTTCTTGGCGTTCTCGGCGGCCTCCTTGAGGCGCTGGAGCGCCATGGGATCCTTACGCAGGTCGATGCCATTCTCCTGCTGGAACTTCTCGGCCATCCAGTCTATGACCTTCTGGTCCCAGTCGTCGCCACCCAGGTGGTTGTCGCCGTTGGTGGCGAGCACCTCGATCACGCCGTCCGCGAGATCCAGGATGGAGACGTCGAACGTGCCGCCGCCCAGGTCGAAGACCAGGACCTTCTGCTCCTGGTTCTGCTTGTCCAGGCCATAGGCCAAGGCCGCGGCCGTGGGCTCGTTGACGATGCGCTGCACATTGAGGCCGGCGATCTTGCCGGCATCCTTCGTGGCCTGGCGCTGGGCGTCGTTGAAGTAGGCGGGCACGGTGATGACGGCATCCGTGACGGCCTCGCCCAGGTACTTCTCGGCGTCCGCCTTCATCTTGGAGAGGATCATGGCACTGACCTGCTCGGGCGTGTAGTCCTCACCCTCGATCTCCACCACGGCGCGGCCGCCCGTACCGGGCTTGACCTTGTAGGGCACGGTCTTGAGCTCGGAGCCGACCTCGTCGTAGCGGCGGCCCATGAAGCGCTTGATGGAGAACACGGTGTTCTTCGCGTTGGTGACGGCCTGGTTCTTGGCGGCCTTGCCCACCACGCGGTCGCCATCCTGACGGAAGCCCACGACGGAGGGGGTGGTGCGGTCGCCCTCGGCGTTCACGATGATGGTGGGCTCGCCTCCCTCGAGAACGGCCATCGCAGAGTTGGTGGTGCCAAGGTCGATGCCCAGAATCTTGCTCATGGTGATGTTCCTTTCCCCGCGCTCACGGGAGCCTGGCGCACCCGAAAGCCTTGTTCACACTGGCATACGTTGTTACTTGTTCCCATGCGCTTAGATTCTATACATTATCTAAGTCTCTTTACATGAGATTTAGTGTCATTCGCACTATAAAGCCGATGCGTAAGACGGACGTCCGTCTCGCACCCACCAACCTGGTCGGATGGTGGGCATGGCACCGTGAAAGCGTTTTGTGAGCTTTGCGCGAACCAGGGACAGCGGCGTGCGCACAGTCCTAGAGTGCTCTGTAGGCGAGAACCCTACAGGCACGGGCGGGCGGAGCTGGAGGCATCCATGAGACTGCTCATCGCATCGGACATCCATGGCGCGGCAGACTGGTGTGCCAGGCTCATGAGCGCCATCGAGCGTGAGAGCCCGGATCGCGTGGTGCTGCTCGGCGACCTCCTCTACCACGGTCCGCGCAACGAGCTGCCGGCGGACTATGCGCCCAAGCGCGTGATCGAGATGCTGAGCCCCATTGCCGACCAGGTGATCGCCGTGCGGGGCAACTGTGATGCCGAGGTGGACCAGATGGTGCTGGGCTTCTCCCTCATGTCCGAGAGCACGGCCCTCTATGATCCGGACGCAGACTGCACGCTCTTCCTGACCCATGGGCACGTATGGGGGCCGGGCATCCACAACTCCGTCGACCGCATGCCACCCCTGCCTGCGGGCAGCACCATCGTATACGGCCATACGCACAAGAAGGTGCATGCGAAAAGCGAGGCGCACCCAGGCATCTGGTGCTTCAACCCCGGCTCCGTGGGCATCCCCAAGGATGGCACGCACAGCTATGGCGTGTACGAGGAGGGCACATTCCTCTTCCGTGCCCTTGACAGTGCCTAGCTGGCCATGGGCCTCCGGCGTCAGGGGCGCGCCGAGGCCTGGACGACCTCCACGCCCGCGCTCGCGCAGTCGTCAAGCAGCTCTTGGGAGAGCCCGCCATCGGAGACGATCCTGTCAACTTCCGCCAGCCCACAGATGGGGAAGGTGGTGCGCTTGCCCTCCTTGCTCGAATCCATGAGGACGATGGTCTCGCTGGCACACTTCATGCAGGTGGCCTTGAAGACCGCCTCGTCATCGAGCCCACAGGAGAAGCCACCCCTGCGCTCATAGGCCGTGACGCCCAGAAAGAGCTGGTCAAACGCAAGCATGCGCAGGCTATTGGTTGCTCGCGCCCCCGAGATGCTCATCGAGGCACGATTGAGCTGCCCGCCGATCAGGTAGGTCACGACCTGATTGAGACGGGCGAGTTCGATCGCGACCGTCAGCGAGTTGGTGAAGACGAGCAGGCGCATGTCGGACAGGGCCGCCGCCATGGCCGTGGTGGTGCTGCCCGAATCGACGAATATCGTCGTGTTGGGACGTATGAGCTCGATCGCCTGGCGTGCGATCTCGCCCTTCTGCGCCACGCTGCGAGAGCTGCGGTTTGCCAACAGGTCGTCCGTTCCGATGGCATAGCCCACCGAACGGACCCCGCCGTGCACGCGAATGATGCTGCGCTGCTGGTCGAGCGCCTTGAGGTCGGTTCGCAGGGTCATGTCGCTCACGTCGGGGAAAGCCCTCTTCAACTGCGAGAAGGCAACGCTCCCCTCCTGGTTGACCAGCTCGACGATACGTTCGCGACGCTCGTTCATATCCATGTCCCAAGAACCCCCAGACACGCCCCGTGCGCGACAAAAGCCGCTGCGCCCATGAGCTTCCATGGTAGCGCAGCGGCATGGTCACACCGATGGGATCAGGGCCGACCGCCGAGGTCGCGACCCCCCGGCAGTCCATCGACTAGTCCTGCGCCCAGTTTTCCAGCAGGAAGCGCTCCGCCTCGGGATTCCACAGACCATTGTGCGCCTCGACGAGGTCGGCGAGCCTTCCGTAGCGCCCATCCTCGCCAGCCTTGCCGCGCAGGTCGTCCAGGGCAACGAGGGGCATGTCCATATGGGTGTAGATGAGCTTCTTGCCACCGGGGATCTTGGGAAGGTCGAGCGTGGTCTGAGGCGCCGCGTCCAGGCCGCCGATGTGGGTGACCATGACGGCGGGATCGAGGCGCCCCGCCGCCGTGAGCTCAAGGGACTCGATCTCGTCCGCGGTGTTGCCACCCGTGGTTCCCATGACATGCTGGGAGCCATAGTGAACCTCGTAGAAGTTTATCTCGGCAGAGAACCGCCTGTCGGTGGGCCCGGCAAAGAAGTTGAGGCAGCCGTCGCGGCCCAGGATGAGGCTCGACTGGTTGACGACCTGCCTGACGGGGGCGTAGCAGAGCACGTCATCGTACCCCTTGCCACCCGTGAGGTCACGCAGGGTCCTGACGGGATCCCCGACGACACCCGTGTTCACAAAGTGCAGGTCGATGCCCTCCCGCTCCTTGACGTCGGCAGGCGGGAAGAGCGCCGCCGCACGGTCGAGACGCTCCTGGTCGATGTCGGTCACGGTGACGAGGCCGGGCCTGCGGTCGCAGTGAAGGGCATAGGTGAGCGCCCCGAGGCCCATGGGGCCGGCCCCGGCCATGATGGCAAGGCTGCCCCCCTCGACGATGCCCATGCCATGGGTGTAGACACCCATCTTGGTGTGGTAGGCCGCATGGAAGGCGCCGATCGAGCAGCTCATGGGCTCGGCCAGCGACGCCTGGTAGTAGGCCTCCCCCTCGTAGACGAGGAAGCAGTCCGTGGCAAAGACCTCCTGGGGGATGATGCAGTAGGTGGCATCGCCGCCGCAGAACTCGTAGGAGTAGCCGGGCGAGTCCATGGAACCCTTGTAGTTGATGGCGGGCTGGATCGTGAACTTCTGGCCGGGCCGGTACCTGTCCGCATACTTGGCCCCCACCTTGACGATGTCACCGGCAAACTCGTGACCGGTGATGGCGGGGTGATCCGCCACATCCGCATGGACACGCTTGTGCTCGGTGCCGAGGATGGCCATCTTGTAGGTGGACATGCAGATGGAGTCGGAGACCACCTTGACGAGCATCTCATCGTCCCTGATCTCGGGGAGCTCGAACTCATCTATCCGGATGTCGTTGGCCCCGTGAAGCCGTGCCGCCTTTGCCCTCATTTCCGTTTCCTCCTTGGCTCTTGCCCAGACAGACCGTATGCCGCGCCCTGATGCTTCCGCGCAGCTTGAACAGACCCTGAAACCGGAGACGCACCCTGCGCCCCTCCCTGACGCAGGGTACTTTTGTTTCAAAAGTCATGATTTACGATACCAGGATGCGAGCCTCTGTCAACACCTATTTCAAAAAGTATAACTTTGCTGGAATTTTACCGTTTACGCCCACTAATCTACCGTTCGTGGCGCTCCGGTGCTCCTGTACTTGTACTTTTGTTTCTAAAACAATAGATTCTCTTTCAACAGTATTGGCTTTTGTATAGCAATTCAATGGCGAGGGATGGGACCACCCGCACACACAGGGATTCGGGTGCCGCCCAAGGCACGAGGGTGCCCCAAGCCCCTGGTGGGACAGGGGTCAACGACAGCAGGAGAGGAAAGGAGAGAGGAATGGCAAACGCACGGGAAGGGGTGTCGAAGTTTGGCAAGTTCCTATCGGGGATGGTCATGCCAAACATCGGCGCCTTCATTGCATGGGGCTTTCTGACGGCCCTCTTCATCGAGACGGGATGGATTCCCAACGCCCAGCTGGCAACCATCGTCTCGCCCATGCTCAAGTACCTCATCCCGGTGCTCATCGCCGGGCAGGGTGGCTACGCCATCGCCGGCAGGCGCGGTAGGGTCATCGGGGCCATCGCCGTCTTTGGCGCCATCATGGGCACCGACTACACCATGCTCATGGGCGCCATGCTCATGGGGCCGCTTGCCGGCTGGATCATCAGGAGGTGGGACGCCTGGGCAGCCACCTGGAAGCCCGCGGGCCTCGAGATGCTCGTGGACAACTTCTCGCTTGGCCTCATCGGACTGGCACTCGCCGTCGCCGGCTTCTACGCCATCGGGCCCTTCATGGGCGTCATCCTCGTCATGCTGCAGGCGGGCGTCCAGGTGCTCGTGACCTATGGCCTCATGCCGCTCCTGGCGATCTTCATCGAGCCCGCCAAGGTGCTCTTCCTCAACAACGCCATCGGCAACGGCATCTTCGTCCCCATCGGCACCGAGCAGGTCAAGACGGCCGGCCAGTCCATCATGTTCATGCTCGAGTCAAACCCCGGTCCCGGCGTGGGCATGCTCCTCGCCTATGCCATCCTCTGCCGTGACACGACCACCAAGCAGTCCGCCCCCGGCGCCATCATCATCCAGTTCCTGGGCGGCATCCATGAGATCTACTTCCCCTACGTGCTCATGAACCCCAAGGTCATCATCGGCCCCATCGCCGGCAACCTCGTTGCCATCCTGTTCTCCACCATCTTTGGCCTGGGCCTCGTGGGGCCGGCATCGCCTGGCTCCATCATCGCCTTCGCCTCCATGGCACCCAAGAGCCAGGTGCTGCTCATCATCCTCGACGTCGCCCTGGCCGCGGTCGTGTCGTTCTTCGTGTCCGCCCCCTTCGTCCGCTCGTCCACTGCGAGCATCAGCGATGACGGCAGCGACACCGCGCGGGACGCTGGGGCCACCGAGGTCGTCGTCGATCCCACCGCACGCGCCATGAGCTCCATCTCCAAGATCGTCTTCGCCTGCGATGCGGGCATGGGGTCCTCCGCGATGGGTGCGACGCGCTTCCTCAGGCGCATCAACGCCATCCGTCCCGACATCAAGGTCGAGCATGCCTCCGTGGACGATATTCCCACGGACGCGGACGTCATCGTGTGCCAGAAGATGCTCGCCGAGCGCGCCCGCACGAGCGCCCCTGTGACCGCCCAGTTCGTGGTCATCGGCAACTTCCTCAACGACCCCGCGCTCGACGCCCTGCAGACACAGCTCACCACCAACTACCAGATGCAGCATGCCGCCGTGGCCGCCACGAACGCCGCCTCCGCTGCCATCGAACGCTCCTCGGAGACCGACGCCTGGACGATCACCGCAGACGACATCGTCCTCGGCAACGCCTCCACCGATCGCGAGAGCGCCATCCGCGCCTGCGGGAAGCTCCTCGTGGACCGTGGCTACGTCAGCGAGGACTACGTCGACGCCATGGTCGAGCGCGACCATGAGGTCAGCGTCTACATTGGCAACGGCATCGCCATCCCCCACGGCACCAACGAGGCGAAGAGGCACGTGCAAAGGACGGGCGTGGTCGCCCTGCAGTATCCCGACGGCATCGACTTCGATGGCGAGAGGGCCTACGTCCTCTTTGGCATCGCCGGCAAGGGGGACGAGCACCTGCAGGTGCTCGCAAAGATAGCCGACGCCCTCTCCGACGAGGCGCAGGCCGACAAGCTCCGCCAGATCGCAAGCACAGACGAGTTCCTCAGGGTGCTCGGATAGGCACGCCCCTGCAGGTCCCACAGGCAGAGGGAGGGTTGGCCCGGTGCCCGCTCGGGCGCCGGGCCTCCCGTCAAGGCCGTCGTCTCGTCGATTCCCCTTGATTGTCGTCGTCGGCTGCGGAGGAGGCCTTATCATGAAGGCACACTGATGCGCGTGGGGCTGGCATGGCAGGCCGCTGCCATGGCCCCTCGGTGCCATGAGCCGTGGATGCGTAACCTATAGGAGGACGAACATGTGTGGTGTCGTTGGGTACACGGGAAAGAACCAGGCGGTCACATGGCTGCTTGACGGCCTCCAGACGCTCGAGTACCGGGGCTATGACTCGGCGGGCGTGGCCATCCTCTCCCCTGCCGGGAACCTCCATGTCGTCAAGTGCGCCGGACGCGTGGCCACGCTGCGCGACCGGTGCGAGTCCGCCAACCTCGTGGGGACCTGTGGCATCGGCCACACCCGCTGGGCCACCCATGGCGCCCCCTCAGATCGCAACGCCCACCCGCACACCAGCTGCGACGGCAAGATCGCCGTGGTGCACAACGGCATCATCGAGAACTTCGAGGAGCTCCGCGCCCAGCTCATAGCCGAGGGCCATGAGTTCAAGAGCGACACGGACACCGAGGTCGTGGCGCACCTCTTCGAGGACGCCTGGAACGGTCCGGCCAAGGGCGACATGGTGCTCGCGCTGCGCAACACGACCGCTCGTCTCGAGGGCGCCTGGGCGCTCGCCGTCACCTGCGCCGACATGCCCGGCACGATCGTCGTCACCCGCAAGGGGTCGCCACTCGTCGTGGCCACCACCGACGACGGCGCCTACGCCGCCTCCGACGTCATGCCCCTGGCCAGCGTGACGAACGAGGTCATCCAGCTCGACGACGATGACATCGCCCTGCTCTCTGAGGACGGCACCGTCCAGATCACCAACGCCCAAGGCGAGCCCGTGCGCGAGGTAGACACCCTCGGCATCGACTGGGACGCGTCGGCAGCCACGCTCGGCGGGTACTCCGACTTCATGGAAAAGGAGATCTCCGAGCAGCCCGAGGCCATCGCCCGTCTCCTGCAGGGACGCCTCAGCGAGCATGGCATCGAGATGGACGAGCTCGCCATGGGCAACCGGGAGATGTCGGCCATCGACCGCATCTACGTCATTGCCTGTGGCACGTCCTACAACGTGGGACTCATCGCAAAGAGCATGATCGAGCACTGGGCCCGGGTCTTCGTCTCCGTTGAGTACGCGTCCGAGTTCAACTACTCCGACGTCCTGATCACCGACCACACGCTCTGCCTCATCATCACGCAGTCCGGCGAGACGGCGGACACCCTGGCGGCCGCCCGACGCCTCAAGGCCATGGGCTGCCGCACCTTCGCCGTCACGAACGTGCTGGGCTCCAGCGCCGCACGCGAGTCCGACGGCACCATCTACGTGCAGGCTGGCCCCGAGGTCGCCGTCGCCTCGACCAAGGCCTACACGGCTCAGATGGTCGCCTGTGCCCTCTTTGCCCTCAGGCTCGGCCTTGCCAACGGTTCGCTGGAGCTGCCCGAGGTCGAGGACGTGTACCACGAGCTCGAGCGCGTGCCCGACCTCATCCGCGAGGTCTTCGGCCGCAGCTGGCAGGACAAGCAGGCCGTGCGCATCTTCAGGGGCGCCCAGTCGGCGCTCTACCTGGGCCGTGGCACCAACTCCACGACCGCCTACGAGGGTGCCCTCAAGATGAAGGAGATCGCCTACGTCCATGCCGAGGCCTACCCCGCCGGGGAGATGAAGCATGGTCCCATCGCCCTGCTCGAGACCGGCTTCCCCGTCCTTGCCATCGTGCCGGCCGACCACGTCCATGACAAGACCGTCTCCAACATCCAGGAGTCCATCGCCCGTGGGGCAACCGTCGTGGCGCTCGCCACCGATGGCGACGAGCAGGTTGCCAAGATGTGCGAGCACGTGCTGTGGGTACCGCCCATGAACGAGTACCTCGTGCCCATCGTTGCGGTCGTCCACCTGCAGATGCTTGCGCGCTTCGTGGCCAAGGCCAAGGGGCTCGACGTTGACAAGCCACGCAACCTTGCGAAGAGCGTGACCGTGGAATAGGACGCAGCGCGCGACGCTCGGCCCCACCAGAGCGACTCCAGAAGGCGGACGGGGCCTTGTGCCGTGCCACCCGCGGGCCCGTCGATGGAAACGCATCGACGGCGAGGCACCTGCGGTCGGGTATCCTTGATGGGTGTCACACGCAAGAGACCGGAGCCATTCATGCCCATCAACATTCCGGATGGCCTGCCCGCCAAGCAGACCCTGCATCAGGAGCGCATCTTCGCGCTTGAGGAGGAGGCTGCCGACCGGCAGGAGATCAGGCCGCTCGACGTGGTCATCCTCAACCTCATGCCCACCAAGGTGGAGACCGAGACGCAGATCCTGCGCCTCATCTCCAAGTCACCCCTGCAGGTGGACTGCGACTTCATGCGCGTCTCCACCCACGAGGCAACGCACGTCTCGCATGACCACCTGGTAAAGTTCTACGACACCTTTGAGAGGTACCAGGACAAGAACTACGACGGCATGATCATCACGGGCGCGCCCCTGGAACAGCTGCCCTTCGATGACGTGGACTACTGGGACGAGCTCTGCGAGATCATCGACTGGTCGCAGGGGCACGTACTCTCCACCATGTACCTGTGCTGGGGGGCGTTCGCCGGCCTCTGGCACTTGTATGGCATCCCCGTGCGCCAGCTTCCCTCCAAGCTCTTTGGCGTGTTCCAGCAGCGCCTCTGCGATGAGTACAACTTCCTCACCAACGGGTTTGACGAGGTGCATAACGTGCCCCACTCACGCCATGCCGCCATCGACACGTCCATGCTCGCCCAGCACCCCGAGCTCCATGTGCTCTCCGAGAGCTTCAAGACCGGTCCGTCCATCCTGGCCACGCGCGACTTCCACGAGGTCTATGTGACCGGCCACCTCGAGTATGGGCGCGACACGTTGGCCAAGGAGTTCTGGCGCGACTTTCGCAAGGGTCTGCCCATTCGCGTACCTGAGAACTACTTCCCTGGCGATGATCCCGAGAGGCAGCCGCCCTTCACCTGGCGGGCACATGCCAACCTGCTGTATCGCAACTGGCTCAACTGGGTGTATCAGATGACGCCCTATGAGCGCGAACGCATCCCCAAGGAGATCGCCTCCCTGCGCGCGGACTCCGACGGCATGGTCGACAAGTTCGAGGGATAGCGCGCCGGGCGCCCTACCGCATGTGCGCCTTGAGTGCGGCAGCGGCGGCGCGCGGATCCTGTGCCGCCACGATGGCACGACCCACGAGGATGGTGGAGGGTCGGGCGGCTACCACGTCATCGATGTTGTCCAGGCCGATGTGACCCACGACGGCCGTGCGTGTGGTTGACAGCTGCTCGTTGAGGTCAAGCAGCCTGCAGAGGGGCATGTCATCCGTGGGCTGCTCGCCCAGGTCGGCCACCTCGCTCAGCTCGTTGCCGTCGACGCCAAGCCCCGAGGGAACCACGACCTCCCCAACGCCCAGGACCTCGAGCTCGAGCGCCCGGGCAACGGGGCTCTCCGTACCCGCCAGGTCGCCGACCACGGATCCACCGTGCTCATGGGCCACATCCAGCACGGCACGAAACGTCTCGTCGGATGCAAGGCCCAGCACCGTCACGACATCGGCCCCGCGCTCGAAGCACTTCCGTGCGACATATCCGCCGCTGTGGAAGATCTTGACATCTGCCAGGACTGTCTTCTTCGGAAAGGCATGCTTGACGTGATGCACGAGCGACAGCCCCTCCTCCACCAGAAGCGGATAGCCAACCTCGACGATGTCGACGTAGTCGCGCGTGGCCAGCACGAGGTCAAGACAATCCTCCACGCTGGGAGAGTCGAGCGTGAGTTGCAGCTTCATGGACATGCCATGCCCCCAATCAAAGGTCTAGCCACACTCTACCAGGGAGAATGTGAGGACATCGCCCCCGTCGGCAAACGGCGGGGCAGACGCTGCGCCTGTCCCGTGCAGAAAGGGGCCAGTTGGGCGATACTGGATATCATGGAACATGACTTTGCCCAGCTCGGGCTCAACGAGCACATCCTTGAAGGCGTCCGTGCCCTCGGCTTCACCACGCCAACCCCCGTCCAGGCACAGGCCATCCCCCAGGTGCTTGCCGGACGCGACGTCATTGCCTCCGCGCAGACGGGCACGGGCAAGACGGCCGCCTTTGCCCTCCCCATACTGCAGGTCATCGAGGCGGCCTCGCGCACGGCGCGCGAGGAGCAGGCGCGGGCGATGGCCGCAGACGCACGGGAGCGCAAGGACGGGCGTCATGACGCCACCGGCCCCGATGTCCTAGCCGACGCCGTGGGGGACGACGCATCCATCTCCCACGGCGTGGACGCAGACGGAACGCCCTCGAAGCCAAGGCGTCGGCGCAGGCGCCATCACAAGCGTTCGTCGGGGGACGCCGCGTCCCCGCAGACGCAGCAGGCGAGCGCCCCCACGGCATCCGATGCCGAGGAGCCCCACCCGGCACGCAAGCGCAGGCGTGGGCGCAAGCACGCCGACAAGGGCGCCCCCATACGCACGCGGGACCCCCATGCCCATCCCTTTGGCCCCTTTGCCCTGGTGGTGACCCCCACGCGTGAGCTGGCGTCCCAGATCGAGGACGTCGTCTCGGTGGTGTGCGAGCACACCGGGCAGCGTGCCGTGGTGGTCAGGGGCGGCACCAAGTTCGAGCGGCAGATCCGCGAGCTCGAGGCGGGCTGCGACCTGCTCGTGGCCACACCCGGGCGCCTCATCGACCTCATGGATCATGGTCACGTGGACCTCGGCCAGGTGCAGTGCCTGGTGCTCGACGAGGCGGACCGCATGCTCGACATGGGGTTCTGGCCCAGCGTCCGCCGCATCGTGGCCGCCTGCCCCAAAAAGCGCCAGACCCTGCTCTTCTCCGCCACCATCCCACCCTCCATCAGGGGCACCGTGGACGCCATGCTGAGCGACCCCGTCACCATCGAGATCGCACGCGTGGGCCAGACGGCCGACACCGTCGCGGAGCACCTGTGCCCCGTGACGCAGGGCCAGAAGGCCCAGCTCCTGCAGGAGCTCCTCAAGACGGGTGGCGCCGCCAGCACACGGCCCGAGCGCGTGCTGGTCTTCTGTCGTACCAAGCACCGTGCGGACGAGCTCGAGGCGCTGCTCAAGCATGTGGGCGTGTCCGTGGACGTCATGCATGCCGACCGTCCCCAGAAGGCCCGCGAGCGGGCGCTCGAGAGGTTCCGTAAGGGCACGGTGCAGGTCCTCGTGGCCACCGACGTCATGAGCCGCGGCATCGACGTGAGCGGCATCGACGCCGTCGTGAACTTCGACGTGCCCATGGACCCCGAGGACTACGTCCACCGCATCGGCCGCACGGGACGCGCGGGGGCGACGGGTCAGGCCTACACCTTCGTGGCGCCGGACGAGATCACGCCCCTGCGCGAGATCGAGTACTTCACCAGGAAGCTCGTGCCCCTCTGGGATCTGGACGGGTTCGAGTACGACGGAGCGCGCATCGTCCCCAACCCCACCCGCTCCACCGAGAGGCCCACGCGCTCGCTGTTCAGTGGGTCGCGCAGCCGCGGTCGCGGCTTCGGTGGCGGTCGCTACGGCAGGCACTACTGAGTTCTCCACACATCACGTTCCGTCGCGCAGGGAGTGTGCTCCCACCCACTGCCACAGCGTGACGGGCCGACCATCCACAAGCACATGGGTGCCATCGATGTCGGTCGTGGGGCCGTCGTGGTAGACGCCAACCCACGCGAAGTGGCCGAGGTAGCGCATGGGTCTGCCGTCCTCGTCGCGGTAGACGCCCGTCTCGTCCTCGAGGTGGTCATAATAGGTCAGGTGAAGGTCGCGGGCACCCAAGTCCCCGAGATGCCAGTAGGTGGGGAGCGCTGTCTCCTGGGGCCTCACCAACGGGTCATCGTCGGCATGCACGAACCATAGGGGCGTCGCAGCCAGGACAGCACGCTCCCCCTCCGTCGCGAGTCGGTCATTCCAGGGGGCGCACACGGGCACGCCCGCAGCAAAGAAGCCGGGGTTGTCCGCGATGAGGCGACAGGTCATGAAACCACCGTTGGAGAGGCCACCCACGTAGATGCGGCGTACGTCGATACGATCCGCGTGGGCGGCCACGAACTCGTCCACCAGGGCCCTGAGGGCATTCGAGTAGATGCTCTGGTTGTCATCCTCGATGTCACCAGAACCCGAGTCCATCCAGAACGTGGGGCAGCTCGGCGCCAGCACGTAGGCAGCGCCTCCCAGCTTGCCCTGGATGTCCGCCTCGGCGAGCGCCACGACCTTGTTGCCGGTGACGGTGCGGTAGGGCTCATCGCCCTCTCCAGCACCATGGAGCCACAGCAGCAACGGCAGCTTGCCCGTGTCGCCTTCGACAGGTGAAAAGGAGGCGTAGCGCATCGTGACGCCGGCGTAGGTCCCCTCGCCCTCGAGGTCCCAGCCCTCAAGCTGTGGGCAGATATCACCCGCGTCCTCGTCCCATACCAAACCGACGACCGGAGGCTCTTGTGCCACCGGGGGAACAAACGTCCTGAGCTGGGTCACACGGAAGTGGCTCTGGCGCAGGTGTCCCTGGGTGATGCCACCGTCGATGCGCTTGGTGAGGCGCTCCTCGGGCAGAACGAGGGTCACGTACCTGCCCTCATGCAGGGGAGCGCCCTGGGCATCGGAGACGTAGGCCCGGCGCACGTCCACGAAGCCACGCGATGGTAGGGCACGGACGTCCGCGCCATGCTCCTTGGCGCTTACAACCTGGCCTGTGACCGGATCCTTGCGCTCCACATAGACGTTGAAGGCGTCTGCGTCCACCTCGTTGGCCCACAGGGGGCTGGGAAGCTCGAGGATGAGCCGCTTGACCCAAGGGCCAAAGTCCCCCACTGTCGTAAAGGTCTTGTATCGAGCCATGACATCGCCCCTTCTTCCTTGTCTGAGAACCCGTGCGGCCACGTGGCGCATGCCGCCGTCAGACCACGCTCACCACCACTCGACGATAGGCGCACAGGCAGTCGTCCCCCACCGCAGGGCAATCCCTCACGCGGCAGATGACATGGATGGTCTCCGCTGGCCTCGCATCAAGGGGCACGGACACCGTGGCCTCATCGTCCCGGCTCGTGAGCACCTCGCCGCCGCCAGGGGCCGTGTCGGCCTCCTGATAGCGGAACCAGTCATAGTCGAGGGCATCTCCATCGGGGTCGCTTGCCCGTGCATGGAGCGCCACCCGCTCACCGGGCCGAGCCGTGACGTTGTCGCCCTCCACGACATCGAGATGGGGTGCATGGTTGGCATCCTCGTAACGTCCGGTCACACACCACTGCGCCCGGCAGGCAAACTCCCTCATCCAATCCGCCGTCCACCGAGAGAACTGGTAAGCGTCGCCCCGCGTGGGGCCTCGATCCTCGTCCGGCGCACTGCACCAGTAGGCGGCGGCAGGATTGAACTCGTTGTCCACCTTGCGTTCGAAGCGTCCTCCCCAGCCACCGAAGCCCGGATCCTCAAGGGAGCGCAGGCCCGTGTCCACCAGGTGCAGGAAGCTCGGGGAGTCCCCCTCCGAAATCATGTCGTGGCGCCCGTGAGGCTCCCTACCCCACCAGGCACCACCCATGAGCCTCGGGTTTGACCCAAACTGCGAGCGGTCCTGCTCGCCCGGGTACACATGGCCGTCGCCCCAGCTGTGATAATGTGCCAACAGCGGCCCCTTGTCCAGGAGGTGTGGCTTGAGCCAGGCCCCCTTCATGAGCGCAAGCGCATCGGGCGGGCAGTTCCCCTCGTTGATGAGGAAGGCAATGCCACCCATGTTGGTGCTGTGCAACAGGGGGAGGTCGGGCCAGGCATGGCAGATGTAGTCGCGGTAGGTGTCGTCCTGCGTCACGATCATGTAGATGCGCGTGCGGTCGCACACCTTCCGATAGACGTGCCCCCACGCGGGACTGTCCCGCCACCTCTCCTCTATGCCCTTGAGGGCACGAGCGATGGTGTTGGTTCCGCCGCCAGCCAACAGCCAGATGGGACATGGGTCATCCCTGAGTATGGCCCGGCGAATGAGTTCGGACCCCTCGCTGTCCTCGTCCATGCAGCCGGTGGTCTTCACATTGCCGACGCACGTGACGGACCGCAGCTGATCCGCGGTTGGATAGCTGGGGTCGTGCACCACCAGGTTGGGATAGACCTGCTCATAGGCATCAAGGTAGTCCCACATCCACTCCCCTCCAGCCCAGCGGAAGGGTTCGATGCCCGCGCTGGGGTCACCGGCATAGTGGAACCTCGAGCTCGAGAGCACCAGTCCATCGATGTCGATATCGTTGGCGTAGAGCAGGAGATGGATGAACGAGTTCATGTCATCGCACTCTGCGTCATTGGTGAAGATGGCCCGTGCACGGCTTCTATGCATAGTCGCGCCCCTCCCGATCGCTCATCATTGAGGTCACACGCTACTCGACAACAAGCTCGCCGGGCTGTTCGGCGTCAAGCTCGGCAAGCTCCTCCTTGGTGAAGCCCATGAGGTAGACGACGATGGCAGCAACGACCAGTGAGATGCTCATGCCGATGGCGGCGCTCACGATGTTACCCGTCCCTCCCTGGAAGTAGTTGGTGATGACGAGCAGGTTGGATGCGCCGCCCGCCAGATAGTAGGTGACGCCCAGAAGGCCCGAGACCACAGCTCCGATGGCGCCACCAATGAACATGCCCAGCATGGTTCTGCGCCAACGCAGCAGCACGCCAAAGAGCGTGGGCTCGGTCACGCCACCGAGAAGAGCGGACACGATGTAACCAGCAGTCATACCTCTCTCCTCCTTGTTGCGAATACGCAGGAAGGCACCGATGGCGCAGCCCCATACGGCCGCCATGGCACAGTTGGTGGAGACGAAGACGAACGGGTCGTAGCCGGCCTGGATGATCTGCACCTGAGCCAGCAGGATGACCGGCATGTGCATGCCGGCGATGACGAAGAGCTGCCAGAACGCACCGAGAATGGCCATGACCACGAGGATGCCCACGCCACCCAGATCCGCCAGGCCAAAGAGCGCATTGGCGACCCCGTTGCCGATAAGGTTGCCGAGGGGCGCAAGGACAATCAGCTCGATGGGGACGACGACGATCATCGTGAACCACGGCGTAAACATCGTCGAGAACACATCGGGCACATGCTTCCTCATGAACTGCTCCACCACGTGGAGCACAGGGATGGTGAGGACGATGGGGAGCACGGACTGCGCATAGTTTTCGGGAACGATCTCTAGGCCATAGACGCTGATGGGTGTCTGGCCAGCGGCTGCAGCCACCACCGTCGGTGCGATGAGCACGCCTCCGGCCAGAAGGCCCAAAACGGGTGACGCACCTAGCTTCTTGGCTGCCGTATAGCCCAGGTATATGGGAAGAAAGTAGAAGGATGCCTCATAGAGGGTGGTATAGAGGAAGATGTACAGGGGGTTGTCGGCCGCCACGAGGCCAAGCATCGTCGGGCCGATAATGGCCGCAATGGTGCGGAACAGGCCGCCACCCATGATGAGGGGGATAAGCGGGACCATGGAGCCAGAGAGGTAATCGAGGATCCTGTTGCCCACGACCTTGGGCGTCAGCCTCTCCTGGGACAGGCCCTGATCAAGGTTCTCGTCCACCATGCCACCGGACGAGACGCCCTGGGCAACGATCTCGGCATGCACCTTAGGCACACTCTGTCCGATGATCACCTGGTATTGTCCACCCGACCACTGCGAGCCAAGGACGCCCTTGATAGCATTGACCGCCCTCTCGTCCACGAGGCCGCGATCCTTGATCGCAAGTCTGAGGCGCGTCATGCAATGGAGTGCCGAATTGATGTTACCGGCACCACCCACCGCAGCAACGACCTCGGAGGCTATCTTCTTGTTGTCTGGCATGCGTGCTCTCCTCTCTCGACTTGGCCAAGGAGACGAGCGTCACAGGGCTGTCACACGCGGTGGTGACCCCATGCAAAAAAATGGTGCCACCCTGCGCGAAGGCACACTGCCCCTCGTCGCCTTGGTGACACCTCGCGCATACGCGCAAGTAACGTCCAAAACTTGCCTACGAATCTCGCAGATGAGCATGCCAGAGTCAAGCAGCAAGCATCCAAAGGAGTATGGACGGTAGCCCAGTCGTGGCAGACGGCCAGGGGAGCGCGGGGACGAGGGCGATACAACCTACGGAAACCGTCACGCACCATCATGCGCGTCATGGGCACGACACACCACGCGATTGATGTGCAGCATGAGGTAGAGACGCTCCTCGTCACTCAGGCACGTGCCGAGCCTGAGTGCCAGATAGTCCGCGACCTTGTCCGCACAGGCGGCAACCGCCGGGTATGAGCGCACCACCTCCTCGTAGAGGGAGGTGTTCAGTGTGGCTATAGGCTCGCCCGACAGCATGCGGTCTATGAGGTAGCGAAGATGCGTTGCGAAGCGGGCGTAATCGAAGGAGTCACGCGCTATCGAGACGCCCATCTCAACCTCGACGAGACCCGTCACACCCTCCATGATGCGTTCGGCGCGGGCACCATCGCGACGCTGGGGCCTGCTTGGTGAGAGGGTGGCATTGATGATAGACAAGGCGACACCCGTTGCCTCGCTGGGAGGCAACATGACACCAAAGGTTCGCTGTGCGCCCCGCACGCACAGCTCCCCCAGCCTAAGCTCCAAGGGATACCTCTGCCCAACGTCCCAGGACAGTGGCATGGATACGACGATGTGCTCCTGCGCGCGCTTGAGCATGAACGAGAGGTGATCGGCCAGGGTGATGGGGAAGTTGGGGGACAGCTCGTAGGAGAGCTGCTGACGAATGACGTCCGCGCACTGGGCCGCAAACTCGAGGTGCTCTGCGGGAAGCTCCTGGACAAGCCCCAGGTACCGGGGATCAATGTCATAGAAGGTGCGCGAGACCTCCTCGACACCCACCTCGCGGGGCAGCTCACCGAAGCCCACACCCGTGCCCAGGGCAACCACCTCATGCCCCGCGCTGTCGAGACACAGCGCGGCGTTATGATTGATGCTCTTGATAACGCGCATGAAGTTCCCCCTTACCGCGAGCACCCAAGGACGGCCATGCACCCACCGCTATTCTATCGAGAGGCAGCCTGCGTGGCGCTCGACGGCAGCTGTCGGTAGCCCTCCCAAAGCGGCAGGGGAAAGAGCACGTCCTCGTAGCGTCCCCACTCGTCCACCAGATCAATCTCATCCTGGCGCGCCAGCCACCTGCCCTCGAGGCCGTATTCGGCCGCCAGCGCGACGGAGAAGGTCTGTGCCGCATCCACACCCTCGGGCACACTCCACGCAAAGTTACTCCCCTGGGAGATAGCTCCCTTGGACCTGCGCACCACGAAGTCATGCGCACTGTTTTTGGGCGAGCAGGCCTCGGTATCGAGCACATGGAAGGCCATCACCATGTCTGGACGCCGGGCGTTCTGCCTCACCATGGCACGGCAGAATTCCGGAATCAGGAGGGGTTGCCCTTCGAGCGCGCCGCCTGGCTCGTGGGCAGCAAGGTATTCGTCGCCTGCCGTCCCCTTGTCATAGTAGTGCTCTATCAGAAGCCTCAACAGGCCGTCCTTGCTGTGCACGTAATGGAGAACGCCCGTCTGTGTGATGCCGACCTTGTTCGCCACGCTCTGCAGGGACATGCCACCAAAGCCACGTTCGCCCACCAGCAGATAGGCTGCATCAAGTATCTGGTAAAGGCGCCTGTGCGCCCTCGGCGATAAAGAGGAGTCCGTCACCTTGCCGTTGTCCTCGTCCAGCTGCATATAGCACGAACCTCCAAGTGTCGCTCTCGAAACAAGCACCAGCCATGGTACCCCAAGCGTGCCGGGCGCACCCCTCTATCAGTAGGGGTTGCCTTCCTGCGCCGACACACCGCTTGGCAGGCCATTCCGGCCGCTGGCGGGGGCGCACGTCGTGCGCCCCCGCCAAAGGATTATTTTTCTTACTAGATAGTAAGTAATAGGTACCAAGCAAAGATGCCCAATACTCCCCACCTCCATGGACAGTCGGTGCTGCATGCGGTCGCATGCACGAGATACGAGAGGAAGGAGTCGCATATGAGCGATGCAAAGCAGGCAGCAAGCGGGGTGGACGCCAATCAGTTGGCGCCAGACACCGGAAAACCCCTCTCCGGAGTGGATAAGGCCCGTTTCATGGTGGGCTTCATCATCTTTGGCATCATGTGGATGGCAAGCGGCACCATCGGTTCGGCCGTGCTCCTCCCCGAGCGCTTCAATCACCTGGGGATAGGCACGCCCGAGGTCATCCTCACTTCCATGAACTCGGTCGGCATCATCTTCGCTCTGGTGGCGAACATCGTCTTTGGCGCGCTTTCAGACAGATGTCACTCACGTTTCGGGAAGCGCACTCCCTTCGTCGTCATCGGTGGCTTCGTCTGCGGACTCGCCTTCTGGCTCACCTCGACGGCGACAACTCAGTTCGCCATCGTTGCCTGGTGGTCGCTTCTGCAAATTGGCCTCAACTGCATGCTGGCTCCTGCGGTGGCGGTGTTGGCCGACCGCGTCCCCTTCAACGCGCGTGGAACGCTCAGCGCCTTCTACGGCGGCGGCGCCATCGTGGGCCAGTCCCTAGGCACCATCATCGGATCGACATTCATCCAAAATCCCCTGCCCGGCTTCGTCGTCGGCACCGTCAGCTGGATCTTCACGGGCATCCTCGCTGTCATCATCTGGCCCCGCGAGAAGTCTGCGACACTGGAGACACAGGGGCAGAGCGACGTCCCAAAGACACGTGTCTCCTTCGTGCCCCCCACCAAGAACTGCCGTGATTTCTACCTAGCTCTCATGGGCCGTCTCATGCTCATCTTTGGCTACCAGATGATTGTGACGTTCCAGCTCTACATCATCGAGCGCTATATCGGCCTCTCTGCCGCAGAGGCCGCAGGCGTCATGTCCACCATGTCAGTCATAATCATGGTGGTCTCCATAGTGGCCTCCCTCTCGTCTGGTGCCATCTCGGATAGGATAGGACGTCGCAAGCCGCTGGTCATACTCAGCTCCGCCCTCATCGCCCTGGGAATCCTGGTTCCCTTCCTTGTCCCCAGCGCTGCAAGCATGCTCGCCTTTGCCGCCATATCAGGCCTGGGTTATGGCGTATACAGTTCCGTTGACCAGGCGCTCAACGTCGACGTCCTTCCCAACCCCGATGATGCGGGCAAGGACCTGGGCATTCTCAACATGGCAAACACCCTGGGCCAGGTGCTGGCCCCCATCGTGGCGTCCAACATCTACCTCGCAACCGGTGGCTACAACCTCGTGTTCCCCTGCGCCATCCTCTTGGTAGTTGTGGGGGCCGTCTTCATCGGTTTCATCCGCAGGGTCAAGTAGGTAACGGCGCACAGCGCCCAGGGGACCGTGCGCCACAATGGAAACGCCGCCCCTCGGGTCATGCCTCTAACCTGGGCATGACCCGAGGGGCCAGACAGAACACGACCACACGCCACACCACAGAGGAGACCCCATGAACACAACGAAAACCATCGAGCAGTACAAAGTATTCGATCTTGCGCTCGCCGGGACGAGCATGGGCAACCCATACCAGGACGTGCGCCTTGATGCGACGTTTAGACGCAAGGACAACGGCGACAGCGTGTCCGTGCGCGGCTTCTACCGCGGAGACGGGCGCTACGGCATACGCTTCATGCCGCGCAGTGCAGGCAGCTGGTCCTATATCACCAGCAGTTCCGATAGGACCCTCGATGGCCTTAGGGGCACCCTCGAGGTGAGCGCCGCAAGGCCAGGCAACCATGGTCGCGTGCTCAGGGCGAAGGACGTGCGCACAACACAGACCGTCTTTGACACCAGCAACGACTTCAAGTTCTGCTACGAGGATGGTACCAGCTTCCTGCCCTTCGGAACCACCTGCTACGCCTGGACGAACCAAGAGCCCGAGGTACAGGAGCAGACCGTCGAGACCCTCGCTGCCAGCCCTTTCAACAAGGTGCGCATGTGCATCTTCCCCAAGTACTACGACTACAACCACGACGACCCCGCCATGTACGCCTTCCCTGGGGCCGCGGGCAGGGGCTTCGATCGCACGCGCTTCTATGAGCCGTTCTGGGAGAACCTCGACCACCGGCTGGCGCAGCTCGACGAACTAGGTATCCAGGCGGACATCATCCTGCTGCACCCCTATGACAAACCCGAATGGGGCTTCTCGCGCATGAGCAGGGAGGAGGATGCCTTCTACCTCACCTACGTGACGCGGCGCTATGCGGCCTACAAGAACGTCTGGTGGAGCCTCGCCAACGAGTTCGACCTCCTACCATGGAAGTCCGTAGAGGACTGGGACCAGTACGCCCGTATCATCATGGACAATGACCCCTATGGGCACCTGCGCTCCATTCACAACTGTCGCACTATCTTTGACCACTCCCACCCTTGGATCACCCATGTGAGCTGGCAACGCTGTGACCTCCAGCGCACGGCGGAATGCGTGAGCGAGCTGCGCGCCCAATACGGCAAGCCCGTTGTGGTCGATGAGTGCGCCTATGAGGGCAACATCAACTGGGGCTGGGGTAACCTCACCGGCCAGGAGATGACCAGGCGCTTCTGGGAGGGCTGCCTGCGTGGCGGCTATCTCAGCCATGGCGAGACCTTCGTGGACCGGGGCCCCAAGATCTGGTGGGCGCACGGCGGAAGACTGTACGGGGACTCCCCCGCCCGCATCGGCTTCTGCCGCTCATTCATGGAATCGCTCGGTGAGGACATGGACACGGTGCCTGACGAGCGGGGCATCCTGCTGGGAACCTTCACCTGGGACATCACCTGCATGGCAAACGAGCGCGGAGGTGGTGATGACGACGTGGTCATCTACTTCGGATTCTTCCGTCCCTCCTATCGTGAGTTCGACCTGCCCGAAGGTAAGAGCTACAGCATCGACGTCATCGACACCTGGAGCATGACGTGCGAAACACTGCCTGGCAGCTTCGAGGGGCATGTCCGCGTTGACCTCCCCTCCCGTCAGTACATGCTCCTTCGCCTGCGTACAAGATAGGCGGCCGCCATGGGCATCACGCACCTCCAGGTTGAGCACTTCATCGGCGACGTGCTGGGGCTAGGCGATGCCTCCCCACGAATCAGCTGGCAATACAGACACCATCCTGGTCATGGACCAAAGGTGGAGATAGAGGTCACGCGCTTTGTGCTGGGAGGTGAGGCGCATGTCCAGCACGCCTATGCAGGCGTAGATGACAACGTACTGTTCCACTGGCCCTTCGATCCCTTGGCCCCCCGCGAGCACGCAACGCTGAGGGCACGACTCACCGACGTGCAGGCCACGGGACCTTGGTCAGATAGGCTTGAGGTGGAGACGGGCTTGCTCGTGCCCTTTCTGCGCATGGCCGACTTCGTGGGCCCCTCCTCCTTGGACGGGGCCAGTGACCACCGTCGCCTCCCCCTGGTGCGCAACGAATTCGAGCTGGCCGAACGTCCAGTGGCAGCGCGACTCTATCTCACGTCCCTAGGCCTGGTAGAAGCCGAAATCAATGGCCTGCGGGTAGGCAAGGACGTGCTCACTCCCGGCTGGACCTGCTATGACAGTCGCTTGGCCTGCTGGACCTTCGACGTCACCGATCTCCTGCACAGGGGTCCCAACGCAATCGGCCTGTGGCTGGGCGACGGCTGGTGGCGTGGGCGCATCGGCTTCGACGGCGGCAGGGCCAACGTCTACGGCAATCGCCTGGCGGTATATGCCCAGATCGATGCGGTCCCTGCCGATGGGAGCACGGCGTCTATGCGCTCCAACTCCTGGGACGGCAGCTGGAAGAGCGCCCCGGGACCCATCGTGTGCAGCGACCTCTGCGAGGGAGAACGCTACGACGCCCGCCTCGAGCAGAAGGGCTGGTCGCGCCCGGGCTTTGATGACTCCGCCTGGCAGCCCGTGGCGGAGATCTACTATGATCCCCACAAGATCCAGGACACGCCCCTGCCACCCGTGAGACCCTGTGAGCGGATGCACCCACGATCCATCGCCAAGCTAGGTGACAGGCGCTTCCTGGTTGACATGGGACAGAACTGCACGCAGCGCATATGCCTGCACGTCCGGGGACTTGCCGCAGGCGAGCGTGTGGAGCTACGGCATGCCGAAGTATTGGAGGACGATGGGACCCTCTCGACCCGGCCGCTGCGCCGCGGCAGACAGCACGATGTCTATATCTCCGCAGGAGTGGATACGTGGTGGGAGCCGCGCTTTGCCATGCATGGCTTCCGCTATGCAGAGATCTCGGGAATCGACGATCTCGCCGACGACGATCTCGCCGACGACGATCTCGCCGACGACGATCTCGTCGTGAGAGCGTATCACACAGCCCTGGAGGAGACCGGTGGCTTCGAATGCTCGGACGAGCGGGTAAATAGGCTCTGCGAGAACGTCTCCTGGTCCCTGAGGTCCAACTTCGTGTCCATCCCCACCGATTGCCCCCAACGCGACGAGCGCCTGGGCTGGACGGGTGACATAGCGCTCTTTGCTCCCACTTCCTGCTATCTCTATGACACGACACAGTTTCTTTCCAGCTGGCTTGACGACGTCCGCAGCGAGCAGCGGCGCGTGGGGACTGTGCCCTACTATGTACCCTACGTCCCCTTGGGAGTGTGGTCGGACCCTTCGGCAATCGCCCTATGGGGAGACGCCGCCGCACGGGTTCCCTGGGCTCTCTACATGGCCTCGGGGGACACTGGGCTACTCGAACGCCACTACGACCTTGCCCGTTCCTGGGTCAGCCAGGTCGAGGGCTACCTCTCTCCCGATGCAATATGGGACCGCAAACCCGAGCTGATGATAGGTCAGTTGGGTGACTGGCTCGACCCGACGGCTCCGCCGGACGACCCCATCCGCGCCATGACTGAGAAGGAGCTTGTCGCCACGGCGTTTTTCTATGAGAGCTGCTGGATGACCTCCCGCATGGCACAGGTACTCGATAGGGCTCAGGACGCAGAGTGGCTCACAGACCTTGCCAACCGCGTCAAGAGGGGCTTCTCGGAGCGCTTCGTGCACGCGGATGGCACCATGACATCGGACACCCAGTGTGCCTATGCCCTAGCCATCGCCTTTGGACTCGTCAAGGGAGGGCGACGCCAGAAGGCCGGCAACCGCCTTGCACAGCTGGTACATGAAGCGGGCTACAAGGTGGGGACGGGCTTTGCCGGGACCCCCTTCGTCCTGCCGGCCCTCACCGAGACCGGCCATGTCGAGGAGGCCTACAGGCTCTTTCTCGGCGAGAAGTGCCCCAGCTGGCTCTACCAGGTGTCCATGGGTGCAACCACAACCTGGGAGCGCTGGGACTCTATGCTGCCCGACGGCACGGTGAACCCCGGCGACATGACCTCCTTCAACCACTATGCGCTGGGGTCGGTCGCACAGTGGGTATTCCAGTGCGTCGGTGGGCTCGCGCCTGCGGAGCCGGGCTGGAGAAGTCTGCGCGTGGCACCCATCATCGGTGGGGGCATCGACCATGCGTCCGTGTGGCACCTCACCCCCTTCGGCCGCGCCGCCGTCAGCTGGCGGATGGAGGATGGGAAGAGGGTCAGAATCTCCGTTGACGTGCCTGCGGGGACGACGGCGCGCATCGAGAGCTGCGGCATCCATGAGACCATAGCCTCGGGACATCATGAGCTCTCGGGCAACCTGCAGGAGGCATAGCGATGGCAAGCTACTTCGCGGTCGACATAGGCGGGACCCAAGTGAAGTGGGCAAATGTCGATGATACCTATGCGCTTCACGAGAGGGGGCGCATCGGTACGGACTTCTCAAGCCAAGACGAGCTGATAGACGCCGTGGTCGCACTTGCCCAGCCATGGCTCAAACAGTCGCGTGGTGTGGCTCTCAGCGTACCGGGAACCGTACGCACCAACGATCCCACGGGCACGGTGATAGGAGGTGGGGCACTCGACTACATGGACGGCTGTGCCCTGGGTAGACGCGTATCCCAGGCGTGTGGCCTGCCCGTCGCAGTCACCAACGACGGCAAGAGCTGCGCCCTGGGCGAGTATGCCATGGGCGCCCTCATGGGTTCGAGCGTGGGTGTGGTTATCGCCATAGGAACCGGCTTGGGTGGCGGCATCGTCGCGGACGGCCACGTGCTCTCGGGAGCTCACGGCTTTGCTGGCGAGTTTAGCTTCGTCCCCACCGACTATGCGCCCGGCCTCGACGTTGAATCCATGGCTGCCAGAGGGCTTGGCTGGTCCTCCCTACGCGACATCGTATGCAAGGAGAAGGGGCTCTCCCCCAGCGAGCGCCAAGCCACAGATGGCCACATGGTCTTTCAGTGGATCAACGACGGCGACGCAGCCGCGCGCAGGGGGCTTACCGCCTATGCCAGGCGCTTTGCCATGCTACTCTTCTCGTTGCAGGCCATCGTCGACCCGGACGTCTTTGCCATCGGCGGAGGCATCTCGGCACAGGATGCCCTTATTGAGGCAATACGCCAACAGGTGGACGAGCAATACGAACCGTGGCCGCTCAAGCAACTACCCAAGCCCCATGTAGTGCGCGCCCTCCATGGAAATGATGCCAACCTGCTAGGTGCGACCTACGAACTGAGACGCCATCTGGAGGTGGGGCCTACCTAATCCTCAAGGTCATGGGAAACGCCACCGTGGAAGGCTAGGGCCAGACGCAGGCACACACTAGCGAGAGGGGATGGCTGCTCCAAGGCAGCATCCGAGGCAAGCGGACAAGAATCACATGTGCTTGCTCGCTTGCTCTGCGTTCGCCCAGAATTCTCCCTTCGAGCGAGCAATTTGAGTGCGCATATGTGCGGTTGGCTGGAGGCGGCCACGATTTCGACCCTCTCTATATCGCTTGATAATACTTCTGTATTACAGTACTATCATCATGTATGAGAGAAGCTGCGGGGTGCCATGCAGTTTGCAGACAAGGACATCGAGCTCTTCTGGCTGGACCCAGTCGCCAATCCACCGCGCAGGGTTCCTCCAAATGCGAGAAAGCCCTTATACCGCAAGCTGCAGATTCTCTCGGCCGCCCGTGAGCTAGGAGACCTTAGGGTTCCTCCCGGTAACAGGCTCGAGATACTCAAGGGAAATCGTGCGGGACAGCACAGCATTCGTGTAAACAACCAGTGGCGACTGTGCTTCATATGGCACAACGGCGAGGCGACGGAGGTTGAGTTCTGTGACTACCATTAACGACTACATCTCCACCCCCGGAGAGATTTTGCGCGAGGAGTTTCTGCAGCCCCTGGGTATCAGCCAGTACCGCCTGGCCAAGGCCATCGGCAAGTCGCAGTCCGCTGTGTCCGACATCGTCAACGGGCGGCGGTCCATTACGGCAGAGATGGCGTGGCTACTGGGGTCGGCCCTTGGGACGACGCCCCGGTTCTGGCTCAACCTGCAGACCGACTATGACCTCAAGATGATCGATGCCTCACGGATGCCCAAAGTCGAGGCGCTTGCGGGATAGGGGCGATGGCCGGGGCGCGGGGTTACGATGCCAACCAGGGGCACCCTAAGCGCACAAGCCGCGTGTCCCGCGCGGGGTGGGTCCCTCCCCGACCGCACAGGTCGTGGGCCCACTTGTCCGCTTGCCCCACGCTTGCCCAGGATTCGCGAGACAAGCGCACAGTTCGAGCGCTCACATGTGCGGTTGGCCGAGGTGGTTGGGCCGGGAGGGTCACCGGGAAGCCACCGGTGGCGGAAGTCAACGAGAAAGTCCCGGCAGCAGGCCCGCCCGATGACACGCTCGGCCTACAGCGCGACGCCCCGGAACACGAGCAGATACGTAATGGTCAAAAGAACGGAGAGCGCCACGGCAAACGTCACCCAGAAGCCCCGTGTGACTCCGCGCGTGGAGTCAATCAGGTAGCGTGTGGCCGCCAACGCCAAGGAGACGCAGAGTGGCCCCAGCGCCAGCATCGTCACCTTGACGTCCACGCCCGCCATCGATAGGAGCACCGGAAGGACGAGATACCCCAGCAGCGCCGCAGTGGCGATGATGGCCGAACTCGTGAACGTGAACGGATACACACCCGTGCGCTCGGTCTGCTCCTGGACCCTGTCCTCGGAGATCACGCCGTGGAACTTCCTGTTGGCCGGCCTGTCGTGTAGACTCATTTCTGCGAACCCCTCACTTCTCTACCCTAGGTGCCATGGCAGCGGACCGCCTTGGGGAGGCGGGGTGATGGTTCCCAGCACCGCTGGCGACCTTGCTCCCGTTGCCGAGGGGACGTTCAAGGGCCGACCAAGCAGGGTCTCGTTGCCCAGTATGGCAAAGACCATTGCCTCCTTCGCGTCGCTGGAAACGCCCAGGTCCTCCTGAGTGAGCACCTCAACGTGAGGAAGCCGCCGCGCAATCTCCCCCACCATCACGGGGTTGTGTGCCCCTCCACCTCCCACGACAAGGCGGTCGATGGGACCGCCGACGCGGGACTCCACAAGGCGCAGGCAGGCTTCAGCCACGCTTTGTGCCGTGAACTCCGTGAGTGTGCGCACCAGATCCTCGCCAGGCACGTCGGGATGGGTGGCAAGGATGCGGGCCACGGCCTGCGTGCCAAAGAGCTCCCTCCCCGCGACTTTGGCGGCTTGAGAGAGAAGTACGGCTGCGCCATCAGCTCCCGGAGCAACGCATGGTCGGCAGCCCCTCGCGCCGCAATGGCACCGCCCTCGTCATACGGCACCCCGCATACATGCGTCCCCTCCCTCCAGAGACCTGCGAAGCACCAGGCAGGCTCCGGCCGCCGGCTCGAAGACGGGCTCTGCCAACCGGCAGACCGGAGGCAGGAGCTCCGGGAGCATCCTGAGGATGGTGCCTCCTCCACCCAGGAACGTTCCCCCAACGTACGAGGTCCTCACCTCACTCGCATCGGGGAAGAGGCCCCGCACGACGGTCGAGGCCATCTCGGCATCAGCCGCAGCGGCCTCATCGAGAATGTGGCTCGCTTCGGGGTCTCCCCCGTCTGCCGCCTCGAACACAAGCGGCGCCAGTGAGGCCACCTCGCTGCGGCCCACAAGCGACCCCCACCTAAGCGCGATGAGGTCGTAGTCGGACACAAGGCCTAAGTGCTCCCGGACCAGCTGGTACAGGGTGCCACGAGGGGACCTCCCGTCCGCCTGTCTGCTGAAGGCCTGCAGGAGCCGGCGGCCCATCCACCAGCCACTCCCCTCGTCCCCTATCTGGCACCCCCAGCCACCGCAACGCAGGCTCAGCTCGCCCCGCATACCCAGGGCGGCGGATCCTGTGCCGGCCACCATGACGACACCGTCGGCGAGAGCTAGCGCTGCCGAGCAGCCCGCCTCGAGGTCGCTCAGCAGCGCATATGGATGGCCCAGGGCGACCCTCTCGCACACCCCCTCGACCTTCGCGCGGGAGAGCGGCTCTTCGCCATAACCAGCGAGGCCAAATCCAATGCCCCATTCTTCGCCCAGGCCACCCTCGCGCATGGCCCAGGAGATGCCCTCGCCCAGCACGCTCGCCATGCCCCTCTCGCCCGCTTGGGCGATGTGGCAGCTGGGAAGGCGCAGGTTCGCAATGACGCCCATGTCCTCATCGAAGGTGACGAAGGAGGTCTTGGTTCCCCCGCCGTCGATGCCGAGCCATCTCATGCGTCCTGCGCTTCGTGGAAACGGAACTTCTGCCAGGGGCGGATCGTGTCGATGAGGAAGTGCTCCTCCTCGGGGATATGCCCCACGACGCTGCTCCTGCCACTGTTGCGCATGTCGCTGCGGGCAACCTGCAGCTCGCCGGCATAGTGGCCGTACTCGCTGCTCTCGATGACCACGTCGCCGCGGCGGATGACCTCGGGTGCGTCCAGCACGGCAAAGTGGTGGCCCCGATACTTCACCCTGCTCTGCGTGGACCGGAGGAAGTTCGCAGACACGTCCCCTCGGTTGAAGTGCAGCTCATCCAGGACGATGGACCGCTCGACCTCGGGAAGGCCCGGGGCGAGGGCGACCCCAAAGGACACCAGGTTCCTGGGCAGGGTGCCTATGCGGTCCAGCTCCTCCTGCGTGGGGTAGCAGTTGGAGATGATGACGTCGTCGATGGTGCCCAGGGAGACGTAGTGCTCCACCTGAAGATGGAGCGGCAGGTGCCGGTGCATCTCAAGCGTGGGAAGACCGTCCGTCACCGGCCAAGGCCCAAAGGTGCCCGATGCCTGCGACGTGACGAACGCCGCCGTTCTCAGGCCATGCGATCTGAAGCGACGCGTGCAGGCATTGAAGTGGTCGAGCCCCAGGCCGGAGTAGGCATGCGGGTAGAAGTTGTGACAGCCCACCAGGTGCGAGGGGTCGGGCTGGTAGTCCATGATGGTGTCGATGTAGTGGACGTCGTTGCTCATGTTCACCTCGACCATGAGGCCCTCGGGGTTGAAGGTCATGAGCGACTCCTCGCTACCCGTGAAGCCCATGTCAAGGCGGATGCCGTCCGCGCCGATATCCTTGAAGAAGGCGAGATCCTGGTAGGACACGCCCAGCCTGCTGAAGGTCTTGGGGTCGCAGTCGAGGAAGACCTCGAAGCCCAGCTCATGGGCACGACGGTTGATGTCCGAGAAGTCCCGCATCACGTTCTCGCGGCTGTCCTCGACCGAGAGCAGACAGCTGAAGATGCGGGAGAATCCCGCCCTCGCGGACCGCTCCATATAGTCGAGCAGCTCGTCGCGGTCGCTCTTCTCAGGATAGATGGAGATGCCAAGGCGCTTCATGTCCCTCCTGACCTGGTCACCTGCAGATGCAAAGGGCCCAGGACATACCTGGGGCCCTGATGGGACGTTTGGTGGTCCGGCGGCGCGAGTCCACCCCCTCTACTCCTGCGGCTCCTCCACCTGCTCCTGGGCAAGGAACTGCTTGTCGTAGATCTTCACGAACGGAAGGTAGCACACCGCCGAAACCGCGATGAGGATGCAGCACAGTACGGCGGCACGCCAGTCTCCACCCGTCGCCAGATAGGCCCCGATGGGTCCGGGCAGGGTCCACGGAGCGGTGATGATCACACGGCTCACCAGGCCGAGGCTCGTGGCAACCCATGCGATGATGGCACAGATCATCGGCGTGAGGACGAAGGGGATGGCCAACGTGAGGTTGAGCACCACGGGCGCGCCGAACATGAGGGGCTCGTTGATGTTGAAGAGGGCCGGCGCGACACAGATGCGCCCAAGATCCTTGAGGTACTTCGACTTGCACACGCTCACCAGGAGGATGGCCAGACCGATGGTGCAGCCCGCGCCACCGATCCAGATGAACCATTGGTAGAACGGCTCGGGGCCAATCGCGGGAAGGGCGGTCCCGGCCACGCCGGAGGCTGCGGCATTGGCGTTCTGCTCGAGCAGGGTGAGCCAGAGGGGACGCGCGATGGAACCCACGATCGAGGCGCCATGGATGCCGAAGAACCAGAAGAAGCAGGTCAGAAAGCACACGAGCAGCACACCGGGCAGCGTGTCGGTGGCGGTGACGAGGGGCGTGACGATGGCCGTGATGGCCCCGCTCCAGTTGAAGCCCAGGAAGTACGTGATGGAACCGATGAGCAGCATCACCAGCAGCGTGGGCGTGAGCGCCTCGAAGGAGCGGGAGACCGAGGGAGGCACCTGCTCGGGCATGGTGATGTGGAACCGGGAGCTCTGGGTAAGGCGGAAGATGTTGATGGCGATGAAGGTGACGATGATGCCCACGAAGAGGCCGGCACTGCCCAGAGACGACATGGGGAGCACGAAGCCGGCGATCCCCGCGTTGGCGTCCGCGCTCACGTTGACGGGCTTGATGGTGAGCAGGAAGGCCATGACGGACATCACACCACCCGAGAGGCCATCAAGGTCGTAGGACCTGGCAAGGCTGTTGCCCATGCCAAAGACCGCATAGAGCGACATGATGTACATGGTCACGCGGTAGGGAAGCAGTATCGTGGCGGCGTTAGCCGTGAGGAACTGGTAGAGCCCCCAGCTCTGGGGCAGCGGCGGGTTGGCGATGATGAGAAAGAACGACCCGACGATGATGAGCGGCAGGGCGGCGATGACGCCATCGCGGACGGCAAGCAGGTACCTGTTCGACCCGAACTTGCTCATGGCTGGCCCCAGCTTGTCCTCTAGGAACTTTTGAAACGCGTCCATATCCCCTCCTTGTTGTGGGTGAGCGTGCGAATGCGATGGCCGTCCCCGCAGTGGCTACCCCTCAAGGACCTTGTCCACCTGCGTGAGGATGTTCTCGACGTTGCCGAACGCATAGTCCCGCGGTGCGATCGGCACGACCGGGACGTCCACGGTCCCCGCGATCTGCGCCTTGCGATAGGCGACCTGGGGGCCCAGGAGGATGATGTCGTAATCCGCTGCCTCGTCGGCATAGTTGCTCGTTCCGCAGGCATCCACCTTGATCACGACGTCATGCTCCGTCGCGTACCTCTGCATCTTGTCCATGAGCACCGACGTCGACATACCGCCGGAGCACACGAGCAGAATCCTGTACTCCATGACACGCCCCTCTCTGGCCCCCACCTCATGGGATGCCCTATCAACTCACTTCTCGATGTAGTTGCGATCAAACCACTCAGAGCAACGCTGGAAGTTCCTGCTCACGTACACCGCGAAGAGGATGTCCACGATGTCCAGCTGCGAGATGCGCGACGCGCTCGCCGAGCTTCGAAAGATGGGCTCCGTCGAGGCGACGTAGAGCGTCTGGTCGGCCAGGCGGACAAGCTCCGAGTCGTGAGCGGCCCGCGTGATGGCGATGAGGGACGCGCCGCGTCCCTTGGCCCTCCGCGAGCACTCGATGACCTCGTGCGTGAGCCCCGAGTAGCTGAATGCAATCGCAAGGTCCTCAGACCCCATGTTCGTGGCGCACACGAGCTGGGCGTGCCAGTCGTCACAGACGTTGCAGCGCACGTTGGCACGAATGAGCTTGTAGTACAGGTCCCGGGCGCTCAGCAGGGAGGAGCCCAGGCCAAACAGGCTGATGCTGCACGCCTGCCCCATGAGGGCCACGCACGACTCGATGGTGTCGGGGTCATTGAGCTTCTCCGTGATGGTCAGGGACTCGATGTTCTTTCTGGTCACCTTGAAGATGCTCTGCCGTACCGAATCCTTGGGACTGATGTCCCCAATGGACGTACGCTCACTGTCTCGCCGCCTCGCCAGCTCGAAGACGAGCGAGCTCTGGAACTGCCGATAGCCGCCAAGACCCAGGTGCCGGCAGAGGCGCGAGATGGTGGATGGGGAGACGAACGAGGCGTCCGCAAGCTGATGGATGCTCATCCCCATCACATCCTCCGCATGTGCGAGGATGTAGTCGATGGCATTGCGCTCCGAGGTCGTTGCTCTATCTCTATTCTCTTTTAAAAGGACCATGACGTCACGTCCATCCATGGCTTGTCCCTACTGTTGTACCTATATGGAATTATTGCGTCACGACAATTCTTAATTTCAGGTATTTAATTTCAATTTTGGAACGGAAGACATTCGGACGGCACGCCCTTGTCGGCGAGCGGGACCGGGAGGCCGCAAAACGTGTCAGACCGCACGGCACCCACTAGGCGGGCACTCGGGAAAGAAGGCTCCATGTGCCCACTGAGCACCTGCATCCATCTGTGGCCTTTCTCTCTCACTCGCGAGGACAGGCACCTGGGAGCGAAGTGCGCGCCACCCCTGTCCACCTGTTAGGTGGCGTTTGTCCGCCGTGGGGGCGATGCGTATCCTCGTCTCAGCACAGGGAGCCGCAACCGAAGGGGGTTTGCATGGACGAGGAGAGCGTCCAGACATCGTTCGAGATCATCGCGATGTCGGGAGAGGCCCGGAGCAAGGCGTACGAGGCCCTCGGTAGCGCCAAGGAGGGGGACTTCGAGGTAGCCTCCTCTCTGCTCGGTGAGGCGCAGTCCGCTCTGGACAAGGCCCACAACATCCAGACGAGCCTCATCACACGCGCCGCGCGCGGAGAAAGCATGACCCTCGACATCCTCCTCGTGCACTCGCAGGACCACCTCATGACCTCGATCCTGGCCCTCGAGCTCATCCAGGAGCTGATGGAGCTCTATCGGCTCCGCGCAGAGGACCGGAAGGAGACGGCATGAGCGGGAGGCTCGGCCTGCTCGATGCGGTGGAATGCCCACCCACCTTTGGCGTCTCGCCTGGCCTGGTGGTGGATCTCATCGCCAGCGGGGAGCATGCCTTCGTGAGGACTCAGGAGGGAGCCGAGGACTCCGAGGCCGATGGCGCGAGCGACCCCAAGGCGCATGACGTGAGCGAGCGGGACATCGTCATCGGGTTGGCGGCGAGCGGGTGCGGCCCTACGTCGTGGGCGCGCTGCGTTACGTCCGCAGCTGCGGGAGCAGGACGGTCGCCGTCTCCTGCAACCCGGGTCCCCGCATCTCCCGCAAGGTGGATCTGGCCATCGAGGCAATCACAGGGCCCGAGGTCCTCACCGGATCGACGCGCGTCAAGCGGATCGTATGCGAGGCGTGTTCCTGCACGGAGGACGTTGCGAGCAGGAAGCTCGGCGAAGCCAAGGGTGGCATGAAGCCGGCCATCATGATGCTGCTCCTCGATTGTGGCGCCGGAGAGGCCCCCCGCGCCTTCGACAAGGCCGAAGGACATGTGCGTCAGGCCCTGTGAGGCTCTGACGACAGAGGCCGGACTCCGTCCGAACCGCACGACCTGTGGGTCCCCTTGTCCGCCTGTCCCACGTCTGCCCAGGATTCGCGCGGAAAGCGAGCAATTTGAGTGCTCGCATGTTCGGTTGGTTGGAAGGTTGCGAGGTTGGGCTGACCGACAACACCGACCCTGGGAGCACAATCCGTCAGTCCGAGAGCACCGTGGAGACGGCGTGCTTCCAGCCCTCATACCGCTCCTTCACCCATCTCTCGTCCCGCAGAGGCACGTAGCGTCTGCACTCGATGCCCCGAAAGAGCGTGGCCGCATCGTAGACCCCCATACCACAGCCAGCCGCATACGCCGCCCCCATGCCCGAGAGCTCCTCGGTAGGAGAGACGGCAACGGGGCGGCGCGCCATGTCGCTCTGGAACTGCATGAGGTACCCGTTGTGGGTGGGACCTCCATCCACGCGAAGCTCGCCTATCCGCAGGCCGGCGTCCGCCTCCATGGCCTTGAGGACGTCCGTGATCTGGTAGGCGATGCAATCGAGGGCGGCACGAACCACCTCCGCCCTGTGCGTGGTGCGCGTCATACCCACGAGCGCGCCCGTGGCATCGCTGTCCCAGTAGGGGGCACCCAGGCCCGTAAAGGCCGGCACCAGATAGGAACGGTCGCCCTCGGCGGCCGCCCGGGCCAGCGCCTCCGTCTCATCGGCGGATCGAATGAGCCCCAGGTCGTCCTTGAGCCAGGTGATGACGGCACCGGCGTAGTTGACGTTGCCCTCGAGCACGTAGCTGACCGTACCGTTCAGCTTCCAGGCCAGGGACGAGACGAGCCCACTCCCCGAGCGCACGGGGCTCTCGCCCACGTTCATCATGACGGACGAGCCCGTGCCATAGGTGGCCTTAACCATGCCCGCCCTCACGCACCCCTGGGCGAACAGGGCGCCGTGCGAGTCGCCCAGGATGCCATGGATGGGAATGGGCGCATCGAGGTAGCCCTCGAAGTCGGTCATGCCGAAGTCGGCATCGGAGTCACAGACCTCCGCCAGCACGGAGGCGGGCACACCGAAGGCATCGCACAGCTCCTCGCTCCACGCCAGCCGGGAGATGTCGAAGAGCTCGGTGCGCGAGGCGTTGGAGTAGTCCGTCCTGTAGGCGGCCCCTCCCGTCAGGCGATACAGGAGGTAGGTGTCCACGGTGCCCAGGCGCAGCTCCCCCCTGGCCAACGCATGGGAGGCGGCGGGCACGTTCTCCAGGAGCCACGCGAGTTTGGCGGCCGGGAAGTAGGGCGAGAGCTCTATGCCCGTCTGCACGCGCACGAGCTCGGCCATGCCCTGGCGACGCAGCCGTTCGCACACGTCCTCGGCACGGGCGTCCTGCCAGACGATGGCGCGTGCAAGCGGCGCGCCACCGACATCCCACACGAGCGACGTCTCGCGCTGGTTGGAGATGCCCACGCCACGGATGTCGCCCTTGTCGATGGCGGCCCGTGCTACGACGTCGGCCACAGTGGCGAGCACGTTGGCGTAGATCTCCTCCGCATCGTGCTCGATCCAAGCTCGGTCGCTCACGATCTGTCGGTGAGGCCGGTCGGCGCGGGCCACGAGCGACCCCTTCCCATCAAAGAGCAGCGACTTGGTTCCCTGCGTGCTCTGGTCGATGCCAAGAACGTACGAGGCCATGGGGCTTTCCTCCCTTGTCCCTTCCCTGTCACAGGGCATGGCGCATGCCTGTCCGGGCGTGTTCGTCATCCCGGTGGTGCCACAATTGCCTAGAATCGAACCAACCGCTCCGGCGCCCGACACGCAGGACGTCACGACCCACGCCCAAGGGAGCCCCATGTCACGACAGAGCAGACGCACGCATCGACGGAGACTGCGCGCCACGAGGGCGCTCGAGCGGGAGCGGATCATGGCAACGGGCAATGGCGTTGAGCCTCCCTCCTCGCCCCTGGCCACTGACCACGGCCTGCGCTCGTCAGCCAGCATCCACTCGTCGTTCCACAGGCTCGTTGTGCTCCTTCACACGGCGCGCTCCCGCTTCCAAAACGTGCTGATCGTCGCCTCGACCCTGTTGGTCGCATGGTCGTTCGCGTACCTTGCTGCAGGCACTGGAGCCTGGAGCCTCTTTGGCTACCGTCAGTCGGACACCCTCATGTCCCTCGTGCGCCTGGTGGCGTTTCTGGCAACCGCCGTCGAGGGCATCCGTGCGGGCGTCGACGCGGACCGGCTCCCCCGCGTGTCCCATGGCTGGGCGTTCGTTCCCCTTCTCTTCACCTTCCTCGACATCGTGCTCATGACGGTCCCGGGTAGCACGGCCGTCTTCTCCCTTGAGGGAGGCGCCCTGTACCTCTCCGTCCTCAACTTCGCGCTTGCCCTTGTCTACCTGGTGCTCTGCTTCAGGGCTGCCGCCGAGCATCCCGAGGCCGCAGAGGGGTTTCGCACCTCCCGACAACGGATCGCCAACGCCAAGGCGGAGCGCATCAACAACCCCAGGCCGTCGAGGCTGCCCCACAGGCACAGGCGCTAGCCCAGCGGGCTTGCCCGGACCTGCTCCATCGTGGGAATGGACGGCGCCGCCCCCTGCTGCGACACCGCCATCGCAGACGCCTTGGCAGCCAGCGCCAGGGCCTCCTGCACGGGCTTGCCAACGCTTCGCGCCCACACGAAGTAACCCGTGAACGTATCCCCCGCAGCGGTGGTGTCGATGACCTCAACCTCGAAGATGCCCTGTTCATAGCGATGCCCGCCACACTGATACACCGATCCCCTGGCGCCGAGGGTGAGGACCACCTCGGCCTGGGGGTACTGCTCCCCCAGTCGCCCAAGCACATCGGCCGGATCCGTCGAGCCACCCGAGATCTGTGCCCCCTCGATCTCGTTGAGGATGAACAGTGACACCTTGCCCAGGTCGACAGTGCGCAGCGCGTCATCGTACGGCGAGGGGTTCAGGATGACCTTCATGCCCAAGGCGCCCGCGCGATCCACAAGGTAGGCGAGGCACGAGATCTCGTTCTGGAGGACGAGGTAGTCCCCCGCCGAGAACTGCGCGAGCACCTGATCCACGTAGCCCTCGTCCACCTGCCGATTGGCGCCCCCATAGAGCAGGATGCAGTTCTGCCCCTTCGCATCCACCTGTATGACCGTGTGCCCCGTGGCAACATCGCTGCGGGCGACGAGGTGCGTGTCGACGCCTGCGTCCCTGCAGACGTCCAGCAGCAGGCCCCCCTCGGGCCCCATCATCCCCGCCTGCCATACCCGCGCGCCCGCGCGGGCAAGCGCCACGGCCTGGTTGAGCCCCTTGCCGCCGGGGAAGACGCTGCGCTGCGTCGAGGCAAGCGTCTCCCCCGGTGCGACGATGTGGTCGACGCCATAGACGTAGTCTATGTTGAGGGATCCAAAGTCGAGAATCCTCATGATGCCTCCCGTCTTGTCCGGCACGCGATGGCCCGGAGGCTAGAACGCGCAGGCCGCAGTGAGCAGGATGTTGGGGTACGGCGAGAACTCCCCCGTGCGTATCACGAACTTGCAGGACGCCTCCACCCGCTTGAGCTCGTCGTGGGGAAGGTAGTCGTGCTCGACGCCCGCCAGCGCACCCTCGATGTAGCGGTGGAGCTCCGGGTTGGCCTGCCGTATCTCCTCGGCCAAGGTGTAGCGCTCGACGGCGCACTCGTCCAGGACGGCATCCATGACCTGGCGAAAGGTGGGGACGCCACCTGTCACGGCCAGATCGACGACCTCCACGCCCCTGGGTATGGGCATGCCGGCATCGGCAATCATGTAGCTGTCCTTGTGCCCCAGGCCGGCCAACAGCCCGGCAAGCTGGACGTTGAGTATGCCCCTCTTCTTCATGCTGTTCCTCCTCCAACTCGGGACGTGCCACGAGGTCACATGCGAACCATGCATCGCTCGGCATTCGCATGCCCCTGGGCACGCCGGCATGGTTCCGGGCTGCTATTCCGCCGCAGCCCCGGCGGCCCCGTCACCACCCACATCACCCCTGCCCTCGTCGCGCACCTGCAGGGCCATGCGCGCCTGAAGGTTGCGCTGCACCTGGTCAATCACCACGGCAATGATGATGACGATACCACGTATGACCTGCTGCCAGAACTCCGTGACGCCACACATGGCCATGCCATCGTTGATGACGCCGATGACGAAGGCTCCCTCGACGGTGCCAAGGATGGTACCCACGCCACCCGCCATGGAGGTGCCACCCAGGACGGACGCCGCGATGGCATTCATCTCCCAAGAGGTGCCGGTAGAGGGGTTGGCGCCCATGAGCTGCGAGGTGGTGATGATGCCGACCATGGCGGCGCAGAAGCCCGAGATGGCATAGACGATGATGAGGTTGCGGTCGACCTTGATGCCCGAAAGGCGCGTCGCGTTCTGGTTGCCACCGATTGCCAGCACGTGCCAGCCAAAGGCCGTCTTCCTGAGCACGATGCCCGCAATGACGGCAAAGATTGCAAAGATGATGACGCCCATGGGGATGCCCAGGACGCTCGATGCGAAGAAGCCGTATCCCGTGTTGCCGAGCCCGGGATGTCCCGAGATGCTGGAGAACGTCGCCCCATTGGAGCGGATGTTGGCGAAGCCACGCCAGACGTACATGGTGCCCAACGTGGCGATGAAGGGGGCGACGCCCAGCTTCGTGATGACGAGGCCGTTCAGCATCCCCAGCACGACACCCATGAGCAGGGTGAGGAGCACTACGACGGGCACGCTGAAGTAGATCGTCACACCCGCAAAGGTGAGGGTCAGGCCCTCCTGTACGAAGCCCGCCGAGACCATGCCGGCGAGGCCGACCACCGCGCCCACCGAGAGGTCGATGCCCCCCGTGATGATGACGAACGTCATGCCAATGGCGAGGATGCCATAGAGCGCCACGTGTTTGGCCACGGAGAGAAGCGACCCTGCCGTGAAGAAGTTTGGGGTGGCAAGGCTGAAGAAGATCATGAGGATGACCAGCACGATGAGGGTTCGGCCGTTCAGCAGCACCATCACCAGGTTGTTGGTGCCCCCCGAGGCCTTCTTGGTTTCAGCTGCCATGTCTAGTTCTCCTTCTCTGCCTTCACAGCGTGATGTCCCTTGTAGGAAGCGAGCGCCAACGCATCCTTGTCGATATGGCCCCCCGCGAACTCACCCGTGAGCCTGCCGTTCGAGAGGACGAGGATGCGGTCGGAGATGGCTATGATCTCCTCGAGCTCGGAGGAGATGACGATGATCGAGAGCCCCCGCCTGGCGTACTTGTCAATGATCTCGTAGACCTCGGTCTTGGCCCCGATGTCGATGCCGCGGGACGGCTCGTCCATGAGCAGTATCTGTGGCTCGGTGAGCAGCCCCTTGGCGATGACGACCTTCTGCTGGTTGCCGCCAGAGAGCGACAGGATCGGCAGGTGCTTGTCGGCGACCTTGATGTGGATGTCCCGAATCTCCTCGTCGACCCTCCTGTCCTCCGTGACGGAGTCGATGAGCGGCCCCTTCCGGTAGCGCTTGAGTGCCGCAAGGGACACGTTCTTCTCGATGTCCAAGGTCTGGACCAGGCCACCGCCCTGGCGATCCTCCGGGATGAGCGAGATGCCCGCATCAATCATCTGCGAGACGCTGCCGATGGTGATGGGCCTGCCGTTGAGCCTGACCGTTCCCGTGTGTTCGGGACGCAGGCCCATGATGCACTCGAACACCTCGGTGCGTCCGGCACCCAGAAGGCCGTAGATGCCCAGCACCTCGCCCTTCCTGAGGTCGAAGCTCACGTGGTCGACGAGGTACCCTCCGCCAGGCTTGGGCAGGCAGAGGTCGCTGACCTCGAGGATCTTGGACTGCGCGCCCCAATCGACGACGCGATCACGCTTGGGGTACTGCTTCTCGCCACCGGTCATCTTCTGGACGATCCAGCTGATGCTGATGTCCTTTACGTCAGCGTCGTCCACGTACCTGCCGTCGCGCAGGATGGTGACGTGATCGCCGATCTCCATGACCTCCTCGAGACGATGGGAGATGTAGACGATGGAGAGGCCGCTGGCCGTAAGCTCACGCATGATCCTGAAGAGGACCTGTACCTCCTGTTGCGACAGTGACGAGGTGGGCTCGTCCATGATGAGAACCTGGAGGTCGTCATCAACGAGCTCCCGGGCGATCTCTATCATCTGCTGCTGGCCGACGCGGAGGCTGCCGACCCTGGTGGTGGGGTCCATGGGATGCTCCAGGAGGTCAAGGACCTTCTTGGACGCGTTCATGTGGTAGGCGTCATCAAGGCTGAGACCCCGCCTGTGCTCCCTGTTCATGAAGATGTTCTGGTACACGTTGAGATTGGGGAAGAGGCTGAGCTCCTGGTGGATGATGCCGATGCCGTGCCTGCGGGCCTCGGTCGTGTCCTTGAAGCTCACCTCGGCATCGCCAATGTACAGGGTGCCCGATGACGGCTGCTCGATGCCGGCTATCATCTTCATGAGGGTGGACTTACCCGCCCCGTTCTCGCCAATCAGGACATTGACCTTACCTTTGAGCAGGTCGAACGAGACGTCGTCGAGCGCCTTGGTACCGGGGTACACCTTTGAGATCCGATCGGCATGCAGGAGCACATCGTCCGGACAGCCATAGCCTGACATACGTACGCACTTCCTTCCCAAGCGTCCGCAAGCCCCTACTCGACGACCATCTCGATGGGGGTGATGGTGACCTTGCTCATCGTCGCCGAGTTTGCCGTGAAGGCGCCCACGAAGGCGACCCTCCTGCCCTTGATGGTGGCTATGTCGGCAGGGTCGATGACCTCGGACTGAGCCTTGCCGTTGAGGCCCTTGGAGACCTGTGACCACTCGGTCGTGTCCCTGTAATCGTTGAGGTTGATGCTGCTGAGGTAGTCACGCAACGACGTGTCCGATATGACGGGGCCGACGTTGATGTCGACCTCGGTGGGCCCATCGTAACCTTCGAGCGCGATGGTGATGTAGCCCTTGGAGGATGCCCCCGAATCGGCTGCCTTCGCGACGACATTGGTGACGGTGCCGGCCCCCTTGACCGCATAGACCACGACATTGCCGGCTGCGCTCGAGGAGGTGGAGAGGCTCTTGCCTGCGAACTGGCTTGCCGTGTCATCGGCGACCAGGCTGCTCGCGCCCAGCAGCCCGTTGAGGTCCCGTGCGTTGCCGCCAATCTCGGACTGCACGTTCTCGCTCCACAGGGTGTCGATGTCTCTCGCGGCATCAAAGGTGGACTCGCCCGTGTACGTGCCCTCCTGGCCAATGGGCACCACCGTACATCCAAACAGGACGAGCGACCCCACCAGCGATGCGCTCACCACGACCGGGAGCATGCTCCTTCTCATCTTCTCTCCTCCTCCTGCCGCTGACAAGCCGCGCCGCAAGGGTAGGCCGCCGTACGCGGTTCCGCAGCGGTGGGACCACGGACAGAACCCATGCCCCACCGTTCACCTGCCTGAGGGATGCTGCGAGCGCCGTGCTACTCCGTGTAGACGAAGCCATCGAGCTTGCCGGCATTGTCCTTGGTGATGACGATGCAGGGGATGAGCTGCTTCTCATCCTTGCCCGTCGCGCCCTCCTTGAGGTAGGTGTCAGCCTCCTGGACGGCGGTGCGGGCGATGACATCGAACTGCTGGAGCGCGGTGGCCGTGGCCTTGCCCTGCTTGATGAGGTCACGCACCTCGTCGGACCCATCGACGCCGACGACGGGGATGCTCATGCCCGCGGAGTCGAGGGCCGCGCAGACGCCCTGGACCATGGTGTCGTTGCCGGATATGACGCCGTTGATGTCGCTGCCATAGGTCTGGATGAGGGCCTCCATCTTGTTGTAGGCTTCGTCCTTCTCCCAGTTGGCCGTCTGGGCATCGAGCATCTTCATGTCCGGATACTGGTCGATGACGGCGTGGAACGCGTCGGAGCGCACGTGGGCGTTGGTGTCGGAGTCCTTGCCCTTGAGCTCGATGTAGTTGCCCTTCTCGCCCATGGCGTCCACGAAGGCCTGGGCCACGTCCGAGGCGCCCTGGTTGTTGTCGGCGATGATCTGGGCGATGGCGTCGCCCGTCGAGGAGATCTCGCGGTCGATCAGGAAGGTGGGGATGCCCGCCTCCGCCGCCTTCTGGACGGCTGCGACCGTCGCATCGGCACCGGCGTTGTCACAGATGATGGCGGCCGCCTTGTCGGCGATGGCGGAGTCGAAGAGCTCGGACTGCTTGTTGAGGTCGTCGTCGTGGGAGTTTACCTTGACCTCATAGCCCAGCTTCTGCGCCTCGTCGGTGGCACCGTCGGCCTCGGCCTTGAAGGCGGGGTTGGAGACGGAGGGCGTGATGACATAGATGATGTCGGAGCCGCCTCCCTTCAGCACCTCCCGCTCGCCACCGGAGCCGGAGCTTGCGGGCTTGGAGGCGTCCGACGAGCCACCCCCACACGCGGTAAGCAGCGCGGCAAGGCCGAGGCCTGCGCCCATGACACCGGATACCCTACAGAAGTCGCGCCTCGAAACGTCTTTCATGATTGCCCCTCTCCTGAACTCGTTGTACAGGCAGGCCATCCCTGCCCCACATCCCACCACGGGCCTGGGTGCCAGGCACTAGCCCCCCTTGGCGAGAAGCTCCCGCACGCGCGTGGCGATTCCATGCGCATCCAGGTCGTACTGCGCGAAGACCTCCCGTGAGCTGCCCGTGATGACCGGTGCGTCGGGAAGCGCCATCGTGACGCAGGGCCTCGGGCACTCCTCGCCCACCACCTGGGCCACCATCGAGCCCAGGCCACTGAAGGGCGCATGCTCCTCCACGCCCACGACCACCTTGGCATCCCGCGTATACGTGACAATGGCCTCGCGGTCGAGCGGCTTGACGCAGTACATGTCGAGCACGGTGGCGCTCACGCCATCGGCGGCCAAGAGGTCGGCCGCCACGATCGCAGGCCGGACCATCTCGCCGCAGGCCACCAGCAGCGCATCGGTGCCCTCGCGAACCACCGTGGCCCGATCCATCTGGAAGGGGCAGGACTCGGTGTAGACGTCCTCGACGGGATTGCGGCCCACGCGGATGTAGGCGGGCCTCTCGTCCTCGAGCAGCGCCTCGAAGAGCCGGGTCGTCTGGAAGCGGTCGCTCGGGAGGTACACGCGCATGTTGGGGATGGCGCTCATGGCAGCTATGTCCTGGGCGGAGTGGTGGCTCATGCCCAGGGCGCCATAGCTCACGCCCCCCGAGATGCCGATGAGCTTGACGTTGGTGTCGGAGTAGGCGCAGTCGACCTTGACCTGCTCGTAGGAGCGCGTGCTCACGAAGGAGGCGGGGCTGGCGGCATAGGGCTTCTTGCCGCACGCGGCGAGGCCCGCGGCGATGCCCACGAGGTCCTGCTCGGCAATGCCAACCTCGATGGCCTGCTCCGGATACCGCTCGAAGAAGGGCGTGAGCGAGGCCGACCCGCGGGAATCGGAGCAGAGCACCACAACGTCCCTATCGGTGGCTGCGTGCCTCATGAGCACGTCACAGATTGCCTTGCGGTTGGGCACGGTGTTAGGCATGACGCTCAGCCTCCCTTCGGGCCTTGAAGTCGGCGGATATGTGGGCATACTCCTCGGCGCTGGGCAGCTTGTGGTGCCAGTCGGCCTTGTCCTCCATCACGGGGCTCCCGTAGCCCTTGGTGGTGTTCGCGATGATGACGGTCGGCTTGCCCTTGGCCTTCTGGGCCAGGGTGAAGGCGGCGTCGAGGGCGGCGAGGTCGTTGCCGGGGATGGAGATCACATTCCACCCGAAGGCGGCCCAACGCTCCTGTTGGGGGTCCTGCCGCATGACGTCCTCCGTGGGGCCAGAGATCTGCAGACGGTTGCGATCGACCAGGGCACACAGGTTGTCGAGGGCATAGCTGCCGCCGCTCATGGCCCCCTCCCACACGGAGCCCTCGGCCAGCTCGCCGTCACCAAGGAACACGTACGTGCGATAGGGGCGGCCGTCCATCCGGGCGGCAAGCGCCATGCCCACGGCAACCGGCAGTCCATGGCCCAGCGATCCGGAGTTCATCTCGATGCCCGGCAGCTTGTTGTTGGGGTGACCGATATACGGCGAGCCGAACGTGGAGAAGCGGGCCTTGACGTCCTCGAGGTCGAGGAAGCCACGGTTGCAGAGGACCGCATAGTAGGCCTCCATCGCATGGCCCTTGGAGAGGATGAAGCGATCGCGGTTGGGGTCGCCCGCAGTCTCGGGCGTGACGTTGAGGTGATTGGCGTAGAGCACCAGCAGCGCGTCCATGATGGACATGTCACCGCCGATGTGGCCGCCGCCACCCGCCATGATGATGTCCACGCAGTCCTGGCGCAGCTCCCAGCGCAGGCGCTCCAGCTCGGCAATGTCCGCCACCCTACTCACCCCTCAGGTATGCCTTGACGTCTTCCTCGATCGGGTCGTACAGGTCGGGCGTGATGCCCAGGTACTTGCAGGCCTCGTACAGCACCGGCACGACATCGTCATGGATACCCACGCAGTGGTGGATGTAGGGTCCCTCGACGATCTTGGCCTCGAGGCGCTTGATGTCGTCCACCCTCACCCACAGGTAAGTGCCCATGCCCTTGGGGCCGTCGATGCCCTCGGCATGCCCCAGCAGCAGGGAGTATGCGCCGTTGTCGCCATCGAAGCGCGCCAGCGTGAGGTTGCCGTGCCTGGCCTCGGCCGTGAGGGCGCCGTTGTGATCGAACGCCAGGGGAACGGTGATCTTTGGCCTCTCCTTAGCGACGCTGCAGGGCCACGGCCCACAGTGCTGCAGGAGCTCGCCATTGGGCTCGTCGGGGTGACGGATGGTCCAGTCGGCGAAGAAGGAGCGCTTGCGGCCCATGTCGGCAGCCTCGACCATCAGGCTGGTGATGGCACCGTGCACATCGGTCTCGCAGGTGATGGGCGTGCCCTCCTCGTTGAGGATGGAGTTTGCCGCACAGGGCATGACGCCCAGCTCGTGCTGGAGCTCGTTCCAGCACTGGATGCAACCGGCCGTGCAGTGGTAGCTCCTGAGGAGGCGACGGATGGCGACGGCCATGCCGGCCACGGTTTGGGCCTGCTCGCTGCTGCAGTCGCAGTCGAAGTGCTCTTCCATCCACGCGAGCTGGGCCTCGACGTCGGAGCTGCCGTCACCCGTGACCTCGCCTGTGGCCTGCCGCACGCCACGCGCGAGCTCGCCGAGGGGCACGGGCACGCACTCGATGTTGAACCGTTCCAGCAGCTCGCCCTCGTTGCACATGGTGGAGTAGAACTCGTAGGGCCTGGGACCCATCTGCAGGATGCGGGCGGCCCGGAAGGCCCTCACCACGTTGCAGACGGCCATGAAGTCGCGCAGGCCACGTTCGAACACCGGGTCGTCCACCCGGCAGTTGGTCAGGTAGGTGAAGGGCACCTGGAAGCGGCGGAGCACCTTGCCCGTGGCGAAGAGGCCGCACTGGGTGTCGCGCAGGCGCACGCCGTTGGGCTCGGGCCGCTCGTCAAGCGGGCCCCACAGGAGGACGGGCCTTCCGAGGTCCTTGGCAAGGCGCGCGCAGATGAACTCGGTACCGAAGTTGCAGTGCGGGAGGAACAGGCCGTCAACCCCGGCGGCGCGGAACTTCTCCAGCACCCTGATGCGGTCGTCCTCGTCGAAGAGGAGCCCCTCGTCGTTGATGTCGTCGATGTCCACGAACTCAACGTTCAGCTCGGTCAGCCTGTCCGCGATGATCGTGCGATACCGTCTGGCGTCCGGAGCGGAGAAGATGCTCCTGCGGGTAGGTGCATATCCGATGCGAATGGTGTCCATGCCTCTCCCTGACCCCTTCGATTGAATCGGCACGATGTCGTGTGCCCACACTCACGGTATGCTCTTTGAACGATTGATAAATGAATGAAAAACATTTACTAAATATTTAGTACTAAACTATGGGTGCCGCCGGGAGGTCGGCCGCCGTATCTCGACGAGGGGGAGCGCATGTCCAGCACGGCAAGGGTGACATCGCGGGATGTGGCACGCGAGGCAGGCGTCTCCCCTGCGACCGTCTCGCTCGTGCTGAGAAACAAGCCAGGCGTCGGGGCACAGACACGCGAGCGCGTCCTCCGGGTCGCGAAGGAGATGGGGCTCGAGCGCGTGTCGGGAGGAGCTCATCGCAAGACGAGCACCCTCCTGTTCATCATCTACAAGCGACACGGAAAGGTGGTGCGGGAGACGCCCTTCTTCGAGGCCCTCATCAAGGGCGCCTCGGATGCCACGTACCGCAACGGCTACCACCGCCTCTCCATCTCATACTTCTATGAGCATGAGCATGCCTCGGAGCAGCTCAAGGCGCTGCGATCCATCAAGTGCGCAGGCATACTGCTGCTCGCGACCGAGATGCGCGCACGCGAGGTATCGCAGTTCGAACGCCTTGGCGTGCCCATCGTCCTTTTGGACAGCTGGTTTCCCACCAAGAACCTCGACTCCGTCGTCATCGACAACAGCCGTGGTACCTGGGAGGCCGTGCGGTACCTTCACGGCATGGGACACACCGACATCGGCTACCTCCATTCGAAGGTGGACATCCGTAACTTCCTCGAGCGCCAGCAGGGCTTCCTCTCCGCCATGGGAGACATAGGGCGCTCCTCGGATCCCACCCAGAACACCATCGTGCGCGTGGGCTCGACGATGGATGCCGCCTGCATGGATATGCTTGCCTACCTTGACGCCAGCCCCAAGCTGCCCACGGCGTTCTTCGCCGACATGGCTCCCAAGCTCGCGCATAAGGGCAGCTAATTTGTGTCGCGCCCCCGTCGCACAATCGGTGCCGCAGGGCGAGGGCGTCGAGAGGGGCTGGGCGGCATGACGAGCATGAGCGCGCGGATGGTGGCGGCGGCGGACGGCGGCGGGGACCTCCTGTCCTGGGTCGCGAGGCACGGGGACGAGGCGTCGTGCGAGGAGGGGCTGATGCGGCTGCGCTTCCCGGGCGGCTGGGTCTGCCCGAGGTGCGGCAACCGCAGGTGCAGCCCCGTAGCGGGCAGGCCGAGGAAGCGGCAGTGCACCCGCTGCAGGCTTCCAGTTCTCGGTGACCTCCGGGACCCCGATGCAGGGCTCGAGGCTGCCGCTGCCGAAGTGGTTCCTGGCGTTCCGGCTCGTCGCCGGCTCGAAGAGGGGCGTCTCGGCCGCCGAGCTGGCCCGCGCCCTGGGCACGAGCGAGACCACCGCGCGATACGTGGTCCTGAGGCTGCGCGGCGCGATGTCCGCCGGATTGGGGCGCCTTCGGCCGGGTCTCGGGTGAGGCCGAGGTGGACGACTTCTTCGTGGGGGCCGCGGCCGCAGGGACCGTGGGCAGGGGGACCACCAGGCAGCCGATGATCTGCGCGGTGTCGCGCGGCGGCCGGGGCGGCCCCGGGACGTGCGCCCTCAGGGTCGTCCCCGACGCGGCGGGCGGGGCGTACTCGCGCTTCGCCGAGGAGCACGTGGGGGTGCTCTCGCACGTCCGCGCCGACATGTGGCAGGGCGTCACCGCCGGCCTGCGCGGCTGGCCGGGGCTCGACCAGCGCCCGTTCGACGCGTCGGACCCGGCCTCCTCGCTCGCGCTCGTGCACCACGTGATATCGGACTTCAAGGCGTACGCCCTCGGCACCTTCCACGGGCTGTCGCGGGCGAGGCTGCAGGGCGTGTGCGACGAGTTCAGCTGGAGGTACTGCCACAGGGGCCCCGCGCCGGCGTCCGCGCTCGCCGCCGACGTCGCGGCCGCCCCGCACGTCCCCCGCGCCGAGCTCGAGGCCTCGTTCGGCCCGCAGCCCCGCGTCGCGAGCCCGAGGGCGCGCACGGGGGCGAGGGTCAGGCAGCGCGAGCGCGTCGAGGAGCTGCTGCGCGAGGCCGGGCCGGGCGACGGCCTGCTGGGGCTGCTCGACGACGGCTTCCGGGAGCGGAGGGAGTGAGGGGGTTATGCGCGAGCTTGGGGGCCATGTTCGCCGATAACGACCTCATCGCATCGGGCTGCATCCGCGCCCTCCAGGACCATGGCATCCACGTGCCCGAAGACGTATCGGTCATGGGGTTTGATAACATCTATACCAGCAGCTTCTTCAATCCGCCCCTCACGACGATGGGGGTTCCGAAGGAATGCATGGGGGCGACGGCGGTGCAGCGCCTCTCGAACATCATCAAGGGCAAGACCGACGGCAACACGGTGCGCATCTCGATGAACCTCAGACTTGTGGAGCGCCTGAGCGTGGCGCGCCTGCAGAAGGTGGACTAGCCATGCCAAGGCCCCTTCCCACCACGGCGCGGGCCTGCGGGGAACGGGTGCCCACCCACGTGCGGGCGTCTCGCGAAGCGCCCGGCCATACCTCGGCGGCTCACGCCTGTGGGCCCGAAGGGAGCTGCAACGACCAGGAGAGGGGAGCTGCCATGACCGGCATCATCCACTACCTCGAGACGGGATCCGTGGACCCAGACTTCAACCTGGCGTTTGAGGAGCACGTCCTCCTGAGCCGCCGCGATGCCACCTACCTGATGCTCTGGCAGAACGACAACACCATCGTCCTCGGGCAGAACCAGAACGCGGAGGCGGAGATCGACCAACGCTTCGTCCGCGAGCACGGCATAAGGGTCGCCCGCCGCACGACGGGTGGCGGTGCGGTCTACCATGACCTCGGGAACCTCAACTACTCGTTCATGGCCGACGCGGGGGACGCGAGCCACCTGATGCTGGGGCGCTTCACCCTGCCCATCGTCGAGGCCCTGCGTGGGCTGGGCCTCGGCGCACACGCCTCCGGTCGCAACGACATCGTCGTCGATGGGAGGAAGGTGTCGGGGACGGCGCAGCGGCTGGCCGGGGGGAGGGTCCTTCATCATGGGACGCTCCTCTTCGATTCGGATCCGTCCCTCATCGCCGGCGCCCTGCGGGTGGATCCCCAGAAGTTTCGCGCAAAGCGCGCCCAGTCCGTCCGGGGCAGGATCGGCAACATCCGCGCGTGCCTGGCACGGAGGGGCTGCGACATGACCCTCCCCGAATTCTGGGCCTATGTGAGACAGGCCCTGGCGGGGGACGGCCTCGTGCCCGACGAGCTGGACGATGGGGAGCTGGACCTGGTCCGTCGCCTGCAGGCGGAGAAGTACGACAGCTGGGAATGGGTCTTTGGGCGCTCCCCGGCCTATGACCTGCGCAACAGGCGCTGGTGGAACGGCGGCGAGCTGGAGGTGCGGGCGTCCATCACGCGGGAGAGGATCGCCGACATCCGGTTCTTCGGCGACTTCCTCTCCCTGGTGCCCCTTGGGACGCTGACGGACGAACTCGTCGGCTGCCCCTATCGGAGGGATGCCGTCCGCGAGGTCTTGGAGCGGCAGGCGATCGGTGCCCTGTTTGGCGGCATCACGATGGAGGAGGTCCTGTCGACGGTCTTTCCCTCGTAGGGAGGCCACCAAGCCCGCCTGCGCGCCGTCGCTGCTCGCGCCTGACGGCACGCTGGGGCGCTAGGGAACGCGGGAACGACAAACGCGGAGGCGTTATCACGGTGACGTGCATCGTGATACTTGAAGTGCCCCGCCTAAAGTGCACACGCAACGTATATTCGAAAACGCCAACTGGGCAAACGCTGGGCGAAACGCGTTGCGTGTGCACTTTGGGCGACACCCCTCGAGTAGGGAGGGCGGACGCCGACGCCACGACATCCGCCCCACTCACCTTATGTCAAGTAGCGTTAACGTTGACCCCTAGACGATATATGGAGCGGTCGGGACCTCGCTCCATGAAGCGGTAGCCCTCATGGGGCATCGTGGGCTAGGCTCGGTCGTAGGAGTCGTCCGGCCTGCCACGTCCACAGGAGGCCCCGACCATGGTCCGTCGTACCAGCGCGGAGCACGGCGGGGCGGGCAATAGGAGACGGCCCCAACCCGAAGAACCTCGGGCTGGGACCGCCTTGCCTCTTGACAGCTCTATCTACATATCAGAACAGCTCGTCCCCCGACCGGTCATCCAGTCCCGGATGCCCGTCGAAGCGCACGACACCGATCCTGGCCCTGTCGCCAACCGCCTGCTTGACGACGTACGTGCCACGGATGCCAAACCCTCCGCAGAGCTCTATGATGCCGAGCCCCTGGTCCACGAGGTCCTTCGCGACCCGTGCCGCCTCCGCGTAGGTGGGCACGGCAATCGCATCCAGGTCCATCGTGGGCGTCTTCACGGTGCCCCGATGCACGGACGGGTCCGTCTGGGGTGCCAGGAAGATGAATGCGGCCCTCTTCATGCCAGTACCTCCTTCTCGTTGGTATGGCCCTCAGCTCTTGACGTGGATCGCGCGGCCGAAGTAGCTGAGGGACGCCTCCCTCACGGCCTCGGAGATCGTGGGGTGCGCGTGAATCGTGCTCACCAGCTCGTCCACCGTTGCCTCCAGGCGAATCGCCAGGGCCCCCTCGCTGATGAGGTCGGTTGCTCGCGGCCCTATGATGTGCATGCCCAGAATCTGGTCGTATCGTGGCTCCGCGATGATCTTGACCAGGCCCTCGCCACCATTCTCGATCAGCGCCTTGCCGTTGCCTGCCAGGGGGAACCTCGCGGCTCGATAGGCGATGTCCCGCTCCTGGCACTGCTCCTCCGTCAGGCCGACCGACGCCGCCTCCGGCTCCATGTAGACGCAGGTGGGGTTTGTCGATTCGTCGTACCGTGCCTCCAGGCCCATGATGGTCTCGGCGGCGACCTCTCCCATGGCCATCGCCGTGTGGGCCAGCCGCGCATGCCCCCACACGCAGTCCCCGATGGCATACACGCCCCTGACGTTCGTCTGCATGCGGTCGTTGACACGGATGGCGCCCCGTTCGTTGTCGATGCCGCCGGCCGCGAGGTCGAGGGAGGCCGTGTTGGGCGCGCGCCCGACCGCCACGAGGACCTTCTCGGCCTCGAAGGTGACCTCTTGGCCCGCATTCTCGTCCCTGCAGACGACCGTCGCCCCTCCGGCGCGCTCCTCCACCCTCTGGACGGGGCAGGACAGGTGGAGCTTGATGCCCATCCGCCTCATGTGTGCGATGCCGATCTTGGTGAGGTCGCCGTCGAGCATCGGGAGCACGTGGTCAAGCGCCTCGACGACATCGACCCTCGTTCCAAATGCCGCATAGGCGCAGGCCAGCTCCACGCCGATCACCCCGCCGCCAATCACGACCATCGACTCGGGCAGGCGCGTGAGCCCCAGGGCCCCCGTCGAGTCGATGCAGGCGGGCACCTCCCTCAGGCCCGGGATGGGGGGCACCGCGTTGACGGAGCCCGAGGCAACGACGAGGTCATCGGCACCCATCGTCTCCCCTGACCCATCCCGCCTGGTCAGCTCGATCTCCCGTCGTCCGGTGAACCTCGCCTCACCCTCGATCACCTTGACGCCGTGGAGGCGAAGGAGCCCGGCCACACCGGAAGTGAGCTGGTTGACCACGCTGTCCTTGTGGGCCATGAGCTGGGGGACGTTGACCCGCGCACCATCCACGTCGATGCCGACCTCCGTCCCCCAGTCCCGGATCTCACAGAGCAGCTCCGCGCTGTGGAGGAGGCACTTGGTCGGTATGCAGCCGATGTTGAGGCAGGTGCCGCCAATGTGCTCCCGCTCGATCAGGGTGACGGCGGCCCCGAGCTGTGCGGCACGGATTGCCGCAACATACCCTCCCGGCCCGCCCCCTATCACGATGACCGTCCTGCTTCCGGAGGTGGCTGCCCGTGATGCTCCTGTCCTGTCCATGCTCTTGCCCCCTCACGCCAGCAGCAGGTAGGGATTCTCCACGAGCTCCGCGATGCGCCGTAGGAACCCGGCGGCCATGACGCCGTCCACGACCCTGTGGTCGGCAGCCAGGCAGAGGTTCATCATCGGACGGATGACCACGCGGCCGTCGCGCACGACCGGGGTGTCGACGATGGCGCAGACACCCAGGATCGCCAGCTCAGGCTGATTGATGATGGGCGAGAAGCCCGTGACGCCATACCGTCCCAGGTTCGTGATGGAGAACGTCCCACCCATGACGTCATCCATGCCGATGCTGCCGTCCCGGACGGCTGCTATCAGGCCCTCCGTCTCGCGGGAGACCTCCCTCAGCGCCTTGGCCTCCACCCGTTTCACGTTGGGGACGATCAGGCCATCCCCCTTGGCGACGGCAAGCCCGACGTTCGCGTGGGCATGCCGCGTCAGCTGCTCGCTGTCAAAGCTCGCATTGATGTCTGGGAACTCCATCAGGGCCTGGGCCGCGACCTTCATGATGATGTGGTTGTACGTTATCTTGAGCCCCTCTGCCTCGAAGGGCTCCCGCAAGGTGGTGCGCAGGGCCTTGAGCGCCGTGCAGTCGACCGGGTGCGTGTAGGTGACGCGTGGCGAGGTGTGCCAGGACGCCGTCATGTTCCTGGCGATGCTGCGTCGCATGGAGCTGACCCTCATCGGCGGATAGTCATCGCCCTCCGGCTCGGCCGCCACGTTGGCCCGCACGGACCCACCGGCTGCGCCCAGGACGTCGTCCTTCATGATGCGGCGCCCGCCGACGTCCAGCTGGCTCACGTCAACGCCCGTATCCTCCGCGAGCTTCCGCGCGGTTGGACTCACGCGAAGGGGAGCCTGCGCCTCACCCTGGGACTGTGCCGCGAGGAAGGCCTCGACGTCCTCCCTCCTGATGCGCCCGTTGGGCCCCGTTCCCTCCACGAGCGACAGGTCAACGCCATGCTCCTTCGCCAGCTTCCGCGCAACCGGCGCGGCCCTCACGTCCCTGTTGGAGGACCCCCTCGGCACCGCGGTGACCTCGTCCGCAGGTCCCGCGGGCGCGGCCTGGGCGACGGTCCTATCGGTGGCCCCCTCCTCGGGGATGGCCTCACCGGGTGCGCCGAGGTAGGCGAGGGTGGCTGACACCGGGACCGACGCGCCCTCCGCGGCGAGTATCCGCAAGACCACCCCCTCGCACGGCGCCTCCACATCGTTCGTCAGCTTGTCGGTCGCCACCGAGACGATCGCCTGGCCCTTCTCGACCGCATCGCCCTCCTTCACCCTCCACTCCTCGACGGTACCTTCCGTCATGGTCATGCCCAGCTTGGGCATCAGCACCTTCTCAGCCATGACGCACGCCTCCTCTCGACTAGCGGAGCTCGAACAGGTTGTCGTCGACCGCCTGGTCGAGCGTCTTGCGCACCATCACGCGCAGCGGGCCGTTGCGCGTGATGGTGAAGTCCAGCACGTCGCCCTTCGCGATGCGGACCTCCCGCTCCCCGTCCACGGCGAGCATGCCGTCTGCCCCGACCTCGATGCGATAGGGCTCATCGAGGCCGAGCTCCCTGGAGTCCAGGACCTCTATCTCGTTCAGCACGCCCGCCGCGATGGGCGCCCGGTATCGCCGCCCGCCTCCCCTGCGCGCGGCATGGCTGCCGCCGGCGAGCTCCAGCGCAAGGCCCCGGTCGTCCGTCGGAAGGATCACGCAATGACAGCCGGCGGCCGCCGAGAAGCCGATGCTCGCAGGACTGCAGCGGGTGACGATCACCGTCCCTATGTCATCCGCATTCCAGATCGCCCGCGCCCCCACCCAGAGGTCGCTCGATATGACGGCATCGATCAGGGCGATGTCGCGGAACCCGCCATTGACGCGAACCTCGATCCTCTTGTCCCGGATGCAGCAGGGGGACGGGTCCTCCATGCCCGCGATGATGCCGGCAGCCATGCCTGCGACCGTCCCCTCGATCATCTCCTGGTAGGTGTTGTTCGTACCGGTGGACAGCGGAAGGATGGGCGTGTCGCGGACCGACTTCGCGACCGCCCGGCTCGTCCCATCGCCACCCAGAACGACGATGCAGCCCACATGGCGCCGCTCCATCTCGGCGGCCGCCCGGATGGTGTCCTCCTGGGTCGCGAAGATCGGAAGGTCCATGACCTCGTACGAGGCCCTCAGCGTACGGTCTGCCGTCAGCTCGCCCATCGCCACCTCGCCGAAGTGATAGCTGTCCGGCATGAAGAGCACCTCGTCCACCCCGAGGGACTGGGCAGCCAGCACCAGGCGCTTGACGATGTTCACCTTCTCCTGGTTGTCGATGATCGTCGCATAGGACACCAGCCTGCGGATGTCCTTGCCAGAAGCGGGGTTTGCAATGATTCCCAGGCTTGGCATCATCCGACCTCCCTCTCAGGCATCCCCCCATCGGGGAGGGGCCCGTCCGGCGCCCCGTCACAGGCCACCGGGCGAGCCCTCCGGCCCCCTATCCCAGCTGCTCCCGTGCGGCCGCGACGATGTCCTCGGCCTTCGGGAGGAAGGTCTGCTCCAGGATCGGAGCGAAGGGAACGGGGGTGTCGAGCGCGCAGACGCGCCTTACGGGTGAGTTGAGGTCGTCGAAGAGCTCCTCTGAGACGAACGCGGATATCTCACCGGCATAGCTTCCCCGCTTGAACTCCTCGGACGTCACGATGACGTTGCCCGTCTTCTCGACCGATTGGGCGATCAGGTCCTTGTCGAGGGGGTACAGCGTGCGAGGATCCACGACCTCCGCGGAGATGCCCTCCTTGGCCAGCGCCTCGGCCGCATCCAGCGCCACGAACAGCTGGTTGCCGTAGGCGATGATCGTCAGGTCGTCACCCTCCCGCTTGATGTCGCCCTTGCCCAGGGGGATCGGATCTCTTGAGGCCACCTCCCCCGCACGGCCGTATGCCATCTTGTGCTCGAAGAAGATGACGGGGTTGTCGTCATCTATGGACGCGAGCATCAGGCCCAGGCAGTCCTGCGGCGTGGAGGGGAACGCCACCTTCAGGCCCGGGATGTGCGTGACCCATGCCTCCATCGACTTCGAGTGCTGCGCCGCCCCCTGCGCGCCGGCGCCATTGACGGTCCGAACGACCATCGGGAGCTCGATCTTGCCACCAAACATGTAGTGCATGAACGCGGCGTTGTTCACCACCTGGTCCATGGCAACCGTGAGGAAGTCAGAGAACATGATCTCAGCGATGGGGCGCAGCCCCGTCGCCGCCGAGCCCGTCGCCGCGCCGATGATGGCACCCTCGGAGATGGGCGTGTCACGAACCCTCTCGGGCCCAAACTCGTCAAGCATGCCCGCGGATACGCCAAAGCATCCGCCGAACGCGCCGACATCCTCGCCGAGCAAAAGGACGTTCTCGTCCTCTCTCATGCGGATGCACATGCCCTCGCGGAGGGCCTCCATAGCCTTCATGGTCTTCATCAGTGACGCACCTCCTCTACGATATCGGTATAGACGTCCTTGACGACGTCCTCCGGCTGCGGCAACGGGCTCTCCTGCGCGTACGCGACCGCGGCATCGATCTCGTCGTCAATCCGCTTGTCGACCGCATCCATCTCGTCCGCGGTCATGACCTCGTTCTCCTCGAGGAACGTACGGTAGCGCCTGACGGGCTCCTTCTCCATCCAGGCTTCCTGCTCCACCGGATCCTTGTAGACGCTCGGGTCGCCCTCGAAGTGGCCACGCCACCTCCAGGTCTTGCACTCGACGAGCGTTGGCCCCTGCCCCTGCCGGGCGCGATTGACCGCCTCTCGCGCCACCTCATAGACGGCCATGACGTCATTGCCATCGACCGCGATGCCGGGGAACCCGTAGGACACGGCGCGATCCGCGATGTCCTTGATAGCCTGGTGCCTGGACTGGCTCATGGAAATGCCAAACTGGTTGTTCTCGCAGACGAAGACGATGGGAAGCTTCCAGATGGACGCCATGTTGAGGGCCTCGTTGAAGGTTCCCTGGTTCGTGGAGCCATCACCGAAGAAGCAGGCGGTCACCTGGTTGGTCCCCCGGTACGCGATGGAGAGGCCCGCCCCCACGGCGATGTCCTGTCCGGCTCCCACGATGCCATTGGCGCCCAGGATCCCCAGGTCCCTGTCCGCAATGTGCATGGAGCCGCCCTTGCCCTTGCAGTAGCCGGTCGTGCGGCCATACAGCTCGGCCATCATGTATCTAGTGTCGCCGCCCTTGGCGATGATGTGGCCGTGGCCCCTGTGCGTGCTCGTGATGAAGTCCGTCCTCTCCAGGTTCGCGCACACGCCGGTGGCAATCGCCTCCTCTCCGAGATAGGAGTGAAGAAAGCCCGGAATCTGTCCCTCCGCGAACAGGTCCACCGCCCTGCTCTCGAACGTGCGAATCCTCACGAGGGTCTCGTACATGCCCTTCATGTCTTCGTTAGTAGGCACCTTCATAGGGACGCGCCTCCCTTGTCAGCGAAATTGGGCCCTGTCCGTCACGACCGATGCATCGATACCGTCATACGAGTCTCCCATCTTCGATGAAGCCATGGCCCCAAGGGGCGTGGGCCACCACGCCCCTCGCAGGCCCCTGCCACGACGGCGACGTCGGGCGCCTCCCCTCGCCGGCGGCGCCGTCACATCACGTCACGAAACGTTGAGGGCGACCTCGTTGGCCTGCCAGACCGCCGTCATCACATCCGCCGCCACCTGGCTGTCCCCCACGTTGTAGAGGTGCTCGACCCTGCCGTACAGCTCCTTGAACAGCTGGTCGTTGGCCTTGAACCCCGTGCAGGTCACCACGGTGTCGCAGGGGACGGTCGAGGTCCTGAAGTGGTTGTCTACGAGGACGGCCCCTTCCTCGGTGACCTCCAGCAGGGAGGTGTTCGTGATCTCCCTGATGCCCTCGCGCCTCATCATCGTCAGGAGCATGTCCTTGTTCATGAAGGGGACGGGCCTTCCCGCAGAGAGGAGCGCCGGCAGCATCTCGACGACGGTGACCTCCTTGCCCTGCTGCGCAAGCCACAGGGCGGTCTCGCAGCCGACGAGCCCTCCGCCGATCATGGTGACCCTCTGGCCGACCGGCGCGCCCTCGAGGACCGACACGGCATCGACCATACGCTCGGGATGGCTGCAGGGCACGTCCAGCGTGCATATGGTGGAGCCGGTGGCCAGGATGACGACGTCGGCATCCATGTCACCGACCTGATCAGCCGTGAGCCGCGCGCCCATGTGGACGTCGACCTTCCGGACCTCCATCTGGCGCTCGTAGTAGGCGATCAGGCGGCGGTCATCGGCCTTGAAGTCGGGTACCGAGCCGGGCAGAATGTTTCCTCCCAGCCTGTCGGTGGCCTCGTACAGCGACACCTCGAAGCCCCGCAGACTCAGGACGCGGGCGGCCTCCATGCCCGCCACGCCACCACCGACGACGAGCGCCTTCCTGGGCTCCGCAATCCTCTCGATCCGATACAGCCGCTCGCGACCACACGCGGGGTTGACGGCACACGAGAGGTGCTTGCCCTCGAATCCACGCCCCATGCAGCCCACATGGCAGCCAATGCAGGGCCTGATCTGGTCCTCCTTACCCGAGAGCACCTTCTGGGGCCAGGAGGGATCCGCCAGGAGCGCTCGACCCAGCACGATCATGTCGGCCTTCCGCTCCGCGAGCGCGCTCTCCGCGAGCTCGGGGATGTCGTTCTTGCCCGCAACGATGACCGGGGCGGAGACGACCTCCTTGAGCCTCTTCGTATGGTCGAGATACAGGCCATGCCGCTGGTAGACGGGGGGATGGGCAAAGTACCAGGCATCGTAGGAGCCCTCGTCGGCGTCGAAGGCGTCATAACCCGCCTCCTCGAACCAGGGAGCGATGGTGTAGCCCTCGTCGGCGTCGCGCCCGAACTCCTGGTAGTCCTCGCCCTCGAGACCTCCCGAATTGAAACCCTTCACGCAGCTCTTGATCGAGAAGCGCAGGACGACGGGGAAGTCCTTTCCCACCGTGCCCTTGACCTCCTTGACGATGGCGACGGGCAGGGTCGTGCGGCCCCTCAGGTCCCCACCAAACTTGTCCGTGCGGTGGTTGGTGAAGGCGGTCGTGAACTGGTCAAGCAGGTATCCCTCGTGAACCGCATGGATCTCGACGCCATCGAAGCCGGCCCGCTTGGCTATGGCAGCCGCCTCGCCAAACTTGCGTATGACGAACTCGATCTCCTTGATAGTCATGGCGCGACACGTGACCGAGGGGTCCCAGAAGTTGGGCACCGCGGATGCGGAGACGGGTGGCTTCTTCGCGAGCGCGGGGACCAGGACGCGGCCGAAGCCCATGGAGAGCTGCAGGAACATCTTGGAGCCATAGGCATGGACGCGCTCGGTCATCTCGGAGGCCGTGAGCACGAAGCGGGCGGGGTCGATGTCCGTGCAGGGCAGGAAGCCGTCTATCATCGAGTCAACCGTGTTCTCGACCTTCGTCACCGACGAGATCAGCAGGCCCGTGCCGCCCTTCGCCCGCTCGACATAGTAGTCGATCGCCCGCTGGTTGTAGCAACCGTACCTGTCCACCAGCCCGAAGGCACCCATCGGCGCCAGCGCCAGGCGGTTCTTCACCTCGACGTTTCCGATTCTGATGCTTGTGAACATCCTTGTTCGCTCTGCCATGGGAACCCTCTCCTCACCCAAGACCCTCTCGCGGTGTCGCAGGCAACCCCATCGCCACGGCCATCCCCCGTCCTTTGGCACGCCTGTCCCAGAGATCCGGTGATTCACGACCGCGCATCGCATCGGCTATGCTCAACGTTTTCTAGTCTTCAAGGTTCGTAGAGGGCGCTGGCAGCAGTCACCACCTCCAGAGCCGCACACCACTCGACAGGGGTCGATGCGGGGGCAGCAGACATACATCCAGGTTAAGGATATCGAGAGCCACTCCTCGCGGAGAGACAAATCGTTTAAATTGCTGCAAATTGTCGGCCAGCGGCACTCGTCCCAGCCTCGGTGACGGACAGCCCACGCGGGGCATGGGACGCGTCCGTGCAAGCGGCGACCCATGCCCCGCGTGGGCTGTCATGTCCTGCGAGGTGATGGCAGCCTGCCGGTCCACCCCCTCCCGGGGCCCGGCAGAGAGCCGCTCCCCCTATACGGCCGTGGCCTCTGCGTCACCCGTAGTGGTCTTGGCCCTGACCTCGGTCACATGCGCGCGGCCGAGCTCCGTCCATTCGGGCTCCTCGTCAGGCTTGGATCCCGCCTTGGCCCGGAAGAGCTCCTTGAGGCAGTTGTAGGCGACGATGAGCCCCAGAACCATGAGCAGCACCGCAAAGACGAGCTGCAGCCCACTCGTGGCGAGCACGGCCGGCGTGGCGTTGGTGACGACCGCGTTGAGGCAGTTGATGGCGCTCATGGTCAGTGACGTGAACGTACAGCAGAGCAGGAACGCGACGGGCGCGTACAGCATGAACCCCTTGCGCCCCGTGCACCTGCAGAACACGGCGAGCGTGATCATGGTCATGCCGCCAAGCAGCTGGTTCGAGGCGCCAAAGAGCGGCCAGATGTTGAGATAGCCGCCCAGCGACATCCCCACACCGATGACCAGGGTGATGATGGTGGCAAACCATGTGTTGGTCACGAGCCTCTGGCCGGCGCTCTTCTCGATGGCCTTCTCGGCCTGAACGTCGTTGGTCTTGAAGAAGAACTCCTGGAATGACGTGCGGCCTATGCGTGCCACGGCGTCCAGCGAGGTGAGCGCCAACGCCGAGACGTTCATGGTCATGAACACGGTCGCAAAGGTGCCGTTGACGCCAAAGCTCTGCATGCCGCGCGCCACACCGGCGGCAAAGATCTGAAACGGGGTACTGGCAACGCCCGCATTGAGGGCGCCGGTGCCGACGGTGTTCATGTCCCCAAACATGATAGCTGCCACGACGACGGCAAGCGTGCCCACAAAGCTCTCGAGCACCATGGCGCCATACCCCACAGGCAGGGCGTCCCGCTCGTTGGAGAGCTGCTTGGACGAGGTACCCGAGCTCACGAGGCTGTGGAAGCCGGAAAGGGCGCCGCAGGCGACGGAGACGAAGAGCAGCGGGAACAGGTAGTTGCCCTTGGCGGCAAGCGCGCCGAGCTGCTCGGGCGAGGCAATCATGGGAGCGGTCATCGTCGCCTGACCGTCGAGGCCCATGACGACGATGCCCAGCACGGCACAGACGATCATGGCGACCATCATGATCGCCGTGAGCACGTCACGTGGCTGCTTGAGCACCTGAATGGGCATCGCGCATGCGAAGACCAGGTAGATGGCCACGACGGCCGTCCACCCCATCAGGTTGAGGTAGAGGGGGAAGAGCATGCCCAGTACGAACATCACGGCGATGAGGGCGATGGCAAGGGCATACTTGGCCACGCCCCTGAGGTCGAAGGTGCGACAGGCCCAGCCAAAGCCGATGGCCACGAACGTGAACAGGATCGAGATCGTCCCCGCGCATCCCGCCGCATACGACTTGGTGACGTCAACGGCCCCGCTGGCATCGAAGGTCGAGGCGAACGTGCCCGCGACCATGGCCGTGAACGCGGCGACGACGATACAGCAGAACAGGAAGCTGAACAGGAGGAAGAGGCGGCGGCCCGTCCTCCCGATGTACTTCTCGATGAGCTGGCCCAGCGACTTGCCGTTGTTCTTGATCGAGGCGTAGAGGGCGCCAAAGTCGTGCACGGCGCCAAAGAAGACGCCGCCGACGAGCACCCACAGCAGCACGGGCAGCCAGCCGAACATCATGGCCACGATGGTCCCCGTGACGGGACCAGCGCCACAGATCGACGAGAACTGGTGCGCGAACACGGAGAAGCGCGATGCGGGCGCGTAGTCCCTGCCATCCTCCATGCGCACGGCGGGCGTCAGCGCACCCTCGTCGATGCCCCAGGTCCTTGCGAGCCAACGGCCATACGCCCCATAGCCGATGACCAAGACCACCGCCGCGATGACGATGACGGTCAATCCATTCATTGCCACTACCTCTCCGCACGGAAGCGCCCTGCATGCAGGGCACACTCCCTCTGCCACCTGGACGTCGCGCATCCCGGGCAGGTCTATCCCCTGCCGTTAGCGCGGCACACCATACTTGGGGCCTGATACCCGTAAGGCTGTGGTATCACTCACGGGCTTTTCCGGGGCAAAGGGAAACGTCTCCGAAACCGTCCGCACACAGGACGGAAAAGCCCACCATCTACGACCGCAGCCACCTCATGGACGAACGACCCGCTCGGCCGGGCCCTCGCTAAGGCAGCACATGACACAAGCGCACGGCCCAAACATGTGGGGACGTCGCCAGACCCCGAACGCGCCATCCTCTGGGGCATACCGGAGACACGGCGGCCGGACTTCCCTGCCTTCCAGGCCAGCTGGCACAACATCCGGCGAATAGTCGCGCCTTGAGCGGCCGCGCCCTCACGGCACCCACATATACTCTGCAGTGTCTTTCACCGCCATGAGAAGCGGTGACTCCATGAGAGGAGCTGTCATGAAGCTGCTACGAGCGATGCGCGAACCCCTCAAGTACGTCCAAGGAAAGGGAGCCCTTCTCAAGTTCAAGGATGAGATGGGCTACATGGGCAGCCGATGGCTCTTTGTGTGCTCAAAAAGTGGCTACAAGGCGTGCCACGATCAGATCGAGGAGAGCTTTGCGGACTCCGATGACGTTCGCCAGTGGGAGATCTTCGGCGGCGTCTCAAGCAAGGGCGAAATCGCAAGGATGCGGGAGCTGGTCGAGGAGCACGAGATTGACACCGTCGTGGCGGCAGGAGGAGGCTCCGCGATAGACACGGCCAAGGCGACCGCCCACTACACGGACACGCACATCGTCGCCATACCCACCGTCGCAGCCACAGACGCGCCCTGCACGGGCCTTTCGGTCATCTACAACGATGACGGCAGCTTTGACAAATACCTCTTCTATCCCACCAACCCCGATGCCGTTATGGTGGACAGCCAGGTCATTGCCAACGCGCCCGTCAGGTTCCTGATCGCTGGCATGGGAGATGCCCTCGGCACCTACTTCGAGGGGCGCTCCTCCCTCCGCACCGAATCGCCCAGCCTGGAGGGAACCGGCATCACGCGTGCCGGCATGGCCCTGGCGAAGCTTTGCTACGAGACGCTCCGTGACTATGGCTCCCAGGCAATCGTCGCCTGCGAGAACAACGTGGTCACGCCTGCCCTGGATGCCATCGTGGAGGCAAACGTCTACCTTTCTGGTGTCGGTGCCGACAACGTCAACTGTGCGGCTGCGCACTCGTTCTACAACGGCCTTACGGCGCTTGGCGGCCACAGCGCTCCGCATGGGTGCTGTGTCGCCTTTGGTACCCTGGTCCAACTGGTGCTCGAGGGGGCTCCGCAAGACGAGTTCGATGACGTCCAGGACTTCTGCCTGGAGGTTGGCCTTCCCGTCACGCTCGAGCAGCTGGGCATCAGCTCCGATGACCAGGTGCACACCATTGCCAGGAACGCCTGCGTGCCGGGCGAGACCATCCACAACCTCGCTGGCGACGTCACACCCGACGAGCTCTACGCATCCATAGTTGCAGCCGACTCCATGGGCAAGAAGGCGCTGGGCGACTAGGCCCATCGGAAGGACGCCGACGCTGCGGGGGCGACGCGCCCCAGCCATGCGCGCCGCCCCCCTCTCGCTCAACGCCTCTGCTCGATAGGAGCTACGCCGAGGCATGCCGACGGTGTCCCCGTCGACGGTCGCGGAAGAAGTCCTTCAGCAGGTGGGAGCATTCCTCCTCGAGCACACCCGCCCGCACGGGAAAGTTGTGATCGAGGCGCTCGTCCGCGCTCACGTCAAAGAGCGACCCAACCGCACCGCCCTTGGGGTCGCTCGCGCCATACACGCAACCGTCGACTCGCGCGTTCACCATAAGACCCGCACACATGAGACAGGGTTCCAGCGTCACGTAGACCGTACAGCCCGAAAGCCGCCAGTGCCCAAGCTCGCAGGAGGCAAGCTCCATGGCAAGGAACTCGGCATGCGCCGCAGGATCCTCATCGAGCTCGCGGCGGTTATGCGCACTGGAGATGACCCGGGGCGCCGGTGCGTCCTCGCGTTCCATCCGTGACCTCTCTGAATCGATGTAAAGGGAGCTCGCCGGATCGCGTGTGGCGTCATAGACCACCACGGCCCCAACAGGAACTTCCCCCTCCTGTGCCGCCAGCCGGGCCTCGCGCAGTGCAAGGCGCATGAACCTCTCGTCATCACTTGCCCGAATCACACCGTCTCCCTCTCGCATGACAAAAAGATCACATGTTGTAGGATATATCTGCTCCATCACGCGGAGGGGTGGCAGAGTGGTCGATTGCAACGGTCTTGAAAACCGTCGAGCGGTAACCCGTTCCGAGGGTTCGAATCCCTCCCCCTCCGCCATTGGGCCTCCGCCCAGGTGGCATTTCTCCACAAGCGGGTATACTACAGCAAATCGAAGGGCTGCCCGCAGTGGTCAGGCAGACGAATGGAGGAACTGACTATGCCCATCCTTGGCATCATCGTCGTTGTCATCATTGTGCTCGCAGTGTGGTTCGTCTCGCTCTATAACGGCATCGTCACAAAGGACAATCGTTGCGACAACGCCTGGCAGACGATAGACGCACAGCTCCAGCGCCGCAACGACCTCATTCCCAACCTCGTTGAGACGGTCAAGGGATACGCCGCGCACGAGTCCGGCACGCTCGAGGCCGTCACGCAGGCTCGTGCAGCCGTCGCCAACGCCACCACGCCCGAGGCGAAGATGCAGGCCTCCAACGTGCTCACTGACACGCTCAAGTCGCTTTTTGCCGTGGCCGAGGCCTACCCCGAGCTCAAGGCCAACACAAACTTCCAGCAGCTCCAGGCCGACCTCACCGATACCGAGAATCGCATCGTATATGCGCGCCAGAGCTTCAATGACTGCGTGCTCACCTACAACAACGCCATCGAGACGTTCCCTGGCAACATCGTCGCGGGCAGCAGGTTCAAGACGCGTCAGGGCTTCGAGGTTGTCGACACGGCAGCGCGCCAGGCTCCCCAGGTGAAGTTCTAGCCTGCGGCAGCGTCCCTCTGCACCCCTGCTCTTCGAGTCGTTCGCATTCCTCCGCGCTCGTCGTGGGAGTCGTTCGCATATGCGCATGGCTCTCACATTGCATCGCCGCAGCTAGTGCTCTTGTTGTTTGTGATGCATCCTCGGCAAGGACATGATAATTTGCGAACGACTCATGCCGGTCGGGCGGCGCGTGGGGCATATGCCCTCCCGACGTGTACAATCTTCCGTTGGGGCATGGCGCATGCCTGAAAGGCTACGTCACCTCCCCCTGCAGCCAAGGAGAAAGGTCATCGATGAAACCCCGACCTCACAGTCGATGACCCCGCGGTGACGCGCCTTCCTTTGTCGGCCTCACCGCGGGGTACGCCCGGTGAATGCGGCGCGCCATGCCCATGACACGCGCCCGGCCCACAAAGGAGCCTGCATGATCTACCTTTCACAGCTCGTAGGAAACCCGGTGCTCGACGCCAAGGGCGAGCGCATCGGCAGAGTCAATGACCTGGGCATCGCCACGGGCGAGGTCTTCCCCCGCATCACCTCCCTTGCCGTCGAGGGTCCGGGTCGCACGCCGTTCATGATCAGCTGGCGCAAGTACGTCGACTCCTTTGACGAGAGCGAGATTCACCTCAAGGTGGTCTCCACGGACATTCGCTTCAGCTATCTGCAACCCGACGAGGTGCTTGTGGCCCGCGACCTGCTCAACAAGCAGATCGTGGACACGCGCGGCGCGCGCGTGGTGCGCGTGAACGACCTCAAGCTCTCGGACACCAACGCCAACCAGCTGCGTCTCCTTGGTGCCGAGGTGGGCATCCGCGGCCTGCTGCGCTCCCTCTCACCCGCACTGGAGCGTCTCGTGCTTCGCCTCGCCAGGTCCCTCGGCAGGGCCATTCCCGAACGCATCATCGCATGGAACTACATGGACCTCATCGACCGTGACCTCTCCAACGTGAAGCTCTCCGTGTCGCACAAGACACTCGACGAGCTGCATCCCGCTGACATCGCCGACATCATCGAGAAGCTTGACCCGCGCCTGCGTGGCCAGGTGTTTGCCCAGCTCGATGAGGAGCAGGCGGCCGACGCCATCGCCGAGCTCGCCGATGACTCCATGGCGGCGGAGCTCATGGACGACATGAACGAGGACGCCGCCTCGCGCCTGCTCTCCGAGATGGATCCCGATGACGCCGCGGAGCTCGTGAGCGAGCTTGACTACGACAAGGCCGAGAAGCTCCTGCGCCTGATGGGTGTCAAGGAGCGCAAGGCCATCAACCAGCTGCTGGGCTATCGGGAGAACACGGCGGGCCGCATCATGACCTCCGAGGCCGTCTCGCTCCCCGAGCAGGCAACGGTGGCGGATGCCGTTGCCGCCATACGCAGCCTTGACGAGGACTTCGAGGCCGTCAACTACATCTACCTCAAGGACGACGAGGACCACCTCTCCGGCGTGGTGAGCCTGAGGAACCTCATCTCGCATGACGGGGACCTGCAACTCTCGTCCATCGCCCACGATGAGCTGGTGACCGCCGGGCCCGACGACGACCAGGAGGACGTGGCCAAGGACATCGCCAAGTACAACCTGCTGGCCATGCCCGTTGTGGACGATGCCCATCGTCTGCTGGGCATCGTCACCGTGGACGACGCGCTCGACGTCCTGGAGGAGGAACATGAGGAGGACCTGCAGATCGCCGGCGCGGGACATGGCGACAGTGACGGAAGCAAGGGATCCCATGACATCCTCTGGCTCTGCCGCAACGAACTGTGGTTCCTGTTCTGGATGATCGGCTTCTCCCTGCTTGCCGCACTCCTGGGGACGGGCATGCGCGGCGAGGTCATGGCGCTGGGCTTTGCCATGCCCGCTGCCATCGTGGCGGCCCTCGACTCCGCCACCTTCGTCACCAACTTCTTCATCGAGAATGACCCCGATGACGAGGACTCGCCCTCCGTCGCAGGCTTTACGGTCAAGGGCATCGGGTTGGGGCTGCTCTTTGCGGCCTTCATCGCCCTCGTCTCCACGGGCATCTTCGGCACGTTCTTTGCAGGCCCATTCAGTCGGGTGGCACGCGTGGGAGCCTACGGCTTCACGGCGGCGGCCGCGAGCGTCCTGCTCTCGTTTGTGCTTTGCCCCCTCTACCTCATCGTGCTGCGACGCAGGGAGAGTCGTGGCCGCGAGACCTCCGGTCTCGCGCTACAGGCTATCGCCATGGCGATAGCCGTGCTGGCGTTCGTTGGCATCGTGTCCGCCCTCATGAACGGCATGGGCACATAGCATGGCCACGAAGAGGAGGACCGGCGCGCTCGCCATCCTGGCCGCCATGGGACCCGGCCTGCTCACCGCACTCGCGGGCAATGACGCGGGTGGCGTCGCAACCTACTCGACGGCCGGAGCGCAGTTTGGCTTTGGTATGCTCTGGACCGTTCCCGTGATGGGCGTGCTGCTCGTGGTGGTACAGGAGACGGCCGCCCGCATGGGGTGCGCCACGGGCAAGGGCTTCGCCTCGCTCATCCGGGAGCGCTTTGGCGTCCGCATCTCGGCCGTGGCCATGCTTGCGCTCATCGTGTCCAACTTCGCCGTCACGCTCTCGGAGTTTGCCGGCATCGCCAGCGGCATGGCGCTTTTCGGCGTGCCCGTGGTGGTGTCGGTTCCCGTGGCGGCCATTGCCACCTGGCTGCTCTCCATGAGTGGCTCGTACCACCGCATAGAGCGGATCCTGTTGACCATCAGCTGCGTGTTCGTGACGTATGTCATCGCCGGCGTCATATGTGGTCCCGATTGGGGTGACGCACTGCATGACACCCTCGTGCCACAGATATCCACGAACCCCAGTTACATCTCCCTGCTCGTGGCAAATGCCGGCACCACCATCTCGCCCTACATGATCTTCATGGTCGCGAGCAACGTGGTGGAGAAGAACCTGGACGAGACCGACATCCCCGGCCAGCGCGCCGACAACGTCACCGGCGTGATCGCTGCCGAGCTCATCACCTGGTTCATCATCCTCACCACGGGTGCGGTGCTCTACCCCGCGGGCGTGCAGGTGAACGATGCGGCCGATGCCGCCCAGGCGCTCGTGCCCTTGGCTGGTGAGTACAGCTCCGCCCTCTTCGCCGCAGGGCTCGTTGGGGCATCGTTCCTGGCGGCCTGCGTCATGCCCGGCATCACCGCCGGCGCCGTCTGCGAGGCCTTTGGCTGGGAGCGCGGTGCGAGCAGCGGATGGAGGGACGCGCCCGTCTACCACGGCACCATTGCGGCCATCACCGTCGCCAGCGCGGCTGTCGTGCTGATCCCTGGTGCCAGCCTCTTTGGCATCATGATGGTCTCGCAGGTCATCAATGGCGTGTTGCTCCCCGTTCTGCTGCTCTGCATGGTGTTCATCGCCAGCGACCACCACATCATGGGGCGTCACGCCAACGGGCGCATATGGAACGCACTCACCTGGTTTACCATCGTGGCGGTCGTCATCCTCACGGTGCTGATGTTCGCCTTCCAGGCGATGGGATTCTAACCTTGCACCTGAGGCATGACGGGAGGCTTGCACCATGAGCCAACATGAGCTTGGCAGCCTGGTCCGGAGACTCCGCAAGGAGCATGGTCTCACGCAGGAACAGCTTGCGGAGGGGATCTGCTCCCCCGTCTCCATTTCGCGCATAGAGAGTGGCAGGCAGCGGCCCTCCAAGGCACTGCTTGATGCGCTCATGGACCGTTTGGGGCTGGATGGCTACCAGCTCTTCGAGAGCAGCGCGGGAAGCGCGAAACGGCAGGCCTTCGATCGGCTCAGCCAGGCGACATGGAACGCCATCAATCACCTTGATGCGGACAGGGGAAGGGTCCTGCTGAGCGACCTGCGCTCGTCGGCACGGGAGACGGGGTCGCCTGGGGAGCGACAAAGGGTGCTCGAGCTCGAGGCCGCGGCACTCATCAGGTCGCAGGACTCCCCAGAGGACTGCATGAGGGCACTTGAACTGCTGGAGCAGGGGCTCAGGCTCTCCCAGCCAGACATAGACGTGCATGACCTGGAAGTCAGGTTGCTCTCGTCGAGAGAGGCAGAGCTGCTGTCGCTCATGGTCGTGGCCCTGCACGGTGCGGGGCGCCCCATGGACGCCATCCGCCTTGGGGAGAGGACGCTCGCCGCCCTCAGGCGCCAGGGAGGTCTTGAGGGCAGGCAGCTCGTCCTGTGCCTCTCCCTCATGGTCAACCTGGCGAACATCCTTGAGGAGCTCGGACAGGCGAAGGAGGCGCGCACCTATCTTGATCTGGCAAGGGACACAAGCATCAAGGAGGATGAGCTGGGCCTCATGCCGTTCATCCTTGCCGGGATTGCCCGGCTGGAGTTTCGTGCCGGCGACACGACAGAGGCGGCATCGACGCTGAGGACGGTCGCCGCGTACCTCGACCTCTGCGAGATGCATGACTACGCGCATGCCATACGCGCGTGGATGCGACACCAGGGGAGCTGAGACCAGGGTGCCAGACCCCACCACCACATAACATCTTGCGTAGGCTGAAACGTACACGCTTCGTTATGGAGTGTCGTCAGCCCGCCTGCCATGATGTGCTCACCGACACAAGAAGGAGGTGGGCACATGAGCAGTCAGATGAAGGGACACGTGAGGCAGCGCGTGCACGCGGGTTTGGTCGTCATCATCGTCGGGAACTGATGCCACAGGCACCGATGATTGGCAGCAACCTTATGCTGCCAATCATCGGCCCACCCTCGACATGGAGCATCACCTTGGAGGAAAGAGACCTATCATGCTGGGCATCTCATGGATCAAGAGCTACGCACGTACCGCACAGCTCGTCGCCTACCTGCTTGCCGACCTCATCCTCTCCATCCTGTTCATGGGCGTGGCGCTGCTGTTGAGCGCCCTTATCGATACGGTCTCCGCCTCCCTCGCGAGCGGGGACCTCTCGCCCGTTGTGAGCCTCACCCTCTTCTCCATCGCCTATTCTCTGGGTTTGGGCATCATGAGCCTTGCGGCGGGCATGATCAGGGCATCGATCGTCAGGGACGTCATGGTCGGGCTGCGTGGCGCGGGTGCGCGGGGCATGATGGCACGAACCGGCGCAGGTGCCCGTGACAGTGCGGAGCAGCTCACAGTACTCGGGCAGAACATGGAGACGCTCGAGCATGACTGGCTCATGGGCACGCTTGACGTAGTGGACTCCCTGTTCCAGATCGCCATAGGCGTCGCCCTCCTCGTATGGCTCAACCCTCTCATCGCGTGCGTCTCCCTGGTGGGCATGGCCCTGCCAACCGTGCTTCCCCGGCTCTTCGCCGGGCGCCTATCACATGCCCAGGACCTGGTCATCAGGGGCACGAAATCCTACAACGGTTGCGTTCGCGATGCGGCACAGGGCAGGGAGGTGCTGTGGTCGTTTCGCGCGGAGCGCCCCATGACCGACAAGATTGACCGACAGGCGAGATTGCTGCAGGGGCACAAGGCGAGGTTGGCGAGGACCATGGCGTGCGTCAGCGGCATGGCCAGCGCCACCGGCACGATCATGCAGTTTGCCATCATGGGCCTCACGGGCGTCTTCGCCGTATGGGGTCTGGTAAGCATAGGTAGCGTCATTGCCGTGACGCAGCTCTCCGGAAGCGTCATCGCCCCCGCATCCGAGCTGTCGGGCAAACTGGGAAAGATCAGGGCCTGCTCCCCCCTCCTCGAGGACATGGGGGAGCTCGAACAGGTGGCACGTGAACATCCGCAAGCGGTACGCTGCAGCATCACGCAGTCGCTCGCGCTGGACAACGTGAGCTTCTCGTATGGGAGTGGGGAACGGACCGTCATCAGCGGTTGCTCCATGCGCTTTGAGGCAGGAAGGAAGTATGTCATCATCGGTCAGAGTGGCTGCGGCAAAAGCACGATGCTTGGGCTGCTGTCGGGCAGGCTCACCCCATCCTCGGGAACGGTGCTGGTTGACGGCAAGGGTGGCACGGCACCGGATGCCGCCTTCATCCATCAGAACGTGTTTCTCTTTGACGACTCACTGCGCGAGAACATCTGTCTGGGGGCGAGCCTTCCCGATGAGCGGGTGGACAAGGCCGTGCGACTCGCGGGTCTCGAGGGTGTGGTGTCCGCACTCCCAGAGGGACTCGACACCCCCGTACAGGAGAATGGCTCCAGGCTCTCGGGAGGAGAGCGCCAGCGTGTGGCCATCGCTCGGGCCTTGTTGCATGGCAAGCGACTGCTCCTCGTGGACGAAGCGACGTCCGCACTCGATCGGGCGACCGCCGCTCAGATAGAGGATGTGCTGCTCTCGCTCAAGGGGGTGACCGTCATCGCGGTCACGCATCATCTGGACGGCTCACACGCACGACGCTACGACGCCGTACTGTCCCTCCAGAGCGGAAGGCTTCAGGTGTGCGGCCCTAGCGACTTGCCCTCCTGTACTCGTCCATGAACGACCCAAACATGCCCTTCGTCTTCCCCAGCTGCCTGCCCAGCGCCTTTGACCCCTTGTCCACGGCCCGTGAGGCCACATCATCGGCCCTCTTGGCGGTCTGTGCCCCCTGAGCCTTGGCCTTGGCGTAGGCGGTGCCCGCCTTGCCGGCGACCCCTCCCGACGGCCTGTGGTCCCGAGCCTTGTTGGCGACCACCATCATGCCGTCGCCATAGCCCCTGACCTGTGCCGCGGGGATGCGCACGGTGCCCACGAGCGACTCGGCAACGCCTCCGTCACCCACGCAGAACAGGGAGACCTTGCCCGTGGCAGGGTCAAACTCGGCGTCGCTCACATGGCCAAGCGTGCCCCCATCCACGGTGACGGCATCCATGCCCTCCCACATGAGGCAGCGATCCCAGTCGATGCCCAGGCGCCTGCGGGCGGTGTCATCAATGGCCCCCCTCTCGTCGGAGACCTGAAAGCCATCCTCCGCCTTGGAAAGGCTGTCAAGCGCCACGAACACGTCGGGTCGCCTGACCATGCCCATGACATCGGGACGCCGTATCAGGAATCCCACCACCGTGTCACCCTTCGGTGAGAACACCGTCATATGCAAGCGGCCAAGCCTCTTGAGCTTGGCCTTGCCACCCTTGCCCTTGGGGACAAAGGCCTTCTGTCGGATGTAGTCGCTCAGATGCGCCATGTGCGTTGCCGTACCCTCGGCTACTCCTGTCCCTCCTCGGCAGGGTCCGAATCCACGATCTCGACATGGACCGACTCGGCCTTCTGGGTCCCAGCCTCGTCCGCCACGGCGCTCACCTTGTCCGCCACGGTGTTAACGGCATCCTGTACCTGCTCCGTGGTGGTGTTGACGGCGTCAGAGAGCGAGCTGCGCAGCTGATCCATGCGCTCTCGTGCCAGGTCGACCTTCGCGCGCAGCTCATCGGTGGTCGCATCAGCCACGGGGCGGACGCTGTTGATCTTCTCGCTTACGATGCGCGTGCCGCGCTCATAGGAGTCAACGGCACTGTCCCAGGCATCGTTGACGGCATCCGCTGCCATGGCACGGCTCTCCGCACCCGTACGAGGGGCAACGAGAAGGCCGACGGCAACGCCGGCCGCGGCTCCAAAGATGCTACCCAACACAAAACCAAGTGCTCCCTTAGTGCTCATGACATCCTCCTATCGCTCCTGGCAACCAACCAGGACGGCTGACGAACCCGCGCCATGCGGCGTGCCATGCCTAGCGTACTCTATGTGGACCTGGGATGTGCTCGTCATCCTCCCAGGAATGGGAGGGCTCCGGACGCACCGGCCCCGGGCGGGGGTCCTGGATGGGTTCCTCATCCGGCTCGGGGTAGTCGTACTCGTCATCGTAGTCCTCTTCCCCAGGCTCCTCTTCCGGCTCGGGGAACTCATAGTCGTCATCCGCGAGGGGTCCCGGGATGTCCGCCACAGGCGCCGGCTCGACAGGTTGCGGGGGAGCCTCCTCCTCGGGCACATCCGCGTCGTGGGGGCAGGCGTACGCGACGGTCTCGTCGGGGACGACGGACTCGACCTTGGGCTGGGAGCGAAAGAGGCTGCTCAGCTGAGCGGCAAAGTTTTCGCTCTCATCCTGGGAGGAGGCGTCGCTGGCCGCAGGCGACTGCGACTCCGGCTCCTCTCCGGCAGACGGTGCGGGTTCGGGCTCCCTCTCAGGCTCTGGCTCCTGCTCGATGCGGGCGGGTTCCGGCGCCTCGGTGGGCTCGGGCCCAGGCACGGACTCCATCGAGTCCTCCGCCTCTGGGACAGGGGTGGCGGCGGTGGGGGCGCCATCCTCGGCGGCCGCCTGACGCCGAGCCTTCTGGGCTCGGTCGTACGCCTCGAGGTCAACCGCCCATGAGGGCCGCTGTGCCCGGCGGGCGGCCTCCTCGGCCTCCTTGCGGGCGCGCTCCTCCTCTTCGCGGCGCTGGCGCTCCTCTTCGGCGAGCCTCTCCGCCTCGGCCCGCACCTCCGCACGCCGGGCGGCTATCTCCGCCTCGCGCGCCTCGATCTGCGCCTGGCGCTCGCGGTACCTCTCCTCGTACGCAGCATTGAGCTCGGCCTGCAGCTGCTCCTCGACCTGCTGCTGGTACGTCATGGCATGAACCTCGCCGATGTGCTGCACCATGTTGGTGAGTCCCGCCACGATGGCCTCGACGTCGGGCTCGGGCTCGCCACCGCCACCATAGGCCCAGTTGGCAATCCACACGACACTGGACAGCGCGCCCATCACCAGCACGTCGTCGGGGCAGGAGACCTCGATGTCGTAGCTGCGCCCGTCGTCCTCCACGGGGAAGGTGCGGCCCGAGGTGACCTCGCCGGACTCGCTTGACTGCGAGAGCAGCTCGACCACCATATGCTCGAGCAGGTGGGGTATCTCGGTGTCACCCATCACGTCCTTGAAGGTATCGTTCGCGTCCCCCAGGCACACATGCTCGACGATGTGCGGCATGAGATAGTAGATGCGCGTGGTGGCAACAAGGTCCTCGCTGGTCATGAGGGGTGCGTCGTCACTCAGGCGAACGCGCGCCCTGAGGTTGGTGAGCCCAACCTCGACCCTCTTGATTTCGATGAGCTGCGCCATGGGGCAAACCTTCCCTTGCAACGTATACATGCCCTGCATTGTACCAGTGCCACGCCGCAGGCGTAGCCTGGTGCGCTAACCGTCGCCCTGCTCCTCGGGGGAGGCGCCGTCATCCCGCTCGGCGTCCCCCGCCTCGAGGGACTGCTCGGGAGCCGTCACGCGCAGCAGCGACACGCGTCTGCCGCGCATGGACTGCACGTGGAATACATAGCCGTCCACATTGAACTCCTCGCCGGGCCTGGGCAGGCCGTCGGCGACGTCCAACACGAAGCCCGCAATGGTCTCGTACTCCTCGGAGTCCTGGATGGGCCACCCCAACTCGATGGCATCGTCTATGGAGAAGCGTCCGTCCACGAGCCACTCGCGATCCGAGAGGCGTGTCAGGTACTTGTTGTCGGGATCGAACTCATCCTCGATCTCACCCACGACCTCCTCAACGATGTCCTCAATCGTGATGACACCGGCCGTACCACCGTATTCGTCCACCACGATGACCATCTGGTCGTGCGCGCCACGCATCTCGGAGAGCAGAGGGATGATGTCCTTGGTGTCGGGCACGAAGTCGGGTTTGCGCACGTACGTGCGGATGTCCTCGCCTGCCGCATGATCGTCAAGGACGGGGCCAATGAGGTCCTTGATGTGGGCGATGCCCACGATGCGGTCGAGATCCTCATGGTAGATGGGGATGCGCGAGTAGCCCGTGCGACGCATGACGTCGAGCACGTCGCCCAGCGTGGAGTCGTCCTCCATGAAGGTCACGTCCACGCGCGGCACCATGACCTCGCGAGCGTTGGTGTCACCGAGGTCGATGACCTCGTGAATCATGGACTTCTCCTCGTCGGAGAGTTCGTCGGAGTCCGTCACCATGTAGCGGATCTCGTCCTCGGAGACGTCCTGGCGATCGTCCGTGCTCTTCACGTGCAGCAGGCAGGCAAGACCGTCTGCGCTGGCGGCCGTAAGCGCCACCAGCGGGCGAACCAGATGCGAAAAGCCACTGATGGCCTCCACCACACGCTTGGCCATGCCCTCGGCATCGGCCATGGCCATGCGCTTGGGCACGAGCTCTCCCACCACGATGGAGAAGTACGAGACGACGAGCGTGATGATGACCGTGGCCAGACCCGTGGCGATGCTCTCGTCGACACCCAACGACGCAAACCAAGCCCCGAACGGCGCAGAGAGGCTGGTCGCCGCAAAGGCGGAGCTAAAGAAGCCCAAAAGCGTGATGCCCACCTGAATGGCGGCGAGGAAGCGGTCGGGATTCTCGACGACGGCTGAGGCAGCTGCGGCACGACGGTCACCCTCCTCGGCGTCGTGATCGAGCAGCACCTTGCGTGCCGTGGAGAGGGCCATCTCGGACATCGAGAAGTAGCCGTTTGCGATGGTGAGCAGTACGGTGACCGTAATGGAGAGGGCTATGTCCATGCGCGTGTGCGCAACCTCCTGAACTGGCAGACAGAAGTCTTGGCTTTCGATTTTAGCAAAGTATGCCCACGGACGTCTTTCGGGGACGCGGGCAGCGAGGCTCGCCCATGCCTGTTGGCGATTGCATCGCACATGCACGCGGAGCAGTCGCTACACTGCCTGGATGTCCTTCACCATCACGTCGCGGCCGGTCACGAGGTAGGTGTTGTGGCCTCCGCAGACAGGACAGGCCTTCCCGTACTCCGTCGTTCGGTAGGTCTTCTTGCAGTCTCGGCAGTACGAAATGCCTGCCACGATGATCATGTTGAGCTCGCACTCGCGCATGTGCTCCGTGCGGAGCTTCGCCCACTCGAAGCAGTCGCGAAAGTAGCTGGGTACGATGGTGCTGACCTCGCCCACCTCGAGGTCAACGCGCACCACCTTGCTCACGCCGTTCTTGCGGGCGGCCTCTTCGACCATATCGATCACGTGCACGACAATGCCTAGCTCGTGCATCTACGCGTTCTCCCTGCGCGTCTCGTCGCTTGCGTTGCCTGTGTAGGGGTGCGTGCGCTCGAGCTCCCTGTGGGTGCGATCGTACTCGCGGCGCTTCTCGCGCATGATCTTGGCCTCCTCGGAGCCAGAGTTGGCAACGATCCTTATGGCACGCTTGATTGCATAGGAAGCAAGCCCAGCCACCTTGTCCTCTGCCGCACGCATGTCGGACATCTCGGGATGGTCACGGTAGATGTGGATGGCGTCAAACTTGCAGCGTGTCGTACAGATGCCGCAGCCGATGCACTTGTTGGGGTCGACAACCGAGAGGCCGCAGCTCAGGCAACGCCTGGTCTCTGTAGCCACCTGCTCGGCCGTGAGCGTGCGGTGCGTGTCGCGGAAGCGATCGGCACCCTCGAGGTCCATGCCCTCCTCCTGGCGCCCGGCGTTGTCGTAGGAGTCGATGAGAAGGTCATCCTTGTCAAACTCAAGGTAGTCGTGACGGTCACGACCGATGGTCATGCTCGCGCCGGCCTGTACGCGACGGTGAAGCGACTCGGCCGCATAGTGACCGGCGGCAATGGCGTCAATCACAAACTTGGGGCCCGTGAGGACGTCGCCACCCACAAGGATGTCGGGGTCGGCCGTCTGGAAGGTGAGGGCGTCTGCCTGCGGATAGTTGCCGTGGTGGAAGGTGACGGAGCGCCCGTCGAGAAGACCGCCCCACTCGATGGCCTGGCCGATGGCGAAGACCACCTGGTCGCAGGCCACGGCCATGGTCTCGTCCTCGTCATAGAGCGGCGAAAAGCGCTTAGTCTTGGGGTCGATGACCTGCGTGCAGCGCTTGAAGATGACGCCCGTGACGCGTCCGTCCTCATCGGTCAGGACCTCCTTGGGCCCCCAGCCGTTCTGGACGCAGACGCCGTCCTCGAGGGTCTCGACGATCTCGGCGTTGGTTGCGGGCATCTCGTCTCGCTGCTCGAGCGAGACCATCGTGACGATGCCGGCGCCGCGGCGCTTGGCGTTCATGGCACAGTCCACGGCCACGTTACCGCCACCGACGACCACGACGTCGCCTGCCAGCGCAGGGTTGCCCTTGGACATGGAGTCCTCAAGGTAGTGCACGGCCACGTCGGTGCCCTCTGCGGTGTCACCGGGGACGCCGGGACGCCTGCCGCCCTGGCAGCCAACGGCCACGAAGAAGGCCTCGAAGCCCTGCTCGCGCAGCTGGCCGAGCGTAATGTCGCGGCCCACCTCGACACCGCAGCGGATCTCGACGCCCAGGCTCTTGATGATCTCGACCTCGGCGAGAAGCACGTCCTTCTCGAGCTTATAGGAGGGAATCCCGTACATCATCATGCCGCCGGGCTGCTCGCGTTTCTCGAACACGACGGGAGAGTAGCCGAGAAGTGCAAGGTAGTAAGCGCAGGAGAGGCCTGCGGGACCGGCACCGATGATGGCGATCCTCTGGTCGAAGCGGCCGTGGAGGGAAGGCACCGCGCGGCCCGGAACGGCGTGCCCCGCCTGCGCGAGGTCGTAGTCGGCCACGAACTTCTTGACCGCATCGATGGAGACGGGCTCGTCGATGGTGCCGCGCGTGCAGGCGTCCTCGCAGCGCTTGTTGCAGATGCGGCCGCACACGGCGGGGAATGGGTTCATCGTGCGGATAAGCTCGACGGCCTCCTGGTACTTGCCCTCCTTGGCCTTCTGGAGATAGGCCTGCACGGGAACGTGCGCCGGGCAGGCTGCCTTGCAGGGAGCGGAGCCTGTGGGCCAGGTGTTGTGCATGCGGGCGGTGTCGCGGTAGTTCTCGTCCCAGGCGTACTTGCCCCAGCGGATGGCGTCGGGAAGGATGGCGCGCGGATACTTGGGCTGCTCGCCGTTGGCACGGCAGAGCCTCTGGCCAAGCTTCACGGCGCCTGCGGGGCAGGACTCCACGCACAGGCCACAGGCAACGCAGTTCTCAGGTGTCACCCTGGCGGTGTAGGAGCTGCGCGAGAGGTTGGGCGTGTTGAAGAGCATGCTCGTGCGCAAGGCGTTGCAGATCTTCACGTCGCAGTTGCAGATGTCGAAGATCTTGTTCTCCCCGTCGATGTTGGTGATCTGGTGGACAAAGCCGTTGTCCTCGGCGCGCTTGAGGATCTCGAGCGCCTCATCGGTCGTGATGTAGTGGGCGCGGCCCGTCTCGACGGTGTAGTCGGCCATGTCGCCCACCTGAATGCACCAGTCGTCAGGGTCATCGGCGCAGCCCTCGCCCAGCTTGGTGCGCGAGTAGCGGCAGGAGCAAATGCCAGCCGCGATGTGCCCCTCGTACTTCTTGAGCCAATGGGAGATGCGCTCAACCTTGATGGCCTCGTTCTGGAAGTTGACGGCCTCCTCGACGGGGATGACGTGCATGCCGATGCCGTCGCCGCCGGGCGGGACCATCTGGGTGACGCCCGCAAGCGGAATGAAGGTCATGCGCTCGAAGAAGCTTGCCACTGCGGGATTCTTGTCGACGCGGTCCTTGCTCGAGTTGAAGAGCTCGGCCGAGCCCGGCACGAAGAACGGCAGGCGCCAGCGCTTGGTGCGCGGTGCGTCTGCGACGGGGCCGTCATCGTTGTAATGGTCACCGTAGTCGTACTCGATGATGCCAACGACGCTCATCTGGTCGAGAAGCTCCTGCAGGTGCGCGGGCTCGATCTGGGGAGCGAGGGCCATCATGCCGTCAAAGTCGTAGAACTGGCGGAGCTTCATGCGGTTGGCGAGGTCGACCATCTCATCCGTGAGGACCTCCTTGAGGCCCCAGTACTCTGGGTCATCGGTCTTCACGCCACCGATCTTGTGCTTGACGACGTCAGTGATCTTGCGGCCGAGCTTGGCCACGGCTGCATTGCGCCCTGCCTCGCTCTGGTAGGTGGAGCGGGGCTGCTCAAACTGTTCCGGCATCCTCTACGCCCTCCAGAGGTCGACTTCGTGACGAACCCAATCGGCGAGCTGGTCCATGCCCTCACCCGTCTTGGCTGAAATCCTGATGAGCTGGCAGTTGGGGTTGCGCTGGCGGAGATAGGCCTCGAACGCATCGAGGCCGAAGTCGAAGTAGGGCAGCACGTCGATCTTGTTGAGGAGGACGATGTCGGCCCTCTCGAACATGAGGGGGTACTTGAGCGGCTTGTCGTCTCCCTCGGGAACGGAGAGGATCACGGCGTTCTTGGAGGCCCCGGTGTCGAACTCGGCGGGGCATACAAGGTTGCCGACGTTTTCAAGAAAGACAAGGTCAAGGCCTGTAGCGTCAAGTGAATCGATGCCCGTGCGCGTCATGCCGGCGTCGAGGTGGCACATGCCGCCCGTGTGAAGCTGGATGGCGCGGGCGCCCGTCTGCGAGATGATGCGGTCGGTGTCCACGGCACCGTCGATGTCGGCCTCCATGACACCTATACGATAGTCGTCCTTGAGAAGGTTGATGAGGCGCGCAAGCGTGGCGGTCTTGCCGGATCCGGGCGAGCTCATCACGTTGAGGAGGAACTGCCCGCGAGACCTGAGGTCCTCACGCACGCGGTCCGCCTCGGCGTCATTGTCGGCGAAGACGCTCTCCTTGAGCTCGATTACCCTGACTTCTTCCATGCGCTTCCCCTCCCGTGCGCTCCTGGCACGCAGGGCAACCCCCCACGACCCCGTACCGTGGGGCACCGGACGCATCCCCTTTGGACGCACCTGCGCCCACCCCGTGCCGTCTCCCTCACAGCTGAACATACCCTAACAGGCGTGCGTGGAAAGACGGATGCCGCTGGGGAGGGTTTCGCCTGTACGGCGGCGCGGCGCCTCCAGCCGGCCAGAGATAGTGCCCTCACAACAGGGGTCTCTTGCCGTGAGGGCAGGAGCACTCGAGGCGCAACAGGCAGTCCGGTCGGTCTACCTGCCCCCTGCCCGCTTTTGCTCGTACTCGGCCGCCAGCCTCTCCTGCACATCGTGCGGCACCTGCTCGTAGCCGGAGAGCTCGAGCGTGAACTCACCGGTACCGCGCGAGAGCGATCGAAGGCGCGTGGCGTAGTCCGTGACCTCGGCGTAGGGGATCGTCGCCTCTATGGTGGTCGATCCCGCCAGGGCACCCTTGTCGGACGCGGCGTTCATGCCCTCGATGCGGCCGCGCGATGCGGAGACGTCGCCCATCACGGAGCCGGCATAGCTGTCGGGCACGGTGATGGAGAGGTGTGCCATGGGCTCCAGCAGCACGGGCTCCGCCTGTGCCACGGCCTTCTGGAAGCCGATGCGCGCCGCCGTCTTGAAGGCCATCTCGTTGGAGTCCACCGGGTGGTACGAGCCGTCATACACGGCGACCTTGACATCGATCATGGGATAGCCCGCAAGCACGCCGTCGGCCATGGTCTCCTGCACGCCCTTGTCGATGGCCGGGATGAAGTTGCGCGGGACATGGCCGCCCACGACCTCGTCCACGAACTCATAGCCGGCCCCGGGGTTGGGCTCCACACGCAGCCAGCAGTCGCCATACTGGCCGGCACCACCGGTCTGCTTCTTGTGGCGGCCCTGCGCGCTGGCCACGCGACGGATGGTCTCACGATAGGGAATCCGCAGCCTGACGGTGTGCGCGGAGGTCCCCGTCCGCTCCTCCAGGCGATCGAGCAGGACGCTCACCTGCGCCTCGCCGATGGCGGAGACAACCGTCTGACCGGTGTCCTCGTCACGGGCCACGGAGAGCGTGGGATCGGCCTCGGCGCTCCTCTCCAGGAAGGCATAGACCTTGCCCTCGCTGCCGCGTTCGTCCGGCTCGATGGCCACGCGGTAGAGCGAGTTGGGGAAGCGGAAGGCCGCTGCCTCCACCTTTCCCGTCACCGAGAGCGTATCACCCGTGAGCGCCTCGAGCTTGGGCACCACGCAGACGTCGCCCGCGGCCACCTGCTTGAGGTCGACGGTCTCGCGTCCCGTCATCCGATAGAGGTGGCCGAGACGCTCCGTCTTGCGCGTGCGGGCGCAGGTGAGCTCCGTTCCAGGGGTGATGGTACCTGCCAGCACCTTGATGAAGGAGAGCTTGCCGTTCTGCTGATCCTGCAGGCTCTTGAACACGAAGGCCACGGGACGATCGTCATCCGGGGAGATCTCCAGCTCCTCGCCGTTCACGAGCGGCACGCGGCCATAGTCGGCCATCGTGGGGAACCACTCCGCCACATCCTCGAGCAGCGAGATGACGCCCTCCTCACGCACGCAGGAACCGGCGAACACGGGCACGAACACGCGCTGCATGAGGGCCTGGGCAAGCAGGCCCTCGAGTTCCTCAGGCGTGATGGGCTGGCCATCCAGGTACTTCATCATGAGGTCGTCATCGGCCTCCACAACAAGCTCGACGAGCTGGTCATGGGCCTGACGTGCGGCATCCGCATACTCGGCGGGCACGTCCGTCGTCTCCACCTTCCCGTCCCTGAGCGTGCGGGCCTTCTGGTGCACCACGTCGACGATGCCGGAGAACGCCTCGCCCGACCCCATGGGGATGGTGACGGCGGCAAGGCGATTGCCATAGCGCTCCTGAGCCGCAAGCAGGGCGGTGTCCCAATCCGCGTCGGGTCGGTCGAGGCGGTTGATGAAGAGGGCACGCGCCAGCGAGAAATCCTCGGCCGCATACCACAGGCGCGTGGTGATGGCACCGGGACCAGCGGCGGCATCGATGACGAACAGGGCGGTCTCGGCTGCGGCGAGGGCACCGTAGGCATCGCCCACGAAGTCGGGATAGCACGGGGCATCCAGCACGTTGATGCGGCAGCCCCCGTATTCGACGGGCGCGATGGTGGTGGAGATGGAGAAGCCGCGAGCGCCCTCCTCGGCATCGTAGTCAAGCGTGGGCTTGGTGCCGGCGTGACCGCCCAGACGGGACGTCTTGCCCGTGAGGTGCAGCATGGCCTCGGCCAGCATGGTCTTGCCCACGCCACCTTGGCCCACGAGTGCGAGGTTCTTTACCTTTCCAGTGCCTGTAGCCATGATCCCTCCTCGGATCGCACTGCAGGGTGACGGCGCCAAAAGAAGCGATGGGGCGTCACCGTGCACCTGTAACGCTTGCGGGCGACGCGGCTGCGCACGCCAAGACTAAGCGTAGCCGTGGTGGTGGCCGTTGGCGCGGGGGCATCGGGGAGCGCCGACACACGAACCGTGGGCGTGGCATGCGGCGCGGTCACGAGAGGGGCCTTGCCCCTGTGGCCAAGGCCCCTCTGCGTGCGCGTGGACATGGGTGACAGGCTAGTCGAGCACCGCCTCTTCCTCGGCGTCGTCCTGGGCGATGATCTTTGCCTTGCGATCGGTACCCATCATGGACATCTCGTCCTCGTAGACCTTCTTGCCCGTGGGGTGCTCGTCAAGCCATAGCTCCTTGGCCCTGGGAGCCCACTCCCTGGCATAGGGAAGGGTGCGCCTGCAGAGGTCCTCGGCAGCCTCGGGCGCAACGTACTCGCTGGTCTTGGCGCCTGACTCCTTGACGATGCGCGGCAGGATGGCAGGGTTCTCCAGCATGGGGCAGGGCTGCAGCATGTTGTCGTTCCAGGGGTAGTTCTCGCGGTATGCCTGGAAGATGGGCTGGCGCAGGCAGTCGAGCCAGCTGTCCTCCGTCTTGATGTTGGCGCTGGAGTAGTGGATGAACACGCAGGGCTCCACATCGCCACGGGCGTTCACATGACAGTACACACGGCCACCGGCGATGCAGCCTCCGACGAACTCGCCGTCGTTCTGGAAGTCCATGGCAAAGATGGGCTTGCCGCCCTCGATGGCGCGGACCTCGCGGATACGGTGCAGCATGTACTCGCGCTGCTCGACGGTGGGCATGAGGTCGGCGTTGGCGCCCTCGCCCACGGGCATGTAGTGGAAGTACCAGGCCCAGCGGGCACCCTTCTCGATGATGAGATCGAAGAACTCGTCGGAGCTGACGGCCTCGGTGTTGTCGCGCGTGTATGCCGTGGAGGTGCCAAAGAGCAGGCCGTTCTCCCTCATGAGGTCAAAGGCCCTCATGACCTCACCGAAGGACCCGTCGCCACGACGGCCGTCGTTGACGGAGGGCTCATATGACTCCAGCGAGACGGAGAAGATGATGTTGCCCAGCCGCTTGACCTCGTCGCAGAAGGCCTGGTCGATGAGGGAGGCGTTCGTGAAGATGTTGAACAGACAGTCGTTGTGCCTCTCAGCCAGCTTGAGGATATCGGCCTTGCGGACGAGCGGCTCGCCGCCGGTGAGCATGAACATGTGGGTGCCGAGCGCCTTGGCCTCGCTCACGAGCTTGTCCATCTCGTCATACGTGAGGTTGAGACGGTTGCCGTAGTCGGCCGCCCAGCAGCCGACACAGTGCTTGTTGCAGGCACTCGTGGGATCGAACAGGATGATCCACGGCACGTTGCACTGGTACTTCTCGGCATTCTCGGTACAGGCACGCAGACCACGGAAGGCGCCCTCATAGCCGCCGTTGAGCACGGTCTGCTTGAGGACGTTGTGATCTGCCGTGTCGATGATGTCAAAGAGGTACCTCTCCCACTTTGACCCAGGATACAGCCCCTTGCGGATGCCACGCGTGGCACCGGGCGAGGTGTCCTTGAGGAGCTTGCCGGCCATATCGATGAGATGCTCGACGTTCTGCTCGCGACTCTTGCCAGAAGCACTCTTGATGATCTGATCGATGGCAAAACCAAATGCCTTTCGCTCCGCTGCATGCGCTATCTTCGATTGCATGAGCTTTGCCTCCCTTGCCTTGAGCCAACCCCTCGTGTCGCGACATCTGGACTTCCTGCGACGTTCAAAGTTTTGACTCACGTTTAAAACGCGCTTTAGTGTACCCCATTTGCTGCATGGACAACCCGACGCTTCGGGCCTTTTCGGAACAGCCGTCCGCCATGATGGTTCGAGGCACCTCCCCTGATGCCTGGCAGTCGCCTGAGGGTGCCCCAGGGCCCGCTGGCGCAGGCCCTGCGAAGCCTCGACAACCTCAAGCGCAGCCCATAGACGAATGCTACCAGCATCTGACCCTCTCGACGTTCTCCTGGATGTGTCTGCAGCTGACGTGGAACTTCTCCTGCTCGTCGTGGGAGAGCTCCATCTTGAGCGTCCGTTCGACGCCATCGGCACCCACGACCGCGGGGATGGAGGTGAAGTGCCCGCGCTCACCATAATAGCCCTCGTCTGGCAGCAGCGTCCCGCAGGGCGTAATGAGCCTGGAGTCCTGCACGACCGCCTTGACCAGCTCGACGGCTGCGTTGGCGATGGAGTACTCCGTGCATCCCTTGCCATCATACGTGACATAGCCACCCTGGCGCACGGCCTCCTCGATGGCATCCTTGTCGAGGGTGAAGCGCTCGGGGTCGACCCGCTCGAGCTCCAAGAGGGGCATGGCGCCAAACGACACGTGCGACCATGCGGCAAACTGGCTGGATCCATGCTCGCCAATCATCCAGCTGGTGATGGAGGTGGGGTTATAGCCGGTCTCGGCCCAGAGCGCATGGCGGAAGCGCGCGGAGTCGAGCGCGGTGCCGGAGCCCACGATCTGGTTGGGCTGGAGTCCCGAGAGCTTCCAGACGAGCGTCGCAATGACATCACAGGGATTCGCAATGGTCACGATGACGCCCTCGTACCCCCTAAAGTGTGGCGCCCACACCTTGGTCTCACCCGAGGTGCAGACGAGCTCTCCGTCGCGGTTGCCGGCAGCCTGGGCGACGTGGCCGGCAGCGTTGACCACCACGTCACAGTCGAGCAGGGCCTCATAGTCCTGATGACAGTTGTAGACGCGCGCCTGGCGCGGGTAGAAGGGCATGGCATCCTGCAGATCATTGACCTCGCAGGACACCTTACCCTCTTGGGAGTCGACACAGTACAGCTCCGCCGCAAGCCCCTGGTAGAGAATCGCGTTTGCCACGTGCGCCCCCACGTGACCCATGCCAATGACGCCTATCTTGGTTATGTCGCCCATACATGTCTCCCATCAAAGCGCAGGGCGCGGCCTCGATCTCCCTCGCGTCGCGACACGTGGAGCGGTGGCTCGCGCAAATTGGTATCTGCGTCATTCTAGTCCCCGTCAATCGCCCCAGGCGACGGTGCCGGACGGCACCACACAAAACGACGGCGGACGCCCTGCGGCGGTGCCCCAGGCAGCCGTCTGGGCGCGTTGGAATGGTTCCCAGGTCGCTGGAGCCTCGTCCATATATCACACCCCATCAAGAGGATGCACATCCCCTATGCGCCAGGACCCAAGGGAGGGATTCGCTCGGGATTCTGTGAGGGGGGAACGCACCGCATCGTCGCCTGTCAGGAGTGCCTCATGGAGGACGGCCGCGCCCACACGCTGCCCAACGTCGACGCCCGTGTCTCCGCGCACCTTCGCATGGTGGCCTATCACAGAGTCGCCGTGACAGACGCCGCGCCGTCGCCCGCTGCTCCCTCTGCGAGCGGCGGGTCAACGTGCACCCTGCCACCGTCGACACGCACGCGACCCTCGGCGAGCAGTTGGATGACGTCCGGGTAGAGCTCATGCTCGATGGCATGGATGTGCTCCTCCAGCTCGTCAACGGTCCAGCCCTCCTCCACCGCCAGCGCGCGCTGCGCGATGATGGGGCCACAGTCGTAGCGCCCGTCGGCCACGTGCACGGTCACGCCCGTCACCTTGACCCCATAGTCATAGGCGTCCTGGATGGCGTGCGCCCCCTTGAAGCTAGGAAGGAGCGCCGGGTGCAGGTTGATGACCCTGTTGGGAAACGCGGCCAGGATGGGTTCGTGAACCATGCGCATGTAGCCGGCCATGATGACGTAGTCGACGCCCGCACGCCTGAGCGAGCTGGCGATGACCTCGTCCGCCCGCTCGGGATCGGCATAGATCTCCTTGGAGAGGGTCAGCGTCTGGATGCCTGCGGCCTCGGCACGCTTGAGGCCATAGGCGCTGGGACGCGACGAGACGACCAGCTCGATGGTGGCGTCCAGCGTACCGGCCGCCATGCGGTCGATGATGGCCTGTAGGTTGGTGCCGGAACCGCTGATGAGAACACCCAAGCAAATGCTCATCGGTAGACCACCTTTCCGGAGCCCTCCACGCACGTCCCCATCACGAAGGGTTCCAGCCCTTCGGCGGCAAGCGCCGCGTGCACGGCATCCACATCACCGGGGGCGACGATGAGGCTCATACCCACCCCCATGTTGAAGGTCCTGTAGGCCTCGTCGAGGGTAAGGCCCGCCGCCCGCACGCAGTACGTGATGATGGGTGGCACCTGCCAGGCGGGCCCTGCGGCACCACCGCGGTCGACGGCAGCGTCCACCGTCGTCGGCAGGGCACGATTGAGGTTCTCGGTGATGCCGCCGCCCGTGATGTGGGCCATGGCATGGATGGGCGCATCCGCCTTGAGGGTGCGCGTGAGCGCACCGGCATAGATAGTGGTGGGGCGCAGCACGGCATCGGCGATGGACTCCCCCAGCCCGCTGTCATAGGCTTCGAGCTGCCCTGTGGTCCTGCCCTCGATGACCACCCTGCGCACGAGGGAGTAGCCGTTGGAGTGGATGCCGCTCGAGGGCAGGCCCAGGATGACGTCACCCACGTGGACCCGCTCGGGACCAAGCATCCTGGGGCGGTCGACGATGCCCACCACGAAGCCGGCGAGGTCATAGTCGTCCGTGGCCATCACGCCAGGATGCTCGGCCATCTCGCCGCCCACGAGCGCGCAGCCCGCGAGGCGACAGCCCTCGACAATGCCACCGACGATCGTGGCGACATGCTCGGCCTTGAGCCTGCCGAGGGCAAGGTAGTCCAGGAAGAAGAGCGGCTCGGCACCGACGGGCACCACGTCGTCCACGCACATGGCCACGAGGTCCTGGCCCACCGTCTCGTGGCGGTCGAGCAGCTGGGCAATGGCAAGCTTGGTGCCCACGCCGTCGGTACCCGAGACGAGGATCGGGTCCTCCATGTCCTTGAATCCCCTCATGGAGAAGCACGAGCCAAAGCCCCCCAGACCACCGATGACCTCGGGGCGGCTCGTGGCGCGCACGGCGTCCCTGATGGCGTCGACGGCACGCGCACCCTCCTCGACGTCCACACCCGCATCCGCGTACGTGACATGCCGCCGCTCGCGCTCGCTCATCGCCTCTCCCGTCTGGGGCTTGGCCCCGGTTCGTCCGACGTCCACCTAGCCACCCGAGGCCGCACGGGCGGCCGCGGCCTCCGCCTTGGGCACGCACACCAGCACCGTACGGCCGTTGGTGCCATCCGGCAGGTAGTAGTCACGATAGTAGTTGCAGGTTACCAGTGAGAGAACGTGGTCGGTGCCCGCAATGACCTGGCTGGCATCCACGCTCATGGTGACGGCATCGCCCAGGAGCCCCTGCAGATACGAGTGGAAGGCGTCCGGGGAGTCGAAGCCGAACCGCCGCACGTCCTGGTTGTCCGCCCGCGTGTAGTACAGGAGGAGCGGCTCGAGCTCGCAGGCCCCCTGCTCGGTGACGTACCAGATGGTGCTGATGCCATCGAAGGTGGCTTGGTCGTCCATGGCGGCTATCTGCTCGAACATGGTGCCGTCGAGCATGTGGTGCCCGTAGATGATGCTCTGCTGGTCAACCATGCCGGGAGCGGTGTTCTGGTAGTCCATGAAGACCTGGCCTGACACCAGCCAATCACCCGTGGCAGAGTGACGCAGGTAGTACTCGTTGTCCGTGGACTGGTACACGGGATAGTCGATGGTGGTGCCCGGCACGTAGAGCCAGCCGACCACGTCGGGGTTGATGGCCTTGAGACCCTCCCAGTCTATCTGCGGGGCCTGGCTCGCATCATCGTAGACGGTGGCATAGGCGGCGAGCCTCTCGTTCTGCACGTTGGCCTCATGGTAGCGCAGCTGTGCGAAGCCCCACAGGCCACCGGCAACCAGGAGCAGCACCACGCCCACCACGATGAGGACGTTGGAGACGGTGCGGCGTCCGCCGCGATGCCTCGCACGACCATGACGGCCACCACCCACGCGCACGGGCCTCACGCCAACGGCACGAGGCGCCGCCCCCCTGGCTGCACGTGCCGATTCAGACGGGGAGGCGTGCGGGGCTCCCCCCGCGGGGCTGCGTCTCAGGTGCCTGCCGGTCCCGCCCGCCATGCTATGCCTCCGCCATCCGCCTCTTGAAGGAGGCGATGACCTCGGCACAGCGGGCATCGGAGGTCGCCAGGATCTGCGTGGCATAGATGGCCGCGTTCCTGGCCCCGCCTATGGCCACGCAGGCAACGGGCACGCCCGAGGGCATCTGCACCATGGAGAGCAGGGAGTCCATGCCACCCAGGTCGGAGGTCTTCATGGGGACGCCCACGATGGGTAGGGGCGTGTAGGCGGCAACGACGCCACCCAGGTGGGCCGCCTTGCCGGCGGCGGCGATGATGACCTTGAGGCCGCGGTCCGCCGCACCCGCCGCCCATTCGCGCACCTTGTCGGGCGTACGATGGGCCGAGGCGATGACCAGCTCAAAGGGCACGCCAAACTCCTCGAGCTGCTTGGTGCAGGCCTCCATGGCGGGGAGATCCGACTTCGACCCCATGATGATTCCTACCACTGCGCCTTCGACCATGGATCCTCCCAGCAAAGTGTGGTGCATACGCATATTCCGCATCAGATTCTAGAACCACAGTCCGTCTTGAGCCAACCCCAAGAATTAGTCCATCATCTGCCATCTGTACGCGTGCTGTCTTTGCCGTTACGAGCATTCTATTCTTCTTTCCCATAAAAGGAATGGCGACCAGTTATGTCTCTCACAATCTGATCCGACATACTCCCTCACGCCTGCTTTAGTTCCTCATGGTCATGCACATCACCAATCACCTCCCTATCTATAACGTTGATTTAGCATAGATCATGGGGAGATAAGGCTAACTATATATAATGCACAATTTATTTACTACTCAACTTTCATCTTATGATTTTTCCCTGCTGCACAGCCTTGCGGCAGGCCATTCGCCTATGCTTCCCCACAGCATTGGTCCATAAGTCCATGTGAGAGGAAACACCATGACAACTGCCAAGGAACTCACGCTCTACCAACGCTCAGGGGCCTACATTCCCCGCGTCGCCGCCGTGCACGACCTGTGCGGCTACGGCAATTGCTCGCTGGGGGTGGCCATCCCCGTGCTCTCCGCGGCGGGCTGCGACGTCTGCCCGATCCCCACCTCGCTCTTCTCGGCGCATACCGGCTTCCCCGTGTTCCACATGCACGATACGACCAGCATGCTCGACGACTACCTCGATGCCTGGGATCAGGAGGGCGTCGAGCTCGATGCCATCTACTCAGGATTCCTGGGTTCGGCCGAGCAGGTGGGCGTCATCGAGCGGCTCTACCGCGAGCACCCCACGGCACTGCGCATGGTCGACCCGGTGATGGGGGACAACGGCAGGAAGTACCCCACCTACAGCGACGAGATGTGCGAGGCCACTGGCAGGCTCGTCGAGGGGGCGGACGTCCTCACGCCCAACCTCACGGAGGCGTCCATCCTCACGCGCATCCCCTACGAGGGGCAGGACGTGAGCGACGCCTACGTGACGCGCATGATGGATGCCCTCCTGGACAGGGGCGCCAAGGTCGTGGTCATAAAGGGCGTCGCGCGTAACGATGGGCTCATCCGCAACTTTGTGGCTGGCCAGGACGTCGACCTGGACGAGACCTCGGGTGAGCGGCTTCCCTTCCTGCTGCACGGCACGGGCGACCTCTTTGCCTCGGGGCTGCTTGCGGCCATCATGTGTGGAAGGAGCCTGAGGGACGCCGTGGGGTTTGCGGGGGCGCTGGTTCACGACGCCATGGTCGTCTCGCGTGAGCAGCCTCACTATCAGCAGCGCGGCGTGAGCTTCGAGAGCGTGCTGGGCGAGGTGACCGACCTGTTGCGATAGGCCGCCTCCCAGCCATCGACGTTTGGGCAGCTCTTTTGCTGTCACCTTGACCATCGCTTTGGTCGTGCGAGGTTCTTTTCTGGTCGTGCGAGGTTTTTTCATCATTTCGTCCCGCGTGCAGACAAGAGTCAGCATGCGGGACGATTTTTCTCCGGAAACCTCGCACGACCGTTGTAGCCTACCGACCAGCGTGACCTACCTACCAACGCGACATACCAGCTGTCGTGGCCCGCCGCTTGGCACGCGACGTGCGGGCACACCCTCGCTACCTGCCACCAGGCTGGCTGGCATCAAGCGAGGTGTCCTGGTTCTGGCTCGTGGTGGACGTCTTGGCAGAGGCATCCGTGCCCGAGGAGCCATCGGACGAGCCGTCCGCGCGTGGGTCAGCGCCATCGTCCTCGTCGACCTTGGTGGTTGTGGTGTCATTGCCATCATTGCCCAGAATGGAGCTGAGGATGCCTTGGGGCGTATTGTCCGAGGTGATCGCCTTCTGCAGCTGAGCCGCCGTGGCATCGTCAAGCCCCGTGATGATGCAGTTGAAGCGTACGCCACCGCCAACCGTGGTCGTCTTGGTCCACACGAAGGTCATGAGGGTCTTCATGCTGCCGGAGGGTCGCACGAGCCCCAGGAGGTGCGCGTCCTGTATCTTGCCGTTCTCGTCCTCATAGACGTTCACGTGGTACACCACGGTATTGATGTTGGGGTTGAGCAAGGCGTTCACCGAGAACGCAGCGGCCTGGATCTGTGCCCCGGAGAAGGCCTCGAGGGCGTTCTTGGACGAGGTGTCCGTGACGGTGACCTCGATGCGGTGCGTGTTCTCGTCCGCCTCCTGCACGGAGTAGTCCGTGGGGAACTGCGTGAAGCCGTTGCCCCACTCGACGCCATTCTGGAGTGCAGTGGCAACGTTGGTGATGTTGACGTCCTCGGCAAGGTTGGCCGTGCTCGCATGACGCACCACCGTGGTCACCACCTGGAGCGCAACGACGGCGACGAAGAGCACGATGACGAAGGTGATGGCCGTACGCGTGATGACCTTCTCGACATTGGAGCCCGAGGGGTCGGCATCCGAGAGCGGGTCGATATCGACGCCCTGACCACGCTGGCCGCGGCGGCGACGCTGGCTCCGAGCCGTCTCTTCGTTTGTGTGGCCCGTCTCATCGACCGTGCCAAAGAGACGCTCGGCCTCCTCAGCGCTCAGGGCATTGCGCTGGATGCGTGCGATCTCTCCCCGTTTCTTTGCCATCAGGCCTCTTCCCTGTACGCATGTCGCACGTGTCAGCAGAGACACGACCCCTGCCCAGTATACGCATGCCCCTCGCCTACTGAGAATCTCCTCCGTTCGGTGCCGCGTCATCAACGCTCAGACGGTGTGCGATGGCGTCGCAGACAAGTGCGCCGAGAACCGTCTTTGCGTCCTCGATGCGCCCATCGAGGACGGCATCGACCAGTTCGGTGAGATCGACGAGGTCCACGTTGATGAACTCGTCCGTATCGGGATCGGACCCCACGAACGAGAGGCCCGTTGCCATATAGATGTGTATGGTCTCATCGGCAAAGCCCGCAGAGGTGGCGATGGTGGTGAGAAACGCCATGTGCTGCGCGGCCATACCCGTCTCCTCGGTGAGCTCGCGCCGGGCACAGTCGAGCGGATCCTCGCCGGGGTCGAGCTTTCCGGCGGGAATCTCCACCGTCACGCGACCCAGCGCCGTACGGTACTGGCGCACGAGGCAAATCCGTCCGTCATCCGTGAGCGCCACCACCGCAACGGCTCCGGGATGGCGCACGACATCGCGGAGGGCGGTGCGCCCATCGGGCAGGCGCACCTGTAGGCGGTCGACGTTGAAGATGCGTCCCTCCCAGGACACGTCCTCCGAGAGGACCTCCTCGGCAAGCATGTGGTCGCGCGGATCGTCATCGCCCTGCACCAGATGGCGACGCTGGGGAAGCCCGGAGCCATGTCCCTGCCCGCTGCGATCGCCATCAAAGGCAAAGGCAGACGCATGCTCCCTGAGACCGTCGGTGGCGCGCTCTCGGCGCGCCCGTTGATCCCCCTCGTCGTCACGTGCGGTTATGACGTCTGACATGGTAACCGTCCCCCTACAGCCTCTCACGGCCCTTGATGGCCTTCATGCCAATGTCATGGCGATAGGTCTTCCCCTCGAACCAGATCTTGTCACACGCCTCATAGGCACGGTTGCGTGCGTCCTCGAAGGTAGGCGCCACCGCCGTCATATCGAGGACGCGCCCCCCATTGGTGAGCACGGTCCCGTCGGACGACAGGGCGGTACCCGCATGATAGACGGTCACGCCGGGAAGGGCATTGGCCTCGTCGATTCCCGATATGGGCTTGCCCTTCTCGTACGCACCGGGATAGCCTGCGCTCGTCAGTACCACGGAGACGGCCCAGTCGTCATCCCATGCGACCATGTCGGGACACAGGGTGCCCTCATCACAGGCGAGGAAGCACTCCACAAGATCCGCCTTCATGCGTGGCAGGACCACCTGGGTCTCTGGGTCGCCAAAGCGGGCGTTGAACTCAAGCACCTTGGGGCCGTCCCTCGTGAGCATGAAGCCCCCGTAGAGACAGCCGCTGTAGGCGATGCCGTCCGCACGCAGCTGGTCGACGACCCTCTGCTCGATGGCAACCATCCGATCCAGCTCACCGGGCAGCAGGATGGGAACCGGGGAGTACACGCCCATGCCACCCGTATTGGGCCCGCGGTCTCCGTCGAGGGCGCGCTTGTGATCCTGCGAGGTGGCCAGGGGCACCACGGTGGTGCCGTCCGTGAGGGCGAGGAGCGAGCACTCCGGGCCCTCGAGCAGCTCCTCCACGATGACCTTGGCGCCCGCGTCGCCGAACGCCCCCGAGAGGCACTCGTGCACGCCGGCCAGGGCCTCCTCGGTGGTCTGGGCGACGATGACGCCCTTCCCCGCCGCAAGGCCGTCCGCCTTGACCACGCAGGGACCGGCGACCTCACGCACATAGGCAGCACAGGACGCCTCGTCGGTAAAGCTGCGGTACGCCGCCGTGGGCACGCCCGCCCGTGCCATGACCTGCTTTGCAAACTCCTTGGAGCCCTCCAGCCGCGCGGCCTCGGCCGAGGGGCCGAACACGGAGATGCCTGCGGCGCGCACCACGTCGGCCACGCCACCGACGAGCGGCGCCTCGGGGCCGATGACCACCAGGCCAATACCGTGTTCGCGGGCAAAGGCGGCCACGGCGTTCCCGTCCTCCATGGAGACGTCCGCTCGTTCGGCGAGCTGGAACATGCCACCATTGCCCGGGGCGACCCACAGCCTGCCGGCGTGGGGTGACTCGGCAAGCTTGGCGAGAAGCGCATGTTCCCTCCCCCCGGACCCCAGAAGGAGGATGTCCACCGCTTCCCTGTCACGTGTTACCATATGCTGCCCCCTTGCATCCAGGGCGCCCGAGAGGGCGCCCGATCCCTTGGCTTCCTGTTCGTGCCCCCGCGTCACACGCTTCCCGCCGCCCACGATACCACGGGCCTCATCGGACAAGGCGCTGGATGCGGGTACGTAGGCGCCGCCTCCAGCACGCCTGCACCCACCGACTCGAATTCGTTGATGTCCAGGAGCTTCTCCAAGGCGGCTATGACCCGTGGCGCTCCGACGGCAAGGTCACACACTATGGTGAACTGTGTCGCACTGTTGTTGGGGGCGCCTGTCACGCGCGCCTACCTCCAGTAGCGGTCGATGGTCTGCTCGCGGTCGGGACCGACGGTGATGATGGAGACGCGGACATCGGCAAGCTGCTCCAGAAAGTCGATATAGTCCTTGGCCTCGCGCGGGAGCTGGTAGAAGTTGCGCACGCCCGAGATGTCGCAGTTCCAGCCGGGGAGTGTCTCGTAGACGGGCCTGGCATGGTAGAACACGCCCTGGTGCTCGGGGACGGTCTTGTAGAGCCTACCGTCGCACTCGTAGGCGACGCAGACCTTGATCTGATCCAGGCAGCCCAGGACGTCAAGCTTGGTGATGGCAAGGTCGGTCAGACCATTGACGCGAGCGGCGTAGTTCACGACGACGGAATCGTACCAGCCGCAGCGGCGCTTGCGACCCGTGGTGACTCCATACTCGTGGCCAGCCTCGCCGAGCCTGTCGCCAACCTCATCGAAGAGCTCCGTGGGGAAGGGGCCAGAGCCAACGCGGGTGAGGTACGCCTTGGCGACGCCCAGCACGCGGTCGATGTTGGTGGGACCAACGCCAGAGCCGGTGACGGCGCCGCCAGCGGTGCAGTTGGAGGACGTAACAAACGGATAGGTGCCAAAGTCGATGTCGAGCATCGTGGCCTGCGCGCCCTCGAAGAGGATGTTCTTGCCGGCCTCGAGCTGCTCGTTCAGGAAGAGGGAGCTCTCGACGATGTAGGGATGGATGCGCTCGGCATATGGCAGGTAGGTCTCACAGATCTGCCCCACGGTATAGGTAGGCATGCCATAGACCTTCTCCAGGATGGGGTTGGTATAGGCCAATGCGGCCTCGAGCTTCTCGCGGAAGATCTTCTCGTCAAGCATGTCCTGCACGCGCAGGCCGGTGCGGTTCATCTTATCCATGTAGGTGGGGCCGACGCCGCGCTTGGTGGTGCCGATGAGGTTCTTGCCGAGCCTCTTCTCGTGGGCGCCATCGAGGTCCTTGTGATAGGGCATGACGATGTGCGCGTTGCTGGAGATCTTGAGATCCGCACAGGAGATGCCCTGGGCCTCGAGCGTGTCGATCTCGCCGAGAAGGATCTCGGGGTCGACGATGCAGCCGTTGCCGATCACGGGGTACGTCCCCTTGTACATGACGCCGGAGGGAACCTGATGCAGGGCGAGCTTGTGACCGTTCGCCATAACGGTATGGCCGGCGTTCGCGCCACCCGCATAGCGACACACCACATCAAAGCTGCCGGAAATGAGGTCGGTCACCTTGCCCTTGCCTTCGTCGCCCCACTGCGTGCCAACCAGAACTGATGCGGACATGCTGATTCCCTTCGAAGAGCGTGCGGTACCTCACCAGTATAGGCGTAGGCACCGGGCGAGGCGGTGAGCAGTTCGTCGGCTACTCCTGGAAGTTCCTGTCGACCTCCACGAACTTGGTGGAGCCCGCGAGGAACATGAGCGGCACGATGTCAAGCGGGCCGGAGCGGTTCTTGGCGATGATGAAGTCGGTCACGTTGGGGTCGGGACGGTCGTCGCGCGCGGCCTCCTCCTCGGTCATGGAGCGGTCGAGCAGGATGACGATATCGGCATCCTGCTCGATCGACCCAGACTCACGCAGGTCAGAGAGCTGTGGACGCTGACCCTTGCGATCCGTGACCTGGCGGTTGAGCTGCGAGAGCGCCACGACGGGACAGACGAGGTCCTTTGCCATGATCTTGATGCCACGGCTCATCTCGCTGACCTCAGTGGCGCGGCTGTCGGTGCGCCGCCCCGACGGGGGCGAGAGCAGCTGCAGGTAATCGATGAGTATGAGCTTCCTGGGCTTGTCCTTGAGCATGCGGCGCGCCTTGGCGCGAATCTCCGTCACGGTGGTACCGGGCGTGTCGTCGATCATGAGGTCGAGGGTCGAGAGCTCCTGTGTGGCTTGGAAGACGGTGCTCCACTGGTCGCTCTTGATGTGCGCGCCACGAATGGCCGTGAGTGGGATGCGCGCATAGGACGAGAGGAGCCTCTGGGCGATCTCCGTCTTGGACATCTCAAGGGAGAAGAAGGCCACGCTCGTGCCCTTTGCCGCCGCATTGACGGCAAGGTTGAGGGCAAACGACGTCTTGCCCACGCCAGGACGGGCGCCGATGACCACCATCTGGCCCTCGCGGAGCCCCTGGAGCCGAGCGTCGATGGTGGAGAATCCCGTCTCCACGCCTATGATGCCGTTGGGGTTCTGTGCCGCCTCCGCCAGCTCGTCATAGAGGTCCCCCATCACGTCACCGATAGTGGAGTAGCCGCTCCTTATCTCGCGGTTGGTCACGCCCAGCAGCAGGTTCTCCGCAGAGTCCACGACTTCCTTGGTGTCCTCCGGCGCATCGAAGGCCAGGGCGGAGATCTTTGCCGATGCCGTGATGATGTCCCTCAGCGTGGCATCGCGATGCAGTATGTCCACATAGTGCGGCCAGTTGACGAGGGACGGACCCTCCTTGTTGAGATCCAGCAGATAGCTGGCACCACCCACCTTGTCGAGCTGGGCCGCACTGCGCAGATGGTCCGCCAGCGAGATGGGGTCGATGGCCGTGCCCTTGTCGAACATCTCGTTCATGGCCAGGAAGATCGTGCGATGCGCATACTGATAGAAGTCGGTTGGCTCCAGCTCCACCAGGCACTCCTGCAGGATCTCCGGGGAGACGAGCATGGCAGAGAGGACGGACGCCTCGGCAGCGCTGTCCTGTGGCATGGACGCGCCCCGCTCGAGGGGCGACGTGTCGTATTCGTTCTGGCTCTCCCGACGCTGCGGCATGCTCACCCACTCCAAGAGGCTCTGTCTGGGCTGATGGGGACGGGTGAAACTCATCTGAACCCGTACTCCGGGGATACGCTACCCTCGCTGCGAAAAATGTCAAATTTGCCTCCACCTGCGCTTTGTTGATACCGCTCTGCGCTGAGCTTTGATTCCGCGGCTTTTCAACGTTATCAACAATTTTGAAAATATCCTTCTGGCCCAGTTTTCAACATTCCTGCTTGCCAGGAAGTCTCCGCCCGCACATGAGGGTTTTTACCTGCAACAATTCTGAATGAAAGGATATGCTTAATGTTCTTGCAGGTACATGGGGTGTACTCGACACTCGAACAAAAGGGGAAGGCCCCGGAACAGGTGTTTGTCCGAAGCCTTCCCCGCCCGACTCTGGGCTGTACCTCCTCGCGAGCCTCACATGAGGCACGCCTTTGTTCAAAAACCACCGATGACGCGCCGGGGAAGGACGATGCTACTCGGCCTCATGCCCCTCGACGGCGGCGCGCTCGGCGACAGCCTGCTCGGCGGCCTCCGCGCCCTCGGTGACGGCGGTCGCGGCGGCAGCCTGCTCGTCTGCGGCAAGCTCCTCCTCGGCCACGCCAACCAGCACCGCAAGCTCCGCATTGATGTCACGGTAGAGGTTGATCTCGATACTGTGGCTACCAGCCGTCTTTATTGCCGCGGTACGCGTGATGCGCTTGCGATCAACCTCCACGTCCAGCTGCGCCTTGATCACGTCGGCGATCTGGGCGGTGGTGACGGAGCCAAAGAGCTGGTTGTTCTCACCGACCCGTGCCTCGACGATCACGGTCTTGCCGTTGAGCCTCTCCCGCATCGCACGTGCGGTGGCGATGCGCTGTTCCTCGCGCTTCTCGATGCCACTGCGACGCTGGTCGAGCTGCTTGATGTTGCCCGGGGTGGCGGGTTGGGCGATCTTGTTGGGGAACAGGAAGTTCTCCGCATAGCCCTGGGCGACCTCTACGATGTCGCCCTCGCCGCCCTTGCCCCTGAGCTCATCCAGAAGGATGACTTTCATGGGTACTCCTTAACGACGTCGGCCTTGGTGCCGACTATTGCCTGATGATGTGCACGCCTAACCGCGATTGCGGCCGCCACGCGTGGAGACCACGCTGGCGGCATACGGCAGAAGCGCCATCTCACGGGCGCGCTTGATGGCGAGCGCGATGTCGTGCTGATGCTGCGTGCAGGCGCCCGTGACGCGACGGGGCTTGATCTTGCCACGATCGGTCATGTACTTGCGAAGGAGCTGGGTGTCCTTATAGTCGATGAACTCGACGTTCTCCTTGCAGAACTGGCAGTACTTGCGACGCGGCTGACGCTGCTCGACTTGCCTTTGCTTGGCCATGTCTTATACCTTTCTCCGGCGACGATGTCGCCTCTCAAGATCCTAGAACGGAATGTCCTCGTCATAGACGTCCGCAGAGGGGGGCTTCTGGACGGGAGGGCTCTGCGGTGCGGGGGCGGGTGCGGGAGCGGGCGCCGTGTAGCTGGGTTGCTGCTGGCTGGACTGTTGGTAGCCCCCCTGGGGACCCTGCGCGCCGGCGCCCCTGGGCGAGAGGAACTCCACCTCGTCCACGACGACCTCCAGCTTGCTGCGACGCTGCCCGTCCCTCTCCCAGGAGCTGTAGCGGAGCTTGCCCTCCACGGCGACCTTTGAGCCCTTGGAGAGGAAGCGGCTGAGCGGCTCGGCGCGGTTGCCGAACACGACGCAATCCACGAAGTTGGGGACGTCCTCCCACTCGCCGCTCTGGTTGCGGCGGCGGTCGTTGACGGCCACACCGAAGCGCAGGATGGCGGTGCCGGACGTGGTCTGCCTCAGCTCGGGGTCGCGCGTGAGGTTGCCCGAGATGTTCACCCTGTTGATGCTCATCGTTCACTACCTCTCATCCGTGAGACGTATGGCTCGTTCCCGCACTTAGTCCTCGTCGGTACGACGCACGACCATGTGGCGTTTCACAGCATCGTTGATGCGAAGGATACGGTCGAGCTCGGCAATCTGGCTGGGATCTGTGCGGAAGTTGATGAGGGTGTAGTCGCCCTCGTTGAGCTTATCGACCTCAAAGGCGAGCTTACGCTTGCCCCAGTCCTCGACACCGCCGACCATGCCACCGTTCTCGGTGATGGCGACCTCGATGCGCCTCATCACAGCGGCGCGCGTCTCCTCGGTTGCTGCAGGATCGACAAAATACAGCAGTTCATAAGCCTTCATGTTGTCACCTCCTCTGGACTAGCGGCCCCGGTTGGTGAAGGTGCGTCCGGGGCAGGAAAGGTCAAGTGTGCACTGTAGCACAGAGGACCTGGCCTTCCCATCCGTCCTCCCCTCAGCGGACCTCGACCACACAGTTCTCATATCTGGGTCAATGGTAGGACTCGTGTCTGGCAGAACTGTCCCCAAGGCCTGCAGAGAGTGGACTCTGTCCACACTTCGCTCTGGTAGGTGACCTGCAGAGAGCGATATGCGCTCTTGCGTCATCCCCTCTCTCCATATGGTCAACAGAAGAGAGAGGCGCCCCTGTGGGACACCTCTCTCTGAGACCGCTACCTGACGAGACCTACTGCTGCGGGGTTCCACTCGCGTCATCGGAGGGCTCGGGAGCAGGCGACGGCGGCACGGCAGGCTGGGGGGCAGGGGTCGCCTGAGCCGCCTCCGAAGCGGACGGGGAGGTGGAAGCCGCCTGCGGAGTGGCAGGCTGAGCGGGCTGATCCGCCTCCGAAGCGGGCTGGGGGGCAGGAGCCACCTGAGCCGTCTCCGAAGCGGGCTGCGCGGCGGGCGCGGGAGCGGACTGAGCGGGCTGAGCGGCGGGCGCGGGAGCGGGCTGGGAGGCGGGGGTCGCCTGCGGAGCGGCAGGCTGAGCGGGCTGAGCCGCCTCCGAAGCGGGCTGCGCGGCGGGCGCGGGCTGAGCGGGTGGCGCGGGCACCGGAGTTGCCGCAGGGACACCTTGGGGCGCGGCGACGGGATACCCACCGTCAGGCATGGCTGCCTGCTGAGGGGTCAGGGGTACCGCAACAGGTTGCGGTGCAGGCTGCTGGTAGGGCTGCCAGCTCTGCTGGGGGGCAGCCTGGGGCTGATAGCCCACAGGCTGCTGATACGGCTGGGGCTGAGCCTGTGGCTGTGCATAGGGCTGCTGATAGCCCGCAGGCTGTTGCTGTGGAGCCGCCTGCTGGGGCTGTCCGTACCCATACGGGGGCTGCTGCTGTGGAGTCACCTGTGGGGCGGCAGAGGCGCCGCCCGTAGGGAGGGTGGGAGACCAAGGCAGCGGGTCGCCACTGGCACCCCACGCGGGAACATTGAACTGCCTCATCCACAGGGCAACCATATTGGTGGTGATGCAATCGATCCAAGAGCGGAAGAACAGCCCGATCATGACAACGATCAGGGCCACCATGAAGAACGATCCGAGTATGCGTGCGACGGCCTGCGTGCTGTAGTGAGACCCTGTGCTGCCCACGGTCCCTATGAAGCTCGCACCCGTGCCGGCAAACCCAATCATGGAGACGAGCGCGAGGACGACGCCAAGCACCAGACTCATGAGCAGGCTGATGCCGGTAACCTTGGCAAAGCCCTTGAAGTCGCGTTTGATCATCTCATAGATGCGGTTGATCTGATAGCCAGCGGTAAAGTCCTGATAGATCTCGGCACGGATGGCACAGACCGTAAGGAAGGTCTCTACAAAGATGCCGACGACGATCACAACGATGCTTCCCAGAACGGGGACAAGTCCCACGAACCATGCGACGAGGCCCCATACGACCCCCCAGCCAATCCTAGAGACAAAGACGCGCCAGCCACTCTTGATGCATTCACCAATCTGAACTCCCGACTGCTTCGGCGCGGCGTCCACGCCCCACGCGGTCAGGCGCCCCCACTCATAGATATAGCCGGCGACACCCAGCCACCCCACCACCGGGACGAGCATCGCCAGACCAAGCAGAAGAATGACTTTTGGCCACCCTTTGTCACGCTTGAGGAGGCCCCAAGCATAGGAGAAATACCCGACGTTCTGTGGCATGAAAAGCTCCCTTCGTCATCTGCGCAGTCCTTCCGCGCAGAGAATGGGCTCTATGGTACGGCGAACCCCATTGCCCTATCAATGGGAAATTGACAACTTGATAATGAGTTAACGAATGACAGTCCAACCTTATGTGAAACATAAAAAGCCCGCATCCGCGGACTTGGCACACAATGGCGGAGGGGGAGGGATTCGAACCCTCGTACCCGCAAGGCGGGTAAACGGTTTTCGAGACCGCCGCATTCGACCACTCTGCCACCCCTCCGTAGGGTGAGACGGCGTCCCGAGGGACGCCGTGAGAGTTCTGGCGGAGAGTCTGGGATTTGAACCCAGGATACGCTTTAGGCGTATACACGATTTCCAATCGTGCTCCTTCGGCCACTCGGACAACTCTCCACAAGGCCGTAGGCGAAGTATAGCGTAAGTCCACCAATGAGGGAAAGCCGTTTTTCTCTCCACCTGTTCCCCTCGCCGGCACCTGCCGACATGCGAGAGAGCGTACGCCCGTCCGACCACCGTGGCTCCGCAGCATAGCATCCCATTCTTCCTGGAAAGCCCCAGTTCGGGGGCTGTTGCTTCGCGCGCGGCGCATAGGCCGACGGTACGTTGTCGTGGCGTTCTCGCGTGGTGACCGTGGGCACTGTCAGCGACTCTGATCCTCGAGTCGACCGTCTTCCATCACCAGCACCTTGTCATACCTTGGTACTACACGTTGCACAGCTGGTATACGCTCGAATGCAGGCGCGAGAGCAGGGCGTCCAGTATGGCCTTGGAGGGCATCTGGTGCCCGTTCTCGATGCGCGAGACCGTGATGGGCGAGCATATGCCCTCGGCAAGCTGCTCCTGCGTGACGTGCTGCTGTCTGCGGAGGTCCCGTATGGTCTCTCCTAGCGAGTCATGTCCATCCATGGCCCACCCCTCGATCGCATCGTCACAGGCGCCACAGTCGCAGGTGAGGACCCCGCGGCCGCATCGACAAACCAAACGGCCAGCTACTTGTCCACCATGCCGTGCCGCACGCGCCACTTGCGACGCTCGGTCTCGTTCAGGATGCGCTTGCGCATGCGGATGCTCTTGGGCGTCACCTCAACCAGCTCGTCATCCATGATGTACTCCAGGGCCTCCTCGAGTGTGAAGGCCCTTGGCGGCGTGAGCTGTACGGAGATGTCGGCCGTCGAGGAGCGCTGGTTGCCCAGGTTCTTGGTGCGGGCGATGTTGACGACCATGTCGCCAGGGCGGCTGCGCTCGCCCACGAGCATGCCCTCATAGCACTCGGTCCCCGGCCCCACGAAGAGCTGGCCGCGCTCCTGGAGCGTGCCGAGGGCGTAGGCCACGGCCTTCTCGGTGGACATGGAGATCATGGCGCCGTTCTGGCGCGTGCCGATCTCTCCGGCAAAGGGACCGTACTCGAGGAAAGTGTGGTAGAACACGGCCTCGCCATGCGTGACGTTGAGGATGCGGTTCTTGAGGCCCATGATGCCGCGTGTGGGGATTCTGAACTCGAGGTGCGTCTGCGCGGTACCGGCCTCCATGTTGGACATGGTGCCACCCACGTTGCCAAAGAGCTCGATGACCTTGCCGGAGTGCTCACCCGGACACTCCACCACGGCCTGCTCGATGGGCTCGAGACGCTCGCCGCCCTCCCCCCTCTTGAAGAGCACGCGGGGCCTGCCCACCTGAAACTCGAAGCCCTCGCGGCGCATCTGCTCCATGAGCACCGAGAGGTGCAGGATGCCACGGCCGGAGACCTCCATGCCCGTCTTGTCGGGAAGCTCCTCGATGTGCATGGTCACGTTGTTCTCGCGCTCCTGCTCGAGGCGCTCCTTGAGCTGGCGGCCGCCCACGACGTCGCCCTCGCGACCCACGAGTGGCGAGGTGGAGGGCTCGAAGACGATGGACATCGTGGGTGGGTCGATCTCGATGGGATCGAGCTCCACGGGGTTGTCGGGGTCGGTGTAGACGTCGCCGATGTCGGTACCGTCGATGCCCACCACGGCACCGATGTCGCCGGCAACGACCTCCTGGCATTCCTTGCGTCCGAGGTAGTCGAAGGTAAAGAGCTGCTTGACCTGCGCCATCGCACGGCTGCCATCGTTCTTGACCACAAGGATCCTGTCGCCGTCGTGGATGGTGCCGGAGTACACGCGACCGATGCCGATGCGGCCCACGTAGTCGGAGTGGTCGATGGTCACGCACTGCATGGCAAGTGGGCCGTCCACGTCCACGTCGGGGGCCGGAAGGGCATCCACGATCATGTCGAGCAGGGGGAACATGTCCTCGTTGCCATCGGTGGGATCGAGGCGGGCGAAGCCATTGGCCGCGGAGGCATACACCACGTGCTCCATGGCAAACTCGAGCTGTCCGTCCGTGGCACCCAGATCCATCATGAGATCCAGGCAGTCATTGAGTGCCTTTTCGGGGTTGGCACCGTCGCGATCGATCTTATTGATGACCACCATGATGGAGAGACCAGCATCGATGGCGTGGCGCAGCACGAAGCGCGTCTGCGGCATGGGGCCCTCGGCGGCATCCACGAGCAGCAGGGCGCCGTCTGCCATCTTGAGCACGCGCTCCACCTCGCCGCCGAAGTCGGCATGGCCAGGGGTGTCGATGACGTTGATCTTGATGCCGTGGTACCCGATGGAGATGTTCTTGGCGAGAATCGTGATCCCGCGCTCGCGCTCCTGGTCGTTGGAGTCAAGCACACGCTCCTCCACCTGCTGGTTGTCACGGAAGGCATCCGTGGCGCGCAGGAGCTTGTCGACCAGCGTGGTCTTGCCATGGTCAACGTGAGCGATGATGGCTATGTTGCGGATGTGTTCTTGGAGCATGGACCCTCTGTGTCTCTTGCCCTGCTGGCGCAGGGATACGATGTTCAGCCCTCCGACTGTATATCAGGAGGGCCACGAAACGCTCTCCGGTGGGGATGTTCCACGTAAACTGCTCGTACACCGGGAGTGCGAGCGACCGGCGGGAGGAAAAGGGGCAGAGAGGGGTACCCTTTCGATCCACATGGGCGCGTTTTGGCCCCAAGTGCGTGATGGGGAGCGCCACAATCGACCTCTCTGGGACCCATTCGGCATCAAGTTCGTTCTGTTTCCAACAAAATATGGCCATATGTGTCATTCCAGAGGAGCTGGCATGCCAATTCTGCCCTGAGCGAGCCCAGGCCATCACGCACTTGGGGCCAAAACGCGCCTGGAAGGCACAGACCCGGCCCTGTCCACCCACCATGACCCCTCTATGACCCCCTACAGGAGTGGCTCCAGCTCCCCAGCAGGGGCAGGGTCACTCCACACGAACCGATCTCCCGTGCCCCTCCCTTCAAAGAGCGCAAAGGCAGAGTAGGACTTGTAGCCGCGCTCGCCAAACTCGAGCATGAGGGCGTCCCGATAGGCACCCGCCTCATCGGCCACGGCACCCTCATAGGCAAGGACATAGCGGACGGCAGGGCCCATACCGGCGGAGTCACCTTCCCTGCCGAGGGCTGCCACCCTGTCGTGGGCCCCCTTCAGGCAGGCCTCGGTGCCGTCCCCAGAGAGGACATAGGATTCGGTCATGCCGGCAGCATCCTGCACCACAAGGAGCACATCGAGGCTGGAACCCTCCGCCAACAGGTCGAGGGCGTCACCTGCCAGCGTACTCGAGAGCTCATCCAACTCGGGAGAGATTCCATCCATACGCCTGGCTGTGGCTGACATATCTGTCCCATCTGTCCCCTCGTCATTGTCCCTGAGCCGAGTGTAACGCGAGAGCCGCCCACCGCAAGAGACAAAAAGGGCCGGAGCTGACGCTCCGGCCCGGCCATGTGGTGGAGACGAAGGGGATCGAACCCTCGACCTCAGGCTTGCAAAGCCCGCGCTCTCCCAGCTGAGCTACGTCCCCCTGTGCGCCCGATACGGGCAACTCGAGGCAATAAGTGCCCCAGCGGCGACTCTGACACGCTGGGGCACCTATTATCAAAGGGGTGGTGGGCCCGACAAGGTTCGAACTTGTGACCTCCCGGTTATCAGCCGGACGCTCTGACCAACTGAGCTACGGGCCCAACGCAGGGAGACATGTTACACTGCGAGAGGAGCTGGGTCAACAGAAAGAGAAGGCAATTTGTCTCAACCTGTAGCTGGTGATCCTCTCCTGTTTTCGATGTTCCCGTGAGGGTACCATGACCACAGGCCGTCCCATCGTCGAGGGCCTAGAGAGGAAGCACATGGTACGCATGGACATCCAGACCATCATGATTGGCACGGGACCTGTGGGGTCACTTGTGGTGCTGAGGCCACGAGGCACCACACAGGACGACTCCAGCGTGCAGCTGCCCATCCGCATCGGAGCCATCGAGGCCGCAGCCATCTCCGCCGGGGTGGATGGGTCCGACCAGGAGCGCCCGCTCACGCACGGACTCATGCTCGATGTCATCAGACATATGGGGGGCTCTATCGACTCAATCGAGATCATCGATGTCCGCGGCACTACGTTCTATGCACATCTCAACATAAGTTGCGAGTCCGGCCGTCACATAGAGGTGGATGCGCGCCCCTCCGACGCCATCGCCCTCGCCGTGCGCGCACGGGTGCCCATCTTTGCTGACGAGCATGTCGTCGAACGCGCGTCCATGCCGGACTTTGACCAGGTCGAGCAGGACGAGAAGCGGCAGGAGCTCAAGGACTTTCACGACTTCGTGGAGCATCTCTCCCCCGATGACTTCAAGTAACCCCTACCCCACCGCTCCCGGGCACCCCACCGACGCCCGATGTGAGCCGTATGCGCCTTATGGTGCGATGGCCTCCACCTAGTGCTATTGGGATGGTATTCCACCTGCAATTCTTTGATCTCATCTAGAAGGGGATACCACGCCGGGATCGTTGGTGTGGGCGGGTCTAGGCAGGGAAGCGGCCCCCGCCCTAGGGTTCGCAGTCGCGAGATAACGGATCCGGAGAGGGACAGCGACCGCAATGGAAGCCTCGCAACAGATCCCGACCGACGGGGACGACAGCGTGGGCCTGCGCGGACCCGAGCGCGCCCTGCTCGGGACAATGGTCGACTCGCCGAGCGGGCGGCTACCCACTGTCCGGACATGGATCACAGACGACTCGTACCTCGTGAGGGCTGCTATTCCTCAGCATCCTCCTCGATGAGCGTATCGTCCAGCTCCTCCTCGCCGCCGATGTCCACAGGCTCCTCGTCATCCGCCTCGCGTGCGCCGACGGACGCAAGGTCCAGCGTGCCCTGCAGGGGATTTCCGGCCTTGGCGGCCTTCTTCTTGTGGGCCACCATGCGCGCGACGGCACCAACGAGATCGCCCTGCGAGAGGTTCATGATCCTCACGCCCTGTGTGGCGCGGCCCAGACGCGATATGTCCGCGGTCTTCACGCGGATGACCACGCCCTCCTCCGAGACGATCATGAGCTCGTGCTGCGGGCCAACCACGCGGCACGCAACAAGGTCGCCCTTCTTGGCCGTCATGGAGATGGTTGCGACGCCCTGACCACCACGCTTGTGCTCGGGATACTCTGCCACCGGCGTACGCTTGCCATAGCCCCTCTCGGTGATGACGAGCAGGTCACCCTTGCCGTTGGATATCTCCATATCAAGCATGCGGGCTCCGTCCTTGAGCGCGATGCCTCGCACGCCCGAGGTGGCGCGGCTGGTGGGCCTTATCTCGGACTCGTCGAACAGAATGGCCTTGCCGGCCGTGGAACACAGGATGACCTTCTCCCCCTGTCTCACGCGACGCACGTTGACGAGCTCGTCATCCCTCTTGAGGTTGATCGCGATGATGCCGTCGCGACGGCTCTTGTCGTAGTCGCTCATGGCGGTCTTCTTCACCATGCCGCTCTTGGTGGCGAACATAAGGAACTCGTCCGCGGGGAACTCGCGCGTGGTGATGACCGCCGTAGGGTGCTCGCCCTCCTCGAGCGGGATCACGTTGACGAGTGCGGACCCGCGCGCATGGCGCGATCCGATGGGCAGCTCGTGCACCTTCACGCGATACACCTTGCCTCTGTTGGTAAAGAACAGCACGTAGTCGTGGGTGGACGCCACAAAGAGATCCTTCACGAAGTCGTTGTCCTTGAGCGAGAGCCCCTGGATGCCCTTGCCACCGCGCTTCTGGGAGCGATAGGTCGCTACGGGCAGGCGCTTCACGTAGCCGGCATGGGTCACGGTGATGACCATGTCCTCCTCAGCGATGAGGTCCTCGACGTCGAGCACGACCGGGGCATCGGAGATGGTGGTACGGCGCCTGTCGGCGAACCTCTCCTTGATCTCGAGCATCTCCGACTTGATGACGGCCAGGATCTTTTGCTTGTCGGCCAGAAGCTCCTCATAGTAGGCGATGGCGCGGCGCAGACCGTCCAGCTCGTCCTGGAGCTTGTCGCGCTCGAGGCCGGTGAGCCGGCGCAGGCGCATCTCGAGGATGGCCGTCGTCTGCTCCTTGGTGAACGAGAAGCGCGCAATGAGCCGCTCCGAGGCCTCCGCATCCGTACGGCTGGAACGGATGATGGAGATGACCTCATCGATGTGGTCGAGCGCGACGAGCAGGCCCTCGAGGATGTGAGCGCGGGCCTTGGCTTTTGCCAGGTCGAACTTGGTGCGCCTCGTGACCACATCGACCTGGTGATCGATGTAGCACCGCAGGATCTCGGACAGCGAGAGCAGCTTGGGAACGCCGTCCACGAGGGCGAGGTCGATAATGCCGAAGGACGCCTGCAGCGACGAGTACTTGTAGAGGTTGTTGAGTACGACCTCGGGGATGGTCCCCTGCTTGAGCTCCATCACCAGGCGCAGGCCCTTACGATTGGACTCGTCGCGCATGTCGACAATGCCCTCGATGCGCTTCTCATTGACGAGCGCGGCTATCTTCTCCTGCAGGTTGCCCTTGTTGACACCATAGGGGAACTCGGTGAACACGAGCTTGTTGCGCCCACCCTTGGTGGATTCCACATGTGCCTTCGCGCGCAGGGTGATGATGCCGCGCCCCGTCTCGTAGGCCTGCTTGATGCCCTCGGAGCCCATGATGACGCCGGCCGTGGGAAAGTCCGGTCCCGGCATGACGCCCATGAGCTCGTCGACCGTGACCTCTGGGTTGTCGATCATCATGCACGTGGCGTCGATGGCCTCGCCCAGGTTGTGGGGTGGGATGTTGGTGGCCATGCCCACGGCGATGCCCTGCGAGCCGTTGACCAGCAGGTTGGGGAAGCGCGCCGGCAGCACGTCCGGCTCCTGGAGCGACTCGTCGTAGTTGGGCTGCCAGTCCACCGTGTCCTTGTTGAGGTCGCGCAGGAGCTCCATGGCCGGGCGTGCCAGGCGGCTCTCGGTGTAGCGCATGGCGGCCGCCGAGTCGCCATCGATGTTGCCAAAGTTGCCGTGGCCGTCCACGAGCGGCACGCGCATGGAGAACCACTGGGCGAGGCGCACCATGGCGTCATAGACCGCCGAGTCGCCGTGCGGGTGGTACTTGCCGATGACTTCGCCCACGGTCCAGGCCGACTTCTTGTGCGGCTTGTTGGGGAAGATGCCCGCCTCGTTCATGGCGTAGAGGATGCGGCGGTGCACCGGCTTCAGGCCATCACGCACGTCGGGCAAGGCGCGCGCTGTGATGACCGACATGGAGTACTCGATGAACGACTGCTCCATCTCGTGACCGAACTCGCGGAACTGAAGACTGCCACCGTGGATGTCCGCCTCATCAGACGGCTCGCGGTCGTCCTCCCCCACCTCGAGTGCGCCGTCATCCCCATCGTCGAGACCCGTCTCGTCCTCGGCGCCGGGATCATAGATGGGGGTGTCGGAGCCCTCCTGGTCATGCTCCGCCCTGTCGAGCAGCTCGCGCAGGTCATCAGGCATCCGAGTACCATCACCGGCACCCATGCCCCCCTGGTTGTTGGTATCGTCTGCCACGTGGCATTCCCCCCGTTAGATGTCAAGGAAGCGGGCGTCCTTGGCATGGCGCTCGATATAGTTGCGACGGTATTCCACCTGAGTGCCCATGAGATGAGAGACGGCGACCGCCGCCTTTCCGGCATCCTCGATGGAGATGCGCTGTAGGATGCGGCCCTTGGGATCCATGGTGGTGTCAGCGAGCTGCTGGGGATCCATCTCCCCCAGGCCCTTATAGCGCTGGACGCTGTACTTGCGTCGCCTACCCTCCACATCGATGGGCACATGCTCGTCGATTGCCTGTTTGAGCAGCACCTCCTCGGGTGTCTTGCTGTCAGGGTACACGTAGTGGATCCTCTTGCCCACCTTCACGCCAAAGATCGGTGGGCAGGCCGAGTACACATAGCCCGCATCAAGGAGGGGGCGCATGTACTTGTAGAAGAAGGTCATGAGCAGGATGCGGATGTGCGCCCCATCGACGTCGGCATCGGTCATGATGATGATCTTGTGGTAGCGGGCCTTGGAGAGGTCGAAGTCTCCCCCCTCACCACTCGCGGTGGTTACGCCCGTCCCTATGGCCGTGATGAGCGCCTGGATGGTGTCGGAGCTGAAGGCCCGGTGATCGCCCACGCGCTCCACGTTGAGGATCTTGCCGCGCAGGGGCAGGATCGCCTGGATGTCACGGCGGCGGCCATCCTTTGCCGAACCACCGGCCGAGTCGCCCTCCACGATGAAGAGCTCGGTCATCGTGGCGTCGCGCACGGAGCAGTCAGCCAGCTTGCCCGGCAGGGCCGCGCTCTCGAGAAGGCCCTTGCGTCGCGTGGCCTGGCGGGCCTTCTGGGCGGCGAGGCGTCCCTTGGCAGCCTGGGAGGCCTTCTTGAAGATCTCCTTCGCCTGGTTGGGATGCTCCTCGAGGTAGTCGGATAGCCCGTTGGCCACGATCTTGTTCGTGAGGCCACGCATGTAGGAGCTGCCCAGCTTGGCCTTGGTCTGTCCCTCGAACTGCGGATCGGGCAGCTTGACCGAGATGACCGCCGTCATGCCCTCGCGCACGTCGTCGCCCGTGAGGTTGGCGTCCCTCTCCTTGAGCAGCTTGTGGCTGCGGGCGTAGTCGTTGATGGTCTTGGTGAGGGCCGTGCGGAATCCCTCGAGGTGCATGCCACCCTCGTCGGTGTAGATGTCGTTGGCGAAAGACATCACCGTCTCGGAGAACGCGGAGGTCCACTGCAGCGAGACCTCGACCTCACCCTTCTTGTCGACGGGCACGTCGGGGTCGCTCGTGCCCTCGATGTAGATGGGCTTGGAGCACCCCGGCAGGATGGTCCTGCCCTCGTTGAGGAACCTCACGAAGTCGATGATGCCGCCGGAGTAGCAGAACTCGTCCACACGCGGCGTCAGCTCGCGTTCGTCCGTGAGGACGATCTTGAGGTCCTTGTTGAGGAAGGCCGTCTCCTGCAGGCGGTCATGCAGGGTATCGTAGCTGAACGTGGTGGTCTCGAAGATCTCCTCATCGGGCCAGAACGTCACGGTGGTGCCGGTGGCCTTGGAGGTGCCTATCCTCTTCATCTTGCTGGTGGCCTTGCCGCGCGAGAACTCCATCTGATAGATGCCGCCATCGCGCTTGACCGTGGCGACGAGCCGTTTGGAGAGGGCATTGACCACGGAGATGCCCACGCCATGCAGGCCTCCGGAGACCTTATAGGCCGCGTTGTCGAACTTGCCACCGGCGTGCAGGATGGTCAGGACCACCTCCAGTGTGGGGATCCCCTTCTGGGGGTGCTTCTCCACGGGGATGCCACGACCATTGTCCTCGACGGTAATGGAGCCATCCATGTGGATGGTGACCTTGATTCTCGTGCAGAAGCCAGCCATGGCCTCGTCCACGGAGTTGTCCACGATCTCCCATACCAGATGATGCAGGCCAGAGGCAGAGGTGGTGCCGATATACATGCCCGGGCGCTTGCGCACAGGATCAAGCCCCTCGAGGACCTTGATCTCGTTGCCGCCGTACTTGTTCTCGTTCCTTGCCACGTGTTTCCTTCCTCGGATGACACAGAGGGGTCTGGCCACGGAGGGAACCAGGACAAGGGAGGCATGCCGCGCGTCCGGATGGCTGCATTCCATCGGTATGACCAGACCTATTGATTTTAAGCCATATGGGCGGCTTAAACCATGCCAAAACGTCCGGACACAAAGTATTCTCTTGTCAAAACTGGCAGATATCTTTTCAAAGCCACTGAGAGGCTTGTATTTAGCCCATTCGACACGTGCCCGTGTATGGGACGAACCAGCGTCTGCACACGTGACTATCTTGCCATGCCGCACACACCAGCCCCCGCGACACCCAGTGGGGCAGGCTGGCGATCGGGGTGGCGACCCGGTCCCCTGCATGCGTATGCCACGACACGGATGCCCCCGGAACGCGGCCGGAGGCTGCCCATCGGAGCGGCCAGCCTATAAGCCATCCCGTTGGAGGCTTGCCGTCATGGCACGTCGGGCAGCATCTCTCAGCCTGGGAGGGAGCACCGACACCTCCTGTTCGACGCGCTCCTCATCCTCTGGCGAGAGGGCCACCCTCCTTACGTCGCGCGTGCCGTCCGTGTCCTCGCGCCTATGGCTGCGGGGACGGAAGGGCCGTCTGTTGAGCTTGAACTCGATGGCCGTCACATCGAATCCGACTTCGTGCAGGCGTATGCGATAGACCTCCCGGTTGGCACTAAAGTCGCTCAGGCGGGCATGGGTGTCCACGTACACCCCGAGGATGAGGTCATGTGTGGCGTTGGCGGCGTGGCGCACGTATACGCCCGTGGTATGTGTGCGCTCGACCTCGCCGTTCGCAACATTCCATGCCCAGCCTGCCCGCTGGGCCTCCCCCATCTTCGACCACATGTCATGGGAGATCAGTCCCTGCATGAGCGTCGCAGGGGTCTCCACGGAATGCGACGGCATCTCCTCCTGTAGCACCTCGCGCAGAGCCTCTTCCGTATCATCCGTATCAGAGCGATAGGCCAACATGCACCACCCTTGCCTTGGTGAGGAGCTCCTGTGGAAAGTATCCCAGATTGGTGGTGGTCACCACCGTCTGCACACCACCCTGTACGAAGCGCGTCATGGTCTCCCTGCGTCGGGCATCCAACTCGCTCATGACATCATCAAGCAGCAGGAGCGGCGCCTGGCCCACGATCTCGTGGGCCAGGCGGACCTCCGCCATCTTCCAGGCGAGGACGATGGAGCGCTGTTGCCCCTGGCTTCCAAAGGATCGCACGTCGCGGTCGTCGATGCGGAAGGCCAGCTCGTCACGCTGGGGGCCGACCGTCGTCTGCTGGCGCCGAAGCGATTCTGGACGCGTCCTCTCAAGCGCATCTGCCAGCCTTTCGGCGAGGGTATCCCTCGACAGTCCCACCAGCTCCTCCTCGGCACCAAGCGAGGACCTATAGGTGCACGTCAGTCGCTCGCCCGGGGCAATCTCGCCATAGGCGGCGACGAGGTGGCCCCTCAGACGGCAGAACAGCCGCAGACGGGCTGACAGGAGCGCCGCACCGCCAGCGGCCACGGATGCGTCCCAGGCGGCGAGCATGGAGAGGTCCGGACGATCCTCCTTGAGGAGATGGTTGCGCTGCTCGATGGCGCGCTGGTAGGCGACCGACAGGCGACCATACCCACGGTTGGCCTGGCGGCCAAAGCCATCCAGCTCGTCTCTGCGCCAGGCGGCACCGCGCTTGACGAACGAGAGGTCGTCAGGGTTGAACAGCACACTCATAAGCGTCTGGGGGACGTCGGCGGCGGCGCACTTCTTGCCGTTGCGCGCGAAGCGCCTCCTTCCGTCCGCCACGCACACCGCCATGTCCACCACACGGCCATCTCCCGTAAGAGCCAGGGCCGCTCGGGCGGACGTGGCCCCCTCGCGAACAAACTCCGCGGCATGTGGCCTTCTGAACGAGCTGCCTGCCGTAAGCAGCTGCAGCGCCTCGACGACATTGGTCTTGCCTACGGCATTCTGGCCATGGAGGATGGTCATGCCTGGGGAGACAGCGAGCTCCAGGTGCCCGAAGTTCCTCCAATCATCAAGGGTCAATGTGGAGGCAGCAAGACCCAAGGCTACATCCTCACGGGCATGAGCAGATACAGGTAGTTGATCCTCCCGTACGATTTGAAGATGCCTGGTTGCATGGTGCTCTGAAGCTCAAGCGTGATCTGCCTCTCATTGGATGCCGCATTGACGCAGTCAAAGACATAGTGGTAGTTGAGGGCGATGGCAACGCTCTCTCCGGTCACCTCCACGGGCAAAAGCTCGGTCGACTCACCCTGGTCGGGCGAGGAGGCCGAGAGCTTCATGACCTTACCATCGGCATCGATGTCAAAGCGGACGGATGGGTTTGCCAGCGCGATGACGGACACGCGCTTGAGCGCGGCGGAGAACCCCTCCACGTCAATGGTCACCGACGTGTTGCATGAGGAGGGAAGGAGCTGCTTGTAGTTGGGGAAGGTGCCCTCGATCCTGCGTGCCACATAGGTCGTGGTGCCAAACGAGAACACGACCTGGCTCTGTGTCGTCCCAATGAGGATGCGCCCCTCCAGGGAGGGCATCGTGAGCACCTCATGCAGGGTGGTGCCGGCCACGAGAGTGACGAACTCCTCCTCTGAGGTGCTCGTCTCGGTGTTGGAGTCACAGATGGCCAGGCGGTAGGAATCGGTAGCCACCAGACGGATGGTGTTGTCCACGACGGAGAGGAGCACGCCCCCCAGCACCGGTCGCGAGCTGTCCCTCGACGTGACCCGATAGACCTTATCGACCATCCTGGTAAGCAGATCGCTTGGCAGCTCGATGGAGCGCTCGAGCGAATACTGGGGAAACTCCGGGAAATCCGAGGACTCGAGGGTGTTGAGACGGAAGGTCGACTTCTCGCAGGTGATGGTCAGCAGGCTCCCCTCATCTCTGAACGTGACGGCCGCGTTGGAGAGCGTCTTGACGATGTTGGCGAGGATCTTGCCCGAAACGACCACCTCTCCCTCCTCCTCCACGTTTGCCGGTGTCTCGTGACGGATGGAGATGGTGAGGTCGGTCGCCTCGAGGGTGAGGGTACCCTGCCGTACCTTGAGGTAGATGCCAGAGAGGATGGGGAGCGTCGAGTTCGACGCCATGCCCTTGCCGACGATGGAGAGGGCCTGCTCGAGTGACGACTGACTGACGGAGAACTTCATGAGGTGCCTTCCATCGTGATCCCATATCTAATAGTAGCTATCTATATATAAGGATAGTAGTACTAATAAGGTCTGTCGAAATGTGAATAACCGAGGGGATGTGCTGGTCAGCGCTGCGTTATTCCCCTCTCGTCGTTCATCGTCCCCTCACCATAGCCAACACGGCCTCCCGTGTCGAAAACTCCTTCTACATCGAGAGGCCGGTTATGAACGCGTTTCGACACGGACTGCACCAACTTGTCTCCATTTAGCTCTTGGCGATGATGCTGTCCTTGATGCTCTCGAGGTGATCGAGGAAGATCCGGTCCTCCTTGCGCGTCGTCTCGACCCACTTGATGCTGTGCTTCACGGTGGCGTGGCTCCTTCCGCCAAAGCGCTTGCCGATGTCGGCGAGGGTGTTGTCCGTCAGCTCGCGCACGAGCCAGATGCATACGTGTCGCGGCTCGACAACCTCCTTGTTGCGCTTGGCGCCAACGAGGTCATCGTGGGACACATCATAGTAGCTCTCCACTGCCTTCTGGATCTGCTCGATGGAGATGGTGCGCTGGGCACTGGGCCATTTTGCGGCGGCGATTCTTATGATGTCATCCCTGCCAAGGTCCTGCCCCTTCTCGCCCAGGCGCGTGGCATTGATGATGCAGGTCTGCACGAACCCCTCCATGGTGCGGATGTTGGTTCCCGCGCGCTCGGCCATGAGCCGTCGCATCTCCTTGGAGATGGTTCCGGACATGCCCCCGATATGCTCGCACTCGGCATCCTGCCTCATGCGCTCATAGAAGGTGTTGATGAGGTTGAGTTTGAGCTCATAGTCGGGTACCTGGATGCTTACGGTCACCCCTGAGTCCATGCGGCTCGTCTCGCGCTCGTCGAACTTGCTCTCCCCCATCCCAAGCTGGAGGGGCGAACGGTCGGCGGCGAGGACGATCTGCTTGCCACGTGCCATGAGGGCGTTGAACGTCTCGAAGAAGAAGCGAATCGATCCCGCCGCGGTACTCATGTTTTGCACGTCATCGATGATGAGCACGTCCACGCTCTGGTAGTTGGTGGAGAGCGCGCTTCGGGCCGAGGTCTCCTTGTCGTTCCAGGCTATGCGGTAGTCCTCCACGAACTCCGCGGCGGTGCGGTAGGAGCAGGCCCTGCTCGAGTCGTTGAGGACGATGTAGTTTTGGATGGCCCTCAGGAGGTGCGTCTTGCCGAGGCCGCTCTTACCGAAGATGAAGAGGGGGTTGTACCCCTTGTTCTCACCGTTGGCCACCTGCTTTGCCGCCTCGAAGGCAAGCATGTTCTCCTCTCCGGCCACAAAGCGCTCGAACGTGAGCTTGCTCTCGCGTACGGCGGCGGGGTCATCGAGCAGCGTGGAGAGGTTGGGTGCCATGGGCGTCGCTGCGGCGGCGCCGGATGTGGCGGTGACAGCTGATGTCTGGAGGTGCTGTGCCTCGGCCTGGGTTATCTCGTTCGAGATGCTTGCCTTGGGCTCCCGTGCGCGCGCCGTCAGCTCCACGACAAGGTGGACGGGTTGGAACGCCGCCTCTTCGAGCAGGCGCTCGATCGTGTCGCTCTCGCGTTGGATGCGCATGCGCGCGAACCCGAGCCCCGTGGAGATGGTGAGGGTGTCACCACTGAAGTCCTCCACCTCGCAGCTCTTGAGCATCGCAATGGTCGCTGGCTGCATGTTCGTTGCCTCGATGAGGGTGAGGGCATCCGCCCAGAGCAGTTGTCCGTCTTCCTTGGCCATGTACTCCCTATCTGCCCGCCCCGTTGCGTGACGCCCGTCTCACACATGTTGAAAACTGGGGCACCAGTATATGATGAAAACTCGATCGAGGGTTGCGGCGTCCTGAGTTTGTGCCCTTGGCTTGTCGTGTGGCGGCCTAGGGGAGGTTGAGGATGGCCCGTCCCGAGGCGGTGAGGAAGCGCTTCTGCTGGCCCGCGCGCTTGGCGACGAGCCCCATCTCCTCCAGGCGCTGGAGCTCCCGCGACCAGGTTGGCTGTGATCCCGCATAGGTTCTCGCGAGGTCCGTGGGACCAACGCTCTCATGCGTGGTCAGCCAGCTGAGGATCGTGCGGCCGCGGGCGCTCAGCTCGATCGGTGCGGGAGCCGGGAAGAGGGGTCGTGGCTGTGCCTGCCGGGCAGTCGCCGCATCCTGTGCCCGTGGCTGCCAGGCGACCTGCTGTCCCGTGGTCGCAGCCTGCTGTGCGGTCCGGATGGGCGGCTGGCCAAGGGCCTGCGCCCTCCCACCTCCTGATACGGTTGGGGCCTTCGCGCAGATTGTCACCACTGCTCCGCCGGCTATGTTGTCCTCGATCGTGAGCGAGCCGCCCTTGTCCTGCATGTACTGATGGACATAGGGCAGGCCCGACCCCACGCCGCGGATGTACTGCCTCATCTCCTCTGTGGCGGAGGTCGTCCCATATTCGAGCGCCCGCTCCTTCTCTTGGATCCCTGGTCCCTGGTCGCTGAAGCGAATGGTGTTGCCATCCTCGAGGATGCTGATGGTCGGCTGTTGGAAGTATGAGTGAATGAAGTTCTCGACGACCTCGCGGATGACCATGAAGGGGATGCTGCCCCCCTGTTCCTTGGCAAGGCGCGAGACGGTTGCCGTTATCTCCTCGAGATAGTCGCGAACGCCCTTTGGCCCGATGATCACCACGCGTGGCGCGGTCGCGGCATCATCATACACAGCCACACGAGCTGGGTAGTCAACATGAAGCGAGGGAGGGTCGGGGGTGGCGGGAGAGGCCGGATGCTCCTCTACGAATGGATAGAAGTCTCTTGTCACGCCGAAGCATCCCCTCGCCACTCTTTCATCATTGATGAAAACATTCGTTCACGAATAGATATGGATGAATGTTTTCAACACTGGTGAAACATCGTTCATAACTCCATGCCGATTCGAGGAATGGGATGAATGATTCTACCATTACCCGGGTCGTCCGGGCGCAGCCATCCCCGTATTCATTCATGCCATCGGTGGGATGGTGAATGAGGATGGCACGCCCCTTGTGCTCGATGGCCGACGGTCACGGATGAATTGTGTGACCTAGCTGTCCTTTAGTTGACACATCCCACGGGGCGCCTCTACAATCTTGTGGCTTGTTGACACCATTTTTGATGACACCGTCCCAGGAGGGGTTACACATGAAGCGTACCTATCAGCCCAACAAGAGGAAGCGTGCCAAGACCCATGGCTTCCGTGCCCGCATGGCATCCAAGGCCGGCCGCGCCGTCCTCTCGCGTCGTCGCGCCAAGGGCCGCAAGCAGCTGACCGTCTAGTCTCATGACGGGGACCATCAAATCCAGAAGTGAATTTGAGAGGGTCTTCTCAAACGGACGGCGCATGAGCCATAGACTCGTGCGCATGACAGTGCGTTCAGGTGACAAAGGCGACTGGGGGAAGGTCGCCTTTGTTGCTCCAAAGAGACTGGGCACGGCGGTGTTCCGGAACAGGTGCAAGAGGGTGCTCCGCGAGGCCGCTCGACAGAGTGGCCTTCCCATGAAGGGAGCGGATGTCATTCTCTTTGCGACGCGCGACACGCATGACTGCACCCCACAGGAAGTTGCGTCCGCGCTTCGGTCTCTCGTCGAGAAGGCTGGTGTTCGCTCGTGAGCAGGGATGGTGTCGTCCAGGCGGCGCTCGTACGGGGTGTGAGACTCTATCAGGATACGATCTCTCCCCTGTTCAAATCCCATTGTATCTACGAGCCCACCTGCTCCGAGTATGCGCTCGAGGCGCTTGAGCGCCATGGTGTGCGTATGGGCTGCTGGCTCGCCCTCAAGCGGATCTTGCGCTGCCATCCGTTTCATCATGGCGGGTACGACCCCGTACCCTAATGATCAAAGGTCACCTACCTAACCGGAGGAACCATGTGGGATTGGTTTGTCAATCTGCTCACCAGCATCCTGGCTGGCCTCGCGGGCTTCACGAATGACTGGGGCCTTGCCGTCATCGTGCTCACCTTCATCATCCGTGTGCTTCTGACGCCGCTCATGACGCGCTCGACGGCGTCATCCGCTCGCATGCAGGCCTTCCAGCCAAAGATGAAGGAGATTCAGGACAAGTATGCCGATGACCCGGCGCGCATGAACGAGGAGATGCAGAAGTTCTATTCCGAGAACAAGTTCAATCCTCTTGGTGGGTGCCTGCCGGTCATCTTGCAGATGCCGATCTTCTTCGCGCTGTTCACGGTTGCCCGCAACGTTCCCACCGACGCCCACTTCCTGGGGATCATGCCCTCCATCTCAGTGTCGGTGTCCGACATGGTCGGTTCGGTCGGACTCGTGGGCGCCTGGGTGTACATCCTCTTTGATGTGGCCTTCGGCGTGCTGACGCTCATCCCCATGGTGATGAACCTCAAGAACACCCCCAACGAGCAGCGGAGCCAGTCGCTTCTCATGGGTATCGTCATTGCTGTCATGATGCTGTGGTTCGGCTGGGGCGTCCCTGCAGCCGTCCTGTTGTACTATGACACGTCTGCCGTGTGGCAGGTCATCCAGCAGAAGGTCGTCACCCAGCGTGTGATGGACAAGGTCAAGGCAGAGACCGAGGCCAAGCTCGAAGCGCAGGGCGCGCAAGTTGAGGTCGTGCGCAAGGAGCATAAGCCTCGCCCAAAGAAGAAGTCCAAGTAAACGGAGGCTCATATGAATAACGAACATATGTTCGATTCTGAGACTGAGTCTTATGATGTGGATGTCCAAGATGATGTCACTTCCTCATCCGATGACTCCTTCGCCGAGATCAAGTCACGGTACGAAGGAGATCAGGGTCTGACGGACGTGGACGTCGATGCCATTGCCGACCTTGCCGTGAGCTACCTGCGGTCGCTGCTCTCCTACTTTGGTGAGGAGAACGTCTCCGTCGATGAGTATGACGGAGACGATGGCGAGCTCATCCTGGACATCAGCGGTGGAGATCTTGCCGTACTCATAGGGCGGCATGGGCGGACGCTTGATGCCTTGCAGATGATCGTGAGTTCCTACCTGAGCAATCGCCTTCACTTCCACTACCCCATCATAGTCGACATCGAAGGATACAAGACAAGACGCAAGGACAAGCTGGTATCCTTGGCCAAGACCGCCGCCAATCGCGCCTGCAAGCTGCAACAAGACGTGTGCATGGCTCCCATGAACGCCTATGAGCGCCGTATCGTTCACCTTGCTCTCGTTGACGATGGGAACGTCTCCACGCACTCTGAGGGCAAAGAACCGCAGCGCCGTGTGATTGTGACATATATGCGCAGCTAGTCCAATCAGATCAACTGCTGGTACTCTGAGGAGAGACGCTGTCTCTCCTCCTTTTTTGTCAAGAATGGTTGAGTCATAAATTTCTGTCTGAGGTGACGATGAATAGTCTCGAGGAACTTCTGCGTATGTCCGTCTCATATGATGTCCCGTTGTCACTCGATCAAGCGGAGCTCGTGCTCCGACACCTAAACCTTGTGATTGAGAAGAACAGGGTTCTCAACCTCACGCGGATCGATTCGATCAGTGAGGGGATCGTAAAGCACATCCTTGACTCCCTGCTCTTCATGAAGGGTATTCCTCAGACCATATCCAGCAACGACCATGCCCAGTTCGTCGATGTGGGAACCGGAGCTGGCTTTCCGGGAATACCCTTGGTCGTCATGGGTGCCTGGCGGGGGCTTCTCATAGATTCCGTTGGAAAGAAGTCTAGGGCAGTACGTGAATTCGTAGAGGAGCTGGGACTCAGACATAGGGTGAGCGTCGAGACTGTTCGCGCTGAAGACCTTGCGCGCAGTAATCCTCTGTGTTTTGATGTGGTCACCGCACGGGCCGTCGCAGAGATCTCAGTCCTCCTCGAGTATGCCTCACCACTTCTGAAACGCGATGGACTGCTCGTCTGCTCGAAGGCACACGTTCCTGACACAGAGCTTCGTCATGCCAAGCAAGTTGCCCCACTCTGTGGCTTTCATCATGTTTCACGTGAAACCTTCGAACTACCTCTGGACATGGGGCATCGAGAGATTCTGAGCTATAGGAAGACTGGTGCAGCAACGGTAAGGCTTCCACGACAGGCTGGCATGGCAAAGCATATGCCCTTATAGGAACGGTCACATACCTTCCTCCTGTCGTCTCATGAGGTACATCTCCTGTATGATGGGAGCAGCTTGATCGAATGCATAGGTAGATCATTCTAATTCGAGGAGGCATCTGTGGACTACAAGGAAATAAAACGGGGTTATCCAGATCGTCCGGCCCATGTCATTTCAATCATCAATCAAAAGGGAGGTGTCGGTAAGTCAACGACGGCCGTGAACCTCTCGGCATATCTGGGTGAGAATAGGAAGAAGGTTCTCGTTCTCGACTTTGATCCACAGGGCAATACGACAAGCGGTTACGGAATAGACAAAGAGGGACTTGATGCGGATGTCTATGATGCCCTCCTCCATGACTATGAAATCGAGAATCTCATCATTCCGACATGCCAAAACTATGTGTATATGATTCCTGCGACGATCCAGCTCGCTGGCGCAGAGATCGAGCTTGTAAGTAAGGTTTCACGTGAAACAATCCTCAAAGGAATACTGGATCCTATCCGAGACGACTTTGATTACGTCTTCATAGACTGTCCGCCATCCCTCGGCCTTTTGACGGTGGACGCCCTTGTGGCATCCGATTCACTCCTGATTCCGATACAGTGTGAGTTCTATGCGCTGGAAGGTGTGACGAAGCTTCTGGAGTCCATGAAGATGGTCCGTGGCAACCTCAATCCGGACCTCGATGTGTTTGGCGTTCTGATGACGATGTATGACGGCAGAACGACACTCTCAAAGCAAGTCGTGGAGGAGGTACGAAACTACTTTGGGAACAGGGTGTTTAAGACCGTCATTCCACGAAGCGTCAAGCTTTCAGAGACGCCATCACACGGCGTCCCCATCAACCTCTACTCACGTATCAACAAGGGTGCCGTTGCATACTCCAAGCTCGCAAAGGAAGTGATGCGCCGTGGCTAGAAAAGGGGGACTCGGCAAGGGGTTAGAGTCACTCATGGGAGGGGCGGACGCCGAGATAGCGGCCGTTGCCCCTGACACGTCCATCGCATTGGACAAGATCAAACCCAACAAGAACCAGCCGCGCAAGAACTTTGATGAGGAAAAGCTCCATGAGCTTTCTGACTCCATCCAACAGAATGGTGTCATTCAGCCCATTCTGCTTCGCAAGTCTGGAACGGGCTATGAGATCGTTGCGGGCGAGCGCCGTTATCAAGCGGCAAAGTTGGCTGGATTGAAGGAAATACCAGCCGTAGTGCGCGATATCTCCGACAGTGAAGTGTTCCAGATCGCACTTATCGAAAACCTGCAGCGCACCGATTTGAATCCCATCGAGGAGGCTCAGGGGTATGAGAAGCTCATCAGGGACAATGGATTTACACAAGAGCAGCTTGGTCATGTGCTCTCCAAGTCACGATCGGCCATAGCCAACACACTGAGACTGCTTGACCTGCCTCAGACCGTGCAGGATATGATGGCGGAGGGAGTCCTTACTGCCGGTCATGCACGTGCGATCCTTGCCGTGGCAGGTGACGAGCAGAGAGAGAAACTTGCCCAGAGGGTTCTCCACGATGGGCTGACCGTCCGACAGACAGAACGTCTTGCCCCACTATTTTCTGGCACGAAGACGCCTAAATCCGTACGTGAACCTACTCCCGGCTCATTCAGACGTGCTGCACGGCAGCTTCGTCTCGCGCTTGATACGAATGTTCGGGTAAAGCACGTGCGCAACAAGAACAAGATTGAAATCGAATTCTCCGACGAGGATCAACTGGCGGAGCTGGTTGCCAGACTCCTTAAGGCGAGGATGGAGGATCCCGATGAGGAGTAAAGGGAGACTTATCCTCACAGGCGTGCTTGTGGGGACGGCAGTGGCAGCCTATCGACTCCTGCTTACCGACGATGCCCGTGAGAACCTGAGGAGTGCGGTCATGACGGTTGTGGATGGCTATGGGAGGGTGTCCGACGCACTGGGCATACGCCGCTCGTATGCAGATGAGGACGAGGTGCTCGCCCGTAACCGCGAGGAACTCAGGCAGGAATGGGAGAGTGTAGGATTCTAGTTGCCAGCGCATGCGACCCTAAGGGTGGCGGTGACGAACACTTGTTCGTCACCGCCACCCTCCCCTCTCTCTGGACGCAATGGGCGACTACCTCAACATGCGACCAGCGTTCTGCCTGAGCTGTCCGCAGGCCGCATCTATGTCAGAGCCACGCGAGGCCCGGATGGTGGCTTCGACACCGACGCTCACAAGGCGGCGCACGAACTCTTGCGCCTTCGCATCCGAGGACGGTCGGAACTTCGAGCCCCTGACGTCATTGAGCCTGATGAGGTTGACGTGTGCGAGATTGCCGCGGCAGAAGTCGCACAGCGCGCCAATCTCATCCTCCGTGTCGTTGACACCCTTGATGAGCGCATACTCGTAGGTTGGTCGCCGCCCCGTCTTGTCGACGTATTCGCCCATGATGTCATAGAGGTGCATGAGGGAGTACTTCTTGACGCCTGGCATGAGCAGGTCGCGTGTGCGCTGCACGGCGGAGTGAAGCGAGACGGCGAGGGTGAACTGCTCTGGCTCGTTGGCAAAGCGCCTGATCATGGGGATGATGCCGCACGTGGAAACCGTCAGGTGGCGCGCGCCAATGCCTGTGCCATCGGGGGAATTGAGCCTTCTGAGCGCCGCGAGCGTTGCATCGTAGTTGGTGAAGGGCTCGCCCTGTCCCATGAGCACCACGCTCGTCACACGGCGGCCAAAGTCGTCGCGTACATGCATGACCTGCTCGTAGATCTCCCCAGCTGTGAGGGAGCGGGTGAGGCCGGCAGTCCCCGTCGCACAGAAGGCGCACCCCATGCCACAGCCAGCCTGACTGGAGGCACAGACGGCAAGCTTGCCCGCCGATGGCATGCCCACGCACTCCACGGTGGTGCCATCCTCAAGGCGTAGCAGGTACTTATGGCTACCGTCCTGCGAGACCTGACGCGCGACCTCGGTGACGGAGTCAAGGGTGACACGGCGTGCCAGCTCGGCCCTCAGTCCCTTGGGAAGATTGGTCATGTCATCCAGCGACGAGGCGTTCTTGTTCCACACCCAGTCCTCGATCTGCCTGGCCCGAAAGCCTGGTTGTCCAAGTTTTGCGAGGAGCTCCACGAGCTGGCCATGGGTCAGGGCATGGAGGTCCGTACGCTCGCGGGAGGCTCTGTTGGCGTCTTGCATGTCCGTCAGTTCTTGCTCGCTGTTCACCGGTGAGGTGGAGTATCCTCAAAGTCGACGAGTGCTCGTCGATGAGAGTCTAGCGTACCTCACCTGAGCAATAAGGAGCCACCATGGCAAAGCCCGAGCTAACGCAGAACAAGGTCGCCATCCTTGCCGGCGGCTGGTCCGATGAGGCCCCCATCTCGATGGAATCGGGCAGAAATGTCGAGAGGGCCCTGCATGAGGTCGGTTTTACCCAGGTGGAGGTTCTGAACGTGGCGGATGACGGCTTTGTCACCACGCTTGCCAACGGCGGCTACGACGTGGCGTTCGTCGCCATGCACGGCCACTATGGGGAGGATGGCTGCATCCAGGGCCTTCTCGAGATACTGCACCTTCCCTACACGTTCTCGGGCGTGCTTGCCTCGGCCGTGGCGACCGACAAGTCCGTTGCCAAGACGGTGTGCTCCGCGGCAGGCATCACGCTTCCTCGGGGCATGACGGTCGCGCATGACGCCGTGCTTACCCCGAAGGACGTCAGCACCCTTGAGGACACGCTCGGCTACCCCATGTTCGTCAAGCCTGCCTCCAACGGCTCCAGCTTTGGCGTGAGTCGCGTGACGGCCGCCCGCCAGCTCCAGGATGCCGTGGATAGGGCAGGGGCCGGGGGGGATGACGTGCTCATCGAGGAATGCATCGAGGGCATCGAGATCACGGTGCCCGTTGTGGGGACCGCCAAGCCCTATGCCCTGCCCATCGTGGAGATCGTCTTCGATGCGGACTTCTACGACGTCACGGTCAAGTACGAGGCGGGCGCACTGCATCATGTGATTCCCGCGCGCCTGCCCGAGGACGTCTATCGTCGTGCCGAGGAGATGGGCATCGCCGCCCACAAGGCGCTCGGTTGCCGGGGCGTCTCACGGACGGACCTCATCGTCAAGGACGACGGAACGCCGGTCATGCTCGAGACGAACATGGTTCCTGGCATGACGGAGCGGAGCCTCCTGCCGGACGCGGCGGCCCGCGCGGGCATCGGCTTCCCCGAGCTCTGCAAGCGGTTCGTCCAGGACGCGCTGGACGAGTGCGACGCACGGACGCCACGATAGGCATGGGGCGAAGCACGGCATGCAGCTAGAGGACCTTCTCCTTCCCGACATTCCCGCGAGCACGAGGAATGCCTATCTCGGCCTTTCCGCGCGTGCGGAGGTGGTGGACTTTGGACCCTTGGAGGACGGTGTCATCGTGCTCGACACCGAGACCACGGGACTCTCGTTCAGGGACTGCGAGCTTATCGAGATCGCCGCCGCACGGCTGGAGGGGCGCGCCGTGGTGGGGCGCTATCACACCTTCGTGAACCCGGGGCAGCCCATACCCCCGGAGATTGCGCGCCTCACGAACATCCGTGACGTGGACGTGGCCGATGCTCCCACACCGCGCGAGGCGGTCGCTGGCCTGTCCGACTTTGTGGGCGGCATGCCTGTGATCGCGCACAACGCCACGTTCGACCGCACGTTCATCCAGAAGGCCGCCGGTGGCTCCTCCGTGAGCGACCTGTGGATTGATTCCCTGGCGCTCTCGCGCATTGCGCTGCCCTGCCTGAGGACGCATCGACTTTCCGACATGGCCACGGCATTTGGTTGTGACGGTGTCACACACCGTGCCATGGATGACGTGGACGCCCTCTGTGGCATGTGGCGCATCATCCTGCTTGGTCTCTCTGACCTGCCCTCGGGGCTTCTGTCCCTTCTGGCGGGCATGCATCCTGAGGTCGACTGGCCCTATCGTCCCGTGTTCTCTCACATCGCGAACATGAGTTCCACCGAGCCCTTCTCCCTCCGTGACATGCGCCTCAGGCTTGGGATGGAGGCATCGGGAGGCCGTGGGCCCAAGCGCGACGCCGCCGACGCCGCCTCGCCGCCCACGGCTCCGGCCCCGGAGGAGGTAGAAACGGCATTCAAGCCTGGCGGCGTGGTCTCCTCCCTGTATGAACGCTACGAGCAGCGCCCCGACCAGCTCCACATGGCACAGGAGGTCGCCAGGGCCCTGGGAACCTCCACCCATCGTGCGATCGAGGCGGGGACGGGGGTTGGCAAGTCCATGGCCTACCTCCTTCCCGAGGCGTTGCTTGCCAAGCGCAACAACGTGACCGTGGGCGTCGCGACGAAGACGAACGCCCTGGCGGACCAGCTTGTCACCCAAGAGCTGCCCGCACTTGACCGCGCCCTGCCGGGAGGCGTGAGCTTTGCAGGCCTCAAGGGCTACGAGCACTATCTCTGCCTGCACCGGCTGGAGCTCGCGACTGCCCTGGACCTTCCCACGCAGGCCGCCTGCGATGGCGGGCGTTCGATGAGGACCGTGCGATCCGACATGCTCACGGCGTTGGCGGTGAGCTATGCCTATGCCTGCCAGATGGTCCATGGGGATCTCGATGCCCTGGGGATCCGCTGGCGCAACGTGCCGCGCTCCATGCTCACGGTGAGGGCCACCGAGTGCCTGCGCGCCATGTGCCCCTTCTTTCCCAAGGAGTGCTTCGTGCATGCGGCGCGGCGGCGCGCCGCGGCATGCGATGTCGTCGTGACGAACCATGCCCTGCTCCTGTGCAACGTGGACATGGAGGGCAAGATCCTGCCACCCATACGCCATTGGGTGGTGGACGAGGCCCACGGCTTCGAGCAGGAGGCCCGCCGCCAGTGGGCGCGTGAGGTTTCGGGGGAGGCGGTTCGCAGGGGCTTCGAGACGCTGGGGACCACGAGGGCCGGCATCATCCACACGCTTATGGGGGAGGCATCATCGTTGGAGGGCTCCGCTCTCCTTCTACGACTTCTGACGAAGACCTCCTCCTGCGCGGCGCGCGCGTCCGTCTCCATGGGCGAATTCTTCCTCCACCTACATGATCTTTCCGGTCTCGTCACGGGTGGGGGCTATGAGACGCTCACCCTGTGGGTCGATGGCGCGGTTCGCAAGAGTGGTGAGTGGCGGGTCCTGTACGAGGCGTTCAAGGCCGCCGAACAGCGGCTCTGTGAGCTCGCGAAGGACATTGGCGAGGCGCAGGAGGCCATTGGGGGCAGCTCGGCCAAGCTTGCGACCGACCTCGGCGAGGCAGGACGCTTCTCGACGGAGCTGCTGGATACCATGCGTCTCATCATGGAGGGTACGGACGAGAGCTACGTGTACTCTGCCGAGCTGAGCCGTGCGAGGCGCGCCGTGGGCGTCGAGCGTCTGGTTGCGGAGAAGCTTGACATCGGTGCCGACCTTGCCGAACGCTGGCTGCCTGAGATGGAAAGCGTGGTCTTCACCTCTGCGACCATGGCGGTGGGGGAGAGCTTCGCCCACTTCGACCATGCCGTGGGACTCGACCGGCTTCCTGCGAGCGAGCATGGGGACGTGCGCCTAGGGTCGAGCTTTGACTTCGGGAACCACATGTCGGTGGTGATCGCGCGTGACATGCCGCAGCCCAACGACGCGCACTACCTGGAGCGCCTCGAGGGACTGCTCTTTGACGTACACGTTGCGATGGGCGGCTCCACCCTCACGCTCTTCACCAATCGTAGGGACATGGAGTGCCTGTACGGCGCGCTTCAGGCGCGCCTTGCGCGGGAGGGCATCGACCTGCTGTGCCAGAACCGAGGCGCATCCCCACGCCGCCTGCGGGAGCAGTTCATGGCTCACACGTCGACCTCGCTCTTTGCCCTGCGCTCGTTCTGGGAGGGGTTTGATGCCGGGGGAGACACGCTGCGTTGCGTCGTCATTCCCAAGCTGCCGTTTGCCAGTCCCCAGGATCCGCTGGTGAGGGAGCGCGAGCTGCGCGAGGATCGCTCATGGTGGCGCCATTCGCTGCCCGAGGCCGTCATCTCCGTCAAGCAGGCGTCAGGCCGCCTCATACGAAGCGCCACCGACACAGGCGTCCTCGTGCTGGCGGACTCCCGTCTGGTGAGCAAGCGCTATGGCAGGCAGTTCACAAGCTCGCTTCCCAATCCCGATGCAATGCAGGTGGAGTGTGACAACGTGGGCCGCCTCATCAGGCTGTGGCGCTCCTCGCGCGAACGTTGACAACGCTGATGGCCTAGCGGCCCATAGCCTGCCTCCGCGTCGCGGCATAGGCCCGTACCCGCCGAGCAAGCTGCTGGTCATCGATGGTCACGGTGTCGCCGCAGGCGGCAAGGTGCCTCACGAGCCAATCGCCCCCAAAGTAGGGTATGGTTGCCGTCACGACGCCCGAGGCTTCCTCTACGGCACGAATCTCGAGCCGAGGCCAATCGAGCTCCCGCAGTGGTGCGCCGGGGGCAAAATGCAGCGTGACCGTCATCGATGTGGTGACGTCGTCGCCTTCGGGGGCCGATCTGTAGATGTGCCTCCCTACCTGTGCCTCGCTCATGCGGTCGAGGCGGAACATGCGTGTCCCGGCACGGTCGATGTCATAGGCGTCAAGGTACCAAAGGCCGTCCTGCGGGCGAAGCTCCTCGGGCCACACGTGTCGAAGCTCAGGCTCCCCTTGGGGCTTGTGGTAGGCAAACGAGAGCTCGCGCATCTCGGCGATTGCCTCGGCACAGATGGCAAGGGTGCTGGATGAGGCGAGCTCCCTACCGAGCAGCGCAAGGAGCTCGTGCGTGGACGTCTGCGAGGGCCTCCTTGCCCGCTCAAGACGGGCAAGGAGGCCCTCCTCCCCAACGCCCATCGTCCTCAGCGCGGCGATGATCGCCTGTGTCTCCAGGGGGGTCAGCGTGAGCGCATATCCCCGTACGCCACCACCAAAGGCCATGTCCAAGGAGTCGGCCCTTCCCTCCTGGTCATCCACCAGCAGGGGAAGCCCGATCCCGTCCGAATCCCTCAGGGCAAGAAGACTCTCGAGCAGCTCCCGGGCATGCTCGCGCGTGCAGCCCAGGCGCCTCACGATGCCCTCCGCATCGATGACGCTCCCCTTCCCATCGAGTGCCGAGAGAAGGGCGAGCAGTTCGGCGGTGACGTCCGTCCCCCTTCTCCTGCCCCGTCTATGGGCGCACACGGGACGCCTCCTCGAGCACATGGTCATACGCGGTCACAAGCCCCTGTGGCGCCGTGGGCACGAGACCGGTGGCGATGGCCCACCGCGCCGCACACTGGATGTCTGCCACGTTCGTCTGCCACCTGCCGTCCGAAAGGAACGTCCCTTTGGACGAGAGTCGCGCGGCGAGGCTGGGATCGGGGGCCTCGGGAAGTCGGAACGTTGCCTCCGCACAGGTGGCACCCAGCTGGAAGGGCAGCAGGCACCAGTCCCGTGCGTCAAAGTCCATGGGAATGTCGTATGCCGCCGGACTTCCGATTCCCTGTACCTGCGTGAAGCGGTCGAGGCGATAGGTACGGGGTCTGTGGTTGGGCCGCTGCCGTGTGCGGGCCACGAAATAGGCATGGTCGCGCAGGGTGAAGCTTCCCAACAGCTCGAGGTCGCGCGTAGTGGTCATCCCCCCGGCGTCCGTGTAGACCGCACGCACCGTCTGACGTCTCGAGAGGCAGGAGACCAGCGTCCGTGCCGTCTCGTTGTGTACGCGAACGGCGGGATATGCCACGGCATCCTCGGCAAAGTAGCGATCGATCTTGCGCAGCGCACTCCCAAGCTCGGTCGCATAGGGAAACTCTTCATCGCTTGCGAGAGAACGGCACACCACGTCCACGACGAGCGCGTCCCGTTCGGAGAGGGCGACCCCCTCCACCAGGCTTTGGCTGCGGTCGACCTGCCAAAGGGACACGCCGTTCGCATTCCTGCCCACCTCGCACACAACGAAGCCCATCGTCTCAAGCCTCTGGCGGTCTCGCTCAAAGGCCCTCTGAAAGCTCTTCGACCGCGTGTCCGGATAGTAGGCTTCGTGCAGCATTGTGGAGGAGAGGGGAGTCCTGCTGTTGGAGAACCCCAGCACGAGACCTGCGAGCCGTTGGGCCGTGAGGTACGTCTTGGAGGTGCCTGCGTCACCAGATGCTGTCATATGCGCCCCCAAGCTCTTCCAATGGCGTGCGAGGTCACTATCGCGCCCGACCATGCCTCGCGCGGGGTCTCGCGTCCGCTTAGGACGTAAGGATAGTGGCCGCGCGGCAAAGTTGTTGCGATAGACGTATAATTCACGGTCAGACCGCTCTACCAACCTGCAGTCTAGGGCAAAGGAACAAAGAGCATGGCATCGACGCGCAACTATCTCAACTACCTCAATGACCAGGTTGACATCGCACCTGCCAACAGCCAGGAGGAGCTTGACGCCGCCCACCTGGTGAAGGAGCTGATGGACGAGCACGGACTTGACACCACGCTTCAGGAATTTGACATGCCCGTGGCGGGGGACCTTGCGCACAGCATCGTCTATCTCCTGCTGTTCGTGGGCATCGTCCTCGGTGGCGTGCTGGGCTCGGCCGCGGGCGCCATCGGCAGGGTCATCGTGCTCGTGGGCATCGTCCTGCTTGCCCTGCGCTTTGGTGGCTATGACATCCTAGCCAATCTGGGACCCAAGGCACGCAGCCAGAACGTCATCGGTGTGCATCGCGCCTCGGGACCCCTGGTGGTCAAGGGCAACCGACCGATCGTGATCGTCGCCCACTACGACACACCCAACGAGGGCCTGCTGTGGCGGCGGACGCTCGTCCGCTATCTGCCCGCGCTCAAGCGCTCTGCCTTCTGGTGCGTGTTCATGGTTGCGACGTGCTGTCTCTTCCAGGTGATGGGCTTCCTTCCCGCACCGGCGCGCCACGTGTTCTGGATCATTGGCATCGTGGCGTCCCTGCCGCTTCTGGCCATTGGCGTCAATGACGTGTACGAGCGCTTTGCGCCCTGTACGGAGGGTGCCAACGACAACAAGGCCGCCGTTGCTGCCATGCTCGGGGTCCTGGACAAGATTCGCCCCGGCACCGACGAGACACAACGATGGGCGCAGGCACATCCCCATGCGGCCATTGCCTCACCCACTGTGCGGGATGATACGGGGGGCGAGGAGGGCCAAGCTTCCTCGACCGAGGATGGGAACGCCGCCCCACCTGAAGCAGGCACCGAGACGGAGGGGGATGCGACTCACGTCTACTCGCCCGGCACCATCCAGATTGATGCCGACTGGGTGGATGGGCGCAAGGTGTCGCACGAGGGCGCGGAAGGCCTACCCACCATGTTTGGAAAGGTGCGCGAGGGTGCGACGGGCATGCTTAGGCGCATTCGCGAGGCAACGACCCATGAGGGGATCGATGACGAGGCTCCCGACGCGTCCAAGCCGGATGACGCGACGAAGGGCGAGGGGGCGCCTGCCATCCTGACGCCTCTTGAGGAGATCGAGCCTGCGGTCGCGGAGACCATGGACGAGACAGCACCAGCGCCCGAGGAGGCCGCTGCGCCCGAGGAGATGCCCGGGCCCGAAGACGAGCAGGCCGAGCCCGAGGTGCCCGAGCACGAAGAGCCCACGGAATCCGAAGAGCCCACGTCCTCCGAGGCTCCCATGGTGAGCGCGTCCGAGCCCATCGGCACCGCCGAGCCAGAGCCACCGGCAGAGGGTGGGCCCACGCAGGTCTCAGCGCCATCCATCCCCCCCATCCATAAGCTTGACCTCACCGCGTCCCAGTCGGTGCGACGTGGTGCGGCGTTCATCGAGCGCCTCAACATCCTTCCCAAGGATTGCGAGATCGTCTACGACCTGCCGCCCGTTCCTGACCTTGATCTTTCGACATTGCCGGAGATCCCCGAAATTCCTGACTTCTCCGTAAAGGACTTCCTTGAGCCCGAGCCGGAGCAGGAGGAGCCGCAGCCGGAAGAGGGCGTGGGGGTCGAGGAGCCGGCGCACCATACCGGCTATGCACCATCCTTCCTGGACAACGGGTACACGCGCCGCGCCGCCGAGGAGCGTGCGGGCGAAGGACGCCCCTATGTGCCTGAGGTGCAGGAGGGATATGGGGACGATGGCCTGTCCGGGGAGCCACATGCACACGCCCAGGCCCGCCGGGAGAGAACCCATGAGCTTCTCGAGAGCGTCCCTGTTCCCGAATATGAGGCGCTTGAGGACGAGGGGGAGCATGCGCCGAGCATAGGCCAGCGGATCCGCGCGTTCTTCGCGGGGCTCGATCGGCGTCAGCCCCAGGACGACGAACCTCTTGATGACGCTGACATCGCCGTGCCCGAGCTGCTGGAGGATGATGGGGCACCCGACGACGCCACCGAGCGGGAGGGTGCGGGCTCGTCCGAGGACGCACCCTCCGGAGGGGGCTCCGTCTCGGACACTGCCGCGATGGACGCTCCGCACGAGGACCTTGGCACCATCGGCGACCTTGATACCAGTGGTCTTCATGTTCAGGACGACGAACCGTCCGGTCCCGCCGAGCGCACATCGCGCCCCGAGGGCGTCGAGGACCCCAACTGGGGCAAGGCCGAGTATGCGCCCCAGGTCTCCTCGACCGCCCGTCGTGCCGTGCTCTTTGACCTCCCCGATCCCGCCCAGGCCCCAAGCGATCCGCTTGCGGCGTCCGAGGGAGCCGAGGGGGAGGATCTTGACTCTACGGAGCCGACCCCGCGAGCTCGAGAGAGGAAGCTGAGGAACGACACGCGCCCCAGTCACGACGCCGATCATCCCAGCCACTGGAAGGGTGGTGCGACGACCCGTTCCGACCTTCGTGTGGTCGAGCGGAACGCCGCCGACGAGCCCGATCAGGAACGCGAGCGCGAGGCCGTGCTTGGCATGGGTGATGACGAGCTGATCGCACATGACGTGTGGTTTGTGGCAACGGGTGCCTCCGAGCTCAACCATGCCGGCATGAGGGAGTTCCTGGCCGAGTACCGCAAGCAGGCGCGCGGTGCCTTCATCGTCAACCTGGAATGCATCGGTGCCGGCGACCTGACGCTGCTCACCTCCGAAGGCGCGTCGGTGCCTCGTCGTGCCGACCGTCGCATGGTGCGCCTGCTGAGCACCATTGCGTCCGACCTGCACATAAGCCTGGCCAAGAGGCGTCATGACTGGGCTGAGACGGACGCGTACAGCGCCCTCCAGTCGTCCATGCGCGCGATGACCGTCATGGGCATGAGCGAGGCCGGCACCCCTGCCAACGCTCATTCCGCCGACGATACCGCCGCCAACGTCGATGCGGCGCAGGTGGTGGACGTCACCGAGCTGGTGGCCGAACTGATCCGTCGCTCATAGGGATGTGGGGAGGGGGCCATGCGCAGAGGCCGAGCGCGCGTCTGCCGGCATGGCCTATCCCACTGGGGCATGAACCGTGCGGGATGTCCCCGCCCATGAGGCGCGTGGTGGGAGGCACGTTGGCCTGCGGCCTGCGATCCCACACCTCGTTGGGCGTGGGGCCCCTCTCGTCTCTCATGGCGTGCTCCCTTCCGAGCTGGGGAGAGCATAGCGGCCCGATCTTGCGCAGCCCTTGCCTGGGCCTGCACGAGTCTGCGGGATGGGGCGTCGTCTCGTCGTCCGTGCGCACCGACGCAGGCAGGGGAGGCGAAGTTTCCCACACGGTTCGAAGGCGCCCAAACGTGGGCAACGCGGTCCCGATGCCTGTGATAGAATCCTCACACACGCGGGCATCGCCAAGTGGTAAGGCAATGGCTTCCCAAGCCATCATTCGCGGGTTCGAGTCCCGTTGCCCGCTCCATAGCTCACATCATGGGTCCCTCTGGGACCCATGCTTTTTGAGGGGGGCCTATGAGCGACATGACTCCGGACGAGTGCCTTCATGCCCTGGAGGGCCTGCAACCGGAAATTGAAGGGTATGCCGAGCTGCTGGTGCGCAAGGGGGCGGCCGTACGACCCGGGCAGGAGCTTGTCGTCTTTGCCCCGGTGGAAGGTGCGGACTTCGCGCGCATCGTCGTCGCGGCGGCCTACGGGGCCGGTGTGGGACATGTGACGGTCATCTGGGACGATGATGCCCTCAAGCGGCTTGAGTACGAGAACGTGGACATCGAGTACTTCAGGAGCACGCCAGGCTGGAGGCGCGAACAGCTCAACTCGCTCGCCGAGTCGGGTGCGTCCTTTCTCTTTCTGGAGGGGAGCGACCCATCGGCCCTCGATGGGATAGACCCTGCCAAGCCAGCCGCCGCCATGCTCGCTCGCAACCGTGACTGCCGATCGTTTCGTGAGGGCATGGACTTCGGACATAACGCCTGGTGCATTGCAGGCGTACCCGTGGTCGCCTGGGCGCGCAAGGTCTTCGAGGGACAACCCGACGAGGAGGCCGTCTACCACCTCTGGATGGCCATCCTCAACGTCGCACGCGCAGATGGCGAGGACCCCCAGAGCGCCTGGGAGACGCACAACGCCACGTTCGAGAAGACGAAGCGCTTCCTCAACGCCCAGTGCTTCGACCGCCTGCGGTACGTCGCCTCGAACGGGACCAGCCTGACGGTTGGGCTCCCCCAGGCGCACGTCTGGGAGGGCGGCGCTGCCCGCACGCAGGACGGAACGGTGTTCTTTCCCAACATCCCCACCGAGGAGGTGTTCACATCACCCGATCGCATGCGGGCCGACGGCATCGTGCACTCCGCGCTGCCCCTCGTCCACGACGGCACCATCGTGGACGACTTCTGGCTGAGGTTCGAGCACGGCAGCGTCGTGGAATGTGAGGCACGGCGTGGCAAGGACGTCCTGGAGCACATCCTCACGACTGACGAGAACGCCACCCGCCTGGGCGAGTGCGCCCTCATCTCAAAGAACACGCCCATCCGCCGCAACGGCAGACTGTTCTTTGACACGCTCTACGACGAGAACGCCAGCTGCCATCTGGCCTTGGGCATGGGCTTTCCCGAGTGTGTGGAGGGCGGCTTTGACATGAGCCCGGACGAGCTGCTCGTGCACGGCGTCAATCAGTCGCATATGCACGTCGACTTCATGATCGGTACCGATGACATGGACATCACGGGCTACACCGAAGGCGGTGAGGCGGTTCCCGTCTTCGTCAACGGTCAGTGGGCCTGGGAGACGGACTAGCGCGGCCGCGAGCGCCCGCGTGGTAGAATCAGCGCCACGGGTCGTTAGCTCAGCTGGCAGAGCAGGGGACTTTTAATCCCAAGGTCGAGGGTTCGAGGCCCTCACGACCCACCAGAAGCGCACGGGGCCGGGGAGGCGTCTTTCCCCGGCCCCGTCATCGCCGTTTGTTTCCATATGGCTAAGGGATCGCGTTCGTGCCCGTGGGCATCCATGGGTTGCCTACAGTACTCCGCAGAAGCCGCCGCGCGCAGCGCACGAGACAGAGGGAGGAAGCCATGACCATCGAGTGGGCCACACGCTCCCTCCGACGCCATGATCGACGAGTCTCGCTGCGACGCCCGTGCGTGTAGCTTCGGTTCCCATGAGCTCGGCTCATGACGTGTCTTTGAACTGAACGGCACCCGGCTCGCCGGGTGCTTTTTATTGCCGGCGCCCGCAGCGACCAGAGGGGCACCACCAACCAGCCAATACGTCTCGATGTCCGCAGGTGGCGGATGCGAGCGGAGAATAGGGAGAAGCATCATGTCAGAAAGCACCAGGGAGAAGGTCGTCCTCGCATATTCCGGCGGTCTGGACACGTCTGTCATCGTGAAGTGGCTGCAGGTCGAGAAGGGCATGGACGTCATTGCCATCTGCGGCAACGTTGGTCAGGACGAGAAGGACCTCACCTGGATCAAGCAGAAGGCCCTCGACATGGGTGCTATTGCCTCCGAGGCCGTGGACATGCGCGAGGAGTACGCCGAGGCCATCATCTCCAAGGCCATCTGGGCAAACGGCAAGTACGAGGGCATCTACCCACTGCTCTCCGCACTTTCTCGCCCCATCATCTCGAAGCACCTCGTGGACATCGCGCACCAGTATGGCGCCAAGCACGTTGCCCATGGCTGCACCGGTAAGGGCAACGACCAGGTGCGTTTCGATGCCTCCATCCACGCCCTCGACCCCACGCTGAACATCATCGCGCCCGTGCGCGAGTGGGATCTCACCACGCGCGACTCCGAGATGGCATGGGCCGAAGCCCACGGCGTGCCCGTGCCCACCACCCACAAGAAGCCCTACTCCATCGATGACAACCTGTGGGGTCGCGCAATCGAGTGTGGCGTGCTCGAGGATACCTGGAACGAGCCGCCTTCGGACATCTGGACGATGACCAAGAACCCCGAGGATTGCCCCGCCGACCCCGAGACCGTCATCATCGGCTTTGAGGGCGGCCTGCCCGTCTCGATTGATGGCGAGAGGATGCCGCTTCTCGACTGCATCATCAAGGCCAACGAGATTGCCGGGCGCAACGGCTTCGGCCGCATCGACATGATCGAGGATCGTGTTGTGGGCATCAAGAGCCGGGAGTGCTACGAGTGTCCCGCCGCGCTCCTTCTCATCCAGGCCCATCAGTCGCTCGAGACCCTGTGCCTCGACGCCGAGACCCTGAAGCAGAAGGCCAAGCTCGACGTGGAGTGGGCATCCACCGTGTATCGCGGCCTCTGGTTCTCGCAGAATCGTGAGGCCATCGACGCGTACAACGCCTACACGCAGAAGTACGTCACCGGCGAGGTTCGCATCAAGCTCTGCAAGGGTGGCCTCTTCGTGGATGGCCTGCACAGCGACTACAGCCTCTACGACTACAACCTGGCCACCTATGACGAGGGTGACAGCTTCGACCACTCAGCCTCCAAGGGCTTCATCACCATCCACGGCCTGCAGTCCAAGACCTGGTCTCGCATCCAGGGTCCCGGCTCGGGCCTGCAGGGGGCATAGGGGTCTCTCGGCCGGATTGCCCATGACGCATGGCGTATGGGTGACGGCTGCGGTCCCGCTTCTCTCAGGGGAGCGGGGCCGTTGTGTACACTGGGATGCGGCGACGGATGCTCTGGCACATGAAGGAGGGCTCATGGCACTGTGGGGCGGCAGGTTCGAGCAGGGCGTGGACGAGTTCACGCAGGAGTTTGGCGCCTCGCTCGAGGCCGACAAGGTCATGATGCAGCAGGACATCCGCGCCTCTCGTGCCCACGCGAAGATGCTGGCCGCGCAGGGCATCATCTCGCCCGAGGATCAGGCGGCCATCGATGCGGGCCTTGCGGACATAGCAGATCAGATGGCTGCCGGCGGCTTTGCCTACGACGTGAACGACGAGGACATCCACATGGCCGTGGAGTCCAAGCTCACGGCAGCCATCGGCACGCCCGGCGCGCGCCTGCACACGGGACGCTCGCGCAACGACCAGGTTGCCACGGACCTGCGCCTGTATGCGAAGGACCTCTGTCGAGAGCTGCTCGAGGGCAACCTGGGACTGCGGCGGGTGCTGCTGGGCGTCGCCAAGGACAACCTGGACGTGGTCATGCCGGGCTACACGCACCTGCAGCATGCGCAACCCGTGCTGTTCTCCCACCACATGCTGGCGTACTTCTGGATGTTCACACGGGACTTCACGCGGCTTTTCGCCGCCCTGCGCGCGGCCGATGCCAACCCCCTGGGCTCGGCGGCGCTTGCCGGCACCACCTACCCGCTCGACCGACAGCTCACCACGGAGCTCCTCGGGTTCGATCACGCCATCCCCAACTCCATGGACGCGGTGAGCGACCGTGACTACCTGCTCGACCTCGAGTACGCCTGCGGCGTGTCCATGATGCACCTCTCGCGCCTCTGCGAGGAGATCGTGCTGTGGAGCAGCACGGAGTTTGGCTTCGTCACGCTCTCGGACGCCTACTCCACCGGCTCGAGCATCATGCCACAGAAGAAGAACCCCGACTTTGCCGAGCTCGCGCGCGGCAAGACGGGACGCGTGTACGGCGACCTCATGGCGCTTCTGACCACGATGAAGGGCCTGCCGCTTGCCTACAACAAGGACCTGCAGGAATGCAAGGAGGGCCCCACAGATGCGGCTCGGACCCTGCACGACTGCATGGCGATCGTGGCGGGCATGCTCAAGACCATGACCGTGCATGCCAACGCGATGCTCGCCCAGGCGGGCCGTGGCTTCACCGCGGCCACCGACGTGGCCGACTACCTGACAAAGAGGGGCATGCCCTTCCGTGAGGCGCATGAGGTGGTGGGCAAGCTCGTGCTGTACTGTGAGAAGCATCACAAGGATCTGGAGGATCTCACGGCCGATGAGTTCCGCGCGGCGAGCCCCCTCTTCGATGACGACATCACTCATGACCTCGATCCTGCAGGCATCGCCAACGCGCGCGACACCTACGGCGGCACCGGCCACGATGCGGTGGTCGAACAGCTGGACGAGGCCTCGTCGGTGCTCGAGCGCGACGGTCAGCCGATGGGGTAAATTCCGAGCGTTAGATGTGACTTCAAGATTTTGACTACGGCATCTTCCAAGTGATATTGCTCGTACGTTTGTATCGTGAGTAAGGAAAATCGCGATAGGGGATTGAAGTGTCAATTCCAATCATATCGTTTAAAATTGTCTGACCAACCGCTTTCCCTAGAGCAATCGGTACTGCATTTCCAAGTTGGCGATACACGTCAGTTAATCCACCGCGAACAATCCAGTTTTTTGGAAATTCCTGTACCGCTCGGTACTCCTCGATAGAAAGAGGACGATTCTCGGTAGGGTGACACAAGTCGGTTGCAGGCATGGTGGGGCTCGTTACTAGAGTGGGACATGGCTTGTCCCACCATATGCGACGATAGAAGCCAGTTTTTCCCCCAGAGAGTCGGTACGCTTTACCCATTGCTAAAGCCTGTGCGTTTTTTGGCAAATCTTTCCAATATTGACCTTCAGAGAGCATCTTAAAATAACGCAACCTCTTGTCGGGAAACTGAGTAAAGTGCTGTTCACCATCGATGGAAGATGCGGCCTCACGAAATGTCCTCCATTGGGGGAGAGACCATATCGGATCAGATGAGTTTGTAGGTGTTAGCCAAGGCGCAATAGTTCCATCACGTTTTCCGACGACGATGATCCTTTCACGCATTTGAGGGGAACCAAAATTTGCAGAATTATACAGATTAAAGCTCACGCCATAACCCATTGACTTAAGCCGATTGAGGATAAGTCGAAGCGCGCCTCCATGTACAGGGTTGCCGCCGGGCTTAAGTGGATAAGCTGTTGAGAGTAAGCCTCGCACGTTCTCAATTACGAGATATCGGGGCTGAATCTCCTCTGCAAGTTCGAGAAAGCGCAGAAATACGTTTCCTCTTGCATCATCGAACGCTCTTCGAGCACCTGCCGTCGAAAAAGACTGACAAGGTGGCCCTCCTACCATAACATCAACTTCTCTTCCGCTTGGTATTCGAGCATAGGTACGAACCTGTTCAACACCAAGGCTGTTCACGTCCCCCAGCAGAGCCGCCTCGGGGGAATTGGTATCAATTGTCATACGGCATTTCGTGTCATTCTCAGCATGTAGCAGGATTGGTACCCCCGCCTCTTCAAGGCCGATATCTAGCCCCAATGCTCCCGAGAAGAAGGAAATAGCAGTTATCTCAGGTAAGTCGTCAACCATTCGAGGATGATCATGGGGAGCTCTTGAGAGGTTTTCTCTCCGCATATATTCATCGATGTCATTGAGGTTGTAGACTCTTCTACTACCGCATATCTCGTAGGGTAATACCCCCTCTCGCGATATTCTTGAGACGGTTTGTTGCGTTATGCCTAGCATGTCTGCAACTGCGCTGGTACTAAGAAGAGTCAAGGAGCCTCCCATCTGATAAGGGACTAAAATAATATAGATTATGAAAATATTATAGACCATACTACCATTAAACTTACCCTGAGTTGCACATAGTAGTGAGATAATTCTCTGACGGCACTATTAATTTGTAGAATGGGGAATCATGGCTTCCAAAAACGCTGACAAACAGGCTATAAAACGCAAACTAGAAGATTCCATAGCCTACTGTGACTCTCACCATAGGCCGGTTCAACAACTTTTTGAATCGATTGTGGATCATCTTATCACGGCAAGCACCTGTAAATATGATGCCGTGGCGAGATCACATGAGATGAAGTCCCTTTTTCCCATCCTATCCGCTAGACAGACACGCGGTATGGTTCCTTCAATACCCATGAGGGACTCATCCCTCAATCTCAGTGCAGACGAGTTTTTGGAGCTATGGCTTAGGAAGTGGGTGGGAAAATATGTCAAGGCCTGGGAGATACTTCCTAGCGAACGGTGTGCCAACCAAAAGGGTACCGTTACGGATGAAGCGCTCGTTAAGATGGTGGAGTCTCCTTATCATGCTGGTTCAGAGGCCCTAGCCTATGAATGGGCAACACATCATAACCTTTTCATGTCTGCAGAGAATATAGGCGGTAACCTACTGGAAGAGTATATCGGCCAAAAAGTAGCATCATACGGGTGGATTTGGTGTCGTGGCACCATTCTAACAGCTATTGATTTCTGCCACAGAGACTGTGTTCATATGTTCCAAGTGAAAAATAAGACGAACACAGAAAATAGCTCGGGAAAGGGTTTTCGCGAGTATAGAGGGGCAGAAGTGTGGCACCGAATGAAGGCGGAAAGACAAGACGGTCGCATTGTCACATATTGGCCTGACCTTGTAGCGCTATTGAGAGGTCCGGGTGGATTGACCCAAAACATCGCCGATGACCTATTAAGCGAACGAGATTACCTTGAGTTTGTTGCCAAGGTTGCTTCGAAGAATCCGGATCTTATCACTGGTGATGAGGGATAGAAATCGAAGGGAATCCACATGATCGACCGCTACACCCGTCCCGAGATGGGACGCATCTTCTCGCTTGAGAACAAGTACGCCATCTGGCAGGAGATCGAAGTGCTCGCCTGCGAGGCGCATGCCGAGCTGGGGGAGAATGGCATCACCAAAAAGGAGGCCAAGTGGATCCGCGACCACGCGGCCTTCGACAGGGCCGAGGTGGACGAGCTCGAGGCCGTCACCAACCATGACGTCATCGCCTTCCTCACCAACATGGGCGCCTATGTGGACAGGGACGTCCCCGAGGGGGATCCCAAGCCCAGCCGCTGGATTCACTATGGCATGACCAGCTCCGACCTGGGCGACACGGCGCTGTGCTACCAGCTGACGCAGGCCTGCGACCTCATCATCGAGGACGTGCGCGCGCTGGGTGCCCTCTGCAAGCGCCGCGCCTTCGAGGAGCGCGACACGCCCTGCGTGGGGCGCACGCATGGCATCCACGCCGAGCCCATGACCTTTGGCATGAAGTTTGGCTCCTGGGCCTGGGAGCTGCGCCGTGACCTCGACCGCCTGCTCGACGCCCGCAGGGGCGTCGCCGTGGGCGCCATCAGCGGCGCCGTGGGAACCTACTCCAGCATCGACCCCCGCGTGGAGGCCTACGTCTGCGGGCACCTGGGACTGGACTTTGACCCGCTCTCCACACAGGTCATCAGTCGCGACCATCACGCCTACCTGGCGGGCGTGCTGGCGACGATGGCTGCCACCTGCGAGCGCATCGCCACCGAGCTGCGCAACCTCCAGAGGACGGACACCCTCGAGGTGGAAGAGCCGTTCAGGAAGGGCCAGAAGGGCTCCAGCGCCATGCCCCACAAGCGCAACCCCATCACCGTGGAGAAGGTCTGTGGCCTCTCACGCGTGGTGAAGGCCAACGCGCAGGTGGCCTTCGACAACGTGGCCCTGTGGCACGAGCGCGACATCAGCCACAGCTCCGCCGAGCGCGTCGCGCAGGCCGACAGCCTCATCGCGCTCGACCACATGCTCCAGTGCCTCATCCGTGTCGTCGATGGCCTCGTGCTCTATCGGGAACGGATGCTGGCCAACCTCGACAGGACGCGGGGCCTCATCTACTCCTCCAAGGTGCTGCTGGCGCTCGTGGACACGGGCATCACGCGCGAGGACGCCTACCAGATCGTGCAGAGGAACGCCATGGACACCTGGCGAGAGGTGCAGCAGTGCGTCTCGGGTACCTCGTTTCGCGAGAAGCTTGCGGCAGACCCCCTCTGCACGCTCACGGCAGAGCAGCTCGACCGCATCTTTGACCCCAGGAGCTTCCTGGCGCGTGTCGACGTGGTGTTCGACCGCCTCGAACGGCTGAGCTTCGACGAGTAGCGGCATGCGAGTATACTGGGCGCCTCCACTAGGGACAGCCCGGGGGTGGTGGGCGACAGATGGGCAGACGGACACAGGGGTTCTTGACCACGACGCGGCGCGGGCTCTTCCGCGCTGGCGTGGCGACGGGCATTGCCGTGGCCTCCATCGGCGTGCTTGCGGGCTGCAAGCACAAAGATGATGGCTCCACCCGTCCTACGGTGGTGGATGGGGGCTCTGCCGACTACGTCATAGATCCCAGCACCAACGAAAGCAACTACTCCTCCGCCGAGCTCTCCCTCAAGGAGACGGGCTCCTGGACCATCGCCGTGGGTAACGTCCTCAAGCCCAGCGAGGGATCGCTCGTCGCCGCGACGACGGCCGGATCGTCCGCCGCCCCCATGGTGAAGGCGTCGACGTTCTCGATCTCGTCGGGGGCAATCTCCGAGCTGGTGACCGAACCGGTCGCCGACGACAAGGGCAACGTGGTCATCTACGACGTGGGCTGCTCCGACTCGGTCTATGCCTGGGTCGAGCTCGACCTGCTCACGCATGACTGGGCTCTCTATGCGACGGCGCTTTCGAGTGGCAAGCTCGCGGGCGACCCCACGTCGCTCTGGTCTGCGGGCGCCGACTGGGATCCCGCGTCCTTCGTGGTCTCGGGCAAGATGGTCATCTGGCAGGTCATGCCCTCCAACTCCGGGAGCAGGCGCTCCGAACACTCCTACTGCTACCTCTGGACGGTGGGTGACTCCTCCGCCACGACGGCTGTCGATTCCCCCGGACGCTTTGGCACCGCTCCGACCGTGTCCGATGGCATCGTCACCCTCACCCCGCGCGTGAACGCGGACGCCGGCACATACTACGGCATCACGGCCTACGGCCTTTCCGATGGCATGGGCTCTCAGATCGACCAGCTCGTGCTTCCCTCGGAAGTCAAGCCCTTCAGTGCCGTGCGCATGGGAGACGACTTTGCATTCTCCATCGAGGCCAACTACTCGTCCGGCGGACTGCTTGGGCAGATGGGAACCTACATCGGTCATGGGGAGGGACCCTTCGTGGCGCTCTCCCGCGAGCCGTCCGCGCCCGTCGCGGGGAAGGGCAGCGTCTATATCGTCCGTGCCAACGCGTCCTATTTTGTGATCGATACCGATGCGCGCACCTATGCCACGCTTCCTGCGGCGAACAGGGCGCTTGACTATGGCGAGTATCCCGTGCGCGCCGGGACGTGTGATACCTTCGTCACCTATGCGACCGTCAAGACGCAGGACACGGGCTATCCCGAATCGGTCAGCGTGCGTGCGTTCGCGCTCTAAAGTCCGTGCATTCCAATCCTCCCTGCGCTAATATGGAGGAAATGCAGAGAGTTTGTGTACAGGTGGGCGTTCAGCTAGACAGAGGAGGCCCTATGGCTACGGAAGAAAAGAAGATCCTCGTTGTCGAGGATGAGAAGACCATTCGCGATGCCGTTGCAGCATATCTCGAGCGGGAGGGCTATATCGTCCGCGGGGTTGGCGATGGGCAAAGCGCCATCGAGGAGTTCGAGAAGCACACGTTCGACCTCATCATTCTCGACCTCATGCTCCCCAAGCTCTCGGGTGAGAGGGTCTGTCGCGCCGTGCGCGAGACCTCGAACGTGCCCATCATCATGCTCACCGCAAAGGGTGAGGTGGAGGATCGCATCATTGGCCTTGAGCTGGGCGCCGATGACTATCTCATCAAGCCGTTCTCTCCGCGCGAGCTCGTCGCCCGCGTGCGCGCGCTGCTGCGCCGCGCCCACGCCGAGGCGGAGCCCCAGCTGGAGGTCCTGGACTTTGGCGATCTGGTCATAGACATCTCTGGCCACAAGGTGCTGGTGAATGGCTCCGAGATCGACCTCACGGCCTCCGAGTTCAAGCTCCTCACGACCCTGGCCCGCTATCCAGGGCGCGTCTATACCCGCATGGAGCTGGTGGAGAAGGTGCTTGGCTACGACTTCGAGGGCTACGAGCGCACCATCGACTCCCACGTGAAGAACCTTCGTGCCAAGCTAGGCGATGACCCGCGCAACCCCAAATGGCTCTACACCGTGCATGGGGTTGGCTATCGCTTCGAGGCGGCGCAGAAGCCTGATGCTCAGGATGCATAGACGCCAATAGGTAGCCATGGCAACGGAACGGGAACACACGAGCTTCCCCGGGAACAACGGCGAGCCCCCTTCGGGGGAGTCCCGCTATAGCACCATGCAGCGTCACTCGCGTCCCGCTGGACCGGGGAAGACCTTCAGCGGACGCTCGGTGCTGTTCTTCGTGCTTACGGCGATTGCCACCACGCTTGTGTTCGCCCTGGTTCTTGCCGTGGTCTGGGAGAGACGCTTCGAGAGCCACTCGCACCAGAGGCTGCAGCAGATGGCAGACCGGGGTGCGATCGAGATCGCGCGCTGCTATGAGGATGCCGGCGGCTGGTCTGATGACGTGTCCGCCCGCGCGGCGGCCCTCGATGACAGCAGTGACGATGCGAGCGTTCAGGTGCTCTCCTCTGCCGGGGAGGTCATCTATGATGGCTCCGACCGCCACCCCGACCGCCTGATTCCCAGCCTCTCCCAGACAGACGCCTCGAAGGTGGTCGATGCCCCCATCGTTGACGCGGGTGGCACCGTCGTGGGAACGGTGCGCATGTGGTCCCTGGGGTCGGGCTTCCTGCTGGCTGAGAGTGACAACGACCTCAAGATGGACTCGTACCAGGCGATCATCGAGGCGGGCATCATCAGCGTCATAGCCGCCACCGTCATTGGCTACTTTGCCTCCCGCAGGTTGCTGAGGCCCATACGCAAGATCACCTACACCGCCATGCAGATCAGGAACGGCGACCTCACGGCGCGTACGGGCCTCAAGGGGGACGATGAGGTCGGCCGCCTGGGTGAGACCTTCGACGGCATGGCATCCGAACTGGAGCGGGACATCAAGTTCGAGCACCGGCTCACCAGCGATGTGGCCCACGAGCTGCGCACGCCCCTCATGGCCATGATTGCCACGGTGGAGGCCATGCAGGATGGCGTGCTGCCCACCGACAGCGAGCACCTCGAGACCGTCGACAAGGAGGTCCGCCGCCTCTCTCGCCTGGTTGATGCCATGCTGCACCTCTCGCGCCTGGAGAATGGCTCCACGGAACTCAAGGTCGAACGGACGGACCTGGTCACGCTCGTCAAGAGTCTGGTCTCCGTGCAGCAGCAGCTCTTCGCCGACCAGGGTCTGCGGCTTAACTTCGACGACCGCACACACGACCATCGGCTCGTTGCGGAGGTCAGTCCCGACCTCATCCGTGAGGCGCTCACCAACCTCATGTCAAACGCCCTGCGCTACACGCCAGAGGGCGGGCAGGTGCTTGTGAGCGTTGGGCGTGGGCGCGGTGGCATGGCCCTGCTCTCCGTGCAGGACACGGGCATGGGCATCGCCAAGGAGGATGTCTCCCGCGTGTTCTCTCGGTTCTGGCGCTCTGACGCCAGCCGTGAGCGCGTCTCTGGCGGGCTGGGTGTGGGGTTGGCCCTCACCAAGGAGATCGTCGGCCGCCATAATGGCGCCATCGACGTGGAGTCCGAGCTGGGCAAGGGAACCACGTTTACGATTCGCATACCGCTTGTCCACAAGGAATCGCTTGGATAGCCATGTGCCCACGCGTGGTCACGCGCGGGAGGCGACGCGCTACAATCAAGGACGCCCATCCTTGTGACGACACCCAAAGGAGGCCAAAGCATGGCGGCTATGGAGCTTCGTCCCGATTCCCATGGTAAGGTGCGTGACCTCTACGACTGCGGGGAGAACCTGCTCATGGTGGCAAGCGACCGCATCAGCGCGTTCGACCTCGTCCTGCCGGACGAGATTCCCCACAAGGGAGAGGTGCTCACGCGCATCTCGCGCTTCTGGTTCGATAGGTTCGCCAACCTCATGCCCAACCATCTCATCTCCATGGACGTGGCGGACTACCCCGCAGGGTATCAGCGCTATGCCAGCTACCTCATGGGTCGCTCCATGCTGGTGCGGAAGGCCCAGACCATCCCCATCGAGTGCATCGTGCGTGGCTACCTTACCGGCTCGGGCAAGAAGACGTATGACCAGGACGGCACCGTCTGCGGCATCAAGCTCCCTGCCGGCCTCACGGAGGCCTCCAGGCTGCCAGAGCCCCTCTTCACACCGTCCACCAAGGCAGAGCTGGGCGACCACGACGAGAACATCTCGTTTGATCGCTGTGCCGAGCTTGTTGGTGACGAGGTGGCCCAGCGGCTGCGCTCCGCGTCGCTCAAGCTCTATCGCGCCGCAGCAGACTACGCCGCGAGCCGCGGGATGATCATCGCCGACACCAAGTTCGAGTTTGGCTATATCGATGGCCAGCTCACCCTCATCGACGAGTGCCTCACGTCCGACTCCAGCCGCTTCTGGCCGGCGGAGGGCTACGAGCCCGGCAGGGTGCAGCCCAGCTACGACAAGCAGTATGTGCGAGACTGGCTCAGGGCCAACTGGGACATGACGGGCGAGCCACCCCACCTACCCGCCGAGGTCATAACGGAAACGACCGGCCGCTACGAGGAGGCATTCCAGAGGATCACCGGTACCGCATTCAAGCCCATGAAGGAGTCCAATGTCACTGCGTGAGACCATCGAAGGCGCCCGCAGGGAGGCGGCCGGGGCAGGAGGCCTGGGCCTTCCCAAGAAGGGCGCCCCCAAGGACACGTCCGACGCGGACGAGGCGGAGGAACCCCGCGGCTTTGCCCGGCGCTCGGTCGCCCGCGCCAAGCCCGCCCGCGAGGCGGCACGGGGCGTGCGTGTGGTCAGCGCGAGCTCGGTGCGCTCGGGCAGGCAGGCGGCCAGCGGCAAGAGCCACGCCGAGATGAGCAGGGAGGAGCGCAAGAACGCGCGCCGTGCGCGGCGTGAGCAGGATGATCGGGTGGCGCAGGCCGCCCGGGTGCTGATGCGGCGCAATCCGGAGTACCGCAGGAACCAACGGGTGTGGTGGATCACAATGGGCGTGGGCATGGCCTTGATTCTTGTCTCCACCGCCCTCAGCGCATTCCCTGGCGGCAACCTTGACTACAGCACCGTGGCGGGCTTCCTTGCCATCGTCTGCCTGGTGCTGTCCTATGGTGCCATCATCGGCGGCTTCGTCTATGACTGGCGCAAGGTGAGCCCCATCCGAAACGCGGCGAGCGAGCTGGCGGCAAGCATGACACCCAAGAAGCTTCAGCAGATCATTGAGTCCGACGATCGCGAGCGTGCCACCCGGGCATCCGAGAGGGCCAAGGCCAAGGAGGCGCGCCGCGCCAGGCGATCCACGCGGCACGAGCAGAGCAGATAGCCGCCCTCGTGCGCACACCGCGGCGCGACCCCGTTGACGAGGGCCCCGCCTGTGCCTGGGGCGCTACACTGAGGTAGGTGCAGGCAGGCTGGCCATGGGGCATGCGCCCCTTTCGGGAGAGGGCAGGGAGCCCCATGCGGGGGATCGATGCAGACGGGATAGGCGAGCTGCTCGACAACGACGACGTGGTCTATAGTGCCACGCAGATCTTCGACGCGCTCTCCGACTCCACGCGCTTCCAGATCATCGGCGTGCTCCTGCAGGGGGAGCGAGGGGTCTCGGAGCTCCAGGAGGTGTGCGGCGTCTCGCAGTCGGCCATATCGCATCAGCTCAGGCTCCTGCGTGACCGTGGCCTGGTGTCTGCGCGCCGCGATGGCCAGCGCATGATCTACTCGCTCTCCGACGAGCACGTGACCGACCTCATGTGCATCGGGCTCGCCCATGCCGCCGAAGACGCCGGTGCCGAGGATGCGTCGGAGCTGCCGTAGGCCACCCGCCGCGAGCCGGGGTGCCAGCTGTGTGCAAAGCATGTAATCTGCCCGGAATAGGGATACACCCGGAGCCGTGGTCTTTTGACAACAGCACGGAGCGCGAGTAAAGTCATTCGTCGCGCTGAAGATCCGAGGAGACGGTGCTGCGCCCCCTCTGATGCATAGGTGCTTGCGCACCACCCACCGTAAGCCCTCATGAAGGAGAACAGCTTTGCCTACCATCAACCAGCTCGTCCGCCAGGGCCGCGTGTCCCACAAGGCCAAGTCCAAGAACGCTGCCCTGCAGCACAATCCGCAGAAGCGTGGCGTCTGCACCCGCGTCTTCACCACCACGCCCAAGAAGCCCAACTCGGCACTGCGCAAGGTCGCCCGCGTGCGCCTGGTGAACGGCATCGAGGTCACCGCCTACATTCCCGGCGAGGGCCACAACCTTCAGGAGCACTCCATCGTGCTCATCCGTGGTGGCCGCGTGCGCGACCTCCCCGGCGTCCGCTACAAGATCGTCCGCGGCGCCTACGACTGCGCGGCGGTTCAGGATCGCAGGAAGGCTCGCTCCCGCTATGGCGCAAAGCGCCCCAAGGAGTAGCCACAAGCGTTCCGTCTGAATTCGCAACCAGTTCTGAGGAGATGCAACATGCCGCGTCGTGCAGCAGCAATCCGTCGTGAGGTCACTCCCGACGCCGTCTACAACAACCGTCTCGTGACCCAGCTCATCAACAAGGTCCTGCTCGATGGCAAGAAGGCCACCGCAGAGCGCATCGTCTATGGCGCCTTCGACCTCGTGCAGCAGAAGACCGAGCAGGATCCCCTGTCCGTCTTCAAGAAGGCCATGGACAACGTGCGCCCCACCCTCGAGGTCAAGCCCAAGCGCGTGGGCGGCGCCACCTACCAGGTGCCCATGGAGGTCAACTCCCGTCGTGCCACCACGCTCGCCATCCGCTGGATCGTCAACTTCTCGCGTGACCGCAAGGAGAAGACCATGGCCGGGCGCCTCGCCAACGAGATCATGGATGCCGCCAACGGTGTGGGCGCCTCCGTCAAGCGCCGCGAGGACCTCTTCAAGATGGCCGAGGCCAACCGCGCGTTCTCGCACTATCGGTTCTAGGCACGGGGGAGCAGACAACACATGGCAAAGGCTAAGTACAAGCTCGAGGACCTCCGAAACATCGGCATCATGGCGCACATCGACGCCGGCAAGACCACCACGACGGAGCGCATCCTCTACTACACCGGCAAGACCCACAAGATAGGTGAGGTCCACGACGGTGCCGCCACCATGGACTGGATGGTTCAGGAGCAGGAGCGTGGCGTGACCATCACCTCCGCCGCAACCACCTGCTTCTGGAAGGATCACGTCATCCAGATCATCGACACCCCGGGCCACGTGGACTTCACGGCCGAGGTCGAGCGTTCCCTGCGCGTCCTCGACGGCGCCGTTGCCGTCTTCGATGCCGTCGCGGGCGTCCAGCCCCAGTCCGAGACCGTCTGGCGCCAAGCTGCCAACTATGACGTGCCGCGCATCGCCTTCATCAATAAGTTCGATCGCGTTGGTGCGGACTTCTGGCATGCCATCGACACCATGAAGGACCGCCTCGGTGCCGTGGCCGTGGCCACCCAGGTTCCCATGGGTTCCGAGTCCAACTTCTGGGGCCTCATCGACCTCGTCACCATGACCGCGTGGGACTTCAAGGAAGATGAGAAGGGCATGATCTACCCCGAGCCCATGGAAGGGATTCCCGACGAGTTCGCCGAGATTGCCCAGCAGAAGCGCGAGGAGCTGCTCGACGCCGCCTCAAACTACTCCGACGAACTCATGGAGAAGGTGCTCATGGACGAGGAGGTTCCCGTGGATCTGCTCAAGGGCGCCATCCGCACCGGTGTGCTTGCCAACGAGCTCAATCCCGTCTTCGTGGGCTCCGCCTACAAGAACAAGGGCATCCAGGAGCTGCTCGATGCCGTCATCGACTACCTTCCCAGCCCGCTGGACGTCAAGGAGATCGACGGCACCAACCCCAAGGGTGAGACCGAGGTGCGTCATTCCGATCCCAAGGAGCCCTTCAGTGCCCTGGCCTTCAAGATCATGACTGACCCCTTCGTGGGCAAGCTCACCTACATCCGCGTATACTCCGGTCAGGCGGATGCGGGCAGCTACGTCTACAACTCCCTCAAGGACAACCGCGAGCGTCTGGGTCGCATTCTCGAGATGAACGCCAACGACCGCGTCGACCGCGAGAACTGCTCCGCCGGCGACATCGTCGCCTGCGTGGGCCTCAAGAACACCTCGACCGGCGACACCCTCTGCGACGAGAAGCACCCCATCGTACTCGAGTCCATCGACTTTGCCGACCCCGTCATCGACGTGGCCGTGGAGCCCAAGAGCAAGGCCGAACAGGACAAGATGTCCGTGGGCCTCGCCAAGCTCGCCGAGGAGGATCCCACCTTCCGCGTGCACACCGACCACGAGACCGGCCAGACCATCATCGCCGGCATGGGTGAGCTGCACCTGGAGATCATCGTCGACCGTCTGCGCCGCGAGTTCAAGGTCGAGTGCAACGTGGGCAAGCCCCAGGTCGCCTACCGCGAGACCGCCGGTCATGCCGTGCAGCACGTGCAGGGCAAGTTCGTCCGCCAGTCCGGTGGTCGCGGCCAGTACGGTGATGCCATCATCGACGTGGAACCCATGGAGCCCGGCTTTGGCTACGAGTTCGTGAATGCCACGGTGGGTGGTTCCATCCCCAAGGAGTACATCCCCTCGGTGGACAAGGGCATCCAGGGTGCGCTCGAGTCAGGCGTCATCGCCGGCTATCCCGTCCAGGACATCAAGGTGACCCTGGTCGATGGTTCCTACCACGAGGTCGACTCCTCCGAACAGGCCTTCCAGGTTGCCGGCTCCATGGCCATCAAGAACGCCCTACAGCAGTCCAACCCCGTGCTCCTCGAGCCCATCGAGCAGGTGGAGGTCGAGACGCCCGAGCAGTACATGGGCGATGTCATGGGCAACCTCTCCGGCCGGCGCGGCAAGATCGAGGGCATGGAGGATCGCACCAACACCAAGGTCATCCGTGCCAAGGTGCCTTTGGGCGAGATGTTTGGCTACGCCACCGACCTGCGCTCCCAGACGCAGGGCCGTGCGAGCTACACCATGCAGTTCGACTCGTACGAGCCCGTTCCCAAGAACATCCGCGAGGAGATCGTGTCCAAGAACGGCGGAAACGCTTCGTAAGTAACCACGCAACGAGCGCCCAGCTCCCGTTCGAGCTCGCTCATGATGGAGGTAAGTATCGTGTCCAGCCAGAAGATCAGGATCCGCCTCAAGGGCTACGATCACGAGGTCGTCGACCAGTCCTCGAGGCTCATCGTCGACACCGCGCAGAAGACGGGTGCCCGCGTGTCTGGCCCCATCCCCCTGCCCACCGAGCGCAACCTCTACACGGTCATCCGCTCGCCCCACAAGGACAAGGACTCGCGCGAGGAGTTCGAGATGCGCACCCACAAGCGCCTCATCGACATCCTCGATCCCAGCTCGACCACGGTTGACTCGCTGATGCGTCTCGATTTGCCTGCGGGCGTGGACATCGAGATCAAGCTCTAGGCTCTCCCGACGTACAGGGCGAGAGGGGAGGCACCCGGTTGGCTTCTGCCGCCGGGTGCCTATCTCTGTGCGTTCGGGCTGGCACGAAGTCTCGTAGCCTGACATAGACTCAGCGCCGTGAACTTTGCTAGAGTCCTCGCCGCCGCGGGGCCATTTCCCTAGGGTGGCGCCATGCCAGAGTCTTTGCGATACGGGGCGTTGTCGGCGGTGGGCGTGCGCCAGAGATGCTAGAATCATTGCTTGCATGGCCCCGTAGCTCAGGGGATAGAGCACAGGTTTCCTAAACCTGGTGTCGACGGTTCGAATCCGCCCGGGGTCACCATATGCATGTCCCAGGCCGGCCGCACATGCGGCCGGCCTGTTCGTTGAGACCTCGATGCCCCTTGCCCCGCGACCATATTGAGGCGAGGGAGGAGCGTTTTGGCCCCAAGTGCGTGATGGAAGTCACCCAAACGGGGTCATCAAACGCGCAATATGAGGCATGTCATGGCCTCGGATGTCGTCTCGGTACTTCCCCACCAGCATAAAGGCGCGCATGCACTCGCTTTCCAAGGCGTTGGAGAGGCATACGCCGCTGGGCCCATCACGCACTTGGGGCCAAAACGCTCCTGGATGGGGGCAGAGGGGCGCGACCATCCGCTGACAGCCCGAGAAGAGAGGGAGTCGGCAGCGGGGAGGGGGAGTGCAGTCCCCTGCTGGGATGCCGTCGCTCCATCCTGTCAGGGGCTGGCGCCATCCGTTCCGTTTGTTGGGTCACTTGGAGCCGGACCGTTGCCACCGTCGCTCTTGCCTTTACCGCCATTGTCGCTGTTTGACGGGCCCGTGCTTACGGTGATGGTGACCGTCGACCCCTTGCCGGCACTACCCGAGCTCGGCGACTGCGAGATGACCTTGCCCTTCTCCACGGTCTTGCTCGCCTCGTATTGGACGGTCACCGAAAAGCCCTTGCTCTTCAAATCTTGCTTGGCAGCCTCCTCATCCTTCCCTGTCTCATCCGGCACGTCCACCGTCGACGAGCCATTGGATACGGTGATGGTGACCGTCGATCCCTTGGCTGCTCTGCCCGAGCTCGGCGACTGCGAGATGACCTTGCCCTTCTCCACGGAGTCGCTGTCGGCGTTCTTGACCGTCACGGTGAAGCCGGCATCCTGCAGCTTCTTGGTGGCCTGGTCCTGGGTCATGCCCACGACGCTGGGCACGCTGGTGGTCTCGGGGCCCTTGGAGAGCTGGTAGGTGACGGTGTCCCCCGCCTTGGCGGTCGCGCCTGCTGCGGGATTCTGCGCGGCGACCTTGCCGGCATCGACCTTGTCGTCGCTCACGTCGTCGCCTGGCTGGCCCACCAGCCCGACGGCCTTGAGGGCGGCATCCGCCTCCTGGGCCGACATGCCCGTGAGGTCAGGTACCGTCACGCTTGCGGCGGGCTCTGGCCCCTTGGAGATCACCAGGTCGATCTGGGTGCCACGCGGCGCGCTCTGGCCGGCGTCGGGCGTCTGATCTATCACGAGCCCCTGCGCGACAGTGGAGTTGTACTCCTCCTTCACGGAGCCGCGCTGGAAGAAGCCACCACTGCCGTCAATCTCCGCGAGTGCCTGCTCCTCGGTGAGGTTGCTGAGGTTGGGGACGGCGCGCGTCTGGTTGAACAGTCCCATGGCATTTGCGATGGCGGCCACGATGCCCACGAGCGCGAGTGCGCCCACGATGGCCCCGATGATGAGGCGGCGCCTATGTCTGCGCTTGCGCTCCTCCTCTTCCTTGCGGGCCTTCTCGGTGGCCGTCTGTGGCTTCATGCGTCCCGTGCCCATGCGCCGCGCCGTCGTGTTTGCGCGTGGCATGTTCGAGGTGTTCGAAGCCAGGGGTGCGGTCGCCTGCCCCATCGGGACGGCCGCCGGGGCCACGGATGCCGTGGCGCTGTTGACCGCCCGGATGCGACCGGCGAGGTAGTCCCTCAGCACGCGGGCCAGCTCGTTGGCCGTCTGGAAGCGGTCGGCGGGGTCCTTCTGCATGCACTTGAGGATGATGCCCTCCAGTGCGGCGTCCACCTTGGGATTGCGCTTGCTGGGAGGTTCCGGCTGCTCGTTCACCTGCTTGAGCGCCACGGAGATGGCATCATCGCCATCGAAGGGCACACTGCCGGTGGCTGCCTCGTACATGACGATGCCCAGCGAATAGATGTCGGTGGTGGGCCCAAGCTCCTTGCCCTGTGTCTGCTCGGGAGAGACGTAGTGGGCCGTGCCCAGCACGGAATTGTCCTGCGTGAGATGGCTGTTCTTGGCGCGGGCGATGCCAAAGTCCATCACCTTGATGTTGCCATCGGGTTGAACCATGATGTTCTGTGGCTTGATGTCGCGGTGGATGATCTCGTGCGCGTGAGCCACGGAGAGGGCCTGCGCAATCTGCGAGCCAATCTGTGCGACCTTCTTGCAGTCCAGGGCGCCATGGCGACGAATGCCGTTCTTGAGGTCGGTTCCGCGCAGGTATTCCATGACGATGTAGTACGTGTCGCCATCCTGCCCCCAGTCGTACACCGAGACGATGTAGGGGCTCTGCAGAGCGGCGGCAGCCTGGGCCTCCTGCTTGAAGCGGGCGGCGAACGATGGGTCGGAGGCGTACTGTGGCAGCATCGTCTTGATGGCGACGGTTCTGCCCAGGACCTCGTCGAGGCCCCGATACACCATGGCCATGCCACCGGTTCCGATTCTGTCCTGAACCTTGTAGCGCCCGCCCAGAATCCTGTCAGCCATTCTCTCTCCCATCCCAAGGCGGCTCGTGCCTGCCGCCAGTCATCATCAGCGTATGCGTGTCCCCCTGCACGTTCGGTGTGCCTGACTGGCACCCTGCATGGGGCCGTAGCGTCTCGTCCCTCATCAGGAACTCGCCCCCATTGCCTGTACGTTAAGGCAGGTGGCCAGCACCTTGCCTGCCACCGTGGCCGCCTCACCGTGGACGTCGTTGGACTCGGAGCCCTCGATGCATACGGAAATGGCAAGCGTGGGCTGGTCATAGGGCGCGAAGCCTATGAAGAGCGAATTGGCGACGGAGGATGAGGTCTGCGCCGTGCCCGTCTTGCCGGCCACCTTCACGCCGCGGACGCGCGCGCCGGTGCCCGACCCGCCCTCCACCACGGCGAGCATACCCTCCTTCACCTGGGAGGCCGTTTGCGAGGAGACGGCTTGGCCCAGGGCCTTGGACTGCGTCGTGGAGGTGGTGGCCCCCTCGGGTGAGAGGATGTGATCGACCACATAGGGGTTCATGGCTATGCCGCTGTTGGCAATCGCCGCGGCTACGACGGCGTTCTGCATGACGGTTGCCTGAGGCCCGGCGGGACTCGCGTGGTTGCCCACGGGCTGTCCCACGGCGGCCCATGCCGTCTCCCACTCAGTCATCTCCGAGGGGCTGGGCATGAGGGATGCCTGAGCGGAGAAGTCCTGGCCCAGGGCGGCTCCATAGCCGAAGGCGTTGGCGTAGGAGACGAGCCTGTTGGCACCGATCTGGGTGCCCAGCTGGCCGAAGACGGTGTTGGTGGAGTATGCGAAGGCGTCCTTGAGCGAGAGCCTGCTCCAGCTGTCATTGTCGTTGTTGGTCACGGGAGCCCCACCGATGTTGAGGGAGGCGGGTGCGGGATAGGTGGTGTTCAACGTGGCGGTCCCACTATCCAGCGCCGCCGCGAGAGAGATCACCTTGAAGGTGGAGCCGGGCGTGTAGAGCGTCTGTGTGGTGCGATCCACCAGCTCGCCCGCGCCGGAGTCGGCCGAGACGAGACTGGAGATGTTGTCATAGGTGTAGCTGGGCGAAGACGCCTTGGCGAGCACGGCGCCCGTGGTGGGGTCGAGCACGACGATGGCTCCCGTCTTGCCCCGCAGCGCATCCTGAGCGGCCTTCTGCATCTGGGAGTTGATGGTGAGCACCACCGAGGAGCCCGGCATCTGCACGCCCGCCACAGAGTAGAGGGCGTTCAGCCAGCTGGAGTAATCCGACTTGCCCGTGAGCACGTCGTTATAGGAGGACTCGATGCCCGTGGCGCCGTATTGGGTGGAGACGTAGCCAACGGTGTGGGTGGCAAGGGCTCCCTGTGGGTGGCTCCGGGCATAGGTGCCGTCGGACTGTGCGAGCGACTCGGCCAGCGTCACGCCATCGGAGGTGATGATGGCCCCACGCTGCACGTGTGCCGTGCGGGTGATGGTGTGGTTGTTGTTGGGCATCCTCTGCAGCGTGCCGGCATCAAACACCTGGATATAGGTGAGGTTTGCCACAAGCAGCATGACCATGGCGGAGAAGACCACCACCAGGGCGGTGAGGCGCTTGCCCAGGGCGACGCGCCCCAGCACGCCCGACTCGGCGGTGAGCATGCCGAAGTGCGCGCGGGCATGCGAGCCGTGTACCACCTGCGCGGCCTCGACATCCTCGTCATCACTGGCATGTGCGCCCGCGAGCAGCGACGACGCCTGCGCGTCGGTCATCTCCATCTGGGCGTGACGGCCCGTTCCCTCGTCGCCCGCCTTGAGCAACAGGCCCAGGATGATGAAGGTGGCCAAGAGCGAGCTTCCGCCCTGGCTCATGAAGGGCAGGGTGACGCCGGTCAGGGGCAGCAGCCGGGTGACCCCGCCCACGATGACGAAGGCCTGCACCAGGACGGCTGCCGACAGGCCCACGGCCGTGAAGGCCGCGACATCGGACTTCGCGCGGGCGGCGGTGGTGAGGCCGCGAATTGCCAGCAGCAGATAGCAGATGAGCACGGCGCTGGCGCCCAGGAGGCCCATCTCCTCGCCGACAGCGGAGAAGATGAAGTCGGACTCGACGACGGGGATGAGCGTCGGCATGCCCTTGCCGATGCCCCTGCCCACAAGGCCGCCGTCCGCCAGCGAGAAGAGCGACTGCACGATCTGGAGGCCCTTGTTGGAGGCGTCGGCAAACGGGTCGAGCCAAATCTGCACGCGCACCTGCACGTGTGAGAACAGGTGGTATGAGAGCATGGCGCCGATGGCCAACAGCACGATGGACACCAGCACGTAGCTCAGACGTCCCGTGCACACATAGAGCATGACCACGAAGAACGTGAAGAAGAGGAGGGCGCTGCCCAGGTCGCGCTCGAACACCACGACCAGCAGCGAGATGCCCCACATGATGAGCATGGGTGCCAGCATGCGTGGACGCGGCAGCGAGAGGGGGCCGATGTGCCTGGTGGAGGCGGAGAGCAGCTCGCGGTTCTCGGCCAGGTAGGCGGCGAGGAAGACCACGATGAGGATCTTCGCCAGCTCGCCTGGCTGGAACGAGAAGGGGCCCAGCGCGAGCCACAGCTTGGAGCCGCCGCGCTCGGTGCCAATGAGCATGGGCAGCAGCAGGAGGGCGATGCCGACGATGCCGATGGTGTACTTGTACTGGGCGAGCGATTCTACGCTGGGAACCATGATGAGCGCCGCAACCATGGCTGCCACGGAGATGAAGAGCCATATGACCTGGCCATCCGCCAATGAGGGTGCGAGCCTGGTCACGAACGCGATGCCTATGCCCGAGAGCAAGAACGCCAGGGGGAGCAGACAGGGGTCGGCGCCCGGCGCATACATGCGCACGGCGACGTGGGCCACGGCGAACGCCACGAAAAGCCCCAGCGGCACCGCAAGCGCCCCCAGGCTGAGGGGAACCTGCATGCTGATGACATACATCGCCCACAGCAGAATGACGGGTATGGCAGCGAGCACGAGCAGTGCCAGCTCCCCATTGCGCCTGGTGTTTAGTTGAGGCATCACGCTATTCACCACCCGGTCGTGCGCCGTCGGAGCTCTCCGGCGTCGCCGGTCTGTCCGCCGATGTGTCGGTGCCCGTGGTCGAACGGTTGGCCGCCACGGCGGCAGCGCTCTTGTCGGCATCTATTTGGTCGCGGTAGTTCTCCACGGTGTCGTGTGCCTCGCTCTCGCTGGAGACGGTCAGCCCCTCGGAGAGGCTCTCCTGCACGGGTGCGGGGAGGTCCTTTGTCTGCACGGAGGTCGTCTCGTCGAGCTGCGAGAGGGGAATCCCCAGGAAGCTGCCGTTGACGCCATGGTAGATGCCCACGGTGCCGGCATTGTCTGCGAGGTACCAGGAGCTGTTCACGAAGAGCCCGATCCCGAGGGCAAGGGCGCCCACGAGTGCGGCGGCCACGATGGCAGCGGTGACGGCGATGCGCCTGCGCCTTAAGCGATGACGGTCGAACGTCCCGTCATCCAGCACGTCCACGACCACGACGGTCACGTTGTCCGAGCCACCGGCCTTGAGCGCCGCCGCCACCAGGGCGTCTGCCGCCGCCTGGGGCGTTGCGGTGGAGCAGGAGAGCGCCTCTATCCGGGAGTCCTCGATCATGGAGGAGAGGCCGTCGGAGCACACGATGATGCGGTCGCCGTGCATGACGTCGAGCAGGAAGTGGTCGGCGTACATGTCGGGGTCGTTGCCCAGGGCACGGGTGATGACGGAGCGGGAGGGGTGGACGCGGGCCTCGTCGGCCGTTATCTCGCCCGCATCCACGAGCTCCTCGACGTAGGAGTGGTCGTGCGTGAGGCGCACGAGCGTCCCCTGGTGCAGCAGGTAGACACGCGAGTCACCCACATGGGCGATGGCCATCCTGCCACGTTCGATGAGCACGCAGGAGGCCGTGCACCCCATGCCGGGCTTGCCGACCCCCAGGGCCGCACCATCGATCACGGAGGCATTGGCGGCCTCCACGGCGGCACCCAGCAGCACGTCGTCCGCATGGAGCGGCGCGTGACTGACAATGGTCTCGACGGCGATGGAGCTTGCCACCTCGCCCGCGGCATGGCCACCCATGCCGTCACACACGGCAAAGACGGGTGGCTGCACCAGGAAGGAGTCCTCGTTGTGGTCGCGCACCAGACCCACGTCGGTGCGCGCTCCCCATGAGAGCGCGGCCGAGCTGCCGCTCTTGGTGCCCGAGCCCTCGCGATCCTCGACGACGACCCTCTCGTGACCCGGGCTCTGGACGGGCTCGGGTGCCGTGCGGGCACCGAGCAGCTCCTCGATGTCCTCCCTATGTATCGGGAAGCCCCTCATCGACGGCTCACGCGCATGACGGCATCGCCCACCTGCACCTCGTCGCCATCGCGCAGGGTCACGGGCTGGGTGATCGCGTGGCCGTTGACGAGGGTTCCGTTGGTGGATCCGAGGTCCTCGAGCACCAGCGCGGGGCCCTGCAGGGTGAAGCGGGCATGCGTGGCGGAGACGTAGGGCTCGTCGATGACGATGTCCGAGGAGGGGGAGCGGCCGATGACCACGGGGCCGAGCATGTCCACATGCAGGCCACGCAGGCGACGTTCGCCCTTCTCCACGTCAACCGACCAGATGGCGGCGTCCTTGCGCTGGCCGTGCACGAGTCCCACCCCTGTGCGCATGACGGCAAACAGGAACAGGAAGAGGATGACGACCAGGACGAGACGACCACCAAAGAGAGCAAGGTCAATCATCGAGCCTCCTCCTGGAACACGAGGTTGGTGAGGCCGAGGGTGATGAGGTCGCCATCTCGGAGGGTGCAGACGTCAACGTCCACGTCGTTGACAAGCGTGCCATTGGTTGATCCAAGGTCACGGATGTGCCAGCTGTGGCCATCATAGGAGAGCTCCGCATGGCGTCGCGAGACGTTGGGGTCATGGATGACGATGCCCCCCGGCGTGCGCTCACGGCCGACGATGGTCTCTGGCGCGACGCCGCGGTACGTGCGCCCCGTCTGGTGGTCAACGAGCATGCATGAGGGGCCGTCGGCGGCACGTCCGGCGACGGGGGACTGGCGCTGCTGATTGACCAGGGGAACGTTGCGCCGCTGTGTCGCTGGCACCGCCACGGGGTGGGAATCCGCCGGGGGTGCGAGGTGCGACGGGCGTGCCGGGCGCACGGGCGCGCCAGGGAGACCGTCAGGTTCGGGCGCCCGCTCCTCTGGCTCGCCCTCCCCAGAGGCGTCGTCATAGGGATCCTGCAGCGCATCCTGGACCACGTCGTTGGGCAGGACGGCAAGTCCCGCGGATGCGTCAGATGCCTCGCCGCGCTCCATCGGCGTCTTGCTGACGTCGGCATCTATGCCCAAGTCCACAAGGCCGTCCTGTGGCGCGGGTGCCACATAGGGGTCATCGTCCAGGGAGACGGCCGGCTCCAGAGGCTCCTGATCGTCCTTTGGCTCGGCGACGGCAGGCATCGTCCGAGGCCTCCGCTCCGAACGTGCGTGCGAACGCAGATAGTCCGAGGCGCCCTCGCCGTCGCGAGGCGCGGCCGCCGCGCCACCGAGCCCCAGCGAACTGGAGAGGAACGCCTCCTCCTCGTCACGCAGGCGCGTGAGCGTGCGGGCGTCAACGTTCTCCGCGAACACGGCGAACCTGCCGCTACGGAGCGATGGGTCAACCATGAAGCGTGCGAGTGGCCTTCCCACGAAGACGTAGCTCCTCGCCTTGGCCTGGGCCTCCACGAACGAGACGATCTCCTTGGTGAGCTTGGAGTAGAGCGGGCGAAGTGCGGTGTCGTCCGTCGGGGACACCAGCAGCGTGAAGAGCGCCGGCGCGGTGTCCACGCCATCGACCACGAACGTCTCGCCCTCCATCTCGCGGACGGTACGCTTTGCCAGCTTCTTCAGCGAAAATGGTGCGGTAAATCCCTGCGGAGCCTCGCCGAAGACATCGCTCATGCGACTCTCGAATGTCTTAAGCAGCTTCATCGATCTGTCCAGCCTCCTCGTCAGGGTACATGGGACCCCTGGCTGCGGTCGCAATGCACAAGAATACACACAAGAGTACCCCAAGACCGAGAGAGACCCAGCTCTCAGCGCCCCACAATCCGCCATTTTCCACCAGCGCACTCACGAGGAGCCTCCCGGGCACCAGGACGAGGCAGAGGATCTGAGCCGCCATGCCCGCGCCCACGCTGCCACGGCGGGTGATGAGCGAGCCGAGGCCGGCGCCGGCCGCAGTGGACGCAAGCGATGCGAGGCCCGTTGGCGAGAGGACCTGACCGGCCAGGAGGGGCAGCGTGGCGGTGGCTACGAAGCCCGTCGCCATGAGGTCGCGCGTCAGCTGTGCCAGCAGCCAGGATACCAGGGAGACGAGCATGGCATGGCCGGGCGTCTCGGAGAAGGCCGCCACGAAGGGGGCGAGTGCGGGCGTTCCCGTGCATACGGGCAGCAGAAGCGCCGTGGAGGTGAGTTGGGTCGCCCGCCCCGCGTAGGCCCACCATGTCACGAGCAGCACCAGCACAGTGCCGCCCATCATGATGGATGCCACCGAGTCCGACGTGGCGAACACGGCGGCGCACACGCCGCCGATGGCGAGCACCGAGGCGAGAGGTGGCCATGCGGCCGATGCCCCAGCGGCGAGCACGCAGGTGACCGCCTGGGCGGTGCCACTGCCGGCCAGCAGGATCCGTGTCGTCTCGAGCGCCAGGATGGCACAGGTGAGCGCTGCCAGGCCGCGCGCGACGGCACCCTCGAGCCAGGGGTAGCGAAAGGAGAGCGGGAGCCGCTTGCGCACCTCGCCGTTGTCGGGCACCTCCCCGTCGTTGGCATACTGCTCCAGGAGGTGCCGTATGGACGCGGCGCCAGCCCCGGCATCCCCCAGGCCAAAGGCCACCTCATGGGAAAACGCCTCGATCGATGGCGGGCGGCCCGCGGGACTTGGGTCGACGCCTTGCATGATGGCCTCGGCTGCCATGCCCTTGATCTCGGGATCCATGCGGTCGATGGACTTGCGGGGACCGCGTTCCATGCGCGTGAGCGACTCCTGCGCCGTGGGCGCCAGGAAGGGGTTCTCTCCGAGCAGGGCCTGCCAACAGACCACGGCCAGGGCAAACACGTCAGTACGCTCGTCCACCATGCCGCCCTCCAGCTGCTCGGGAGGCATGTAGCCTACGGTGCCGCCCCGTGCGCCTCCATAGCCGGTGGCCGAGGCAAGCGTCGCCATGCCGAAGTCGCAGATCTTGATGGTGCCCGTACGTTCGAACATGATGTTCGAGGGCTTGATGTCCAGGTGCAGGACGCCATTCTCGTGGGCAAGGGCAACGGCGCCCCCCACGGACTCCACCAAGAAGGCCACCTCGTCATTGGTGAGGGTGCCCCCCTCCACGCGCGCCAGCAGCTCGGTGAGGGTGGGGCCATCGACGTATTCCATCACGAGGTAGGCCCAGTCGCGGTCAACCTCAAAGTCGTATACCGTCACGATGTTGGGGTGTGCCAACAGGCTTGAGGTCCGTGCCTCGGCCAGCGCCTCATCGATGATCTGGCGAGAGGGGGGCGATCCGTCCGCCGTTGCCAGGGGCATGCGCTTGATGGCCACGCGACGCTGTAGGCGCGTGTCCCAGCAGGTGAGTACGGTGCCAAAGCCGCCCGTTCCGCTGGTGGCCATCACGCGGTAGCGGCCCAGAATCGTCTCGTGGCAGGGACGTGCGTCTGGGCGTGGCATGCTCCGCGACGGCGGGGCGGGGGCTGTGTTGGCAGGCTCTCTCACGGCGGCTCCTTGTGCGGGTGTGGTGTGTTTCGTTGGCCGTGACGTCGCCTGTATTCTAGCGCAGCACATCTGCCCGCGCGAGACGGCGAACGTCCGTGGTCGTCAAGGTCGCCCCGACACCCCGGCCATCCACACGGCCCAAGGGACACGCATGGGGCGGAAAGGGGTGGTGCCCCGGCGCCGGTGTCCGTGCGCTGCCGCAGCGTCATGTGGTCTTCAGCAAACGGCATAGAAAATCTTATATATAAGCGCTTAGATTTACGTATAGACCCAACGTGGGCGGGAACAATACGCCTCGATAGGACAGCGGCCCCGCCATCCCGCATGTGCGTGGCCCACCAGAGGGGTGATGCATATGAGGTTTGACAAGTGGGCGGTCACGGCCCAGGAGGCGCTGCAGTCGTCACTGAGCATTGCCGCGGATGCGGAGGCCGGCGAGGTGAAGCCCATTCACCTTCTCAAGGCCCTGCTCTCCTCGGACGAGCGCAACCTGCGCGCCATCATCGAGCGCGTGGGTGCCGATCCCGCGCAGGTGGAGGCACAGGTGGATGACACCATCGCGCGTCAGCCCAAGGTCACGGGCGACATGACGAAGATGGGCATCTCGAGCGAGCTTGCGCGCGTGGGTGACGCGGCGGAGAAGCTTGCCAGCAAGATGGGGGACAGCTATGTGACCAGCGAGCACCTGCTGTGCGCGCTGGCAGACGAGCACGGCGATGCCGGCAGCGCCCTCAAGGGCGCAGGCGTCACGGGCAAGCGGGTGCAGGAGGCCTATGACGACCTGCGGGGCGACGAGCGTGTGACCAGCCAGGATCAGAAGACCCAGTTCGAGTCCCTCGAGCAGTACGGCCGCAATGTGACCGACCTCGCCCGTCAAGGCAAGCTCGATCCGGTCATCGGGCGTGTCGAGGAGATCCGTCGCACCATCCAGGTGCTCTCTCGTCGCACCAAGAACAACCCCGTGCTCATCGGTGAGCCGGGCGTGGGCAAGACCGCCATCGTCGAGGGCTTGGCCGAGCGTATCGTTGCGGGGGACGTCCCCTCCACCATCAAGGACAAGGACATCGTCGAACTCGACATGTCTGCCCTGGTGGCGGGTGCCAAATACCGTGGTGAGTTCGAGGATCGACTGAAGAGCGTGCTCAAGGAGGTGGAGAAGTCCAGCGGCAGGATCATCCTGTTCATCGACGAGCTGCACAACATTGTGGGCGCCGGTGCCACCGAGGGCTCCATGGATGCCGGCAATATCCTGAAGCCGGCCCTTGCCCGTGGCGAGCTCCATGCCATCGGTGCCACCACGCTGGATGAGTATCGCAAGTACATCGAGAAGGACCAGGCGCTTGCCCGCCGCTTCCAGACCGTCATGGTCAGCGAGCCCACGGTGGAGGAGACGGTCTCCATCCTGCGTGGACTCAAGGAGAGGTACGAGCAGCACCACCGCGTGCGCATCACCGATGCCGCGCTGGTCTCGGCCGCGGACCTCTCCAACCGCTACATCTCCGAGCGCTTCCTGCCCGACAAGGCCATCGACCTCGTGGATGAGGCTGCGAGCCGCCTGCGCATGGAGCTCGACTCCATGCCCGCCGAGATAGACGCCGTCGATCGCGAGCTCACGCAGAGGCAGATCGAGGAGCAGGCCCTCATGAAGGAGGAGGATGCCGCATCCAAGGAGCGCCTGGAGGTGCTGCGCAAGGAGATTGCCACCACGCGCGAGAAGCTCGATGGCATGAAGGCCAACTGGGAGAACGAGAAGAGGGCCGTGGACGTGGTCCAGGACCTCAAGGGCCAGATCGAGCAGTCGAAGGCCGAGGTCGAGCGTGCAATCCGCGACGGCGACCTCGCCCGCGCCTCCGAGCTTCGCTATTCCACCATCCCCACGCTGCAGAGGCAGTATGACGAGGCGGAGCGTGCGCTTGCGTCCCGGCAGGATGAGGGTGGCATCCTCAAGGAGGAGGTCACGCCCGAGGAGATTGCCGAGGTCGTCTCCACGTGGACGGGCGTCCCCGTCTCCAAGATGATGCAGGGTGAGATGGACAAGCTCAAGAGTCTCGAAGCAGAGCTGCACAAGCGCGTGATCGGACAGAACGAGGCCGTCGAGGCCGTGGCCGCCGCCGTGCGTCGCAGCCGCGCGGGGCTCTCCGATCCCAATCGCCCCCTGGGTAGCTTCTTCTTCCTGGGACCCACCGGCGTGGGTAAGACGGAGCTTGCCAAGGCGCTGGCGGAGTGCCTGTTCGATGACGAGAGGGCCCTCGTGCGCATCGACATGTCCGAGTACATGGAGAAGTTCTCCGTGCAGCGCCTCATCGGCGCGCCCCCCGGCTACGTTGGCTACGACGAGGGCGGCCAGCTCACCGAGGCCGTGCGGCGCAAGCCATACAGCGTGATCCTGCTGGACGAGATGGAGAAGGCCCATCCCGACGTCTTCAACATCATGCTGCAGGTGCTGGACGACGGCCGCCTCACCGACGGCCAGGGGCGCATCGTGAGCTTCAAGAACACCATCATCATCATGACGTCCAACGTGGGCAGCCAGTTCATCGCCGGGGCCAATGCGTCAAGCGATCCGGAGGAGGTGCAGAAGCAGGTCAACGATGCCCTGCGTCAGACCTTCAAGCCGGAGTTCCTCAACCGCATCGACGATGTGGTGGTGTTCCATGCGCTCAGCCTGGACGACATCGAGAAGATCGTGGACATCCAGCTCAGGGACGTGCGCAAGCGCCTTGCGCGCGAGCGTATCACGCTCACGCTCTCCGGTGCCGCCGTCCAGACGCTCTCGCTTGACGGGCTCGACCCCGTCTATGGCGCGCGTCCGCTCAAGCGCCTCATCCAGCGCCAGGTGGTTGACAACGTGGCCAGCCTCATCATCGACGGCAGGCTTCACGAGGGCGACACCGTGCGCATCGACGTGGGTCCCGATGACCGCCTGTTTGCCGTGCGCGACGACGAGGCTGGCGATCGTGCCGCTGCGGCCGTGCCGATGGATGACGAGCCCATCGAGCCAGACAGCATGGAGTAGCCGTTGCGCCGCCCTGAGCGTCATGGGGCGAGGGGGTGCGGTCACACGTGGCCGCACCCCCTCGCCCATTGCAGGTCGCTTGGCGTGGGGGATTGGGCGCGGCGCGCCTCCGTGCTATCCTTGTGGTGGGCACACTCGCCGCCGCATGGCGCTAGCAGCACAAACGTAATCCCGCCAGTATGAGAGGAGCGGCCATGCCTCACGACAGCGACAGGGGAGGGACCGCTCCCACACCCGAGGTCGACCCAACGACCCACACGAGAGGGCACGTGCCCGCGGACTCCCGTCCGGAGGTGGCTCAGACGCAGCTCAAGCCCCTTCCCGCTGACTTCAGGGGGCGACCCGACCCCGCGCCCGCAGGCGATGCGGACGTCGTGCCGCTTACGGGCGACCTTTCTTCCGGCGCCGCCGGCGACCAGGATGTCCCGGCGCCCAAGACCCGCGCCAGCCGTACGGCGCCCGTCATTCTCGCCGTGCTGATTGTGCTTCTTGTGGGCGTTGGGGTGTATGCCTCCTATGCCCTCGAGGTCTGGGGCGGTCGCACCGTTCCCGACGTCAGCGGTCAGTCGCAGGCCGAGGCTCAGCTCACCCTCGAGGCAAAGGGCTTCTCTGTCACGGTGGAGAGCCAGCCGACGGATGACGCCCCCGGTACCGCGCTGTCGACCAACCCACCCGCGGGGAGTCGCATGGATGCGGGCAGTCCCGTGACCGTGTACGTGGGAGTCTCCCGCACCATTCCCGATGTGCTGGGCAAGAACGTCGACGACGCAAAGGCCACCCTCATGGCGGCGGGTGCCCAGAACATAGCCGTCCAGCTCGTCCTCTCGGACAAGCCGGAGAACACCGTCATCGATGTCGATCCCAAGACGGGCAACGCCTTCAGCTCCGGCGACACCGTCACGCTCACCGTGGCAAGGCCCTTTGCCGTGCCGCAGGTGGTGGGCAAGACCCAGGACGAGGCGACGAAGGCCATCAAGGATGCCGGGCTCAAGGCGCAGGTCGTCTACGCGCCGTCCGACAAGCCACGTGGCACGGTCATCTCCTGCGACCCCGCTGGGGGTGCCAGGGCAAACCGAGACGCCACGGTCACGATCACGGTGTCTGCCGTGCTCCCCACCGACTACCATCACCTCGTCGACTACTACCAGAGCAACGCGCTCGAGCTCTCATACTTCCTTTCCCAGCAGGGCTTCACGATTGCCAGCTCCTACACCAATGGCTCGGGCCATCTCGAGGCGCTCTACAGCTCAACGGACAAGGGCGCCATCGTGCTCACCGACACGCCCTATTCGCATGACTTCGCCTTCGACGAGGGCGGGACGGAGGATCTGCTCCGCAGTGGGACGGCCTACTCGGGCCTGCGCCTCGAGTTCCCCGCGGCTGACCTGCCGTCAGATGCCGCGAGCCTCTCCGATGCCGCGCTGCAGCAGCTGGTGGCGATGTGCGGCCTCTCGGGGCAGCTGCGCTCCATCAACCAGGGCAGCATCGTGCTGCCGTCAGGCGTCACCGCCTCTGGCCAGCAGTTCGTGTGTGCCTATGGCGAGATGGGCGACTACTGTTGGACGGTGGAGATCGCCAATGAGGGCGGCGGCACCCGTGCGACCGCGACAGCCGCACCCAAGGCGCTCTACGCCTCCATGGACCTCTCGCCCTACGGGGGCAACGTCTGCGACATGATCGCCTACTATGACACGTACACGGCCTAGGGCCTCGGGGGGACGTATGGGTGAGTGGCTCACAGGGCATGACGCGCAGCCCGGGCAGGGGACGATGCGGCCGGCGCGTGCAATCTCGCCTGCAGGGGCGCATGCGACACCGTCGACACGGAAGCCCCCGAACCCCTATCTGCGCGCAGAGAACGAGGATGACGATGGCTACGACCCGTTCTCCGACCGCCCTGCGCGCCACGAGCCGCTCTTTGAGCGCGATCCCTGGATGTAGCCGCTGTAGCCGCCTATCGCCCGGCAAGGATCCGCGCGTGACGTGACGCTACATGGCCGAGTGCGTGAGCACCCACACGATGAGCACCACCGCCACGAGGAAGACGATGACGGCGACCGTGGAGATGAGGGAGCGGCGGCGCCTGGCCCGCTCAGGCGACTCGAAAATAGAGCGCTTGCCCTTGGGGACCTCCAGATAGCGACCGTAGCGATTGCCCTTGACCTGCCCCATGCCGCCGCGCGCCTTCCGGTAGGGCCTTCCCGAGAAGGCGCCGCCCCGAACGGCCACGTTGGAGTCGTGCGTGTACTCACCCACGGAGGCGCCATCCTGGGCGAGGTCATCGATGGCGCTTTGTGTGACGTGAGGAGCCCTCTGGCGCATGAAGTCCGGTTGCACGCGCGAACGAGTCACCTCTTGAGGGGGAGTGTTCGGTGGTGCGGATGGCCGGGCGTGCGCGCGGCTCTCGCTCGTGGGCGCAGGGTCTGGGTTAGGGGTCTCGAATGTCCCATTTCCTGCAGGTTTCTCCTCGACCATGAGACCTCCCCAGTGCATGTGACAGAATCGCCGCAGTCCTTCTCAACGCGTCCCCATCATAGCCCACCACGATAGGTTTATTCGGTCGCAGCATAAAGAACAAATGACGCCCGGTGGGAATATCTATGTGATGCCAACTTAGATTAGCTATGTCCAAATAACTAAGAAATGAGCGCCCTCACGTATAAAAAGGACCATCCTGGGAACAAATGAGAATGTACGGACAAGGCGTCGGAGCACCCGGGGCAAGGGCGCCTCAGATTGCAAAGGAGTGGTCGTTATGGCAGGCATGGTTCCCTATGACAGGTACGAGAGGGCCCTTCGCAGGGCGTTCGATCCGTTTGACTCGTTCTTTGGCTCTCCGCTCTCGGTGCTGAGCGACGCCGACACCTTCAAGATGGACGTCGAGGACGCGGGGGATCACTATGCGATCTCTGCCGAGCTTCCGGGTGTGACCAAGGATCAGGTGGACGTCGAGCTCAATGAGGGCCGTCTCTCCATCTCGGTGGACAAGAAGGAATCCTCGGAGGAGAAGGACAAGAACTATCTGCACAAGGAGACCAGCGAGTGGCAGGCGGCCCGCGGCGTGTACCTCAAGGATGCGGCCAGCACGGGACTGAGCGCAAAGCTTGATGGCGGTGTTTTGACGGTTACCGTCCCCAAGCAGGAGGAGAAGGTCAATGTCACCAAGATCTCCATCGACTAGTCACTCGCACCCGTGCGGACGCACGGAGGGGTTGGCTATGACTCGGGGTCGTTCGCTATGGCGGGCGGCCCCTCTGCGTCTGACGCCCCGCTCGCTACCACACGGCGAGCGGGGCGTCCTGACTGGCGACGCACACCGAGAGGTGGCCATCCCGCGTGTGGGCCTCTGCCAGCGCCCCACCGTCCGGCTCGACGGCATCGGCATCAAGCGCGCCGGCCAGCGTGCGGATGCACGTCCCGGGCGTGTTGTTCCTCTGTGAGACGTGCAGTGCCACCACGGACTCGGTCTCGTCTCCCACCAGGAGCGGAAGCGCCTCGGCGCACTGCCGGTTAGAGAGGTGCCCACGCTCGCCGCCGACGCGCTCCCGTAGGAATGGTGGATAGGGCCCATGGGCGAGCATGCCGACGTCGTGGTTCGCCTCAAGTCCCAGGATGCGCGTGCCTCGCAGTGCCTCGAGCGCCTCGGCCGTCAGCATGCCCGTGTCCGTGCACCAGCCCACCGCATCCACCGTCGCGCCTTCCGTGTCCAGCACCGAGAAGCGCACGCCAAACGGGTCGGCCACATCATGCGAGGTGGGAAAGAGCCGCAGCTGCATGCCAGCAAGCGCGAGCGTCTCGTCGTGCCTCACGAGGGAGAAGGGCACCCCTGCGAGGGACTTCCTGCCCCCCACCGTGCCTGCCGTGGCAAAGAGTCCCGCATCGAGCCGCCTGCTCAGCACCGGCAATCCCGACACGTGGTCGGTATGCTCATGCGTCACGAGCACGGCGCGCACACGTCCCAGGTCGCACCCGACCAGCTGGGCCCGGCGTTCCAGCTCCCTGAACGATATGCCACAGTCCACCAGTACGCCGCCCCCGGGCCCCTCCACGATGGCGGCGTTGCCCTTGGAGCCACTGGCCAGCACAAAGAGGTGTATGCGAGGCTGCATGGCACCGCTCCCCTCGAATGGGTCGATCCGACGTCCGCCGTCGCGGGCATCCACATGCTACCCTACGATGGAAACCGGGATCGCGCCACCCGTGCCCTTCCGGCACGACACATACGACGAGGAGCATCCTTGCGAGCATACGAGCGCCTACTCAGGTATGTCACCGTTCGCACGCCGAGCAACGCGGAGAGCACCGGCCGCTTCCCCAGCTCGCCCGAGCAGTTCGACCTCGCCCGCCAGCTGGTGGACGGGCTTGGGGGACTGGGCGTCACGGACGTCACGCTGGGCGATGACTGCTTCGTCTACGCGAAGGTTCCCGCGACGCCGGGCAGGGAGGGCAAGCCCAAGCGGGGGGTCGTTGCGCACGTGGACATGGTGCGCCACATCGAGAAGTGCATGAGAGAGCGGTGGGGTGCCGGCATGGTGACCCTCACCATCCGAGACGAGCACAAGAACATGGAGTCCGTCATCAGGGACTGCCCGTATGCGATCGACTACGCCAAGGAGGCGGCGTGCCGCGCCGTCATCGAGCTGGGGGGTCTCCGTCATCCGCGGCGACACCGATGGCTGCCAGCTGTCAGACCGTGGGCCGCCCTGCCCCAACGTGGGCGCCGGCGGCCATGGCTTCCACGGGCCCCTCGAGCACATAACGGTGGGGGGCATGGACCTGGCCACCAGCATGTGCGTGGAGCTCGTGAGGATCCATGCCAAGCGCTAGGCCGCGGACGCACCCGTCGGGTGCGCTGTGGGGCGGAATCGTGAGGGGAGGCTGCGGATGACAAGCGTGACGAGCAGATATGCCGTGGGCAGGCAGCGCCTTGGGCGGGCGTCCGGCCGCGGGGGCACAACGAGTCGTGCCCCCGTGGTGCTCATGGTGTCCGGCGGCGCCGATTCCACGGCACTCCTGGTGCTGGCCGCCACATCCACCTTGGACATAGACGATGGCCGTGGGCCCGCTCGCATCGCTCGCGAGCGCCTGCACGTGCTCCACGTCAACCACCGCATTCGTGGGGAGGAGGCCGACGGTGACGAGCGCTTCGTGCGCGACCTTGCCGCCCGGCTGGGCATCCCCTGCACCGTGCGGCGGGTGAATGTCCCCGAGCTGGCTCGTCGTGCCAAGGACGGCAACGCCAACGTGGAGAGCATGGGCCGCGAGGTGCGCTATCGTGCCGCCACCGCGCTCGCCAACGGGCTCTCATGCCAGGCGGGCACGCCACGCGCCGCCGCCCGCATCCTCACGGCCCATACGGCGGACGATCGGGCGGAGACGTTTCTCATGAACGTCATACGCGGCACCGGCGCTGCGGGGCTGTCCTCCATCCCCCGCCGGCGCAACCGTGTCGTGCGGCCCCTGCTTGACAGCACGCACGAGGAGCTGTGTGGCATCCTGCGCCTGCGCGGAATCGCCTGGCGCGAGGACGCCACGAACGAGGACACGCGCTACCTGCGCTCCTATGTCCGTCATGAGATACTGCCGTTGCTGCGTGGCAGGAACCCCGCCGTCGTCTCCGCCCTGTCCACGACGTCGGACATCCTCTCCGAGGAGGATGCCTACCTCACCCACGTTGCCGCCCAGGCCTATCGCGAGCTTGTGCGTCGCCAGGGCGAGGGCCTGCGTGCGCTTGACGCACGCAGGCTGGGGGCCTGTGAGGTGGCCATTGCTCGGCGCGTGGTGCGGCGTGCCCTGCTGGAGCTGGTGCCGGACGCTCGTCTCGAGGCGCGCCACATCGAGCGAGTGCTCGCCCTGGTGGGGGCCGGCCATGGCTCGGCATCCATGCCGCGGGGCCTGGATGCGCGCGTGGAGTACGGCCTGCTCTTTCTGCATGCGTGCGCGGACGATGGGGTCGCCGCGCCCCCTGCGGCGTGGCTGCCCGTTCCGGGGTCGCTCGAGCTTGCGGACGGCCGCACGCTCCAGGCTCGCCTGGCGGCCCCTCCCCAGGGCGGCCAGGCGCCAGACGTCGCCAGGGCCCATGGACTGGAATGGGGTGGCGCCTCCGTGCTGCTGGATGCCGTTGCCTGTGGCCTCGACCAGGGCGGTACCGGAAGGCTCTGGGTGGACGGACCCGCACCGGGCGACGTGTTCTGCCCCCTGGGCATGCACGGACAGTCCAAGAAGCTCTCCGACCTGCTGGGCGAGGCACAGATTCCCGCGATGGGCAGGGCGTTGGTGCCCGTGGTGCGCACGGCGCCCACCGGGGCGGTCGTGTGGGTTGCGGGCGTGCGTGCAGACGAGCGCTTTCGTTGTCAGTCGCATACAAAGCTGCTGCTAGAATTAACGATAGTGGGATCAGAAAACGGGGTGACGCCCCCACGGGGGCACGACGGACGCTGATGGGGGCATCGTATGGAGAAGCTTCATCCGGACATCAAGAGGATCATCCTCTCCGAGGACGACATCAGGGGGATCGTCACGCGCCTCGGCGTGCAGATCTCTGCGGACTACGCAGACAAGAACCCCCTGATCGTTGCCGTGTTGCGCGGCGCCTTTGTGTTCACGGCAGACCTCGTGCGCGCCATCACCATCCCCTGTTCCGTGGATTTCATGGCCGTGAGCAGCTATGGGGACGGCGTCAAGAGCTCCGGCGTCGTACGCATCGTGAAGGACCTCGACACCAAGGTCGAGGGCCGTCACGTCCTCATCGCCGAGGACATCCTGGACTCGGGCCTCACGCTCAGCTACCTCATCGGCATGCTCCAGGCGCGCAGGCCCGCCTCCATCGATGTCGCCACCTTTGCGGTCAAGGACATTGAGGGCAAGAGGCCCGCCGTGCGCCCGCGGTACGTGGGAACGCACGTGCCCAATGAGTTCATCGTGGGCTATGGGCTCGACTATGCGGAGCGCTATCGCAACCTACCCTATGTCGGCGTGCTCAAGACCGAGGTATACGAATAGGAACCGGCGCAGGCCGCCGGTCGGCACGAGGAGTTCGCTAGGTGTCAAAGGACAAGAACGCACAGGATAAGAACGAGAGCAGCAAGGGGAACGGGCGGCCTCTGCACGATGCGCTGGGGGACGGCCCTGGATCGGGCGGCCCACACGGGCCTGCCGTCGGCATCATCGTGGCGCTCCTTCTTGTCGCCCTCGTCGTGTGGCCTGCGGCCCAGCGCCTCATTGCCAACGACCGGCCTACCGACAATCTTGCTACCAGCGAGTTTGTTGCTGCAGCGCGCGATAGGCGCGTGCATGACGTGACCTATAGGGTCTCGACGGGCGGCCTTGCGGGCACGTACTGGCGCGACGATGAGTCGCGGGGTAACGATGCGGCCCTCGTCAACTTCGAGAGCACCTATGTGGGTGACGACAGCCTCCAGGCGCTCATGGTCGCCAACCCGTCCGTGACCTTCAGGGTGGACACGTCGCCCGACCTCTGGAGCTCCCTGCTCTCTACCACCATCCCCATGCTCATCGTCGTTGCCGTGATGGTGTACTTCCTGCGACAGATGCAGGCGCAGAACGGACGAACGATGAACTTTGGCCGCGCCACCAAGGCCCGCACGAGCGAGGAGAGCCGCCCCAAGGTAAAGTTCGCGGACGTCGCTGGTGTGGACGAAGCCGTCGAGGAGCTCAAGGAGGTTCGCGACTTCCTGCGCGAGCCAAGCCGCTACCAGCGCATGGGTGCCCGCATCCCACGCGGCGTGCTGCTCGTGGGCCCTCCGGGCACAGGCAAGACGCTGCTGGCCAAGGCCGTTGCCGGCGAAGCGAGCGTACCCTTCTTCTCCATCTCGGGCTCCGACTTCGTGGAGATGTTCGTGGGCGTTGGTGCCAGCCGCGTGCGCGACCTCTTCAAGCAGGCCAAGGAGTCCGCACCCTCCATCGTCTTCATCGACGAGATCGATGCCGTGGGGCGCCAGCGTGGCGCCGGCCTCGGTGGTGGCCATGACGAGCGCGAGCAGACCCTCAACCAGCTGCTGGTGGAGATGGATGGCTTTGATGACAACTCGGCCGTCATTCTCATCGCGGCCACCAACCGCCCGGACATCCTCGACCCGGCGCTTCTGCGTCCCGGTCGCTTCGATCGAACCGTCACCGTCGACCGTCCCGACGTCAGGGGGCGCGAGAGGATTCTGTACGTGCATGCCAAGGGCAAGCGTATGGGCGACGATATCGACTATGCGCGCATCGCCAAGCTCACGCCCGGCTTTACGGGCGCCGAGCTCGCCAATCTCATGAACGAGGCGGCCCTGCTCGCAGCGCGTCGCAAGAGGGACAGCATCTCCATGGCCGAGGTCGAGGAGGCCATGGAGCGCATCATCGCCGGCCCGCAGAAGAAGGCGCGCGTGATGACCGAGGGCGAGCGCACCACCATCGCCTACCACGAGAGCGGCCATGCCCTGGTGGGCCACATCCTGGAGAACAGCGACCCGGTGCACAAGATCTCGATCATCAGCCGTGGGCAGGCGCTCGGCTATACGCTGCAGCTTCCCGAGGAGGATCACTTCCTGGAGACGCGCGATGGCATGCTCGACCAGATCTCCGTGCTCCTGGGCGGCCGTACGGCCGAGGAGCTCTTCTGCGATGACGTCACTACCGGCGCGAGCAACGACCTCGAGCGCGCCACCAAGATGGCGCGCGAGATGGTCACGCGCTATGGCATGAGCGACGAGCTGGGTGCCCAGGTGTTCGCCGAGGCGCAGCACGAGGTCTTCCTGGGACGCGACTACACCAACCATCGCGACCTGTCAGCCGAGACCGCCAAGCGCATCGATGACGAGGTGGAGCGCATCATGCGCGAGGCCCACGGACGGGCGCGCAGGGTGCTGAGCGAGCGGCGTGCCCAGATGGACACCATGGCGCGCGTGCTGCTGGCAAACGAGACCGTCGAGGGTGAGGTCGTGGACGCCCTGCTGGATGACACCTGGGACGAGTACGTCCTGCGGCATCCCGAGGCGGCCGTGGCCCCCTCGACGTCGGATCAGAACGCGGAAGGGAGCTCGGACCATGACGACGAGCGGGATTAACCGGCAGAGCTACGCCTATGGCGCATCAAGGTCATCCATTCGCGAGATCGCGGCCTATGGCAGCGCCCGCAAGGCGGAGATCGGCGCCCAGAACGTCTTCGACTTCTCGTTGGGCAACCCCTCCATTCCCGCTCCCGATGCCGTCCGCGCATCCATCGAGCGCTCCCTTGCGCTGCCGCCCGTCGAGCTGCATGGCTACACCCCGGCAAACGGCCTGCCCTTCGTGCGCGATGCGGTGGCCAGCTCGCTCAACGGTCGCTTTGGAACAAGCTATGGCGCCGATGACCTCTACCTCACCTGTGGGGCCGCCGCGTCGCTCTCCATCACGCTCAACGCCATCGTCAACCCCGGTGACGAGGTCATCGTGATCGCGCCGTACTTCCCGGAGTACCGCGTGTGGATCGAGATGGCAGGGGCTGCCTGCATCGAGGTCATGGCAGATGAGGTGACGTTCCAGATCGACTGCGAGGCCGTGCGCGCGGCCATGACGCCCCGCACCAAGGCCGTGCTCATCAACTCGCCCAACAACCCGGTGGGTTCCGTGTATTCGCCCGCCAACCTGGCACGGCTCGCCGCCGTGCTCGAGAAGCGCGGACGAGCCCTGGGCACGCAGGTGCATCTGATTGCCGACGAGCCGTACCGCGAGATCACCTATGGTGCCGAGGTTCCTTGGGTGCCCGACGTCTACGAGCGCACCATCGTGTGCTACTCCTACTCCAAGAGCCTGAGCCTGCCGGGCGAGCGCATTGGCTGGATCCTGATTCCCACAACCAACCCTGATCATGACGAGCTGCTGCCTGCCGTCGCGGGATCCGGTCGCAAGCTGGGCTTTGTGTGTGCCCCGGCGCTCTTTCAGCGCGTCGTGGCCGATTGCGTGGGCGTGTCCGGCAACGTGGAGGCCTATGCCCGGAATCGCGCGACCCTCACGGAGGGGCTCTCTCGCCTGGGCTACGAGTACATCGAGCCCCAGGGCGCCTTCTATCTGTGGGTCAAGGCGCTGGAGCCCGATGCGGAGGCCTTCTTCCAGCAGGCGCGGAAGCTGGAGCTGCTGCCCGTTCCATCCGACAGCTTTGGCTGTTCGGGATGGGTGCGCGTGGGGTATTGCGTCAGCCACGAGACGATCGTGAGCTCCATGCCCGCCTGGGAGCGGCTTAGGGGCCTCTACCGCTAGGCGTCTCCTACCGTACAGGAGCCATCTGTGGGGCCGTTCCGCTTGGGAGGGTGCGTCAGGTGGGCGATCATGGGGCGCTGCGGGTGTCTGTCGGGCACGAGGTCCAGCGCTTCTTCAAGGATGAACCAGGTATGACAAATATTTTTCATACCTGGTTGTGGTGGCAGTTGCATTTCCAATGGCATGTGCCACCGATAATCGATACAGTCATTCATACCTATGATTTTAATAAATTCATTTAGTTATGTGTATGTGCACGTCCGGACATGTAGGGGAAGTGAGCATCTTGCCAACTGGCGAACAGGATGGGAGCCTGACAGCTCGTATGGATATTCCCCCATCGATGGTGGATGACTGCTCTACGCCCGTCGCGTGCGTGCGTCTTGATGGACCCAAGAGCGTGCTCTACGCGAACGAGGCGTTCTGCGCCCTCCTTGGGTATTCACAAGGCGAATTTCATGACATATATCGAGATGGTGGACACACCCTGAACGAGCTTGTGCATGTCGATGACCGCAGCTACGTCAACCGTGTGCTGGACACGATGGAACCCGGTGCATCCGAACTCATGCAGCTCCGTCTGCGTACCCATGACGGTGGCCTGCGTTCCATCTCAATGGTGTGTGGGCTCTCCAGAGCGTCACACGACGGTCGCATGGCAATGCTTCTGCACGTGGACTTTCACACCATCGACTATAAGGGCCAAGCCACCTATGACGAATACTTCGGCGGAGTGCGCCAGTTCATCGACTGGCTTGTTCCCTATGCGGTTGCCGAGTACACCATCGGCGAGAACGGACACTTCATCTTCCTCAACAAGTACGTTCTCGAGAGCCTTGGCTTTACGGGCACCATGCCTGAGCGTGCGCCTGGCATGCACAGCCCCCTGTTCTCCATCTTTCCCGTTGATACCATCGCGCGCATGACGCGGCGCGCGTTTGCCAACGTGACCGAATCCAGCCGCACGGCGCATGCGAGCGGCTACCTGTACGGCATCGGCTCCACTGGCGTCGACCTCGACGGCAAGGTCATCAAGATCAGGGGAGAGGTGCCTGGCCAAGACATCTATCGCTTCGTGGGCTCCCTCTTCTCGGATGATGAGCAGTCCCTGCGCACCGGGGAGCTCGCCAGACTCGTCGACGCCTCCTCAGAGGCGCTCGCGGTCTTCTCGTTCGAGAAGGACCTCACCTTCCTGCGCTGCCTCTGGACGCGTATGCCCAGCGAGCTGGGCGTCTTCGCCAGCGTATCCGTCAACCTCAATCTGGACGATGGTACCGCGCATTGGGAGTCCGTCAGGCCCCTGGGGGCGCGGGCGGACATGGCGCGTCGGTATCACGACTTCCGTGATGGCAAGGTCGTGCCCGACCTCGAGGAGCCCGTCGACTTCGAGTGGAAGGTGAGCGACTTTTCTCGCAAGTTCAGTGGCAACTTCCTCACCGTCGGTGATGGCGGCCTGTACTTTGTGGTGCGTGACCGGAACGAGGCGCCCGTCACGGACGTCGAGTGTGACAGCCTTGCCTCAAGCTCTGCCGATCCCGAGGATTGCCCTGGCAGGAAGGCGGATGGCGAAGTCAGCTCCGACGTGACACGGGGCCGAGAGGCTGGTGCGGCTGCCACCGATGCGTCGGATCCTCCCACCGTGGACGCGGGCCAGGTGGAGAGGTTTCTTGCCACCGTGCCCGGGATGGAGTCCGTCGACCCCACGATCGTGGCTGATGTGCTGAAGACGCTTGCCACGACGGGGAAGCCTCCTGCGTCGCTTGTCCCTGCCGTGCGCCCCGGCGTACTGGGGTCACCCCCTCTGTCGTTCGAATCTGGCGAGGATGACCCACTGGGGGGCAGGCACGTCTCCATCCATACGTTTGGGCTGTTTGACATCTTTGTGGATGGCGTGCCCGTGTCATTCAAGAACGAGTCTGCCAAAGAGCTGCTGGCCCTCATCGTCAACCGGCGCGGCGGCTTCGTGACCTCTCGCAAGGCAACCTCCACGCTCTGGCCCGAAGAGCCTGTCAACAAGACCACGATGGCGCGCTATCGCAAGGCGGCGATGCGCCTCAGCCGCACGCTGGAGCAGTATGGCGTGCAGGCGATTCTCGAGAAGGATGGTGGCTCGCGTCGCATCAACCCCTCCCTTGTGGACTGCGACCTGTATAGCTACCTATGGGAGGGCCATACGAGCCTGTTCAAGGGCCGGTACATGTCTGAGTACAGTTGGGCCGAGGACTATCTCGCGGAGCTTCTCTACAACCACCAGGGTCGATAGACACAGTTCTGATCATGCGCATGCCATCCGCTCGTGTCCCATGGGCACCCCGATGGGAGGGAGCGCAGGTGGAACGCCGCCAGTACCATTCGATATGCCCATATGACCCCTGTGTGCGGCCGGGGGAAACGTCTTCCCCAGTCTTCCCCATATGATTTCTCGTGGCTCAAACGACCCCAGGGGTGGCAATGAAGGATGGACGGCTCACGCCGGAAGAGCGTGTCGAGCTCATCGAACTCGATGCGGTCGATGACGTCTCGGCCCGGTACATCACCTATTCCAAGGCGTTCAAGGAAGGGGCCATGCGCTGATACGAGGCGGGCGAGACGCCAAGCGCCACCCTTGCCTCGGTGGGCCTGCCCTCGAGCCTCAGTGGCCATAAGCGCATCGGGCATGTCATGATCACTGGAAAGAGGCCAAGTGCAGGGGATGCCTCGTGGGAACTGATGCCCTCAGGTGTGACATAGGAATCAGGTGGAGCGCCTCAAGAGGGAGAAGTGCGAGGCCATCGTCAAACAGCGCGAGATTCGTTGCCGCGAGCGACAGGAGTACGAGCGCCGCATCATGGAGCTCGAGCGGGAACCTGCCGTCCTCAGGCGGACCGTCGCCGTATGGGCCTTCTACCTGATCGCCCCATCATAGGGCAAGGTTTCGTGCGTGCCGTCCTGCGTGCGGAGTCACGCCTGTGGGTGTCACTGCATTCGTGTGGGTGCCTTTTGCTTCCTGTGGGTGTCAATCGATGCATGTGGGTGCGAATCTCCCGGATGACATCGACAAAATCGCAGGTCGCTGGAAGCCATCGTGGGAGAATCGCACCCACATGTCGCAAAAGGCACCCACATGCCAGAAGCATCGCGCCCACAGCGAAGGCTGGATCAGGCTGGGCCACAGGTTGTGGCCAGGTACAGCTAGAGACAGGAAGAGCCCCTTGCGGGGCTCGTTGCGGCAGATGGTGCGGCGTACAGGATTCGAACCTGTGACGTTCTGATTCGTAGTCAGACCCTCTATCCAGCTGAGGTAACGCCGCGTGCAAAAGGTATAGTGCCACGTGTCGAGGGGGACTGTCAAGCAGAAAGTAAAACCCGGTCGGGCAAGCCAGCCGGGCAGTATGCTCTGGCGGAGAGCTGGGGATTCGAACCCCAGATAGTCTTTGGGACTATACTCGCTTAGCAGGCGAGCACCTTCGGCCTCTCGGTCAGCTCTCCAAGGTAGTGCCCATGCATGATACCCCATAACCCCGCCGCTCACAACAGAAACGTATCCCCAACCGTCGCGTTAGTGCGGTGAGCACGCAGCGTCTCCCATGAGAAGCGTCCCACCAGCTTCTCGGGGTCGACCTCCTCGTCCGGCTCGGCAAGTCCCACCAGCGCGGCCAGGCGCCCCACGACGCGCCGCGGCGAGACGCCCGCTGCGCGCAGGGCACCCAGGTCGAGGTCATGGTCGCGCTTGGAGAGCCGCCGCCCGTCCGCGCCCATGAGCAGGGGAACATGGCCATATGCGGGCGGAGCGAAGCCCAGTAGTCGCGCCAGATGGGCCTGGCGGGCGCTTGACCCCAGAAGGTCGTTGCCACGCACGACCTGCGTCACGCCCATGAGCCCGTCATCGACCACCACGGCAAGCTGGTAGGCAATCACACCGTCGCTACGCTCGACGAGGAAGTCCCCGCAGTCGTGCGCGAGCGTCTCCTCATGCGGCCCATAGCAGAGGTCGTCAAGGGCTATGGTGCCGGTGGGGTCATCCTCATCCGGCACGCGCAGGCGTACGGCGGGCGGACGGACCCTGCGTCTCTCGGCGACCTGCCTGGGCGTGAGCTTCCTGCAGGTTCCCTGGTACACATAGGTGCCGTCGGAGGCATGTGGGGCGCTTGCGGCATGGAGCTCGCTTCTGGTGCAGAAGCAGGGATAGGTGAGGCCCTGAGACCGCAGGCGATCGATGGCGTCGCGATAGAGGTCGCCCCGCCGGCTCTGATGGTAGGGGCCCTCGTCCCACGAGAGCCCCAGCCAGTCGAGATCCCGCATGATGAGGTCGGCGGCGTGGGGATCCCGCGCACGGGGGTCGAGGTCCTCTATGCGCAGGACCATGCGGCCACCCTGGCTCCTTGCGGCAAGCCAGGCCATGAGCGCGGAGAAGGCATTGCCCAGGTGCATGCGACCGGATGGCGTGGGGGCAAGGCGCCCCACGGGCTTCGTCCCCACCTTGCCGTCATAGAGGTAGATGGAGGGGGGTCCCGTGCGCATGACCTGCCGCGTGAGTCCCATGTGATCATAGAACCCCGTGTCGCAGCTGTCGTCCGTCATGAGGAAGAGGTCGGTGGCACCGGCGTCATGCATCACCGTGCGTGCGCGGGCCAGAAGCTCGCGGCCCACGCCCAGGCCATGCGTCCCCGGATCGACCATCAGCAGCGTGAGCTGTGCAGCTCCGCGCAGGGCATGGGTGTCCCAGACGTCCTGCGCCATGCGCAGCTCGTCCAGGTCGAGGTCCATGGCACAAGCATCGGTGGGCCGCGTCGGCGCGTCCTCGCCGCTGCCCAGGCGTGCCCCATCGCCCGCACGCAGCAGCGCGGCGCCCACCGCAGTGCCACCAGCCTCGGCCACAACGCCGTGCGTGGACTCCGCCAGATAGTGGGAGACGAGGAACCTGCTGGTAGTGCGGGCACGGTCGGCGTCCTCGCCCGCAAGCCAGATCCGTGCATACAGTCGTGCCAGGGCACGCTCGTCCCCGTGCGCAAACGGGCGATACGTCACCCGTGTCGAGATCTTCCGCCCCACGCTGGCCCTCCTGTCCCCTGCTTGCCTGCTACCATGGTAAACCACGCTTCCAAAGGAGGTCGATGCCATGGACATGCCCCTTGAGACCAGCGACTCGTTTCGCCTGGGGACGCCCGCGCTCGTGTGCCGCTGGCGCCTCTCCAACCGCAAGTTGCCCCTCGAGAATCGGCACTTGCGCTCCCTCTCCTGGCGTCGCCTGGACGAGCGGCCCCTGAACGCGGGGCTCATCTCCTGGGCCAAGCAGCACATAGAGTGGACGCTCGCGGATGGGGCCGTTGCACATCCGGATGGCGTGCTCATGCTCGTCGTGGACGATGCTGGCCAGGCGGCCATGACGGTTGGCCCCTATGAGGAGCTGCATGCCACCAAGCTGGCGCACCTGGTGGGGCGTGCCCGGACGGCACGGACCGAGGCGTGGGAGACGGGTGTGGCGCCGGAGTCCCTGTGGGTCTGGCATGACGAATGCCTCTACTGGGGCATCGATGAGGACGCCCATGCGTCCGGCGCGGCGTCCCTCATCGAGGATCTCGCACGGACGCTGGGGACGCCGGTGGAGCGCAGCGCACATCTGCTGGATGACGCGCACGCCGGTGAGCTCGATGCCGACGAGGCCTTCCTCGTCTCTGACGAGCACGGCGTGGTGCTGGCCTGCGACGATGCTGGCGAGGAGGGGCATCGTCTGCGTGACGCCTACCGCACGCTGCTTGCGCGTACGCACTAGGGGCCGAGAGGTCCGGTGGGCCCCGCCCGCGCGCCCCGTGTGGCCAGGAGATTGCAGCTCGCCTGACATGGAGGGACATACGGTAGACTATCATGGGTCGCATGGCCCGAACGTCCGATGCCCGTACCCCACCGTCCTTCCGGGAGTCTGCCACGTCGTCTGCCTCTGCCAACATCATGGGGCGAGGCCCCGCCGCGCCCACGGGCGTCGCCCGTGCGGCATCGGACGAGCGCGTCGCACTCCGCATGTCAGAGAGGAACTAATCCCCCCTTGAACCCTGTCATCGTCATTCCCAGCTACTGGAATCGCGGAGAGGATGCCGTGGAGTTTGGTGACGTATGCGCCTACGACCATGCCACACCCGTGCTCAAGCCAGTTCCCGAGCTGGAGGTGTGTCTCGATTCGCTCGAGGACGTTCGTGGGATCCTGCGCGTGATTGTGCTGTTGGTTGCCCCTGCGGACTGCGAGGCGGATGCCCGTGCGCGCGTGGACGGCATCTGCCGCGCACATCGCGACCTCAACCCGCTGGTCATTGGGTCGGCCGAGGCTGAGGTCATCGCGGGCGCCGTGGAGCGCTGCGTCCCCAGGCTGGGTGGCTCGGCCATCGCACTGCGCGGCTATGGCGCCATCCGCAACATGGGCCTGGCCGTCGCCTCGGTGCTCGGCCATGACGTGGTGGTGTTCCTCGATGATGATCAGGTGGTGCCCAATGGGGACTTTCTCATAGACGCGCTCTATGGCCTGGGCATGAAGACGCGCCAGAATCTACCCATCCTGGCCAAGAGCGGTTACTTCCTCGATACGGATGGCTCTCCCTATGCCCCGCAGGGGGATCTGCCGCTGCGTGACCGCTTTTGGTCCAAGCGCGTAAGCTTCAACCAGTGGATGCACCGGGCCCTCTCGACCACGCGCATCTCCCGGTCGAACTACGTGTGCGGCGGCTGCTTCGCCCTCGCGGGGGAGGCATTCACGCACGTGGCCTTCGATCCCACCATCACGCGCGGGGAGGACCTTGACTACCTGCTCAACATGCGCATGATGGGGTACGACGTGTGGTTCGACAATGCCTGGTGCGTGCGGCACGTCCCCCCGGACGACTCCTCCCACGCCACGCGCTTCCTGCAGGACGTCTATCGCTGGGAGTACGAGATCGCCAAGCTCGGGCGCGCCAATGCCACCATCGGCATGCGTCAGGTACGCCCCGAGTCCCTTCGGCCCTATCCTGCGGACTGGTTGGATGGGGGGAACGTGCGGCGACGCGTGCTGCTCACGTCCCTCATCCGCATGCTCGCCGGCCCCGAGCGCGGGCGCTATGCCAGCATACTGTTCAGGCGTCGCCACGAGGCGCAGGGATGGGCCGCAAGTGTCGCGGGCACCTACTTCGAACTGTTGACCTATTGGCCCCAGATCATGTCGTTCCTGTGGGACAACATGCTCATTGCGCGTCGCGTGGTGAACATGGGCACTCCCAACGACTATGGCGCGTGCGTTCGCCCTGGCGCGGCCCATGGGCCATCCACGGGCCTGGCGTCCTCTGCCGTGAGCTGGGGAGGTCACCGTGAGTAGGCTCGCACTCGGGCCGTCGTCTCGCTCGGCGCTTCTCATCCGCCTGGTGCTCGCCGTTGCCACCGTCGGCATGCTGTGTCTGCTGGCCCGGGGCATCATCCGAGACAATCTGGCCGCGGCGGCCGTGGCTGGCGGCACGCTGGCCGTGCTCATCGTGCTGGAGGGGTCCGTGTTCCTGGCCCCGGATGACCTACGCTCTCAGGCCATGCGTCGCACCCTGAGCCTTGCCTCGGCAACGCTGGGCCACATGTCCTCCGGTCTCACGCGCGAGGGCTCTGTCGCGGTGTGCCAGCTGCTGTTGGCCGAGACAGGCGCGACGGCCATCGCCATCACCAACACGCGGGCAGTGCTTGCCTACGTTGGCGAGGGCACCTTGGGCGTGGGCGGTGGTGGTCCCCTCTCGGATGCGACTCGCGAGGTGCTGAAGAGTGGACGCGTGCTCACCTTCACCAACCCTGCCACCGCCTCTGACGGCATGGCTGGTTCCTCGACGGGGAAGGATGCACCGCGCCTGCGCGCGGCCGTGTTCGCGCCGCTCAAGGTAGCCGACCACTGCGTGGGCACCATCAAGTTCTACTACCGACACAGCCATGAGCTTGATCGCACGCAACTCACCATCGTCCGTGGCTTTGCCGAGCTGCTCTCGACGCAGCTCTCCACCCACGAGCTGGAGCGGCAGGCAGAGCTTACGGCCCGCGCGGAGGTCAAGGCGCTGCAGGCGCAGATCAACCCACACTTCCTCTTCAACGCGCTCAATACGATGGCGGCCCTCACGCGCACCGATCCGGCACGGGCGCGTGACCTCCTGCGTGAGTTTGCCGTGTACTACCGCTGTCAGCTCGAGAGCACCGAGTCGCTCATCCCCCTGCAGGAGGAACTTGCGCAGACCAGGCGCTACCTCAAGATAGAGAAGGCGCGCTTTGGCGACGATCGCATCGTGGAGTCCGAGATGGTGGGCGAGGGGTGCGAGAACGTGATGGTGCCCGGGTTCATCGTGCAGCCCATCGTGGAGAACTCGGTGCGCCACGGCATGCGTGACGAGGGGATGCTGCACATAGACATACAGGTTACGACGGATGGCGATGATGTGCTGCTTGCCGTTGCCGATGACGGTGTCGGCATGGACGTCGATGCCGAACGCCGCCTGATGGATGCCGATGCCTCTCGGGGGGGCGCGCGTGGCACCGGTGTCGCCCTGCGCAACGTGGCCGACCGCGTGCGTCACTTCTACGGCGAGCACTCCGGCGTAGAGATCATGTCCAAGCAGGGAGAGGGAACGGTGGTCACACTGCGTCTCGCACGGGTCGCCCTGCGCATCGGCCGTCATGAGAATAACCCCGTCTAGCTGCACAGACGTCAGAAATGGTGTATGGCCGACAATTGTGTATCATTACAGGTGGCATAGTCTTCCGTTTGACTTGTCTTGGCTCCTCCCGTCAGCGTCATGCGACGGGTCGTTGCGCAGGGATGGTGGGTTCTGCATGCTTAACGCACTGATAATTGATGACGAGGCTCCGGCACGCTCTGAGCTGCGCTTTCTCCTCGAGGAGACGGGGCGTGTGGATACCATCGAGGAGGCCTCCAACGCGCGTGAGGCCGTGGAGCTGCTGGTGCGCTACAAGGAGGATGCGGCTCACCACCGTGGGACGGATGTGCTCTTCCTGGATATCCATATGCCCAAGACGTCCGGCATGCAGCTTGCCGAGGCGCTTCACAAGCTCAAGAACCCTCCCGACGTCATCTTTGTCACGGCGTACGGCGAGTATGCCGTGGAGGCCTTCAACGTCGATGCGGTCGACTACCTCATGAAGCCCGTCGAGACCATTCGCCTGGAGCGTGCGCTGGACAAGGTGGAGGCCCGCGAGCAGCGCACCGCCACGGCGACGGATCCGGCCACCGAGCGCATTCCCGTGGAGAAGGGTGGCCGCAAGGTGCTCGTCCCCATCGACCAGATTCGCTACATCGAGGCCAAGGATGACTATTCCTGCATCTACACGGCCGATGACCGCTTCCTCTCCACCATCTCGCTTGCCAAGCTCGAGGATCGTCTGGTGCCCCATGGGTTCTTCCGCGTGCACCGCGGCTACATCGTCAACCTCGAGCACATCGAGGACGTCGAGGTCATCTCAAGCGGTATTCTCCAGCTTGGTCTCAAGGGCGTCGAGGAGAAGAAGATTCCCGTGTCGCGCAGGCGCGTCGTCTCGCTGAAGCGAGCTCTGGGCATCTAGCGGGGCCGCATGAGGTACGACATCGTCTCTGACACCCATGGCGTCCTCACCGACCAGCTGCTGCATGCTCTCGAGGGCGCCGACCTCATCGTGCACGCAGGGGACATCTGCTCCATTTCGAACTATGAGCGTCTGTGCCGGATTGCCACGGTCAAGGCCTGTCTTGGCAACAACGACCATGGCCACGACTATGGCCCGCTGGTACGCCGGGACGTTCACTTCTTCTCGGAGGGGCTGCGGTGGCAGATCTGCCACTATCGCGAGCGACTTGACCTCCAGACCTGTGACATCGCCATCTGCGGCCATACGCATCGACCCCTCGTGGGGCGTGACCGGCGCACCGGTACGCTGGTGATGAATCCGGGCAGTCCCACCTCGCCGCGCGCGGGTGGCCCCACCATCGGTCGCATCATGGTGGACGACGAGCGCGTGATCTCGGCCGAGATCATCAAGCTCGATGACGGGCGCCTCAAGAACAGGTCCTGGTTCTAGCCCTGCCGCGGTTCGCCGCGTGCGCGTTTGCTCGGGCGGCGCCATGCCAACTCGCATGGCATGAAGAGCGGCACGAAGAGCCTCACGTAGAGGCAGAGCCACGCCAGCGAGACGGCGAAGCCGGCGAGCACGTCGGTAAAGTAGTGGACGCCCAGGTAGATACGGCTGAATCCCACGGCTACCACCACGACGCCAAAGCCGATCACGCAGAGGTACCTCACAAGGCGGTCGCGCTCATAGTGCCACACCATCCATGCCAGCAGCCCATAGAACGCCATCGCAATCATGGAGTGGCCCGAAGGGAAGCTGTAGCCCGTCTCGGCAATGAGGCGGAAGCCATCCGGGCGAGGTCGGTGGATGATGGCCTTGAGCAGCGTGTTGAGGATGACGACGCAGACGAGGTTGACCGCGGCACAGAGTCCCGGCCACCTGCCGGGGGCAAAGGCCTCGACGGTGAGCATGACCACCACCAACACCACGGGCAGAGCCAGCTCCGAGACGGATTGCATGATGGGGGTGAGCCAGGGTCGACGCATGTGCAGGACAATGACCTGATATGCCAGGGTGTCCAGCCTGATGGCCTCGCCCTCGAGCACCTCCTGGAGCAGCCAGACGAACACGATGATTGCGATGACCATCACGATGGTGTGCACGTTATCCCGCACGAGCCCCCTGAACGTGCGATGCACTGCGCGTATGTGTGCCCTTGTGCCCCTATCCATGGAAGAGCGCCCCCATCGTCATGCCCTGCAGAAAGCAGGAGGGCGGATGCCGTGTGGCATCCGCCCTGGCTGTTGGCGACTAGGATATACCACTGCCGCCATCAGCGAAGGACTGCATGAGGAGCCTACAGGTTGGCCTCGAGCTCCTTGACGAGATCGGCCTTGGGCATGTTGCCCACCATGGTGTGGGCGGGCTTGCCGTCCTTGAACAGGATGAGCGTGGGGATGGACACGATCTGGAACTGCTGGGCAAGCTCGCCCTCGTCGTCCACGTTGCACTTGAGGACGGTGAGCCTGTCTGCCATCTCGTCGCCCACCTGTTCGATGACGGGACCAAGGGCGCGGCAGGGGCCGCACCAGGACGCCCAGAAGTCCACGAGGACGGGCTTGTCGGACTTTGCGACCAGGGTGTCGAACTCTGCGGCGGTAAGCGCGTTAGCCATATGGTTCTCCTTCTTGTTCGTGCGCGGCTAGCGCACGGTTTGGCACTGCCTGCCTTATACCCAGACGCGCGGGGATATTCAGAAGAGATGGGCTTCAGTTGTAGAATCGGTGCGCATACAGGTCCGATGAGGAAGGGTCGTGGCGCAGATGCAGGAAGACCGCCGCGCAGCATATCTCGCCAAGACGCGCAGGGAGATTGTCGCGCTTGTCGAGCGCGGCGTGCGCATGGTGGGCAACGCCCTCTCGAGCGTTTGCCTGGTCAAGGGGGATCTCTCCGACGCCGAGCGCACGGGAGCCCCGCTGCTGGGCGGCCCGGACGGCACGGCGCTCCGGGCGTCGCTGACGGCGCTGGGCTATGCACCGGAGGACTGGTGCGGCCTTGCCGCAGTGGATGAGGGGGGACGCGCACTCGATGCGGAGCTGCTGCGCCTCGCAGTGGTGACGCTCGATCCGGACACGCTCATCGTGTGCGACGAGACGGCTGCCGCCGCCCTGAGGGAGGCGTTAGCGGACGAACTGGTGGGGCTGCCAGACATTCACCAGAGCATGCTCGAGGCGGGTCTGGTTGTCGACGTGCTGGGCATGCGCGTGCTCAACCTGGGTGGATTTGCGGCGGCGCTGGGCGAGGAGGCACAGAAGCAGCTGATGTGGGCCCGCCTCAAGCAGCTGCCGCCTCTTGGCGAGCCCTACTAGCCACCCCCCCGTCATCGCCGTGGGAGTCGTACGCAATGTGCGGTGCAGTCGCCTTGGGTCGTATGCAAACCTTACCCCCCATTCTCTGCTTATAGCCTTATCAATAACACATGTGCCTGCATGTCTACGATGAGCGGGTTACGGCGTTTTGCGAACGACTCGAGGAGGCTCCGCTGGCGACTGCGAACGACTCCGGCGCCGGGATCGCGGGCCGTTTTGTCGGTCGCCGGACGTTCCGTGCGCTAAGATGAGCATATGGCTAACGGGGCGGTTCATGCCTAGGGGAGCCGTGTCGCAGGGGTCGGATGCGGGAGAAGGAGCAGCACCATGGCAGAGGTTGTAGCACCCATCGATGTCACTCATACCAGCGAGTGGACCGCGCTCAGGGATCACCATGAACGGCTGCAGACGAGGGAATTCTCTCTCAAGCAGTGCTTTGCCACTGATCCCCAGCGCGTGAGGAAGCTCTCGTTCGATCTGGGGGAGCTGCACATCGACCTGTCCAAGAACCTCGTGACGGACGAGACCGTCAAGCTGCTCGTCGCGCTGGGCAGGGCAGTGGGCATCGAGCCGCGGCGCGATGCCATGTTCTCCGGCGCGCACATCAACACCACCGAGGATCGTGCCGTGCTGCACACGGCGCTGCGGCGTCCCGCCTCTGACGCGGGCGCCCTCATCGTGGACGGCCAGGATTGCGTGGCGGACGTCCATGAGGTGCTCGACCGCATGTATGCGTTTGCGAACGACGTGCGCTCGGGGGTATGGAAGGGCGTCACGGGCAGGGCCATCACCGACGTCGTGTCGATCGGCATCGGCGGGTCCGATCTTGGCCCCGTCATGGTGTACGAGGCCCTGGGGGCCCTGCCGCGCGCCGTCAGGGTGCACTACGTCTCCAACATCGACCCCAACGACATGTCCGAGAAGGTCAAGGGGCTCGATCCCGAGACCACGCTCGTGGTGGTCGTCTCCAAGACGTTCACCACGCTCGAGACCATGACCAACGCGCGTGAGGTGCGCACCTGGCTGCTTGGTGGCCTGACGTCACAGGGCGCCATCGACGGCGGGGACGAGTCTGTGGCCAAGGCCATCGCGAGCCACTTCGTGGCCGTGTCCACCAATCTCAAGCTGGTGGAGGAGTTCGGCATCGACCCCCAGAACGCCTTCGGCTTCTGGAGCTGGGTCGGTGGCCGCTACTCGGTCGACGCGGCGGTGGGCCTCTCGGTGATCCTGGCCTATGGCCCCGAGGTGTTCGACGAGCTTCTGGCGGGCTTCCATGAGGTGGACACCTACTTCTGCGAGACGCCGCTCGAGCAGAACGTCGTTGCGCTCATGGGTCTCATGAACGTGTGGTATGCGAACTTCTGGGGAGCCGAGAGCCACGCCGTGCTCCCGTACAACCAGTATCTGCACCGCTTCCCCGCCTATCTGCAGCAGCTCACGATGGAGTCCAACGGCAAGTCCACGCGCTGGGACGGCACGGCCGTCACCACCAAGACGGGCGAGATCTTCTGGGGCGAGGCGGGCACCAATGGCCAGCACTCGTTCTACCAGCTCATCCATCAGGGCACGCACCTGATCCCCGCCGACTTCATCGCCTTTGCGAACACGGCCAACCCCAACAGGGATGGGGAGCAGGACGTCCACGAGCTGCTCTTGGCCAACTTCCTTGCGCAGACCAAGGCGCTGGCGTTTGGCAAGACGGCCGAGGAGGTGCGCGCCGAGGGCACGGCCGAGTGGATGGTGCCCGCCCGCGTGTTCGAGGGCAACAGGCCCACGACCTCCATCTTTGGCGACGAGCTGAACGCCCATGCGCTGGGCATGCTCGTGGCGCTCTATGAGCACATCACGTTCGTGGAGGGTACGGTGTGGGGGATCGACTCCTTTGACCAGTGGGGCGTCGAGCTGGGCAAGCAGTTGGCCAAGCAGATCACGCCCGCCTTCCACGACGACGAGGCGCTGTCCGCCCAGGACGAGAGCACCAGGGCGCTCATCGCGTTCTACCGCAAGGTGCGCAGGTGAAAGGCCATATCGTGGCCATGTGACAGTCGCATGGGGAGGCCCGGCCACACGGTGGTGTGGTCGGGCCTCCTTGCCTCCGGCCGCCGCGTGTGATCCCCTGAGGCATAGAGTAGAAAACGGTATGTAATAGTATAAGGTGGTGTGGAATCTATATGCGGGACAGGTAAGAACGGTGAATCGTATGTCAGCAGCGCTGCAGGTCAACCCCTTCAAGCCCACGGCAGGCAAGATGCCGCCCATCCTCATCGGCCGCGACAACGTGATTGCGGACTTCCAGGACGGTCTGCGCAACGGTGCCGGGGCACCGGAGCGTCTCATGCTCATCACTGGGCAGCGGGGATATGGCAAGACCGTCCTGCTCACGGAGCTCGGCCGCGTCGCCCAGGCCAACGGGTGGCTGGTCGTCTCCGAGACGGCGTCGAAGGGCATGGCCGAGCGCATCGTGAGCGCCCTCGCGGACGATGGCCTGAGCCTCACGGGGGTCGATCTCGCGCCGGAGCTTACGGTGGGACAGGTCTCGGCACGCCTGGGCAGCGTGCGCCTCTCGGCCGCCGCGGCGCCGGTGACCCTCCGCCGTGCGATCGAGCAGCGCCTGGCAGGCATGCCGGCGGGCAAGGGCATCGCCTTCACCGTCGACGAGACACAGGCAGCATCCCGTAACGAGCTGATCGCGATCGCCACGGCCGTCCAGCATGTCATCCGCGACGAGGACATGCGCGACGTCCCCGACACGGAGAAGCACGGCATCGCCTTCGTCTTTGCGGGGCTTCCGGCGCTCGTGGATGACCTGACCAACGACGAGGTCCTTACCTTCCTGCGCCGCTGCGTGCACTACAGCCTGGGGGATGTGCTCATTGCGGACGTGCGCCGGGCCTACCTGCAGACGATGGCCGCGTCGGGCAAGCGCATCTCGGGTGATCTCGCGCTTGAGGCCGCCGAGGCCTCGGGAGGCTATCCCTACATGGTCCAGCTGATGGGCTACTACCTGTGGCAGTCTGCCGAGCGCCGCCATGCGAGCATCATAGGGGAGCTTGACCTGTGCAACGCGCGGGAGGATGCCTCCCTGGCCTTCCAGGAGGCCGTGTGCGCGCCGCTCGTGAGGGGGCTCACCGGGGCGCAGCGGATGTTCGTGGAGGCCATGGCGCAAGACTACCCCGCATCCAGCAGGGTGACGGAGGTCGCGGAACGCTGCGGCAAGAGCCACAGCTGGGGGAGCAAGTACCGGTCGAGCCTCATCGACGGGCACGTGGTGCGCGCCACCAGGAAGGGTGAGGTGGCCTATGCCGTGCCGTGGCTGGGCGAGTACCTCAACCGGGGCAGGCGGAACGCATAGGATCTGGCCAAACCATCGGCTAGTCCGCGATGAGGGGCTCCGTCTCGAAGGTCGTGCAGTTCACGTAGCCGCGGTTGGTCTGGCGCAGCACGGGCACGCAGGCCAGCGACATGACGCCCATGGTCATGAACGGTGACGGCAGCCTGCAGCCCATCTGCCGCCAGGCCTCCTCGATGCGGGACACCTCGTCGGAGACCACCTCGACGGGCTTGTCGCTCATGAGGCCGCAGACGGGGAGCTCCACCAGGGCCAAGACCCTGCCCTCCTGCACGGCCACCTCACCACCGCCACACGCCTCGAGCGTGCGTGCCGCCAGCAGCATGTCGGCGTCGTTGTCGCCCATCACCAGGAGGTTGTGGGCATCGTGGCTCACCGTCTGGGCGAGGGCGCCGTGCACGCCAAAGCCGGTGGCGAAGCCATGGGAGTAGGTGCCCGCACTGCCATGGTGGCGGTCGAAGACGCAGAGCTTGAGAATGTCATGGGCGGGGTCGGCCTGCAGGAGGCCATCGTGCACGGGCACCTCCACGATGGCGTCCCGGGTGATGGTGTCGCCAGCGTTGACCTCGATGACATGCACCATGCAGTGGCCGTCTGGGCGATCGCAGGCAAACTGGAACGCCTCGGGCGTCAGGAGGTCACCGAGCTCCATCGTGTTCGTCATGAACATGGGCCACGCAAAGGGTTCCACCTCGAAGAGGGCGTGCCCATCCTGGGCCACGAGCACGCCATCGATCCAGACCGTCCGCGCACGGAAGTCCTTGAGGTCGTCCCACAGCACGATGTCGGCGCACGCGCCGGGGACGACGGCACCCATGTCCCGTCCCACCCCAAAGTAGGTGGCGGTGTTGGTGGTCGCCATCTGCACGGCGGTCACGGGATCGAGCCCCAGGCCGACGGCCGTGCGCAGCACGCGGTCCATGTGGCCGTCCCCCACGATGGTGTGAGGATGGGAATCGTCTGTGCAGAGCATGCAGAGGCGCGTGTCCACGCCGCTCTCGATGAGTCGAGGGAGGTAGCCGGGCAGGTTGAGCCAGGCGGAGCCCTGGCGCAGCTGGGCATGCATCCCCAGGCGCAGCTTCGCCAGCACCTCGTCGAAGCTGCCGGACTCGTGGCAGCTCGAGACGCCCGAGGCGACGTAGGCATTGAGCCCACGATCGGTGTCTGCGCTCACGTAGTGGCCCGTCACCACGCGGTCGGCCCTGAGGGTCTCGCGAATCTCGTCAAGGGGGCGCTCCTCGCACGAGAGCACCCCGGGGAAGTTCATCATCTCGCCCAAGGCGCAGGTCTCGCTCCAGGCCATGGTCTGGGCCACATCGGCGGCTCCGATGTCGGCACCGGTGTCCTCCACCCCCGTGACGGCGGGCACGCACGATGGCGTGGTGAGCATGGCCTTGAGGGGCGTGCGGGCGGCGTCTGCCCACATGGCCCTGACGCCCTCGAGGCCGCGTACGTTGGCCACCTCGTGGGGATCGGCGTAGAGGCCCGTGGTCCCATGGGGGACCACGGCGCGCGCATACTCGGAGGGTCCCACCATGGACGACTCGATGTGGATGTGGCTGTCGAGCAGGCCCGGCGTGGCGTAGAGCCCATGGGCGTCGACGACCGTGGTGCCCGCTCCGATGCAGTGGTCGGCGCTGTGACCATCGATGCCCAGATAGGCCACGCGTCCACAGGAGAGAGCGATGTCGGTGCGCTCGAGCACCTCATGGGTGGTCACGCTCACGAGGCGGACGTCCTTGATGACGGTGTCGGCGGCCTGTTGGCCCTGGGCCACCCTCACGAGCGTCCCATTGCATTCCCAGAGCGGCTTCTTGCAGTAGCTGTTGATCATGGATCCCCCCATCAACGTGGCCATCCATGGATAGGGTAGCGCATGCGCGCGGTATCCCCGTCCCCTGTGCTCGGGGATGGTGGCCCAGGCGTGGCCTGCCCATTCATGCAGTTTTGGCAGACGAGGCGGAGCTTTGGTAAAGTGTAGCTGCGAGTGCGCTCGATGGGTGCGGGCGACGCTACACCTCGAACCTGGTCAGGGTCGGAAGGCAGCAGCCATAAGGGGCCTCTGGCGGGCGCCCGTTCCCATCGAGTGCACTTTTTTGCGCGCATTGCCGCGCGTTGCCTGCCAAGAGGGCCAAGCGAGGGGGAGCTGCGCCGCATGGGATTCTTCAACTTCATCGCCGAGCTTCTCAAGGATCCGCGCGGTGCCATCGCCGGTGCCATAGCCATGGGACCCCTTGCGGCGTACGGTCTGGTCTTCGTCATCGTGTTCATCGAGACGGGCGTGGTGTTCTTCCCCTTCCTGCCGGGGGACTCCCTCCTCTTTGCCTCGGGCTTCTTCGCTCAGGGTGGCGGGTTCAACATCATCGCGCTGCTTGCCGTCGCGTGGTCGGCGGCCATCCTGGGTGACCAGTGCAACTTCATGATCGGCCACTTCTTTGGGCGTCGCATTATCGCATCGGGCAAGGTCAAGGCCATGACGCCCGAACGCATCGAGAAGAGCCGGGCGTTCCTGGACAAGTGGGGCCACCTGGCCATCTTCCTCGGGCGCTTCTTCCCGTTCATCCGCACCTTCGTGCCCTTCATCGCTGGCATGGGCGGCATGCACTGGCGCAACTTCGTCGTGTGGAACGTGCTGGGCGGCATCACGTGGTCCACGCTGTTCACCTTGTTGGGCTTCTTCTTTGGCGGCATACCCGTGGTCCAGGAGCACTTCGAGCTGCTCATCGTGGGCATCGTTGTCGTCTCGCTCGTGCCCACGGTTGTGGGGCTCGTGCGCGCACGGCTCAGGCCCCGTCGCACCTAGGTCGGGTGTCGGCACCTCCCTGCCGTTCGCGGTGGACGAACGGCACCTGCCTCACCAAACCTGCCGTCTGCGCTACCGAATCCGTCAGGCCCCCTCGTTCCCGTGGGGGCCTTCCTACAGTGAGGGGGCAAAGGCGTGAGGGCGGGGCCATGCCTCGGTGTGGGGCGTCCGGCCCATCGCCCGTCAGGGTCGGTGACCTTGGAGGAGGTCGCCTGAGAGCGCCCAGGGAGGGAGCGGCAGCATGCTCAGCATCAACTGGTCCGACGTCATGGCGGTCATTCAGTCGATCGTCCCACAGCTTGTGGTCATCGGTGCGTTTCTCGTCCTCGCCCTCGTGCTCACCATTGCGGTGAACAAGAGGACCGTCAAGGATGGGGCCGTGCGCAAGCTCGTTCACTCCACCGGATGGATTGCGGCATGCGCCGCGCTGATCATCTCGGTGGGCACCATGCTCTATGGCCCGCTCAACACGCTGGTCGCCCAGGTGGGCGGTGTGAGGTACCAGCTCTCCGACGAGACCGTCAGCCAGACCAAGCAGTTTGCCATCGATGCCGAGGGCGAGGGCATCGTCCTGCTCAAGAACGACGGCTCCACGCTGCCGCTGCGGTCGAACAAGGTCAACGTCTTTGGCTGGGCGTCCTCCAACCCCGTCTACGGAGGCACCGGTTCCGGCTCCATGAACGCCCAGTATCCTACCACGAGCCTCATCCAGGGCCTCAACGACGCCGGGATCGAGACCAACTCCGAGCTTACCGACTTCTACACCCAGTACTGCTCGACGCGGCCGAAGGTTGGCATGATGGGGCAGGACTGGACGCTTCCCGAGCCTCCCGCGTCAACCTATGGCGATGACCTCATCAACGATGCCAAGGAGTATTCCGACACCGCCGTCATCGTGATTGCCCGCTCCGGAGGCGAGGGTGCCGACCTCCCCAACGACATGAGCACCATCATCAAGCACGAGCGCGACTACGCACCCGACGCCTCCAGCTCGCGCTTCGGCTCCACCGAGGTCTACTACAACGAGAACAGCGACGAGTACTCCGACTGGACTCCTGGCCAGGGCTATCTTGACGCGACGAAGTCCGAGCGGGACATGATCGACCTCGTCTGCAGCAACTTCGACAACGTCGTGCTCGTGTACAACGGCGCCAACGCTCTCAACCTGAGCTTCGTGGAGGACTATCCCCAGATCAAGAGTGTCGTCTGGGCGCCTCCTGCGGGACAGACCGGCTTCGATGCGCTGGGCTCCATCCTCAAGGGCGACGTGAACCCCTCCGGCAGGGCCACCGACACCTTCCTGCGTGACTTCTCGCAGGCGCCGTGGCACAACAACATTGGCTCATACCAGTACACCAACATGTCCGACTACCATGCGGACCAGATGTTCGGCTCCTCGGACCCCACGTACGTCAACTACGTCGAGGGCATCTACGTGGGCTACAAGTACTACGAGACCGCCGCGGCCGAGGGCGTCCTCGACTACGACGCTGCCGTGCAGTACCCGTTTGGCTACGGTCTCTCCTACACCACGTTCTCACAGGAGATGGGTCCCGTCACCGCTGACGGGGACAGCGTGAGCTTCGACGTCACGGTCACCAACATCGGCGACGTGGCCGGCAAGAATGTTGTCGAAGTCTACCACAACCCGCCCTACACCAATGGCGGCATCGAGAAGGCAACGGCCAACCTCGTGCACATTGACAAGACCAAGGTGCTCGGCCCCGGTGAGTCCCAGGTCATCAAGGTGACCTTCGACAAGGAGGACATGGCCTCCTACGACTCCAAGGGCGCGCAGGCGTACGTGCTCGAGCAGGGCGACTATGCGGTGTCCATCAACTCCGACTCCCACACCGCCATCCAGAGTGCGACGGTTACCATTCCGTCCACCATCACCTACTCCGGAGACAACAAGCGCTCCGTGGACCAGACGGCTGCGACCAACGAGTTCCAGGGCGAGTACGGTGAGGGCGACGGCTCCATCACCTACCTGTCCCGCGCGGACCACTTTGCCAACCGCGACCAGGCCCTTGCAGCCCCTGGTGACACGGCGCTCAACGAGCAGTACAAGGCCGGCTTCGTGAACGCCTCCAACTACCGGCAGGGCATGCAGGACGATCCCAACGCCACCGCCATCACGACGGGTGCGCACAACGGCGTCCAGCTCTACCAGCTCTATGGCAAGGACTACGACGACCCGCCGTGGGACCAGCTCCTCGACGAGCTCACGCTCCAGGACATGGGCGACCTCATCTCGTTCGCCGGCTACAACAACGCTGCCGTGAACGCCATCGGCAAGCCGCGCCAGTCCGACGTCGACGGTCCCGCGGCCCTCAACAACAACTTCACGGGCGCCGGATCCATCGGCTTTCCCGCCTCCGTCGCCATCGCCAACACGTTCAATCCCCAGATCGCCTATCAGTACGGCGAGTACATCGCCCAGATGGCCAAGGAGCTCAACGTGACGGGTTGGTATGCCCCCGCCATGAACATCCATCGCTCCCCCTATGCAGGACGCAACTTCGAGTACTTCTCCGAGGACGGTTACCTGTCCGGCATCATCGCCGCCCAGGAGTGCAAGGGTGCCTCTGACAACGGCGTGTATCCGTTCATGAAGCACTTTGCCCTCAACGACCAGGAGACCAACCGTACCAACATGCTGTGCACCTGGGCGAGCGAGCAGGCCATTCGCGAGGTCTACCTCAAGCCCTTCCAGATGTCCGTCACCGATGGCCACGCCACGGCCGTCATGAGCTCGTTCAACTATATCGGTACGCAGGCCAATTGCCGCAACAGCCACCTGCTCAACGACGTCCTGCGCGGCGAGTGGGGCTTCCGGGGCTTCGTGGAGACCGACTACTATAGCGGCTACGGCTACCAGAACGCCAACCTCGCCATCCGCAACGGCAACGATGCCATGCTCGCGACCACGCAGGTGCAGGGTGACGCCACCAACGTCATCACCGACACGGACAACGCCACCACGCAGCAGGCCATGCGCACCGCGGCGCACAACATCCTCTACACCGCGGCCAACAGCTGGCTCTATGCCAACGGAACCCCTCAGCTTGCCACGGCTCCCTGGGAGATCGCGTTCCGCATCGTCGCCATCGGTGGAGGCGTGATCCTCGCCCTGCTCCTTGTTCTCGCCATCCGCAGGTTCCTCAGGCGCCGTGCAGGCCCACAAGGCGTAAGGTCTGGCCCAGGTGCACCCGTCACGGGTGCCCCGGCGGGTGGCCACCCAGACGAGTGAACCGTGCGGGCCAGGCACGCAAGCTGCCTGGCCCGCACATCTGAAGGGACTCCTTCGATGAAACACACGCATCAGGACCTCATCGATCGCATGGACCTCGAGCAGAAGTGCGCCCTGCTCTCAGGCAAGTCCGCCTTTGGCACGCGCGCCTATCCAAAGCTGGGGATTCCCGAGCTACAGTTCTCCGACGGGCCGCATGGCATACGCCACCAGGACCCGAAGCTGGCCAACCACCTGGGCATTGGTGGCTCCCTGCCCGCCACGTGCTTCCCCACGGCGGTAACGGTTGCCAACAGCTGGGACCCGTCGCTAGCGGAGTGCCTGGGCAGGGCGCTGGGCGAGGAGGCGGCTGACCAGGGCGTGGGTGCCGTGTTGGGGCCGGGGCTCTGCATCAAGCGCAGCCCGCTCTGCGGTCGCGACTTCGAGTACCTCTCAGAGGACCCGTTTCTGGCGGGACGGATGGCCGCAGGGTACGTGCGGGGCATCCAGGCCAATGGCGTGGCGGCCTGCCCCAAGCACTTTGCCGCCAACAGCCAGGAGACGCGCCGCCAGGCATCCGACTCCGTGATGGACGAGCGCACCCTGCGCGAGATCTACCTGCAGGGGTTCGAGATCGTGGTGCGCGAGGCCAGGCCCTGGCTCGTCATGAGCAGCTACAACATGGTCAACGGCGTCTATACCAACGAGAACGATCACCTGCTCAAGCAGATTCTGCGCACGGAATGGGGCTACGAGGGCGCCGTCGTCACCGACTGGGGTGGGTCGAACGACCATACGGCGGGCGTGCGCGCGGGCTCCACGTTTGAGATGCCCGCACCGGGTCTCGATCCCGTGCGCGATCTCATGAGGTCGGTCAAGATGGGCACGATCACGCAGGACGAGATCGACGCCCGCGTGGACGAGGCCCTCGAGCTCATCCTCAAGACGGCGCCTGCCGTCCAGGCATCCACGGGTCTGCCCTTTGACGAGGACGCGCATCATGCCCTGGCGCGCGACATCGCCTCCCAGGGCATCGTGTTGCTCAAGAACGACGCACCCGAGGGGGCGCGCCCGCTGCTGCCCCTGGCGCCCGGTGCGCGTGTCGCCCTCATTGGCGACTTTGCCCAGACGCCGCGCTACCAAGGAGCTGGCTCCTCGCTGGTCAACTGCACCAGGCTCGACACGCTGCGGGACGCCGTCAAGGCGTCAGACCTTGACTGCGTGGGGTTTGCCCAGGGCTTCGTGCGCACGGGCTACGCAACGGGGGTGGCCGGCGGTACGGACGTGGCGCTGCACGACGAGGCCGTGGGCCTGGCACGGCAGGCCGATGTGACCCTCGTGTGCCTGGGCCTGGACGAGCTCGCCGAGAGCGAGGGCATCGACCGCGCGGACATGCGCCTCAACCAGAACCAGATCGACCTGCTTGCCGCCGTGAGCGCGGCAAATTCCCAGGTGGTCGTGCTGCTGAGTGCGGGCAGCTCCGTGGAGACGGGATGGACGGATCGTGCGCGCTCCGTGCTGTACCTGGCCCTGGGCGGTCAGGCGGGTGCGTCCGCTGCCGTCGACGTGCTGACAGGTGCGGTGAATCCCTCGGGCAAGCTGGCCGAGACCTGGGCCGCCAGCCTGGGAGACACCCCGACCTATGGCACCTTCCCGAGCGGCGAGATGGTCGCCACGTATCGCGAGGGCATCTACGTGGGCTACCGCTACTACCAAAAGGCACGGGTGCCCGTCGCATACCCGTTTGGGTACGGCCTCTCCTACACCACGTTCCGGTACGACGACGTGCAGGTGAGCTGCCTCGGCGCGGACACGGAGCTCGAGGTCTCCTTCGACCTCACCAACACGGGCTCCGTCGCAGGGGCCGAGGTTGCCGAGGTCTACGTCTCGAAGCCGGACGTCACGGTGTTCCGCCCGGTGCGCGAGCTCAAGGGCTTCGCCAAGGTGTACCTGGATCCCGGCGAGACACGCCGCGTGCGCGTTGGCTTGGACGACCGCTCGTTCAGCTACTTCAACGACCGGACCAACGCCTGGGAGGTGGAGGGCGGGACCTACCGCGTGGAGGTGGGCGCCTCGGTGGAGGACATCCGGCTTTCTGCGCGCGTGAGCGTGCAGGGCACGGATGCCCCCAACCCCTACGAGGGACGTGACGTCACTCCCTACGAGACGGCCGACATCCGCCATGTGAGCGACGCGCAGTTTGCAGCGCTTCTGGGTCACGAGGTTCCCACGGAGCGCTTCAGGATCGATCGCAACGTATGCTTCCGCGACCTCGGTCGCTGCCGCAGCCCGATCTTCTGGGTCGTGGGTGCCGTGCTGCGCGTCCTCAAGAGGCGCTCGCAAAGGGCGGGCGTGCCCGATCTCAACGTGGAGTTCATCTACAACATGCCCATCCGCGCGCTCGCCAAGAACGCGGGCCAGCTCATCTCGATGGGCATGGTGGACGTCCTTGTGGGCGAGCTCAGGGGCTGGGGCCTTGCGGGTGTCGTGCCTGCGACCGTCGTGGGCCTTCTACGGCACGACATAGTCATCTTCTGGGGCGTCTGGACGGCGTGGTTCCTTCTGCCTCCCGTGTGGGAGCTTCTGGTGAATGTCGTGCGCAATGCCGCAGGTGAGCGGCGCCTGGCGAGGAAGGGGAACTGACGTGTCGTTCAAGGAGTGGACCCAGCAGCACGAGGGCGTGTGGCAGTTCATCCTGTTCAACGTCCTGAGCAACATCTCCACCATCACGCGCTTCGCGTGCACCTGGGTCGGCACGGCCGTCTTCATTGGTGCCATGGGGCTCACGACCCCGTTCTCTTTCCTAATCTTCAACTATCCTGGTGCAGCCAGTGGCGGCACGGGCCTGGGCGGCTTCATCACGTTTCTCATCGCCGAGGTGGCGGCCCAGGTGGTCAACTTCTTCATGCAGATGAAGCTCGTCTTCAGGTCCACGGCCGACTTCTCTCAGGCGGCGCCGAAGTTCGCGGTGCTGGCCGTGGTCATCGTGGTGGTCAACCTCATCCTGCCGGGTCATATCACCGCGCTCTGCCAGAACTCCTTTGGTATGGAGGCGGGGCTCTCGGGCACCATCGCCTCCGTGGCCAACACGCTGCTCGCGGTGGTGGTGAGCTTCCCGGCGCTCAAGTTCTGGATCACCGTTCCCAGCAACGATGGGAAGGCGGCTACCAGCTAACCGCCCCAGCTCGCCCAGGTGGTGGGCGAGCTGGGGGAGGGGCAGCAAAACGTCAAGGCAGAAGGTGCCGCCGTCGTTGGAGAACACGATCGTTCCCCCATAGCGCGCTGCGGTGGCGCGCATGGATCGGGTGCCGAAGCCGTGGCTCATGCGGTCGCTTTTGGTGGTCTGGGGCAGGCCGCCCTCGAAGTCGAGGTGGGCGTCTGGCGCACAGAAGTTCTCCATGTGGATGGAGGCCATGCCCGCCTGGCGGCGCACGAGAAGCGAGATGCTGCGCATGGCGTCGTCGGGAAGGGCACCGACGGCCTCAAGGGCGTTGTCGAGCGCATTGCCGAAGAACGAGTAGATGTCCACCGCGGCCATGACGGCCAGTGCGGAGCCATCGGCCATGCAGGTGAGCGTGACGCCCCGACGCTCGCGGAGCAGGCTCTTCTCGGTGAGGATGGTGTCGAGCGCGTCATTGCCGGTGTGCACGCTGGAGTCGTACACGGCCACCTCGCGCGCGATGTCGGCGAGGACGCCCTTGTCCACGACGGCCGCGCCGGTGTCGGAGAGGTGGCGGATCTGGTGGCGCAGGTCGTGGCATTTGAGGTTGATGGCCTCGATGCTCTCGCGCGAGAGGGCGTATTGGCGTTCGCGCTTGGCCATGAGGCGCTCGGTCGTCTCCACCTCGCCCTCCAGCTGCCGGTTGATGACCATCTCCACCTCGACGAGGAGCACGAAGAGGCACACCACGGCATGAAAGGCACGCAGGCAGAGCGCCACCAGGGGGCTGAGCAGCGCGAGCACGCTCGCCTTCAGCAGCAGGTCGAAGCCAATGACGGCGAGGATGACGATGACCACCAGCTCTGCCACGAGGATCTCGATGCAGGAGAGCATGCCCGCGCTCGCCCACCCCAGCGCCCCCCAGAACGACGAGCCCGTCATATCGTCCCCCCGAAGAAGCGGGAGAGCTCCTCGAGGCAGGGCTTGCGGCGCGAACGGCTGAAGTACAGCTGCGTTCCATCGTCGAGCTCGATGGAGTCGCCCCGGATGGTGCGCACGTGAGACATGTTGACGATGCAGCCCTGCGAGAGCTTTACGAAGAGCGCCGCGGGCAGCTCCCATGCGGCGCTCGTGAGGCTGCCGTGCCGCCTGAGCACCCTGTGCTCCAGATGGTACTGCAGGTCGTGCTTGATGAGGTCAACATAGAGGATGTCGCGCAGGGGCACGACGTGCACCTCGTCTGCTGACGAGATGACGAGCGTCTGCCCCCTGTTGCGCTCGAGGACGCGCATGGCCCGGCTCATGCGCATGGCTCCCCTCTGATATGCATCCTACCCAGCATACCAGGCATGGGGGCGGGGCGTACGCGCGCCTGTCCTGGTTCCGTGGCGTTACTCAAGTCGCGTGCATGCCGCAGGTATACTTGAGGTCTCAGGCAACGCCCCAGGAGGCATCATGGAATCGCTCTACAGAACGTACCGCCCACAGAGGTTCGAGGATGTCATCGGACAGCAGCACGTGGTCTCGACCCTCGAGCATGCCGTGCTCGAGGGCCGTACGAGCCATGCCTATCTCTTCTGCGGGCCTCGTGGCACCGGCAAGACCACCATGGCGCGCCTGCTGGCCAAGGCCCTCATGTGCGAGCAGGGTGCGGGCCACCTGCCGGATGGC